>JBFWPT010000003.1:167946-176338 GCA_050249835.1 Thermoleophilia bacterium
AATCCCGTCTGACGCGGCGCTTTCGCGCCCCGCATCCACGATCTCCGACGGCTTCAGGCCGCTGACTCCGACGCGGTGATCGTCCTGGCGTCGCGCTCGCCCCAGCGGCGGGCGCTCCTCGGGGCGCTCGGGGTGGAGTTCCGGGTCGTGGCCTCGCGCGCCGAGGAGGGCCCGGACCCGGTCGCGAACGCCCGCGCGAAGGCCGAGGAGGTCGTCGCGCGGGCCGGCGTCCCCGCCGGCGGGGCCGTGGTGGGGGCGGACACCGAGGTGATCCTCGACGGCCGCGCCCTCGGCAAGCCGCCGGACCGGGACGCCGCCGAGGCGATGCTCCGGTCGTTGTCGGGGCGGGCCCACGTGGTCCGCTCGGCCGTCTGCGTCTGCACCGCCGAGGCCCGCTACGAGCTGGCCGACGACGCCCGGGTGATCTTCCGGGCGCTCACGGAGCCCCTGCTCGCCTGGTACCTGGACGGCGGGGAGTGGCGCGACCGGGCCGGCGGGTACGCCATCCAGGGCTCCGGCGCCGCGCTCGTGCTGCGGGTGGAGGGGGACCCCTCGACGGTCGTGGGCCTGCCCGTGGCGACGTTGGCGGCGACGCTGGAGGGGCTCGGCCTCACCCCCTGGGCCGCGGCCGCCCGCGATACTGCGACGACCGGAACGGGGGAGGGACGATGAGCGACGACAAGCTCTACGCGATTATCCACGAGGCCGACGGCGACACCATCTGGCGGTGGCAGAGCGGCCGCAAGGCCCGCTTCGTGGAGTACGGCGGCTACCAGAAGGCGAAGTCGCTGGCGGAGGCGGCGGGCTCCATCCTCGCGCTCTGGGGCTCGCAGTACGGTCAGCGCGGCGTGCCCGGGGACGCGAGCGAGGCCGACATCCGCGCCGCCGTCGAGTACGCCATCGAGAGGCGCGACACCCACTCCTGACGCGATGCCTGGACGTTCCGGGGATTGCGCGACCCGGCTCCGTCCGGGATCGTTGTCCCGACGGCGTCAGGAGGGGGCCGGGAGTGGCGATCGCGTACGGGCAGCACATCGAGGGGACCACGGCGGCCGGGACGCCCCTGCGCGCCGCCGTGTTCGAGGAGCGGCAGGTGCGCGCCGCGGCCGGGCTGCTGCTGGTGCTGGGCGCGATCGCGTTCTTCTACGCCCTGCTCGACCAGGACTACGTGCTGCTGCGCATCGTCTCGGTGTTCATGCTGGTCGAGTTCGCCATCCGCGTGACCGCGGGGATCCACCGGTCGCCGGCGGGGCTCGTCGCCCGGCTGCTGACGCGCCGCTACCCGCCCGAGTGGGTCTCGGCGAAGCCGAAGCGCTTCGCGTGGTTCATCGGCGTCGGGATCGCGGGCGCCATGACCGTCATCACGAACGCCGGCATCACCGGCTACCTGCCGCGGACCCTCTGCATCATCTGCCTCGTCTTCCTCTGGCTCGAGTCCGTGCTCGGGTTCTGCGTCGGGTGCGAGATCCACGCGTTCCTGGTGCGCCGCGGCATGGCGACGGCCGACCCCGCCTACGAGGTCTGCGCCGGCGGCGTCTGCGCGGTCCCGGGCGCGCCGTCCGTGGTGGCCGACCTGCCGGCCATCCCCGCGCCGGCGCTCGCCGAGGGCGCCGCGGCCGGAACGGGTCCCGCTAGCTCTCCGTGATCGTCGCCCGGATCGCGTCGAGGACCTCGGGCGGCACCTCGTGCATGCCGTGCTCGTCGCGCGCGTGGGCGGCGATGTGGACGAGCAGCTCCTCCTCGGACTCGGCCTCGAACGAGGCCTCGCAGCCCGGCACCAGCACCCCGCAGAGAAACGCCTTCATGCCACCCCCCGTCGTCGCGGCCCCTGCGAGGCTACCGGGAGGGTCGCGGGGGCGACAACCGTCAGACGGGGGGGCCGCCTGATGTGCCGCATCCTCGGGTACCTGGGCGAGCCGGTCGACCTCGCGCACGTCCTCTTCGAGACGGACTCGTCGCTCGTGCGCCAGACCTACAGCCCCCGGATGATGGCCGGGTTCCTGAACCTCGCGGGGTTCGGGATGGTCGCCTGGGACGACCGCTCGGTGCACCGGGAGGAGCCCTTCCACTACCGCGTCACGACCCTCCCGACCTTCGACCGCAACCTGCGGGCGCTGTCCGGGAAGCTCGCGCCCACCTGCCTCATCGCCCACGTCCGGGGCGTGAGCCACAACCCCCGCGAGGTCGTCGCCGAGACCAACGTCCACCCGTTCCGCTTCCCCGGCGCGCGGATGTCCCTCGCCCACAACGGGCACCTCCGCGAGTTCGGCCGCATGCGCTTCGCCCTGCTGGCGCACATCCGCCCCGAGCTGGCCCGGATGATCCAGGGCACCACGGACTCCGAGTGGATCTACGCGCTGGTCCTGTCGCAGCTCGACGACCCGTTCGGCATGCCCGGCACGGCCGAGATGGCCGACGCGGTCCAGGAGGCCCTGCGGATCCTGCGGGCGGTGCGCGAGCAGGAGGGCATCGACACCTCCTCGCCCATCAACCTCTGCCTGGCCACCGGCGATGCGATCGTGGCGACCCGCTTCTCGTTCGACTACGGCTGGTACCCCGAGGAGGACACGCTCCTCGAGACCGACCTCCCGTACGTCTCCCTCTGGTACACGGCGGGGGGCGCGTACGAGGAGCACGACGGCCGCTCGGCGATGGTGGCCGGGGACGGGGTGCGCTCGCTGCTGATCGCCTCCGAGCCGCTCACGCTGGACATCTCCACCTGGCTGGAGGTGCCCGAGTACTCGATGCTCACCGCCGAGCGCACGCCGGACGGCCTGGCCTTCGAGACGCTGGACCTGGATGTCTGAGCGCGTGGCGGTGGGCGCGGCCGCGGCCGGCGACGAGATGGCGGCCCTGGCGGCCGTGCCCCTGCTCGACGGCCTGCCCGAGGCGGAGCTCCAGGAGCTCGCGCGCGTGGTGCGGCGCCGGGTCGTGCCCGCGGGCGAGGTGCTCTGGCGGATCGGCGACGAGCCCCGGGAGATGCTGATCGTGGCCGACGGCGCCGCGGCGATCTCCCTGCTGCTGCCGGGGGGCCGCGAGGTGCGGATCGCGCGCCGGGGGCCGGGGGAGATCCTGGGCGAGATCCCGCTGCTGGACGGCGGCGCCCACCCCACGACCGCCCGCGCGGAGGAGCCGTCGGTCCTGCTCGCCCTGGGCCGCGCCGACTTCACGGCCCTCATGCTCCGCAACCACGCGACCGCCTTCACCCTGAAGCGCCGCATCGCGGAGGTGGCCTGCACCCGCGTGCGCCTCCAGCTCCAGGCGATCGCCGCCCCGCTCGGCGTCGGCCCGGCCGTCGTCGACCCCGGCGACCGCGCCGCCCTCGAGGAGAGCGGGCCCCCGGACCACCGCTACGTGCGCCGGCTCGCCACGTTCCGCGACTTCGACAGCCTCGCGCTCTGGGGCTTCCTCACGGCCGGCCGCTTCGCCACCTGCGAGGCGCACCGGACGCTGCTGGCCGAGGGGGAGCTGTCCGGCTCGTGCTACCTCACGATGAACGGGGCGGTGGAGCGGGTGATCGTGCGCGGGGGGCGCCGCATCCGGGTGGGCCTGGCCGGCCCGGGCACGGCCTTCGGCTACGAGAGCCTCGTGGACGGCGGCCCCTCGCCGGTCACGGCCACCACCCGCGAGCGGACGCTGCTGCTCGTGCTGCCCCAGGAGGCCTTCCAGCGCCTCTACGGGGGCGAGTCGGCGGGGTCGCGCGCCTTCATCGACGTCATCCTGCGCAACCTCACCACCGCCATGCGCCAGGCGCTGCGCCCCCAGGCGCGCCTCGCCTCCCGCTAGCAGGCCAGCCGGGGCGGCAGGCCGGAGGGGACCGCGGTCAGGTCCCGGAAGGTGGCCGCGAAGGCCATGAAGCGCTCCAGGTCGGCGTGGTTCGCCGCGATGCCCAGGGAGACGCGTATCGCGCCGCCCGTCGGCATCCCCGCCAGCTCCAGGTAGTCGTCGAGGATCATCCCGTCGGCGAACTCGGCGCCGATGAGGGTGTCCTTCGAGATCGAGAACGCCGTCTCGCCCGCCCCGGCGTTGCAGAAGCAGCCCGTCCTCAGCGAGATGCGGTGCTCGGCGGCCACGATGTCCACGTACCGCTCGTCCACGGCGCGGCCGTCCGGGTGGAGGAAGTTGAACGAGATCGTGCCGCCGCGGCGGTCCCAGCCCGCCGGGCCGTACACCCGGGCACCCGGGCTGCCGTCGGTGTGCCGGAGCCCCGCGAGGCCCTCCAGCAGCAGGGTCCCGAGCTCTTCGACCCGCCGGGAGATCGTCTCCATGCCGATCCCGTCCAGGTGGCGCAGGCCGATGCCGACGGCCGGGATGCCGAGGTAGTCGACCGTCCCGTCCTCGAAGTGGGCGTGCCCGTGGTGGGGGACGACCAGGTCGCCCTGGACGTTCGCCGCGACGACGGTGCCGCCGCTGAACCACGGACGCTCCAGCCGCTCCAGGGAGTCGCGGCGGGCGAGCAGCGCGCCGAGGCCGGTGGGGTAGCCGAACATCTTGTAGAACGAGATCGGGACGAAGTCGGGCGTCCAGAGCGACAGGTCCAGCCGGCTGGTGGGCACGAAGGCCGCGCAGTCGACGACCACGTCCCAGCCCCGCTCCTGTGCCAGCGCGATCCACTCGAGCGGGTGCTTGACGCCGCTGAAGTTGGACTGCGCCGGGAAGGCGAAGAGGTTGTGGGCGGCCGGGTCGGCGTCCTCCAGGTACCGCTCCAGCAGGCCCTCCGGCACGCGCAGGTCGGGCGCCTCCAGGGGGACGTAGGCCGTCGACGCGCCGTGGGAGCGGGCGAACTGGCGGATCCCGTTGACCGAGTTGTGGTTGTCGAAGGTCAGCAGGAAGCGGTCGCCGGGGCCGAACGGGTACGCCTCGCCCACCAGGCGCAGCGCGCCGGTCGCGTTGGCCGTGAAGACGCACTCGTACTCGTCCGGGTCGGCGCGGAAGAAGGCGAGCACGTCCGCGCGGGCCTCCTCCACGAGCACGGTCGACGCCGACGAGGTCGGGTTGAACGAGTGCGGGTTCCCGTACACCCGCTCGCGCATCAGCCGGTGGTGCTCGTCGATCTGGGACTGCGCGTAGAGGGAGCCGCCGGTGTAGTCCAGGTAGACCTGGCCGGTCGCGTCCAGGCGTGCGTACTCGGTGCGGCGCAGCTCGTCGAGGACGCTGGTGTCCCCGGTGGCGTCCGGCACGGTCACCAGAGGGGCGGGTAGCGCTCCAGGACGTCCGCGTGGCGGCGGGCCCGCTCGCGCTCGGCGACGATGGAGGCGTCGCCCGCCTCCTCCTTCAGCCGGCGCAGCGTGGCGAGGATCTCGCGGCGCCGCTGCTCCCGCACCTTCTCCTCCTGCTCGGCCCGCCGCATGGCCCGGCGGTAGGAGCTGTTGTCGTCGGCGAAGAGCGGGGGCGGGGCCATCCGGGGGAGGGTAGCGGAGCCACGGGACGCCGCGGACCGGGTGGGGCGGGTGGCGGAGGCCGGGGCGAGGGGGTACGGTAGCCGCGGCCCGGGGCGTCCCGCCCGATGCCCGCACCGGTGCCCGCTTCGGCTAGAATCCCGCGCTTTGCAGGGTCGCTCGCGCTCGCGGCCGCGCAGCCACACTCAGGGGGAGGCGACCGATCGGCTTCTGGAGCTACCTGACCGGTTTCGGCGGACGAGACATGGCCGTCGACCTCGGCACCGCCAACACGCTGGTCTACGTCCGCGGCCGCGGCATCGTGCTGTCCGAGCCGTCGGTGGTCGCCATCGACCAGCGCTCGGGCGAGGTCCACGCCGTGGGCATCGAGGCGAAGCGGATGCTGGGCCGCACCCCCGGCAACATCAGCGCCATCCGCCCGCTCAAGGACGGCGTCATCGCCGACTTCGACGTGACCGAGCAGATGCTCCGCCACTTCATCCAGAAGGTGCACCAGAACCGGTGGGCGCACCCGCGGGTGGTGGTCTGCGTGCCGTCGGGCGTCACCGGCGTCGAGAAGCGCGCGGTGGAGGAGGCGACCCTGTCGGCCGGCGCGCGCAGCGCGTTCCTCATCGAGGAGCCCATGGCCGCCGCGATCGGCGCCGGGCTGCCGGTGGCCGAGCCGACCGGGAACATGGTCGTGGACATCGGCGGCGGCACCACCGAGGTGGCCGTCATCTCGCTCGGCGGCATCGTCGTGGCGCAGTCGATCCGCGTCGGCGGCGACGAGCTGGACGAGGCGATCATCAGCTACGTCAAGAAGGAGTACAAGCTGATGATCGGCAGCCAGACCGCCGAGGAGGTGAAGCTCGAGATCGGCTCCGCCTACCCCCTCCGCGAGGAGGTGCAGGCGGAGATCCGGGGCCGCGACATGATCACGGGACTTCCGAAGACCGTCGTGCTGTCCTCCGAGGATGTGCGCGAGGCCCTCGAGGAGCCCACGCTCCAGATCGTCGACGCCGTGAAGAGCACCCTCGACAAGACCCCGCCGGAGTTGGCCTCGGACATCATGGACCGCGGCATCATGCTGGCCGGCGGCGGCTCCCTGCTGCAGGGCCTCGACGAGCGCCTGCGCCGCGAGACCGAGATGCCGATCCACGTGGCGGAGTCCCCGCTGACCTGCGTGGCCGTCGGCTCCGGCCGCTCCCTCGAGGAGTTCGAGGTGATGCAGAAGGCCTCGTCCAACGGTCGACACCGGAAGCGCTACTGAGGAACGGCACCTGATGTCGACGTCCGGGAGCTCCGGTGTCGCCCGCCGCCGGACGACCCTCCGGCGGGGCGTGATCGCCGCCCTCGTGATCGTCTGTCTCGTGATCTTCACCGGGTACTTCCGCGAGTCGTCGAGCGGGCCCCTGCACGGGGTCCAGTCCGTCGCGGGCAGCGTCGTGTCGCCCGTCCAGGAGGTCGCGACCCGCGCGGTGGAGCCGTTCCGCGACGCCTGGGGCTGGCTCACCAGCCTCCGGGACGCCCGCGACCGCGCCGCGGCCCTCCAGGCCCAGAACGACGAGCTGCGCGGCCGCGTCACCTTCGACGCCGTGCAGCAGCAGGAGCTCACCGAGCTGCAGGCGCTCGCGGGGGTCGAGGCCCTCGTCGACACGGAGAGGGGCCTCGGCGGCTACCGGGCCGAGGTCGCCCTGGTGACCACGCGCTCGATCAGCGACTGGTTCCGCTCGGCGCGCATCAACAAGGGATCCTCCGACGGCATCGTGCGCAACTCCCCTGTGCTCGCCGGCACCGGGACCGGCGCCGCGCTGGTCGGGGTCGTGACCTCGGTGCAGGCGAACTCCGCCGACGTCGCGTTCATCACCGACGGGCGCACCCAGGTCGGCGCCACCGTGCCCGAGGCGGGCGGGTACCCGGGCCTCGTGCGGTCCACCAGCCCCGGCCAGCTCTCGCTCACGGACATCCCGCGGGAGGCGCCGGTGAAGGAGCTGCAGGCGGTCGTCACGCGCGGCTTCTCGGGCGGCGGGCTGCCGTCGATCTACCCGAAGGGCCTGCCCATCGGCCAGATCACGAGCGTCGGCCGCCAGGAGGTCGACGTCTCCTTCACGGTGCAGGTCACGCCCTACGTCGACCCGCGCCAGCTCTCCTACCTCGCCGTGCTCGTGCCCGAGAGCCCCGAGGCGAAGCGGCGGGCGCAGGGCCGGTGACGACGGCGCCCCCCCGCACGGTGGGCCCCGCCACCCGCCGCCCCGCGGCCGGGCCCGGCCGCGCGCGCCTCGGCCGCATCGCCGCCCTGGTCGTCGCCGTGGTGCTCGTCCAGGTGTCGATCATGCCGTACATCAACCTGGCCGACGGCATCCCGGACCTCCTCGCCCCGACCGTCGTGGTCGTGGCGCTCTGCCGCGGCACGCTGGTCGGCGCGATCACCGGGTTCTCCGCCGGGCTGCTCGTGGAGCTGACGGCGCCGATCGGCACCCTCGGGGTGCTCGCGCTGCTCTACCTGATCGTGGGCGCATGGTGCGGCCGCTACTGCGAGCGCGAGGAGTCGTCGAGCCTCCTGGCGCCCCTGGCCCTGTCCGTGGTCGCGGCCCTCGTGGTGCAGGTCGGCTACATGCTCTTCCAGCTCCTGCTGGGCAACCGCATGCCGGCGTCGGAGTTCGTGGCCGAGGTGCTGTTCCCGACCCTCGCGCTGACGGCCCTGCTGAGCCCGCCCATCCTGCTCGTCGCCCGGCGCCTGCTGAGCCCGCCGCGCGTCGTCGACTTCTACGGGATGAGCACGTGAGCACCGTCATGCGGCCGCGGCGCCCCGGCGGATCCGCCGGCGGGGGATGGGCGCCCACCCTCACCCCGCGGATCGCCGTGCGCATCGCGATCCTGGGCGGCATCGCCATGGCGCTGCTCGGGGTCCTGCTCGTGCGCCTGTGGTTCCTCCAGGTCATCAGCGGCGAGCAGTACGCCGAGCGGGCCGACGGCAACCGCCTCCGCACGGTCATCACCGAGCCGCCCCGCGG
>JBFWPT010000004.1:0-38397 GCA_050249835.1 Thermoleophilia bacterium
CTGCTTCGCCCCGACCCCGTCACCGAGCCCGAGGAGCTGCTACTCGAACAGGCCGCGTAGATCGACGACGAGGATGACGACGGATCAGCGCGCCGCCTCGTACACCACCTTGACGGACGTGGCCCGCGGTCCACCCGGATTGCCGGGCTGGTGGCACTTCGCGTGATGACGGCGACGCCGATCGCGTCGCCGTCGTGAAAGGGACCTTTCTTGGAACCAGCGGTTAGGTGCTCACGGTGCCGTTGGACCGGTGAGTCGAGGACCAGACCCCGCCGAGAACGGGCTCAGGCGACAGGTGGCCGCTCTCGGGGCTTACGGTGAGAATCCCGAGGGAGCGCAACAGCCTGATCGCCGCGGCCGGCTTGGGATGCAGCCCACTGACCAGGTCCTCAAGCTCGCCGGCCGGTTCGGGGTCGCTGACTGTGTCGGCGATAACCCGGTAGCAGCGGGCGAGGTCCTCGTCGTCGAGTCCGACCTCGATCAGGAAGGTCTCCGCGCCCGCCGGGCTCGCCAGCCACTGCTCGAGCCAGCCGAGTGCCGTCTCAGCCTCCTCGCCGTGGGCCTGCAGACGCTCGCTCACCCGCTCGATGAGGCGCGGCCAGCCGCCAGTCAGCTCAAGCAGGCGCCGGCGGCTATCGGCGTCCTGGAACGCACGCTGCTCATCGATCGCCCATGCCTCGAGTGCCGGCTGGTCGTAGCGGCGCAGCTCGACCAGCTCGAGACCCTCGGGCGGATCCCCCACGAGGCCCGCCTGTGACGGAGGGCCGCCGATGAACACGACCGAGCGCGTGACCCCTGAGGGCGGGGCGACCCGCTGGGTCAGCGCGATGCTCTCGCGGGCGCTCTGCTCGCCGACCCCGCGTAGGTCCGAGACGATCACATGGTGCTGCCCCGGGCTGCCACCCGAGAGGGCGTGGGTGAAGCTGTTGCGAGTCCCGGCGACCGTGACCCCATCCTGACGGCCGATGGCGCGAGTGGCGTGGGTGATCGCCGCGGCGACCATGTCGATCCCGGTCGCGGCGGTCCCGACCACCAGATAGATGCGGGTGTGGCGTTCCACAACCAGCTCGGCCAACTGCTGCTCCGACAGCGGCGAGCGCCGGGTCGGCCCCGCGCCGCCGGCAAGCGGCCGACGAGCGAGAGCGCCCATGAAGCCAGCCGGTGGCAACTCGCGCATGCCCGCGTCAACCAGCTCGGTCACCACCTCGTCCTCGGTGCCGAGCATCCGCAGCACCGAGGGGGAGCGCATGATGAAGCCGCCCGAGCGGGCGACTGCGAGGACGCCGAGCCCGCGCATCTCCTCCACCAGAGCGCGGAACTCGTCCGCCGACAGGCCGGCGAAGCCCGTCGCCCACCACTCGTCGCACTCCTGACGCAGCTCGCGCAGAGCCAGGGGCTTGCCGGGCCCATCCTCGTAGGTGCGGTAGGCCATCACGTAGGCCATCACCCTGTAGCGCGGGTCCAGCGAGAGGGTGAGCTGGAAGCGGCCCCGGATCTCGGCCTGGAGCGCCGGGCTCTCGGCGACCGCCTCGATGTCGGCCTCGGTGACCGCCCAGGGCGGGCCCTCGGGCCCAGGCGGCCGGCTGAGCAGCAGCTCGACAAGGGCACGCCCGAACAACTGCAGGTTCAAGGGCGAGTAGTTGGTGTAGGCGAGAGCGCGTGCGAGCAGGTCCTCGTCGGCCTCGAAGCCGAGGGCGGCCAGCGGGACCTGGAGCAGCGCAAAGGCCTGCGAGGGCGCGAGCGGCCCAATCGGCTGAGGTTTGCCCAGGTGAGCCAGGGGCTGGTTGGGGATGCCGGCGAACCGCTGGACCTGGTGCAGGCCGGCGAAGACGACCTTTGCCCGGTGCCCCGTTTCGTCCATCAGGCTGCGGACCAGCCGCGTGTTCTGGAAGTCCTTGGCGGCGTCCTGGTCGAAGAAGGTGTCGCACTCGTCCAACAGCAGCAGCAGCCGCCGCTGGGGGTTCCCCTCCAGCCAGGAGTTGATCGCTCCCCGTACGATCGTCGCATTCGGCTGGCGCGATTGAGCGCCGGCCAGCCCCCGCTGGCACAACTGCTCGTGGATCAGGATCCAGACGAGGCCCGGGTCGCTCTGGGTGGCGATCTCAGCCGCGTGCAGGTCGACATAGAGGGCCACCTGCTCGGGCGTCTGCTCGAAGCGACGGGCGGCCGCACGCAGCAGCGCCGACTTGCCGAGCTGGCGGCCGCCGTATATGAGCGAGGTTCCCGAGGCGGACACAATCCGGCTGCGCTCCTCCGAACGGCCGTAGAACATCTCTACTGGCACGTTGCCGGCGACTTCGGGCTGGTACGGGTTGGTCGCACTGAAGGCGAGGGTGATCCGCATGAGGGTGTCGAAGCGCCGACCGCCCTGAGCCCCCAGATAGGCCATGACGGCGTCGTCGATGACTGCGACGGTCCGCCCGCTCTTACGGCAGAGGCTCGCGAGCTCGCGGCGCTGGGCGGGCGAAAGCGTGCCGCGCTGGAGGACCAGTACCGGGCGATCGGAGGTGTCCTGAGACACCCACCCCAAGAGCGTCTCGGGCTCGGCGGAGCGGCACAGGAGCACCCGCAGGGTGTCGCCACTGGCCGAGCCGAACGCTGGCACTAGCGAGTCGCCGATGCGCTGGACCCCTGCCAGCTCGAGCCAGGCACGCCCGGGAGCGGGCATCTCGAGCTGCGTGACCTTGGCCGCCTCGATCCCGGCCAGGCGCAACGCCAACCGCACGCTGGTGGCGTCGGTCTTCTTACCGGCGAACAGTCCGAACCATGCCTCGAGGGCGCGGTGCACGACCTTGCGCTGGGTCTCGCTGACGGTGGCGAAGTCGAGGTGGCCGATCGACAGGCCGCGGGCGGCCGCCTCGAGGATCCGTGGCGCACCGACCCCCGCCAGCGACTCCGGCACCGCCGGGAAGAAACGGCGCAGATGGTCCGGGATCTCCTCGGCGCTCGGCGGGCTCTCGCCAGCCTCGGCCAGGACGAGGTACTCCTCGGCGGTGGCCAGGTCACCGCGCTCGAGGAGGGCCTCGATGCGCACGGCCGCCTGCGCGACCTGGGTGGAGGCCGCGCTGCGCTCGCGCAGGCGCTCGCGGAACCGCTCCAGCGTGGCCTCACGGGCCTGGGCGAACTCGCCCTCAATCGCATCGAGCTCACCGAGCGCGGCGTCGAGATCGAGGCGCCCAGGGGCGCCAGCGCGCTCAAGCCGCCCGGTGAGATCCCGCCACTCGTCCTCGCTGAGGTAGTTCTGGCGGCGGGAGAGGTCGAGCGAGGCCCCAGCGCTTGCGACCCGCTGGTCGACTTCGCCGCGTCCGGTCGCGTGCGCCTGGTGGTAGCGCGGGCGCAGCTCACCGACGTCCTCCCCGCGCGCCTCCATCCAATCGAGCAGGCTGGCGGCGCCGAGCAAGTCGCGCCGGGCCATGCGCGCGCCGAAGGCGCTCACGGCGTCGGTGAGCCCGGCGAGCGCGTGCAAGGTGAGGGGGCTGTTCGGTCGTGGGCGCAGGCCTACGTCGAGATCGATGACGGGGATGTGGAGCAGGCCTGCGCCGAGGGCGAGGGCAGGGGAGACCTCCACGCCCCTAAGTGGCCTGCCGTCGAGCAGGTCGAGGGTCTCCTCGAGCTCGGCCCCGGCGGCGCGGGCGGCTGCCGCCAGCTCGGGCGGGGCGGTTTCGGCGAGCGCCTCCAGCTCACGGCCGAGGGCCGGGCGCAGTTCGGCGACCGTGCGCCGCAGCCGGTTGAAGGGCTCGCTCGCCTCGGGCCGGCGCTGGTCGAGCGCCGCGAGTGCGTCGCACCACGCGCCAGCGATCGTGACGGCGTCGCCGACGCTCTTAACCAGGATCCGCCGCGCCCGTCCTTCGAGCTTCTCGGAGCCCGAGCCGCGCAACTCGGTGTCGATCGCGCCGATCTCCCGCTCCACCTCCGCGTGGTTGCGCAGGCGCAGCACCTCGGAGGAGACGCCTTGGCGCCGCCCGCGCTCGTCGCGTGCGACCGGCCCGAGCAACCCGCCGACCAAGCCGCTCTCTGCGGCCCAGCGCCGCCAGATGACCGTCGCGCGCTGGAAGTTCAGCGAGCGGGGGCGGTCGAGCAGGTCCCGGGCGCCCTCCCCGGCCTGCCCGGCCGCCTGCTCGAGCTCGGCCAGGTCGCGCCCCCGGCTGAGGTCCTCCGCCGAGATGCTGACGCCGGCCAGCGACGCCTCGCGCACCGCCTGTGCGAGGACGGACAGGGCCGGCAGGTCGTGGGCGAAGGTCTCACCGAGCTCCTGCATCAGGTCGTCGACCTCGGTCGGGTAAGGCGCGAGCAGGCTGGCGCGAACCGCCGCCTGCAGGCAGAGCAGCTGTCCGACCGGCTCCCCCTCGAGCGGGCCGCCGCCGAGCTGGCCGAGGAGGCTCCCGAGGTGGGCCGCCACATCCCCCGCGCCCGAGCGCAGCGCGGCTGCGAGCGCCGCCGCCTCCAGGGCGCTGCAGGCGCTCGCCGGCCGCCCGCCGGCGCACGAGGCCCAGTGGGCCAGCCCAAAGCGGCGCTCGGCCACCAAGGCGCTCAGCCGCTCCGTGAGCTCTTCCGGAGACCAGGCCGGGGCCGTATCAGCCGGTCCCACGCGCGGCTCCGGCGCCGCCGGGTTCGCATTCGAGGAGGCAGCCGGGTTGGGGGCGGCCAGCGCCGGGTCCGGGGGTGCCGACGCGACCGGCTCGGAGGGGATGTTCTCGACTGCCGGCGGCGGCGCGACCGCCTCGACCACTTCGGGCGCGACCACCTCGAGGTCCACGACCGTCTCGTCCTCCGGCTCTGCGACCTTGGTGTGCTCCGCGGGCTCAGGCTCCGGGTCCGGTAGCTCGGGTCCTGCACTGCCCTTGGACGGCGGCTCTCCGAGGGCCTGATCCGCGCCGGGCAGATGCGGGGCCGGGTCCTCTGCGGCCAGATGCAGCCCGCGCCCGGCGAGGGCGCAGAGCCGCGCCAGCTCGGCCGGGAGGCCGGCGCGCGCGGTCTCCTCGAGCGACAGGAGCTGCTCGACGTTGCTCGGATCGCAGGTGCTCAGCTCGACCAGCGCACCGAGAGCCTGGGCCAGTGCCATGGCCCGCTCGTCCCAGGAGCCCCCGCCGAGGAGCTCCTCGGCGAGCCGGCGCGCCTGCGACAGCTCCTGTGCCACCGTCGCCGGGCCCTCGAGCCGCGAGATCTCCGCGAGCCGGCCTGACAGCGGCTCCCGGGCCGCCAACTCCTCGAGCCGGGTGGCCAGCTCGTCCAGGCTCGTTGTCGCCGGCTCGAGGCCGAAGCTTGCGCTGGCCTGGGACATGGCCGCGTCCAGGCCGAAGAGCGCGTTCAACCTCTCAAGCTCGAGACGACCTCCATCCCTGATCGCCTGGCCGAGGGTCTCGAGGGCCTCGAGGGCCGCGGCACGGGCGTCAGCGAGCGCCCGCAGCGCCCCGGCCGGGTCTGCGGTGAACGCGGGCTCGTCGGCGCCGTCGCCTTCCCAGTCATCGGCGCCCCACTCCTCAAGATCGCCGGCGCGCTCATCGGCGAGGAGGACCTGCATGGCGGCGTCTGTCGCCGCGCAGGCGTCGGCCGCTTCTTGCCGGATCGACGACCAGGCGGGTAGCAGCAGCTGCGGGTCGGAGAACAGGATCCCGAGGGCAACCGGATCGCAGACATGGGGATCCGGGCTCTCGTCCCAGCAGGCGGCGATCGCCAGGCGTACGATCGCCGCCGAGTGGGTTGAGACCAACTCGCCGGCGGCCTCCGCGATCGCTTCGGCCGCCGGCGCGCCCTCGTCGCCGTCCAGCTCGGTCGCCCGGCGGATCACCTCGTCCCAGACCGCCCAGGTGAGCATCCTGGCGAGGGCCACCCGCGCGGGCTCGGGCTCTTGGCGCATCCGCATGGCGACAAAGCCAAAGCTGGAGGACAGCAGCCGCCGCTTGCCGCCGCCGACGCCGAGTGAGCCCAGGATGCTGCGACGCTGGGGAGGCGCTAGCAGGCTGAACAGGCGGCCGACGTCGTCGTTGTCGAGCGCGTCGAGCGCCGCGATCACGAGCGCCTGCTCACCGCCCGTCAGCTCGGCGATCCGGCTGCGCAGCTGACCGAGGATGGCACAGACCTCGCAACCAGGCGGGTGTCCCGCGTGCGCCGGCCCGCCCGTGGCCTGTTCCTCGCTCACCCGTCCCCCTGGATCCTGTGACCTGGCCCAGCCGGGCCGAGAGGAACAGTATTGGCGATAGGGGGGATCCCCGACGCGCCCGGGTGCGTACCGCGTTCGTGGGTGCTGACGTACGTGAACCCGGCCGGCAGCTGTGCCGGCAGATGGTGGACGAGCCCCTCGCGGGCGACCTCGTCCGCGTAGCTGCGCTCCTTCTCGATGCTCGCCCGATGCCCGGGCGGGAGCCGGCGCAGGAAGAGGACGACGGTGTGGCGGCGGGTGAGACCTTCCCGGCGGGTGGCGGTGGTTGCGAGGTAGTCGCGGAGGGCGCCGAGGTCCGGCGCCTGTCGGGGCCGCTGCGTCCGCGGGGTCCAAACGAACTCCTCGCCTCGGCGCCCGAGAAGCCCTTCGCGTTCCATCAGCTCGAGTTCGAGGCGCACCGCCGCGCGGGCGCCAGCCGGGGGGCTCGGCCCGAAGATGGCCGAGGCGAGCGGGCCCGGAACCGCCGCGCGGCTGCTGTCAGGGCCGACCCGGCCGCGCCGGCGGAGCGTCTCGAGGATCAGCGCGCGCAGCGAGGAGGGCCGGCGGGGCATCTCGGCCAGGCCGAGGGCGCGGGCAAGGGCCTGCTCGTCGCACTCCCACAGGTAGAGGTACCCGCCCAGTTCGAGCGGCGTGTCGCGTAGGCTGGCGCGCGCCGACAGGCTGCTGGTGCCAATGCTCCAGCTCACCAGGAGGTGCAGCCCCGGATGGGCGGCCAGCGGCCACTCTATGTCGCAGAGGGCGCGCTCGAGGACGGCCATCCCGACAGCCTGGGAAGCGAGCGCACGCTCGAGCTGCTCACCGGGCAGTTCGAGAGTGAGCACCACCTGTCGCGGTGAGCCCGCCTCCTCGAGGGCTAGCTCCAAGCCGGCCGCGATCTCGGGCGGCAGCCGCAACAGGCCCTGCTCGAGATGGCGAGTGCCGAGCGTGACCCGGAAGACGGTCATCTGGTCCTCGAGGAGCAGGATCTCGGGCTCGTGCTCGCCCTCCTCCTCGTCGATGAGGGGCTCCGACTCGCCGTCAAGCTCGAGGAGACCCCGGCTTTCGGCCCATCCCAGTCCGAGGGCGAGCTCGGGGGCGAGGTCGCAGAGTGCCCCGCGGCTCTCCATCACCTCCGCGCGCCAGATCCCGCCTTGCTGCCAGGGGTCGTCGAGGCGCAGGTGGACGCCGTCTGCGTCGCGGCCCTCGGGGGCTACCTCGGCGAGCCGCTCAAGGATGAAGGCCCCTGCGTGGCAGACCGCCAGCGAGTAGCCGCTACCCGTGAGCTCTCCGTGGCGCTCGAGCTCGGCCAGGCGCGGCCCGAGGGCCGCGTAGGCGATGCCGGTGCCCCGCGGCGGGTGGGCCAGGCTGCGGGCGAGCCACTCGAGCCCTTGGCGGTTGAAGGGGTGCTCGGGAGAGTCGAGCACGCCGTGGTAGTCGGACAGCGCGAAGTAGTGAGCGCGCCAGCGCCCGAGCCCGGCGATCCCGGAGGCGATCTCCTCGACGACGGCAAGGCTCGCCAGGAAGGCGTCCTGGAGGTCGTCCTCACCCGCCTGCGGTTCCAGGCAGGCGCGTAGGCGGCCGCCGGCAAGCACGGGGCGATGGTTGTCCCACATCCAGCGGGCGAAGAAGGCGGTGTCATCCAGGTCAGCGGCCCGGATGTCGGGGTAATCGGCGTCGATCTCCAGGTGTCCGCGCGCGTCCAGCCAGCGCCCGTGCCTGCGCGCGCGCTCGAGCTGGACCGCGCTCGGGGCGAGCTCGGGGCCGAAGACGGCCGGATCGATCACCAACCGCTCGCGCAGGACCACCCGCCCGTCCTCCTCGGTGGCACGCGCGCAGGACAGCTCGCTGGCCAGCCAGCCGGCATCGGCCTGGGGCCGGGCCCCGGTCTTGTGGAGCACCTCGGCCCAGAAGGCGTGCTCACCCCAGGTGACCCGCAAGAGTGCCCCGACCGGCAGGGCGTCGTGGCGCCCGCCCATCACGATCCGCGCGAGCGCCTCTTCGAAGGCGCTCGGGACCGCCACGTAGCCGCGCGCTTCCAGGTCCCAGCCAAAGTAGAGGGCGTTCCACAAGCTCGGCACCGCCAGTGCGAGCCGGCGCTGTTCGATCACCGCGAACAGGTACTGCTCGATGTGCTCGCGATCGCGCCTCAACAGTGCGTGGGTGCCAACTGTCAGCTCGGGCAGGAAGAGCTCGCCCGGCTCGACGCGGGCCGCCACGGTCACGCGCCCAGCGCTCCGGCGCCAGACTGGGCCCCGGCGCGGGCGGCGCGCGCCTGCTCGGACTGGACGTGGCGGACGAGCCGCATTCGCCCCTCGGCCCCCTCCACGAGCACACCGGTGGCGCGCAGGCGTTCGACGCTCGCGTTCAGGTCGCGCTCTGACAGGCCCGGCAGCATGCCGCGCAGCCGGTGGTGGAGCAGGCGCGGCCACAGAGTCCGGCGTCGGCCCGCCCGCCGGTCGAAATAGGAGTCGGCACCCCGCAGGACGTGCCGGATTAGGTGCGGGGTGAGTCCATGGAAGTTGTCCCAGACCAGGCGCTCGACAGCGTCGTCGAGGCGACGCTCGGCCTGGGGGCGACCGGCGCCGACAGACAGCGGGCGCGGGCGAGGGGTCTGGAAAGCCGACAGCAGGCCCGGGGGCACCTCGCCCGGGCTCCGGCGGGTGGTCCAGCAACTCGAGCAGCGCACGGCGGCGGTGGCGCAGATTCCCTCGGGCAACTCCTGGGCCTCGAAGTACTCCCCGAGCCCCTCAGCAGCGCAGCGCCGGTCCTGGTACCAGTCGCGCATCAGCCCGATCTCGCGGGCGCTGCGCGCCTGGCGTCGCCCGAGGCGCGCGAGGAAATCGTCCGGCAGGTCCTGACGGTGCGGCACTAGGCCGGTCAGCTGGTCGCGGTTCGGGGCCTGGGAGACGTCCAGGTGGCCGGCTATGTGTAGGTCCTGCAGGAGCGTCCAGGTCGCCCCCGCGTCGGCCGCCCGCGTCTCGTATCCCTCGACCTGGGCCGCCAGGCGCTCGTGAAGCCCGACCAAGGAGGTGCGGGCGATTGCCGGGGGCCCCGGGGCGAGCGCGAGCGCCAACACATCGACGAGAAGCGGCTCGGTGGCCGGCCGCTCGCCGGCGCTGATCGCGACCGTCTCGGGGAAGTCCCCCAGGTCATCGAGCGCGCCCGCCGCCGAGAGGGCCGCCAGCACCCGCATCACGCCGCCACGGTACTGGCTTTCCACCGCGGCCGAGACGGCCTGGCGGTGGCTCAGGCGACCGGCTGCGTGGTCCTCGGTGACAAGGTCGCGGGCGACTTCGCTGGCGCTCAGCACGCCGCCCTGGACCGACAGGAGCCGATCGCCGATGCGCCGCAGCAGCTGCTGGGAGAGATCCTGGGAGGTCATCCAGCGCACAAGCCCGATGCTGCGCCCGGTGACCAGCGCAAGTCCCGTGCCGGCCGGCCCGCCCGGCACCGGGTCGTCGGCGGGGTCGTCGGCGCCCGGTGTCCAGCGAGCCCCGTCGCGGCCGGCCCGGCCCAGCTGCTGGTAGAGGGCTGCCAGATCAGTCGGAGGCGAGACGACGAAGACGCAGCGGATATCGGGCCGGTCGATCCCCAGACCGAAGGCCGAGGTCGCCACCACGACCATCGGCGAGAAGCTCTCCTCGCCGCGGGCGGGGGCGGCGCGGAAATCGTTCGTCACCGAGGCCTTCTCGATCTCCGACAACCGGCCGTGGTACCGGCGCACCCGCGCCGCCTCCCCGGGTCCGACGAAGGCGGTCAGCTGGGCGTGCAGGGCGTCGACCTCGCGCACCGTCAAGCAGTAGAAGATCGCGTGGTCCTGCAGTTGCTCGACGACCGCCTCGACGAGGCCAGCAACCGCCATAGGGCCGCCGCGGCCCGACGGCATCACCCGCCGGTGAAGGGCGAGTTCGGGCCGGAGCGGATTGGCGGTCACGTAACGGAAACCGGGCGGGTCGCCGCCGGTTGGCGGGCTCGGCGGAAGGCCGAAGAGCGCAGCGCGAAGCCCCTCGCGCACCGTCCGGTTGGCGGTGGCGGTGACCGCAGTGAGACGGAGCCCGGGGTGCTCGGCACGCAGCTCGCGCAGGAACCTCTCCATGCGTCGGAAGCTCGGTCGGAAGTCGTCGCCCCACTGCACAAGCGTGTGGGCTTCGTCGATCGCAATCCGGCGCACGATCCCCGCTGCGACCGCACGGCGCACCATGTCCTGGAATTGGCGCTGCTGCATGCGCTCGGGCGAGACGTAGACGATCCGGATGCCGTGGTCGGCGGTGCCCGACAGCTGCTCGGAGACCTCGGCCTTGCCCATCCGCGAGGAGGACTCGGGCAGCGAGGCGACCAGGGCCCGCACGGCGCCCCCGATCGTGCGGTTCAGGTCCAGGGCCTGGTCGTGCATCAGCGACACCAGCGGGCTCACGACCAACGTCAGGCCCGGCAGGATCAGGGCCGGCAGCTGGAAGGTGAAGCTCTTGCCGTAGCCGGTCGGCAAGATCGCCAGCAGGTCCTGATCGGCCGCGACCGCCGCCAGGGCGTCCGCTTGGCGAGGGTGGAGCACAAGGGGCCCGTCGGCGTCCTTCAGGTGTCCTGCGACTCGCTCCGCCCGGTCGAGCAGCTCCCGAGTAAGGGTGCCTTCGGCCCGGTGGGCCTCGACCTCCTGCGCCGAGAGCCGCTCGGCGGCGATCGCCCGGGTGGCCGGCAGAAGTACCTGGGCCTCGAGGGCATCGGGCTCGCAGAGCGCGTCGCGGCGCTCGGAACTGAGGCGGCCAGACGCGGCCGTGAACTGCCATATCCGCCTCCAGCCCTCGGCCATCGTGACCACGTTGCCGCCGCCGGCCTCGCCAGTTTCGGGGTCGTCCTCGAGCAGGCCCGGATCGAGTGAGCCGAGGAAGACGCGCCGGTAGACGTGGCGCTGGCGGGTCGCCCCGGCGAGCTTGCGGTCGGAAATCACCACCACGCCCCGGTGCCGGCGGCTGCGAATGAGCCGGCCGACCGCCTGACGCAGCTCGATCGCTCCCTTGGCCAGGTAGTAATGCTCGGTGGCGTAGGCCTCTGGATCGGGCTCGCCGGCGGCCTCGGCGCGGGCGGCTACCTGGGCACGGCGGGCGACCAGCAGCGGGTCGGCGAAGGGCGCGAAGGGCAGCTTGTTGATCCAGACCAGGCCGAGGCGCTCGGGGTCCTCGACATCGACGCCCTGCCAGAGTCCTTTGGTGCCGCAGAGGATCCCGCCGACGCTGCGGAAGCTGGCGACCGCGCGCTGGTTGCCGTAAACCTCGGTGGCGACGACGGGCAGATCGAGCCCGCGCTCCACCAGCTCGGTTTCGAGGCGCTCGGCGATACCAGCGGCGCTCCCCTTAGCGGTGGTCAGCACCATCGCCCCGGCCCGCGCCGGCCCTGCTGGGTCGTCGCGGACGATGCACTCGCGTGCGTAGCCGGCCAGCTGGTGGGCGACCGAGCGGATCGCCCCCTGGGCCTGCTCGGCCCAAGAGGGGAAGTCCGACAGGCAGACAAGGCGCGCCTGGCCGGCCATGTCGAATGGGCTCTCGACGACGACCTCACCCACCGTCTCCTCGAGCCCAAGGCGCTCGCGCACGAACCCGAAGCTGCCGGCGACCTGGAGGGTGGCCGAGACGTAGTAGCTGAGCGGAAAGGAACCGGTGAAGGAGCGCCAGCCGGGATCGGCCGGCAGCTCGATCGGCGCCGAGACGATCCGGAAGCGCAGGAAGCGCGGGCCTCGGGCAAGATCGGAGCCGTTCAGGTGCTCGAGGTAAACGACCCGGTTGGGCACCGCAGGCGCGGGAGCGGGCGCGACGTTCCCGTCTTCCTCGTGGCCCTCGTCCTCAAGGCTGAGCTGGTCGGTGGCCTCGTCCTCGGCCTCGGCTTCCTCCGTCTCGGGCTCGTCGGTCGCGTCCCCGGGCTGCTCGCCGGCTTCGCGCGCGGCGGCCGCCGCAGGGTCAGCGCCGCCGGGCTGCCCGAGAACCGCTGCCAGGTCGGCGAGGATCGCCCGCAGGTCGCCGGCCATGGCCGCTGTGCGTCCGAGCACACTGAACAGCCGCTCGCGCGTGAAGTGGTCGAGACGATCGGACATCGCCCCGGCGTAGCCGCGCACGAGGCTCTCAAGCGGTCCCAGCAACTGGCGCTCGAGCTGGCCGAGATAGCCTCGCAGGATCTCCACCCGGCGCAGGCCGGCGCCGCCGCTGAAGGGACTAGCGAGGGTGCGCTGGGAGCCCGGCTCGTCGCCGTCGAGAAGCTCGAGCGCCGCCTGGGGGAGGCGGTGGGTGTCCAGGAAGCGCTCCAGGTCGCCGAGCACCTCCGCCACTCGGGCGCCGGCCGGGTGGCTAGAGGCGTCGGCGAAGAAGCCCCGAGCCTCGCGTACGAGGCGCTCGAGGCCCTGGTATTCGAGCTCGGTCGACAGGGCCGCGGTGGCGGCGTCCTCGAGCGCGTGCGCCTCATCGATCAGCAGCAGCGTCTTCGGCCCAATGACAGCCAGCTCATCGCGGTTGGCCATCAGCAGCGCGTGGTTGGCGACCACCAGACGGTGGTCCGAAAGAGCCTCGGCTACCCGATCGGTGTGGAGCGACAATTCGTCCGCGCCGGCCCGGTACTCGCCGATGGCCGCCTGGGAGAGGGTCGCCAGGTAGAGGCTGCGCCGCCCGCGGCTGTGCTCCTCGAAGAAGGCCGGGATGTCGACAGAGTCGATGCTCCGCGACTCCCAGTCCTCGAGCATCGTCGACGTGGGGCTCAGCAAGCGCAGGGCCAAGTAGACCAATAGCTCGCGGTAGGCGAGCGCCTCACGCACCCCCCGCGGCTGGCCGGTCGCGCGTGCGGTGGCGTCGGCCAGGGCCACTACCACGGCCCGCAAGGACAGGCGGTTGCCGGCGCCCTTGACCAGGTCGGTGAGCGAGCGCAGCCCGGGGATCGCCTCTTCCGAGAGCGCGTCGATGTCGCCGGCCAGCTGGGCCTGGAGCTGCTTGGTGAAGGTCGAGATCACGACGCGCCGCTCGGGGTCACCCGAGAGCCAGTCGATCGCCGCGGCGAGCATCGCGTAGCTCTTGCCGGTGCCGGTCGGAGCCTCGATCAGCGCCGGCGAGCCGACCCCGACGCAACGCCGCAACTCGTCGGCCATGTGCTCCTGGGCCTCGCGTGGCTCCATGTCGTGGCCGGGGCGGGCGGCGCGCGCGAGGGCGAGCGGGGTGAGGGCGCCGCGCTCGTCGCGCATGGAGGCCGGGACCGCCAGCGGCCCGAGGGAGGGGGCAGGCGGCGCCGGTGGGTCGCCTGGATCGGGCGGAACGCGTCGGCGCCGCGGCCGGTCGGCGAGGGCGTCGCCGAGGATGCGGGCCACTTCGCCGTCGTCGTGGGTCCGCGTCGCCGGAGCGATCCGGGCCAGGTCGAACAGCAGCTCGAAGGCGTCCCCGTCGCCGGCGACGGCGGCCACCAGGTCGCGCACGGGGCCGTCCATGCGGCGCAGCTGGCGCGCGCCCGCGCCCATGATCAGCGCCAGCAGTCGGGCGTCGTCGAGAGCATCGTGCCAAACGAGCTCCTCGGCGGAGATGCGGAGCCGCTCGGCGATCTGGAGAAGGCGGTGCTGGCGCGGCGGGGTGGGCCACAGGCAGAGCGCCAGGTAATAGCCGTCCACCGGTCGCACCAGGTCAAGGCCCGGCAGCCCCTCGCGCTCATAGGCACGCTCGAGCAAGGGGAAGTCGTGGGATAGCCCGTTGTAGGCGACGATGTTGTCCGCCTCGGCGGCGAAGGCGCGCACCTCCTCCAGCACCTCGGCTGCTGGGCGCGCCTCCGCGGCGTGGCGGGCACGCACTCCCGGGTCATGGATGCGCTCAGCGTCGTCTGGCTCGAGATCGAGGAAGGCGCTGAAGCTGCGCTGGGCGCGGACCCAGGCGCGGTCGTGGCCGAAGCGCACGAGCCCTACCTGGTAGATGCGCTGCTCTCGATGAGGTGTTTCGACCGAGAGCCTCACAACCGACTCGAGGTCGAGCGCGACGACCCGACGAGGTCGGTCGCCGACGGTGACCTCAGCCTGGCTCTCCTGGGCGCCCGTCCCCCGAGTGGCCTGCAAATCGACGGCGCGAACTCGCCCGTGGGCGCGATGAAACCGGTCCGGATGGCGACGCACTGTCGCTTCCAGCCGGCCTGGTCCGATTGCCGGCCAGCGCCGGCGTGCCAGCTCCAGCAGCTCCGGGGTGGCGAGGCCCTCGGGATGGGCCGCAAGCAGTCGCCAAAGCTCGGCAGCCTCTCCGTGCAGAGGCGCGTCGCTCAATGGCTGCCTCCGACTGCCCGCATGCTCTCGCTAGCGATGATCTCTCCCAGCCCACCGTTGTTAGCCGCCGCCGGGGTCACGAATATCACGCGCCAGCCGGATTTGGGCCAACCGGTCGGGCTCCATCCGGGCACGAGAGGCGAGGTCGGCGGTCACGCTATCGGTGCAGCAGGTCACACTCGGGCACAGTTGCATCAGCTATGATGCTCGCCGATTATGTTGACGTTACGAGCTGCGAAGGAGGCCGAGTACTACGAACGGCCCGAGTTCGCCGCCGACGACTACTACGCCGAGCGGGGCCAGGTCCGCGGCACCTGGGCGGGGCGCGGGGCGCAGGCGCTCGGGCTGTCGGGAGCGCCGAGCGAGGGCGACCTCGGTGTGCTGCTCGAGGGACGCAATGCTCGGAGCGGGGCCGTGCTCGCCGGGACGGCACGGCGCATTGGCGGGAACGTGGCGTTCGACCTCACCTTCGCCGCGCCCAAGAGCGTCAGCGTGCTGGCCGCGGTTGGGGACCAGGACGTCCGGGCGGCGGTGATCGAGGCCCACGCGCGTGGGGTGGACGCGGCGCTCGACTACCTGGAGCGCCAGGCCTGCTTCGTCCGTCGCGGCCGCAACGGGTTGACCGTCCTTCCCGCTGAGGGCTTCGTCGGTGCGCTCTACGTCCACGAAATGGCCCGCTCCGGCGATCCCCACCTGCACGCGCATCTCGTGATCGCCAACCGGGTTCGCGGGCCGGACGGGCGCTGGTCGGCGCCCGACATGCGCCCGGTCTACGCCCACGCCAAGACGGCCGGCACGATCGCCGACGCGGTCATGCGCGCCGAGCTCTCGCGCTCGCTCGGCCCCGAATGGGGCCCGGTGGGCAACGGGATCGCCGAGTTGGCTGCCGTGCCCGCGGCGGTGCGTGAGCACTTCTCGGGCCGCCACGCCGAGATCATGGAGGAGGCGACCGCCCGCGGGCTCACCTCGATGGCGGGCATCGCCGCCATCCAGCGCGAGACCCGCGACCGCAAGCGCGTCGTCGATCGACGCGAGGCGGTCGCCGGCTGGCGCGCCCGCGCCGCCGAGCACGGCTTCGGTGAGCACGAGCTCGCACGTGCCCTCGGACGGGCACGCCCGATCGGCGGGTCGGGCTACACAAAGCGCCTTCGTGCTCACGCCACGCACATGCTCGGCCCCGAGGGCCTCACCCGCCAGAGCTCCACCTTCACTCGTCGCGAGGTGATCCAGCAGCTGGCCGACGTCCACCCCGAGGGCGCGCCGGCCGGGCGACTGGAGCGCCTGGCCGACCAGTTCCTCGCCCGGGCCTGCGTCCCGCTCACGGACGAGGACCGGGACGTCCGCCACCGCGAGCCGCTCTACACGACGCCGGACATGTTGGCGGCCGAGGTGCGCCTGCTCGAGGCGGCCACCGGCCACGATCCCAGGGGCCCGGTCACCGCGGACCCGCGGGCGCTGGAGGCGGCGATCGCCGCGCGCCCCAGTCTCGGCGGCGACCAGGCCGCCGCCGTCCGGCACCTGGCGAGCGGCGTGGACCGCGTCCGGGTGATGGAGGCCCGGGCTGGCACCGGCAAGACCTTCACCCTCGCCGCCCTCCGTGAGGCCTACAGGTATTCAGGGGTGCCGGTGGTCGGCGTCGCCTGGCAGGGCCAGGCCGCCGACGTCTTGCAGCGCGAGGCGGGCATCCCATCCCAGACGGCCGCCCTGCTCCTTGCCCGGGTCGAGAGGGGAGACGACGACGCGATCCCCCACCGCGCGGTGGTCGTGGTGGACGAGGCCTCGGTGATGCCGACCCGGTCGCTTGAGCGCCTCGTCCAAGCCGCCGCGTGGGCCTCGGCGCGCGTCGTCCTCGTCGGCGACCGCGCCCAGCTTCCCTCGATCGACGCCGGCGGCGGCTTCGCCGCCCTCGCCGATCACCTCGGCGCGGTCGAGCTGACCGAGAACCGCCGCCAGGCCACCGAGCTGCAGCGTCGCATCGCCGGACACCTCGCGGAGGGGCGGGCCGCCGACGCGGTCGCGCTCCTCTCCGAGAGCGGGCGCCTCCAGTCCTTCGAGGATGCACGTGACGCGCGCATCGCCCTCGTGACCGCCTGGGCGCAGGCAGAGATGGAATCGCCTGGGCGCAACCTGATGCTCGCCCACGACCGCCACGACGTCGCCGAGCTGAACCGCCTCGCACGCGAGTGGCGCGAGGCCTGGGGGTTCATCTCCGACCGGCGGATCACCGTCTCCGGAACCGAATGGGCGATCGGCGATCGGATGGTCTGTCGACGCAACGACTACGCCCTCGGTGTGCGCAACGGCACCCAGGGGACCGTCGTCGACCTCGGCCGCCACGCCGAGCACCTCGACCTGCTCACCGACCACGACGAGACGATCCGCATCCCCGCCGACTACCTCGCCCACGCCCGCCACGGCTACGCCCTCACCGGCCACGTCTCCCAGGGGGAGTCCGTCGACCGCACCTTCGTCCTCGCGAGCCCCGAGCGCGGGGGAGCCGAGTGGGCCTATGTCGCCGGCTCACGCCAGCGCCACGACCTCCAGGTCTTCGTCACCCACCACGAGGCCGAGGGCGTCGAGGAGGCCCTCGCCCGCGCCTGGTCGCGTTCGCAGGCGAAGTCGCTCGCGCTCGAGCTGGTTGACCCGGCGGCTCGGGAGTCGGCGATGGACGCGGTGCGCGGCAACCTCGACGGTGCCACCCCCGAGCGGCTGATCGCTCGTGTTGAGGAGCTGCGCGCAGCACGCGCGTCGGCTCGCGACGGCGCGACCGGGGCGCCCAACCACCAGCTCGTGCGAGTGGCCGGGCTTCGCGCTGCCGTGGCGCGCGCCCGGGAGGGAGCAGAGGACGCCGAAGCCCGCCTGGCGCGCCTCGCGCAGCGCATCGACCACATCCCGGCCTGGCGCCGCCGAGACCGGACGCGGGCGCGCTCCGACATCGAGCGGGCGCGCAGAGACCTCGAGCGCCATCGCCGCGACGGGCGCGCCGCGCAGGGCGAGCTGGCTCGGCTCGGCTCCGTCGACGGCAGCGAGGACCGGCAGCGCGCGCAGCGGCTCGGGGTCGAGCTGTCCGCGCTCGAGAGCAGGCTTGCCCCATGGAGGGATTCTCCTGAAGGCGCCCGCACCCAGGCCGGCCGCGATCGGGCTCCGGCCCAACGGGTGGCCGAGCGTGCCCTCGGCCACGGGAGGTAGTGGTCCGTGAGCGATCACCGCTTCCAGGCCGTCTACTACCGCGCCGCCGACGGTGGCCAGCCCGTCGATGACTTCATCGAGGGTCTGGATGCGCGCGCCCAGGCGGTGCTCGACCAGCAGATCGAGCGGCTCAACCTGCTCGGCCCGAGCCGGCCCCATCTGCCGTTCCCGCACAGCTCCCAGATCGAGGGCGAGCTCCGCGAGCTGCGCTGCCACTTCGGCTCGACGCTCTACCGGGTCCTGTACCGGCGCTCGGGGAACCTGATCGTCCTCCTCCACATGTTCCGGAAGGACACCGGCCAGGTCCCCGAGCGCGAGATCGCGATCGCCCGGGCGCGCTTCGAGGACTTCCGTGCGCGCATGGACGCACCGCGCCGTCGCCCACCGCGCGCGGCGGGCCGGGACGCGCCGTAGCGCTTATCAAGTCTGGTAAGATTGTGGTCGATCGAAGGAGAGACATGGACCGCGCGAGCGCCAGCACGACCCAGAGCCCCGTCGGAGACCGCGTCGCCGACGGTGGCCGGCGACGGGCCCGCAGCGCCGAGTACCAGCGCGAGCGTGCCCGCCTCGATCCCTTCGAGGCGATCGCCCGTCAGGTGATCCTCCGGCGGGGCGAGCTCGGTCTGACCCAGAAGGAGCTCGCCGAGCGGATCGGCACCAGCCACTCGGCCATCTCACGGCTGGAGAGCGGCCAGCACCGCGCCTCGATCGCCACCCTCGAGCGTGTCGGCGAGGCGCTGGGCCTGCGCCTGGTCGTCAGCCTGGAGCCCGCCGCGGCCTAACCCAGTCGCCTGTTTACCGCCGATGGTCGGCCGCGCCAGGGAGGTAGGTTTCTGCGGCTGCGAAGTCCCGCCACACCTGATCGGCGAACCGGTAACTGAAGCGATGACTTCGGATCGCGAACAGCACCGCCGCGATCGTCGCCAACGCCGTCGCGGCGATGAGCACGTCGCGACGCTGGGTGCCGATGATCGCGCAGGTCGCGAAGACGCCGATCAGGAGCCCGCTCGAGGTCGCAAGGCCGCGGCAGAGCCCGTACTGGAGGTTCATCAGCTCCGACCGGCCGTCGAGCCCACGCTGGCGGAGCAGCGCTCGCGCGAGGCCGAAGCCGTCGCCATCGGGGCGGAACCCGCCCAAGCGGTTGAGGGTTGTGCGCAGCGCCTCCTGCAGCGGTTCTGAATACGCCTTGGAGTGGCCCTCCTCGACCCGGACAAGGGAGGGTGAGCCGGTCCTCCACAGGCGCCGCTCCCAGACGGTCGCGACGCCCTGGACGAGGTGTCCTGCCGCATAGAAGCAGGCGATCAGCCCGAGGATCGCGCCCGCGCCCGGCTCTCCCGGGATTCCGGCGATCGCCCCATAGGTTCCCGCAACCAGCAGCCCGCCCACCAGCACGTAGGCGAGGATGTCGTAGACGCTGAACACCGCCAGCATCCGGTCACCTCCGACGGGCATCTCCGCGAGCCCGGGCTAGCCGAACACGCGTGCGGACAGTGTGCGACGGTCCATGATGACCGCCCGGTCACGGTTCCAGATGGCCATGCTGCCGTCGCTCCAGAACCGCACCTGCATCGTCCCCTCGGTACGGGTGGAGAACACCGACCCGACCTCCTGCCGGTACCAGGGGATCGCGTCCTCGGCGGCCGGCAGCCTGTCCGAGCTGACCAGGACGGCATCCGGCGCGATCGCCTCGAGCACCCCGTTGCCGGGATAGCCGCTGCGACGCCCGTGGTGGGACGCCACCAGAATGTCCGACCGCAGCTCCACCCCGTTCAGCGCGCAGGCGAGGGCGAGGTCATCCCACCCGCGCTGCTCCACGTCACCCGGCAGGAGGATGCTCCGGCCCCCGAAGCTGACGCGAAGGACGTAGCTCATCGAGTTCCAGTCCTCGCGCTCGTCGCAGGTGTCGACCAGGGCGCTGCTGGGGGAGAGGATCTCGATGCCGTCCTCGTGCCAGTAGTGGAGGCTCGCGAAGCGCAGCGGCTGGAGGTACTGGGGCCACTCCACCCCCGGCTGCTGCACGTCGTTTCGCATCGCGCGATACCAGGCCCAGTCCTGCTTGGCCGCGTCGTTGAGGAACGAGCTGGGCGTGGCCTTCGTGTGGGGGAGGTCCCAGAACACCGACGCCGTGAGGTCCTGACGGTTGAGGATGCACCGGATGCCCGACATGTGATCCGCGTCGGGGTGGCTGAGGATGAACCGCCACAGCTGGTCACCGAAGCGGGCGCGGTACCAGTCGATCGGGTCCTCGAGGGCCGCCTCAAGGGCCATCAGCCGACCGACCATGCCCTCGGCGAGCAGCGCGGAGCGCTCCGCCGCCCGCAGCGTTCCGCCGTTGTTGATGTCGATCATCGAGCGGCGCCCCGACGCGTGATCGATCACCGCGCAGGAGCCCGCCCCGACGTTGAGGACGAAGATGTCGATGTAGTCCCTGGTCACGTGGGCCTCCGGGCCGTTCGTCATTGACTCGCTGGAGGCGACCGGGGAATCTCGCAGTGCCGCTGGTCGATCCGGACGCTTCCGGTGAGACCGCGTCCGGGCCGCCCCCGCCCCACGGGGGCGGCCCACCACAATCTCGACGCGCAGGATCGCATACGGACGCGGGTCACCCAAGCGGCGACCCCAGATATGGTGGAGTGCCCCTCCGCGCCGCCCCCGCATATAGTGCCCGACGACCTTTCTGGTCGTACGCTCCAGGAGCGCGCTGTCGCCAGCTCGAAGCTGGAAGGGCGCTTCCGCAGCCCGTCGGTGACGATCGTGCCTCAATGTGTAGACAGTCCATTGGGACGCGAGGCATACTCAGCCTGTGTACGGGGCGTCCGCGATCGGCTCATGCGTCAGGCAGGCTTACTTTGATGACGAAGCCGGCGCATCAGGTGCTGACGATCGACGAGGTCGCCGAGTGGCTCGGCATGCATCGCAACTCGGTTCACCGGGCCGCCCGGCAGGGCCGCCTCCCGGCACGGCGGGTGGGGAAGGAGTGGAGGTTCCTTCGCGAGGCGGTCGCCGCCCGCTGGACCCCGGGGCGCCGACTGCGCGGGGCGGCCGAGGTCAGGACGCTCGAGCCGGCGTTCCCCGAGTCGCCGGTCGAGTTGTCGGCCCAGGAGGCCGCCGACTTCCTGCGCGTCGAGCCGACCACGATCTACCACGAGGCCGCCGCCGATCGCCTGCCGGCTTGGAAGGAGGGTCAGGAGTGGCGCACCTCGGCCGCGGCCCTTCGCGAGTACCTGGCCGCCGATCCCGACCCCGCCGGCCGCTACGTGCGCAACGGGAGTCGGGACACGGAGTAGGCGTCTCGTGGTGAGGCGCCGCCGGCCGCGGGCCGAGTCCGAGCACTACCGGGTCAAGGCGGTCGAGCAGACCCTCCAGATCCTCGACGTGCTGGCCGAGACCCCGGACCTCGCGCTGCCCGAGATCGCCGAGCGGATCGGCCTCGCCACACCGAACGCCCACAAGCTGATCCTGCACCTGCAGGAGGCGGGCCTCGTCGAGACCGGCCTCATCACCAAGCGCTACCGCCTCGGCGCCGGCCGCCTGGCCCGGCTCACTGAGCGGGCCCTCGAGACCACGAGCGCCTGGGAGGCCTTCCGGGGCAGCGTGCCCGCCCTGCGGGAGACGACCGGCATGCCGGGCCTGATCGCCGTGCTCGTCGGATCCCGGGCGGTATATGTCGAGCAGGTGCGGGGCCCCGACGACGCGGCCGGCCGAGCCTTCCCCGCGCACGCCACCGCACTCGGCAAGGCGCTGCTGGCGGAGAGCCCGCCCGCGGTGCTCGACGAGGTGGTGCTCGACGCCTGGAGCGCGCGCACGATCACCGAGCGCGGTGAGCTCGACGCGGAGCTCGAGCGCACCCGGGAGCGCGGCTGGGCGCTCGAGGACGGCGAGCTCGACCTCACGCGTCGCTCGATCGGGGCGGTGGTGCGCGACCACTCGGGGACGGCGGTCGCGGCGGTGGGCATCGGCCACCTGGCCACCACCCTGCCGGATCGGAGGCTACCCGAGCTGGCCGATGCCGTACTGACCGAAGCTCGGCGGATCACCGACGCCCTGGGCGGGGCGCTCGGCGCCCTCGGACCGCCGCGGCTCGCGGTGACCGTGCTCGGAGCGGTCGAGCCCCCGGTGCCGCCGGTGCCGAGGAAGGACACGCCCGCCACCGAGAGGCGGTCCGCGCGTCGGTCGCCGGCCCGACGGGACGGGGGCGATGGCTAGCCCCGACGGCCGAGCGCTGGTCGGCCTGGACGACGCGGCGGCGATGCTCGGTATGTCGCGGCGCACGCTGGAGCGGCGGATCGCGGCAGGCGAGATCGCCGTCTTCCGTGACCGGAGGATCGTCGCGATCCCGGTGGGGGAGATCACGCGGTACGTCGCCGAGCGCGTCGCCCGACGTGGCTCGGCGCGCCGGGGGCGATCGGCCGGCCCGCCGCCCCTCGCGCCCGGCGAGCGCCTCTGGGACTGATCGGCCGACGAACGTCATGCGCCCCGTGCGCCATCCCGCAATAGCGTCGTCTGCGAGGAGACCGTGATCCGACGCGACGAGGGAGGGGAGATGGCCACCGGGCATCCGGGCGTCCAGGAGCGCAGGGGACCGAGGGGCACGACGTACCGGGTGCGGGTGCGCAAGAACGGCGCCCTCGTGAGTCGGTCGTTCACGACGGTGTCCGCGGCGCTCGCGTGGCGAGCCGAGGCTCTGGAGGGCATCGTCGATCGCGGTGCGCTGCCCGCACCACCACCACCCCATCCGCGGCGAGTGGCGACGGTCGCCGACGCGGCCCGCTCGCTCGCTCGTGGCATGGTCAGCGGCGCCGTTCGGACGAGGACCGGAACCCCGTACAAGCCGTCGGTCGTCCGCAAGTACGAGGAGCAGCTTCGCACCCTGGTCGTGCCGGCGATCGGCGGCGTCCCGGTCGGCGCATTGACCCGAGGGGACATCCAGCGGCTGGTCGACGGCATCGCCGCCGGACGTACGCCAGAGCATGCGCGAAAGGCGCTCGTCGCCCTCCGTGTCGCGCTGCGCGTCGCCGAGCGCGACGGCCTGATCGAGCCGGGGACCAACCCGTGCGCCGGGGTCCGGGCACCCGCCGACCAACGGATCGAACGGGCCGCTCGGATCCTGACTCCCCAGGAGGTGAGCGGGATCCTGGAGGCGGCGACGATCGACGACGCCCGTCTGGGACGGTCGTTCGGCGCGCCGCTCATCGCCCTCCTGTTCGGCACCGGCCTCCGCCTCGGCGAGGCCCTCGCCCTGCCGTGGGGCGCCGAGGGGCTCGACCTCGAAGGGGGCGTCGTGCGGGTGCGGCGCTCGCTCGATCGGGTGCGTGACAAGGAGACCGGCACGTTCGCGTTCGTGGCGCCCAAGACGCGTACCAGCCGGCGCGATGTGCCCGTGCGGCCGAGCGACGTCGCGATGCTGAAGCGCCACCGGTTGGCGTGCGGCCGACCCGGTGATGGCGAGCTTGTGTTCCCCGACGAGCGGGGCCGCGCCCTCACCCCGAACGGGCGGCCGAGGCACGCGTTCACGCGAGCGGTGCGCGCGGCGGGGCTCGGCGACCCCGCACCGAAGCTCCACGATCTGCGCCACGCGTACGCGACCGCCCTGCTGGCCGCGGGGCTCACCGTCCACGCGGTGGCGGAGCTGCTCGGCCACTCCTCGCCGGCCCTCGTCATGGCCCGCTACGGGCACGCGTACGCCGCCGAGAAGGCAGGGTCGGCGATGGCGCTCGAGCGCTTCTGCGCCGGTCCGGCCTGACCCCGCGGCAACCGCTCGGCGTGGTCCATTCTTGGTCCAATTTGGTCCAAACCGGGCGGCCGGTGACTTTTCCTGGCTTTCAGTGTCGCCCCGTGGCGGCAACAAAAAACCCCGCCTGAGCGGGGTTTTCGCCTTCACCTGCCGAGTAGCGCATACGGGATTTGAACCCGTGTTACCGCCGTGAGAGGGCGGCGTCCTAGGCCCCTAGACGAATGCGCCACGGACGAGCCGTGTACCGGGGAGACGGACTGGGGGAGGAGGATTCGAACCCCCGCTACCGGGGCCAGAACCCGGCGTCCTACCGCTAGACGATCCCCCACCGGTGCGGGCCGATGGCGATCGTACCAGACGATCCGGGCCGCTCAACCCGCGGCCGCCGCGGCGATCACCAGCGCCCCGAGGGGGCCGGCGGACCCCCCGAGGCCGGCCGGCTGGACGAAGGCGGGGGCGGCGTGCTCCGGCAGGCCGGGGTAGCCGCCGAGGGCGGTGGCGAGGTGCTCCCGCACGCGCGGGACGAGGCCCGGCAGGCCCGCCACGCCGCCGCCCAGCAGCACCCGCTCCGGGGCAACGACGTAGACCAGGGCCCGGATGCCGGACGCGATGTAGGCGGCCTCCAGGTCGACGGCGCGATCCCGGTCGGCGCCGGTCAGCGCCTCGGCCGGCACGCCCCAGCGCGCCGCCATCGCCGGGCCGCTCGCCATGCCCTCCCAGCAGTCGCCGTGGAAGGGGCAGATCCCCGGGAAGTCGTCGCCCGGCACGCGGGGGACCGCGACGTGGCCGGCCTCGGGGTGGGGGAGGCCGCGCAGGGGGCGCCCGCCGGCGACCACGCCGACCCCGATGCCGGTGCCCACGGTCACGTAGGCGTGGGTGCCGAGGCCCCGCGCGGCGCCCCAGCGGCCCTCGGCCATGGCCGCCCCGGTGACGTCGGTGTCCACCCCGACCGGCACGCCGAAGGCCGCGCGCAGGGGGCCCACGAGGTCCGCCCCGGACCAGCCGGGCTTCGGGGTCGCCAGGAGCCGGCCGGTCCCCAGGTCGAGGGGGCCGAACGCGCCGACCCCGAGGGCGGCGAACGGGCCCGTCCCCGCGGCCATCTCCCGCAGGGCCGCGACGGCCTCGGCGAGGGTGTCGTCCGGCCCGCGGGTGGGGAACCGGCGCTCGGCCAGCACCCGCCCGTCGTCGTCGCCGACGAGGCAGACGAACTTGGTGCCGCCGGCCTCCACGCCCCCGAGGATCATCGGCCGCAGGATGCCAGTCGCGGGCCCCGGGGTATCTGCATCCCGTGACCGCAGGCCTCGAGCTCGTGGTGCGCGCCGGCCACCCGGACTTCCTCGACCTCCCCTGGACCGAGCCGCTGGAGGGCTGGCGGTCGGAGCGCGTCGTGCGCATGGCGCGGGGAATCTCCCGGCATGTCGTGCGCTTCGTGGCGTACGAGGACCGCGTCTACGCCCTCAAGGAGACCGATCCGTCGGCGGCCCGGCGCGAGTACCGGATGCTGCTGGAGCTGCGCGAGGAGGGCCTGCCCGCCGTCGAGCCGGTCGGCGTCGCCCGCTGGCGCGGCGAGCGCGAGGGGGGCGGGCCCGGCGCCGACCGCGCGACCCTCATCACCCGCTACCTCGACTACTCGCTGCCGTACCACTACCTGCTCGCCCGCCGCGGCCGGCCCGGCCTGCTGGACCGCCTGCTCGACGCGGGCGCCGTGCTCATGGCGCGCCTCCACCTGGAGGGGTTCTACTGGGGCGACTTCTCGCTCTCCAACGCCCTCTTCCGCCGCGATGCGGGGGCGTTCATCGCCTACCTGGTCGACGCCGAGACGGGGGAGCGCCGCCCCGCGCTCTCCGACGGCCTGCGGGCGAACGACGTGGAGGTGGCCGTGGAGAACATCGCCGGCGGCCTCGTCGACCTGCAGGCGTCCGGGCGCATCGTGGAGGAGGTCGACGCGTTCGCCCTCGCCCGCGCCTTCGGCGAGCGGTACACCGCCCTCTGGGGGGAGCTCACCCGGGAGGACGAGGTCGCCGCCGGCGAGCAGTGGCGCATCCACCGGCGGATGGAGCGGCTCAACGAGATGGGCTTCGACGTCCAGGAGCTGTCGCTGGTGCGCTCCGCCGACGGGGAGCGGCTGCGCATCCGGCCGACCCTCGTGGAGGAGGGGCACCACTCGCGGGAGCTCGCGCGCCGCACCGGCCTCGCCGTGCAGGAGAACCAGGCCCGCCGCCTGCTCAACGACATCGCCGCCTACGGGGCCTGGCTGGCGCACGTGGAGGGCGCGCCCGTGCCGGACGCGGTGGTCGACTACCGCTGGCTGCGCGAGATCTACGAGCCGGCGATCGCCCGGGTGCCGGAGGGCCTGCGCTCGCGCCGGGAGCCGCCGGAGCTGTTCCACGGGATGCTCCGCCACCGCGACGCCATGTGCGAGGCGGCCGGCGGCAACCCCGGCAACGACGCCGCCATGGACTCCTTCGTCGCCGCGGTCCTCCCGGGCCTGGCCGACGAGCGGCGTCTCACCGAGGACGGCTAGGCTCCTATGCCACCGCCTGCTCGTCCTCGGTGAGGGACCGGAGCGTGAGGTTCTCCCCGGACCCCGGCTCGAACAGGTGCATGCGGCTCGAGTCGACGTGGAGCTCCGCCTCCTCGCCGTCGCGGATGCGGCTGGCGGAGTCGAGCGCCACGATGATCTGGGTGCGCAGGGCCTCGGAGTCGAGCTCCTTGGCGAGCTCCTCGAGCTGCGCCTCCACCTCGGGCGGGGCCTCGTACGGGATGTAGCCGAACGCCTCGTTGCCGAGCCACTCGACCACGTCGATCGTCGCCGTGAAGGTGGCGCCGTCGCTCTTCACGGAGTCGTCGAGCAGGCGGGCGTCCTCGAAGTACTCGGGCCGGATACCGGCGATGAGGAGGGTGTCCTCGGGGATCTTCCCGCCGCGCACGTGCTCGGGCAGGTCGACGGTCACGAACGGCAGCTCGACCTTGTCGCCCTTCACCGTGGCGGGCATGAAGTTCATCGGCGGCGAGCCGATGAAGCCGGCCACGAACAGGTTGGCCGGCTGCTCGTAGAGCTCCCGCGGCGGGGCGAGCTGCTGGAGGATGCCGCGCTTCAGCACGGCGACGCGGTCGCCGAGGGTCATCGCCTCGGTCTGGTCGTGGGTGACGTAGACCGTGGTGATCCCGAGCCGCCGCTGCAGGCGGGAGATCTCCGTCCGCATCTGGCCGCGCAGCTTGGCGTCCAGGTTCGACAGGGGCTCGTCGAAGAGGAACGCCTTGGCGTCGCGGACGATCGCGCGGCCCATCGCCACGCGCTGCCGCTGGCCACCGGAGAGGTTGCCCGGCTTGCGCTCCAGGTGCTCGTCCAGCTCCAGCGTCTTCGAGGCCTCGCGCACCTTCGCGTCGATCTCGGAGTCGCTCATCTTCTTGGTGAGCCGCAGCGGGAACGCGATGTTCTCGTAGACGGTGAGGTGGGGGTAGAGCGCGTAGTTCTGGAACACCATCGCCAGGTCGCGGTTCCGCGGCGCCAGGTCGTTGACCCGCGTGCCGCCGATGATCACGTCCCCCGAGGTGATGTCCTCGAGACCGACGATCATCCGCAGCAGCGTCGACTTCCCGCAGCCGGACGGGCCGACGAGGATCAGGAACTCGCCGTCGGCGACGTCGATGGAGACGTCGTTCACGGCGGGGAAGCCATCGCCGTACCGCTTGACGATGTTCTTCATCTGGATGTCAGCCATGGGTTCTCCTACCCCTTCACCGCGCCGGCCGTCAGGCCCGCGACGATCTTCCGCTGGAACAGCAGCACCAAGAGGACGACCGGCACCGTCACCATCACCGCGGCCGCGGCGAGGGTGGACACCGGCGGGTTGAACTGGTCCGGCCCGACGAAGAACGCGAGCTGCGCCGGCACCGGGCGGGCCTGGATCGTTGACGTGAGCGAGATCCCGAAGACGAAGTCGTTCCACGCGAAGAAGAACGTCAGGATCGCCGCGGTGAACACCCCGGGCGCCGCGAGCGGCACGATGACCTTGCGGAACGCCTGCCACGGGGTCGCGCCGTCCACTTGGGCCGCCTGCTCCATCTCCCACGGGATCTCGCGGAAGAAGGCCGTCAGGGTCCAGATGGCGAGCGGCAGCGTGAATGACATGTACGGGATGATCAGCCCGGGCCAGGTGTTGAACAGGCCGAGGGTCCGCCACATGTCGAAGAGCGGCCCGACGAGCGACACGACCGGGAACATCGCGATCGCCAGCGCGATCGTCAGCACGATCTTCTTGCCGCGGAAGTGCAGCCGGGCGATCGCGTACGCGCAGAGCGTCGCGATGATGACCGACAGCACCGTGGCGATGATCGAGATGCCGAACGAGTTGATCAGCGCCCGCTGGAAGTCGTCGTTCTGGAACACCGAGCTGAAGTTGTCCCAGGTCCACTCCTTCGGGAGGAACTGGGGGCTGCCCGTCGCCGTCTCCGCCTGCGGCTTGAACGACAGGGAGATGATCCAGATGATCGGCAGCAGGCACCAGACGAGGATCAGCAGCGCGCCGATCACGACGCCCGCGTTGATGCGCCCCTTCATCAGGCCTCCCTCCTCGCCGCCGCGAGGTCCACGCGGAACAGCTTCACGAGCACGAACGCGATGAGGAGGACCGAGAGGAACAGGAGCACCGAGAGGGCGGAGCCCACGCCGAGCTCGAACTGCTCGATCACCTGGCGGTAGGTGAGGAAGGACACCGACTCGGTGTCCTGCGCACCCCGCGTCATCACGTAGATGTTGTCGAAGATCCGGAACGCGTCGAGCGCCCGGAAGAGCACCGCCACCATGATCGCGGCGCGCATGTTCGGGAGGATCACCTTGTACAGGCGCTGCCACCACGACGCCCCGTCCACCTTGGCCGCCTCGATCATGTCCTCGGACACCTGCGAGAGGCCGGCGAGCAGCAGCAGCGCCATGAACGGCGTGGTCTTCCAGATCTCGGAGACCATGATCGCCGTCATCGCCGACCAGTGCTCGCCGAACCAGTTGAAGTCGGCGTCCACGAAGGGCAGCCAGGAGTTCACGAAGCCGTTGTTGAGGCTGAAGGCGAACTGCCAGGCGAAGGCCGAGACCACCGTGATGATCCCGTAGGGGATCAGGATCGACGTCCGGATGACCCCGCGCGCGAAGATGATCTTCCACATCACGTAGGCGAAGGCGAAGCCGATCACGAGCTCGACGGCGACGGTCACCACCATGATGAGGACCGTGTTCCACACGTCCCGCCACCAGAGCGGGTCGGTGAGGACCGTGACGTAGTTGTCGATCCCGAGGAACTCGCGGTCGTCCGGCGCCGTCGCCCGGTACTGGAAGAGCGACAGGTAGATCGCCCGGAGCATCGGGTACGCCGTGACGAGCAGCATGATGACCACGGCGGGCGCGACCAGCTTCCAGCCGAGCCGCTCCTCGTGGCGGGCCCGGTCCGTCGCCCCCGTCCTGCGCGGGGCCGCGACGGTCTCCGTGGTCATGGTGTCCTCCCGTCGTCGGGCGTCACAGGAGGACCTTCCCGGCGAGTGCGTCCTCGATGAACGTGGCGGAGGACTGCGGGGTGGAGTCCGGGTTCACCCCGTCGGCCGGGTGCCACTTGTTGAGCGTCGCGTTGACGATGGTGCTCCAGTAGGGCGACGCCGGCCGCGGCCCGCCGGTGTCGATGCTCTCCTGCCACAGCGCGAGGAGGTCGGCCGGGAACTGCTCGCGCAGCTCCGGCGCGTCGTAGGCCGCCTGGCGGGCCGGCATGTTCGCCGTCTCGATCGCGTAGGTGACCTGGTTCTCGAGCGAGGTGACGCACCGGACGGCCTCCAGGGCCAGGTCCGTGTGCGACCCGTAGGGGCTCACCCCGACGTTGATGCCGCCGGTCGGGGGACGCGACTGCTCGCCGGCCACGGTGGCCGGGTACCGCGCCCAGCCGAGGTCGTCGGCGATGTCGCCGCCCTTGTAGTTGTTGAAGGCGAAGGTCCAGTTGACCATGAACCCGCCCTGGTCGGACGCGAGCGGCCCCAGCACGGTGCCCTCGTTGGACACCGACAGGTCGGGCTGGGCGGCGGGGGACGAGGCCAGCGACCGGATGACCTCGGCGGCCTGGCGGCCGGCCTCGGAGCCGATGTCGACCGACGCGTCCGGCCCGGCCTGGGTGTCGCTCACGATGTCGCCGCCGGCGCCCTGGATGAGCGCGTTGATCCAGACGACGTAGCCCTCGTACTTGTTCGCCTGGACGCCCACGGTCGCGTCGTTCTCCGACGCGGCGTCGATGATCTGCGTCCACGTGACCGGCCGGGTCATGTCCAATCCGGCCCGCTGGGCGAGCGACTTGCGGAACCAGAGCACCTGCGTGTTGGCCCAGAGGGGCGCGACCACCAGCCGGTCGTCCCAGGTGGCGCCCTCGATGGCGCCGCGGAGGGTGGCCCCCGAGAGCTCCTCGCCGAGCGCGTCGGGCAGCGGCTCCAGGAACCCGGCGTCGGCGAACTCGGCGGTGAAGACCGGGTCGAGGCTCATCAGGGAGATCGAGGAGTCCTCGGCCACCAGGCGCCGCAGCAGCTGGATGCGCTGCTCGGTGGCGCTCTGGGGCAGGAGCTCTGTGCGGATCGTGTACCGGTCGTTGCTGCACCGGTCGGCGATGCCCGCCTGCCCGAACGGCCCCGAGAACCCGTCGGGCGGGTTCGGGTCCGGGTTGATGTACCAGGTGAGCTCGGGCGGGCCCGAGTCGCCCCCGCACGCGGTGAGCGCCGGCAGGGCGAGCACGGCCGCCACGGCGAGCGCGGCGGCCCGGCGCCATCCCCCCACGCGCCGGATCGGGACCATCCGAGGCCTCCCCTCGGGAAATCGGTGGGCACAGAGTTCGTGCGGAACCGCACGAACGAAGGACGGACGCTCATTACCCGGATCGCCCGTGCTCGAATCCCGGCGACCGCGGCGGACGGCCTGCGGGAGCCCTCAGAGGGAGGAGGCGGACTCCCAGTCGCCGTGCAGCGCGGCGTAGCGGCCGCCGGCCTCCAGCAGCTCGTCGTGGGTGCCCTGCTCCACGACCCGGCCGTGTTCCAGCACCACGATGCGGTCGGCGTCGCGGATGGTGGAGAGGCGGTGGGCGATGACGATGGAGGTGCGGCCCGCCAGCAGCGTGGCGAGGGCCTCCTCGATGCGGCGCTCGGTGCGCAGGTCCACCGACGAGGTCGCCTCGTCCAGGATCAGCAGGCGCGGGTCCGCGACCAGCGCCCGCGCGAAGGACAGGAGCTGCCGCTGGCCGGCCGAGAGCCCGGAGCCGCGCCCGGTGATGACCGTGTCGTAGCCGTCCGGGAGGGCGTCGATGAACTCGGAGGCGCCGACGGCCTCCACGGCCGCGCGCAGGTCGTCGTCGGTGGCGTCGGGCCGCCCGAAGGAGAGGTTGTCGGCGATCGTGCCCGTGAAGAGGTGCCCCTCCTGCGGGACGATGGCGAGTTGGTCGCGCAGGCTCTGCCCGCGCACGCCGCGCAGGTCGTGCCCATCGATGAGCACGGACCCGGACACCGGGTCGTAGAACCGCGCGATGAGCTTCACGAGCGTCGACTTGCCGGCGCCGGTGGTGCCGACCAGGGCGACCGTCTCGCCGGCGCCGATGTGCAGGTCCACGTCCTGCAGCACGGGGGCCCGGTCGTAGGCGAACGACACGCCGCGCAGCTCCACCTCGCCACGCAGGGGCGGGAGGTCGACGGCGCCCGGCCCGTCGACGACCTCCGGGTCCGTGTCGAGCACGCCGAAGATCTTCTCCAGCGCGGCCATCGCCGACTGGAACGTGTTGTAGAGCTGGGAGAGCTGCTGGATGGGGTCGAAGAAGCTCGCCAGGTAGCCGACGAAGGCGACCATGACCCCGACCGTGACCTCCTGGTCGAGCACCCGCGTGGACCCGAAGTACAGGATGATCGCGGTACCGATGCCGGACAGGAACTCGACGCCCGGGAAGTAGACGCCCGAGAGCCGGATCGTGGACATGTTGGCCTCGCGGTACTCCTCGTTCACCTCGCGGAAGAGGCGGGACGTGGGCGCCTCGCGGCCGAAGGCCTGGACGACCCGGATGCCCGAGAGCGTCTCCTGCAGGGTGGCGAGGACGTCCGCGACCCGCTCGCGGGTGCGGCGGTACGCGCGCGTGGAGTAGACGCGGAAGAGGGCGGTGCCGATCGCCAGCGGCGGGAAGATCGCCAGCGTCAGCAGCGCGAGGCCGGCGTCGTAGCTGAACAGGATCACGACCACGCCGACGAAGGTGAGGCCGTTGACCACCAGGGACGTGAAGCCGCCGGTCACGAGCTGCTGCAGCGCCTCGACGTCGCTGGTGAGGCGCGAGACGCTGCGGCCGGTGGGGGTCCGCTCGTGGTACCCCAGCTCGAGCTTCATGAGGTGCCGGAAGGTGTCCGTGCGCAGGTCGAGCAGCACCCGCTCCCCGACCCAGCTCGACAGGTACTCCTGCTGCCGGGCGGCGATCCAGCCGACGAGCGCGACGACCACGAACATCCCGACGCTCAGGACCAGCACGCCGCGGTCCCCGGCGCGGATGCCGTGGTCGATGGCGAACTGGGCGATGGCGGGGATCGCCAGCCCCGACGCCGTCACGACCAGCATCAGCAGGACGGTCGCGATCGCGCGCCGGGCGTACGGGCGGAACCAGGGCAGCAGGCGGCGCAGCTTGCGCGTCGCGGGTGGCGGCGCGGTGCGGGCCGTGGCGGGGCCCACGGAGGGGGCGGCGGTGCTCACGCGTCCCGCCCGATCAGGTCCGGCCGGACCAGGCCGGCGTCGTGGATCTCCCGGTACGCCGGGCTCGTCTCGTAGAGCTCCTCGTGGGTGCCGCGGGCGGCGATGGCGCCGTCCTCCAGCACCACGAGCTCGTCGGCGAGGGCCAGGGTGGAGAGCCGGTGGGCGATGACGAGGGTGGTGCGGCCGGCCATCGCCGCGCGGAGGGCGTTCTGGATCTCGCGCTCGGTGGAGGCGTCGACCGACGCCGTCGCCTCGTCGAGCACCAGGATGCGCGGGTCGGTGACCAGCGCCCGGGCGATCGCGACCCGCTGGCGCTGGCCGCCCGACAGCGTCAGCCCGCGCTCGCCGACGACGGTGTCGTAGCCGTCGGGCAGCGCGCGGATGAACGCGTCCGCCTGGGCCATCCGGGCCGCCTCGTGGATCTCCTCGTCGGTCGCCTCGGGCCGCCCGTAGGCGATGTTCTCGCGGATCGTCGTGGAGAACAGGAACGGCTCCTGGGAGACCATGCCGACGGCCCGCCGCAGCTCGCCGAGCCGCACGTCGCGCACGTCCGCCCCGTCCACCAGCACCCGGCCGGCGGTGACGTCGTACAGGCGGGGGATGAGCTGGGTGACGGTCGACTTGCCGGAGCCGGTGGGCCCGATGAGGGCGATCGTGCGCCCGGCCGGGATGTCCAGGTCGACGTCGTCGAGCACGGCCGGCCCGTCGGGGCCGTAGGCGAAGGAGACGCCGTCGAAGCGGATCGCCCCGCCGCCCGGCGGCAGGGGCAGCGCGTCCGGCGGCTCCACGATCTCGGGCTCGGCGTCGAGCACCTCGAAGATGCGCGTGCCGCCCGCGACGGCGCGCTGCGCCTGCCCGACGAGCATCCCCAGCGAGCGGAACGGGATCATCAGCATCGCCAGGTAGAGGTAGAAGGCCACGAACTCGCCGAGCGTGAGGCCGCCCTCGATCGTGATGATCCCGCCGACGGCCAGGACGACCCCGAGGCCGAGCACCGGGATGAGCTCCATGACCGGCTCGTAGTGGGCCCGGATGCGGGCGGCGTCCATCGATCGCTCGAAGGCCCGCCCGGCCGTGTCGCCGAACCTCGCCGACTGGTCGGACTCGCGTCCGAACGCCTTGACCACCCGTATGCCGACCGCGCTCTCCTCGGCCATCTCGGTGACCTCGCCCACCTTCTGCTGCACGTCGATGAGCACCGGGTTGGAGCGCCGGCTGTAACGCCAGGCCACCCAGAGCAACGCCGGCCCCATGAGCAGGGCGAGCAGGGCGAGCGCCCAGTTCATCCAGAGCAGGATCCCCGCCACGATCACGAGCGTGAACGCCTGCATGAACACGAAGATGAGCCCGTAGCCCAGGAAGAAGCGGACGGTCTGCAGGTCGCTGGTCGCGCGCGACATGAGCTGGCCCACCGGCATGCGCTCGAAGTACGCCACCGGCATGCGCTGCAGGTGCGCGAACATGCGGGCGCGGAGGTCGAACTCGACGGCCAGGCTCACCTGCCCCGAGACCCAGCGCCGCACCACCCCGAAGGCCATGCGCACGACGACGATGACGACGACCGCCCAGACGAGCGGGGCGAGCGCGTCGCGGTCGCCGTCGCCGAGCACGTCGTCGATCACCAGGCCGGTCAGGTATGGCAAGGTGACGGAGCACGCCATGAGGCCTGCGGCGCTGATGGCTGTGACGGCCACCCGGCCGCGGTGGGGCCTCAGGAAGCCGAGCAGGCGGAGGAGTACGGGCAAGGTGATTCACTGGTGAACGATAGGGGAGCCCCGGAAGGCGCACAAGCCGTCGCGCCGCGGGACGCCGACGCCCTGCCGGCCGCCCCGCGGCCGCCCCTGGCCCTGGCCGTGCCGAACGTGTCGGAGGGCCGCGACGCGGCCACGATCCGCGCCCTGGCGGACGCCTGCGACATGCCCCGGGTGCGCGTGCTGGACGTCCACTCGGACCCCGATCACCACCGCAGCGTCATCTCCCTGCGCGGCGAGCCGCTCGCCCTGCAGGACGCCCTCGTCTCCCTGGCCGCCGAGTGCGTCGACCGCATCGACCTGCGGCGCCACCGCGGGGCGCACCCGCGCACCGGCGCGCTCGACGTGGCCCCGGTGGTGGCGCCCCACGACGAGGGCGTCGCGTTCGCGTCCGAGATCGCGACCGGCCTGGCCGGGCGCATCGGCACCGATCTCGCGCTGCCGGTCTTCCTGTACGGGGCCGTCGCGACGGCGCCCGGGCGCGAGCGGCCGGCCGACTTCCGCCGCGAGGGCATCGAGGGGCTGGCGCGCCGGGTGGAGGACGGCGAGATGGTCCCCGACGCCGGTCCGCCCCGGGTGCACCCGTCGGCGGGCGTCGTGCTTGTCGGCGTGCGCCCGCCGCTCATCGCCCTCAACGTGTGGCTGCCGGATGCCGGCGTGACCGAGGCGCGCGCGATCGCCGCGCGGGTGCGCGAGAGCGGCGGCGGCCTGCCGGGCGTGCGGGCCCTGGGGCTGTACCTGCCCGAGGCGGGGATGGCCCAGGTGTCCATGAACATCGAGGATCACCGGGCGGCCCCGCCCGCGGCCGTCATCGCGGCCGTGCGGGCGGAGGCGGAGCGCCTGGGGGTGGAGGCCGGCGACGCGGAGCTGGTGGGCCTGGTGCCCCGGGACGCGATCCGGCGCGGCCCGAGCCCGGCGGCCCTGCGCATCGCGGGCTTCCGGCCGGGGCAGGTGGTCGATCTGGAGACGGAGGCGTAGGTGGCGAAGCGCAAGAAGCGCAAGGGGGCCGGCCCGCAGCCGGTCGGGGTGAAGAAGACCGGTGCGGTGTCCACCCAGGAGGCCTCCGCCAGGCCGGCGGCGCCGAAGCGGCTGCCCGGTGAGCCGGTCCAGGTGTCCTTCAAGGGCGTCCTGATCCGCGCGGGGATCGTCGCGGCGATCTTCTACCCGTACCTCGTGTACGTCGTCGGCGAGGAGCCCGGCCCGGCCGCGCTCATCGCCCTGCTCGCCTTCGGGCTCATGGTGCCCCTGGGCGTCGCGATCGACCGCTTCCGCTACAACCGCCAGATGAAGCGCTGGAACGAGAGGCGGGCGAGGCAGTCGGGATCGTGAGCGGGTCCGGCCGCCGGGTGGCGGCGCCGCGGGGCACGCGGGACGTGCTCCCCCCGGAGAGCGGGATGCGCCAGCGGGTGATCGACGTCGCCCGCGAGGCCTTCGCGCGCCACGGGTACCGGCGCATCGTCACGCCCACGTTCGAGGAGACCGACCTGTTCGTGCGCGGCGTGGGCACGAGCACCGACGTGGTCCGCAAGGAGATGTACACCTTCGAGGACCAGGGCGGGCGCTCGCTGAGCCTGCGCCCCGAGGGGACCGCGCCGGTGGTGCGCGCCTTCGTGGAGCACGGCATGCACAAGACGCCCCTTCCGGCGAAGCTCTGGTACTGCGCGCCCATGTTCCGGTACGAGGCGCCACAGGCCGGGCGCTTCCGCGAGCACTGGCAGATCGGGGCGGAGGCGATCGGCAGCGACGACCCGCTGCTCGACGCCGAGGTCATCGCGCTGCTCGACGGCATCTACCGCGAACTGGGCGTCCCCGGTGTGACCCTCCGGATCGGGTCGATGGGGGACCCGGCGAGCCGCGGGCCGTACCGCGAGCGCCTGGTCGCCTACCTCGAGGACCACCTGGACGCCCTCGACGAGGACGCGCGCGAGCGCATGCGCGTCAACCCGCTGCGCCTGTTCGACACCAAGGACCCGCGGGTGGCCGAGGTGATGCGCGACGCCCCGACCCTGCTCGGCAACCTGTCGCCCGAGGCGCAGGCGCACCGCGAGCGGGTGCTCGGCGCGCTGGACGCGCTCGGGATCGCCTACGAGGAGGACCCGTCGCTGGTGCGCGGGTTCGACTACTACACGATGACCGTCTTCGAGTTCGTCTCGGACCATCTGGGCGCGCAGAGCGCGGTGGGCGGGGGCGGGCGCTACGACGGCCTGGTGGAGGCCCTGGGCGGCCCGCCGACCCCCGGGATCGGCTTCGGGGCGGGGATCGAGCGCATCGTGCTGGCGATGGGCGGGGAGGGGGAGGAGCCCGGCCCGGACGTCTACCTGGCCGTGCTCGACGACGGCCTGCGGCTGGAGCTGCTGCCCCTGCTGCAGCGCCTGCGCGCGGCGGGGCTGCGCTGCGAGAGCGACCTGCGGGGACGCAGCCTGAAGGCCATGATGCGCCACGCCTCCGGGCTCGGCGCGCGGCGCGCGGTGATCGTGGGGGAGCGGGAGCACGCCGCCGGCGTGGCGACGGTGCGGGACATGGGGAGCGGCGAGCAGCGCGAGGTCGCGCTCGACCGCCTGGTGGAGGAGCTGACCGGATGATCGGATCGGAGCGGTATCGCTCGCACACGAGCGCGGGCACCGCCGGCGCCCTCGGGCAGTCCGTGCGGCTGTCCGGGTGGGTCCACCGCCGCCGCGACCACGGCGGGGTGGTGTTCATCGACCTCCGCGACCGGTCCGGCGTCGTGCAGCTCGTCTTCCACCCGGACGCCCCGGAGGCGCACGCCGCCGCCGGGTCGCTCAGCCCGGAGGACGTGGTGCTGGTGGAGGGCGAGGTCGTCGCCCGGTCGCCCGAGACGGTCAACCCGGCGCTGCCGACCGGGAAGGTGGAGATCCGCGCGACGGCGCTGGAGATGCTGTCCGAGGCCGATCCGCTGCCGTTCTCGGTGGAGGACGAGAGCCAGGAGGCATCCGAGGAGCTGCGCCTCACCTACCGCTACCTCGACATCCGCCGGCCGCGCCGCCTGCGCGCCCTGGAGCTGCGCTCGGCCGTCGTGTCGGCGATGCGCCGCGTGCTCGACGGCAACGGGTTCCTCGAGGTCGAGACGCCGATGCTCACGCGCTCCACCCCCGAGGGCGCGCGCGACTTCCTGGTGCCCAGCCGCCTGCAGCCGGGGTCCTGGTACGCGCTGCCGCAGAGCCCCCAGCTCTTCAAGCAGCTCCTCATGGTGGGCGGCGTCGAGCGCTACTACCAGGTGGTCCACTGCTTCCGGGACGAGGACCTGCGCGCCGACCGGCAGCCCGAGTTCACCCAGCTCGACGTGGAGGCGTCCTTCGTCGAGCCGCAGCAGATCCAGGACCTGACGGAGGCCGTGTTCGTCGCGACCTTCGCGGCGGCCGGCATCACGATCGAGGCGCCGTTCCCCCGGATGACGCACGCCGAGGCGATGCGCCGGTTCGGCTCGGACCGCCCCGACATGCGCTTCGGCATGGAGATCCAGGACTGGGGCGGCCCCGCCGCGGCGTCCGGCTTCGGCGTCTTCGAGGGCGCCCTCGGCGCCGGCGGCGTGGTGCGGGCCATCGTGGTGCCGGGCGCGGGCCCGGGGACGAGCCGCAAGGTGGGCGACGACCTCATGGGCGAGGCCCGGGAGCTGGGCGCCAAGGGCCTCGTGTGGGCCGCGGTGGAGGAGGACGGCTCGCTCCGCTCGCCGGTGGCGAAGTTCCTCGGCGGCCTGGCGGACGACGTCGGCGCCGCCCCGGGGGACCTCATCCTGATGGTGGCCGATGCCGAGGGCGTGGCCCAGTCGGTGCTCGGCGGGCTGCGGACGCGGCTCGCGGAGCGCCACGGACTGGTGCCCGAGGGCGTCTGGGCGCCGATGTGGGTGGTCGACTTCCCGCTGGTGGAGTGGAATGACGGCGAGGGGCGCTGGGACTCGACCCACCACCCGTTCACCGCGCCGCGGCCGGAGGACCTGGACCGGCTGGAGTCGGACCCCGGCGGGGTGCTGTCGCTGGCCTACGACGTGGTGCTGAACGGCCTGGAGATCGGCGGCGGCTCCATCCGCATCCACGACCGCGCGGTGCAGGAGCGCGTCTTCTCCCTCATCGGCGTGGACGACGAGGAGGCCGAGGCCAAGTTCGGCTTCCTGCTGAAGGCGCTCCGTCTGGGCGCGCCGCCCCACGGGGGGATCGCCCTCGGCCTGGACCGCCTGGTGATGCTGCTGGCCGGCGAGTCGTCCATCCGCGACGTGATGGCCTTCCCCAAGACGGCCACCGGCCAGGACCCCCTCACCGGGGCGCCGGCGCCGGTCGACGCCCGCCAGCTGCGCGAGGTGGGGGTGCGTCCCAACGCGCCCGCGCCGCCCGCCGCGACGCCGGCGGGCGAGAACGGCCCGCCGCCGACGGTGGAGGACGCCGTGCTGGACGCCCTCCGCACGGCGAACGAGCCGGTGCGTGAGGCGGTCCTCTACGAGCGGGTGCTGTCCCGCGGCGCGGAGGCCACCCCGGAGGCGTTCATCGGCCTGCTGGAGAGGCTCTCCGCCGGCGGCCGCCTGAAGGTGAGCGTCGACCACGACGCCCGTGAGGGCGCCGACGGGGC
>JBFWPT010000004.1:38497-118495 GCA_050249835.1 Thermoleophilia bacterium
AGCGGGTGCTGTCCCGCGGCGCGGAGGCCACCCCGGAGGCGTTCATCGGCCTGCTGGAGAGGCTCTCCGCCGGCGGCCGCCTGAAGGTGAGCGTCGACCACGACGCCCGTGAGGGCGCCGACGGGGCCTTCGAGCCCCGGCTCTGGAGGGTCGTCCGCTAGGGCCGGGCGCCGCCGGAGGGCATGAGGAGGATGCGCCCCGCGTCCCGGATGGAGGCTCTCCTCGTCGAGCTGTGCACCGTCCACGGGTGGTGCCTGGAGGAGTCCGACCGGGATGCCCTCATGGCCGCCCGGGCCGACGACCGCGACACGATCATTGATGCCATCCTGCACGCCGCGTTCGGGCCGGACCACATCTCGGACCGCCGGACCCGCGCCTGGTTGGAGGGGCTCGTCGCCGAGTGGCTGTTCGACCCCGAGGGGCGTGGCGCGAGATCCGGCCTGCCTGACTGAGATACCGGCCATCGAGGCTGTCGAGCCGCCCCGCCAGGTTCGGTTCGTCCCGCGGCGGGGGCGGTGCTTCGTGGTCTGCGACCCGTTGCCCGACGCCGGCGCCGTCGCCGAGCGCCTCGTGCGGTCCCCCGCCCCGGCGACGGGGGACCTGACCCGGCGCGGTCCGGCGTCCCCTCAGGACGCGCCGAACAGGCCGCGAGCGTCGGCGCGCAGCCCGGCGGCCAGGACCACGAGGGCCTGGCTGCCGCCCGGCCCCTGGGGCCAGCTCACCTCCACCAGCCCGCGCTCCTCCAGGTCGCCCAGGCCGGTCATCACGGCCAGGAGCCCCTGCCGGTCGTCCTCCAGGCCCAGCTCCGCGGCCGCGGCGGCCACCGACAGCGCCAGCTCGCCGGAGGGATCGGCCCCCTCCTCCAGCCAGCGCGCGACGAGCAGCATCTCCAGCCGCTCGCCGGTCGTGTCCCCCGTCATGGGGCAGACGCTAGTCGAGCGCGACGGCCTCCGTCATCGCCAGGGTCACGGCGAGCTCCGAGGCGACCCGCTCCAGCACCAGCAGCGTGCCGGCGGGGGTCATCAGCTCGATGACGTGGTGGGTGATGGTGGTGCCCGCGGCGGTGACCACGACGCCGGTCACGCGGCCGGTGAGGGCGGCGAGGCAGCCGTCGAGGGCGACCTGCTGGCCGGCGTCCAAGGGCCCGACGCCGGGGGCCAGGGTGTACGCGGGGAGGGGTGCGGGGACGAGCACCGTGTCGCTCCGGGGGGAGGCGTGGCAGTACGCCCAGGGTCGTCCCCGGCGGCGCCGGTGCACAGGGGTCATGGACAACATGCCCACGTCCGTGTTCAAGCCCGGCTCTCCGGATGCCGACCAACCGTGTAGCGGCTAGACTCGGAGGTGCCCTGCAGTGTTCGCCACCGGCTCACACCTCGAGCCAACACGAGTGACATGGGAGATGGTGTCGTGTCCCCGCGCGAGCGCGGACCGCCCGTCGCCCACCTGCTTCCGCAGGTTCAGGTCACAGGCCGGAACGGCACCGCGGGGCACTCAGCCCCTCGTCTCATGAGGCCGCGCCGCGCGCTCGCCGCGCTCGCCCTCGCCGGGGCCACCGCCGTCCTCGCCGCCGGATGCTTCGGCGGCGGTGGCGACGAGGCCTCCGACGTCCCCGCCGGCACCGCCCCGGCCGCCGTCGCCGCGCCCGTGGCCGTCGCCGCGGTCCCGCCGGGCGGCACCGTCTCCGCCGGGCCGAACACGCCCAAGGACGTCGCCCGCGCCCTCGCCGGCAGCCGGGTGGTCGTGATCGCCTTCCTCGTGAAGGGTCCGGCCGACGATGCCCGCGTCGCCGCCTCGCTGCGCGCGGTCGAGGCCGACCGCACGAGCCGCGACGTCGAGTTCTTCACCTACCGGGTGGGCAAGGACAAGTTCGGCGACCTCGCCGACCTGCTCGGCGTCACCGGCACCCCGTCGATCGCGGTCATCGGCCGCGACCGGGTGCTCGCCAACCTCTGGACCGGCCTGACGGACGCCGAGATCCTGCGCCAGTCGATCTCCGACGCCGCCGACACGGCCGCCGCCAACCGCGGCGCCGCCGCGGCCACGGCCCCCTCGGGCGGGCCCGCGGGTGACCCCGACGGGATCGCCCTCGCCCGGCGCACCTCCGCCGCCTACGACGACGTGCCGGGGCTCCGGGTCAGCGGCACCGTTCAGGTGGACGGCGCCGACACCATGACGATGGACGCCGAGGTCCGCCTCTCCGGCGGGAAGATCGACGCCATGAGCGGCAGCTTCTCGGCCGCCGGCGCCCGCTTCGACCTGGTCGGCTCCGCGTCGGCCGTCTCCTTCCGCGGCAAGGACGCGTCCTGCTGGGTCGCGCTCCCCGCCGGGGCCGCCCAGGCCGCGGCCGCCCCCGAGACGGCGGTGACCGTGCCCGCGGGGGCCCGGGTCGGCGCCCCGCGCGCCGAGGGCCCCAACCAGCTCCTCGACGTGACGCTGAACGGCGAGACGATCACCTACGTCATCGACCGGGCGAGCGGCGAGCTGCGCGAGGTCCGCGCGGACGGGATCGCCCTCACCTACGAGGCGATGGAGACCGCCCCGGAGATCCCCGCGGCCGAGCCGGTCTGCGACAACCCGGCCGACGCGCTCGAGGGCCTGCCCGCCGCGTTCGGCGGCACCTCCTAGCCCGGCCCGACCCGGTTCCGATCGGCATGCCCCCGCGGGTAACGCGGGGGCATGCCGAGCCTCCAGCGTCCCGCCCCTCCGCCACGCGCCGCGTGGCCCGTCCTGGCCGTCGCCGCCGCCCTCGCGGCCGTGGCGGCCGTGCTGGTCCTGCTGCGCCGGCGCTCCCGGGGCGCCCCTCACGGCCTGGAGTTCGACGGCCCGGCGGGCGATCCGGCCGGGCGCGCGGGGGGCACGCCGGACGACGCGATCATCCTCGCCCGCGTCGAGAGCATGGTGCTGGGCGACCCGGCCGTGCCGAAGGGCGACATCGTCGTCGACGCCGTGGGCGGCGTCGTGACCCTGCGCGGCGGGGTGCCGGAGGAGGTCCGGGAGGGGCTGCCGGGCCGGGTCGCGGGCGTCCCCGGCGTGGTGCGGGTGGAGAGCCTGCTGCACGCCCCGGGGCGGCCGCCCGCCGGATGAGGGCTCAGGCGCCGTCCGGGGCGGGCCCGGCCTGCCCGTCGGCGGCGGCGTAGCCCGCCAGGAGGCGCTGCTCCTCCTCGCGGCCCGGGAAGCAGAACGCGACCAGGGCGGCCCCCAGCACCACGGCGATCAGCCCGGCGGTGTAGGCCCAGGTGTCGCCCTCCAGGAACGACGAGCGGGCGGCGGCGATGATCTGGTCCGCGTACTGGGGGTACTGCTCGGCCGTCTCGGCGGCGCCGGAGAAGGACTTGGTGAGCTGGTTCTCGACGCTGTCCGAGATCTTCGACGCGTCCGGTGAGCCGGCGATCGTCGCCGAGAACGCGCTCGCGTAGCCCGCCGTGAGCAGGGCGCCGAACACGGACTGCATGATCGCCCCGCCCAGGTCGCGCTGGAGGTCCGCGGTCCCCGACGCCATGCCCGCGCGCCGCACCGGCACCGACCCGGTGAGGGAGTGGGAGGCCGGGGTGCCGGCGAAGCCGACGCCGATGCCGATGAACGCGTACGCCGCGGCGATCTGCCAGTAGGCCGTCCCCTCGTCCCAGAACAGGAGCATCCATCCGAAGGCGAGGAGCAGGAACACGTACCCCACGAGCAGGGTGAAGCGGGCGCCGTGGGACTCCACGAGCTTCGCCGACCGGGGCGCGACCAGGATCATGAAGACGACGGCGGGCAGGAAGGCCGCGCCGGCCTCCAGGGTCGAATACTCCAGGACGTTCTGGAGGTACTGCTGGCTGACGAAGGCCGCCGCCATCAGGGAGCCGAACACGATGATGCCCGCGACCGCGGCCACCCAGAAGGTCCGCCGGGCGGCGACCTCCAGGTCGTAGAGCGGGTTGCGCGCCCGGCGCTGCCGCAGGACGAACGCCACGAGGCCCGCGAGGGCGAGGACGCCGAGGCCCAGGGCGAGGGTGCCCTTGTCGGGCACCGCCGCGAAGTTGATGGCCAGCACCAGCGCGCCGACCATCAGCACGGACAGGATGCCGCCGATGTTGTCGACCGGCTCGTCCGCCTCGTTGACGTGGGCCGGGACGAACAGGAACGCGAGCGCCAGCGCGACGACCGCCAGCGGCAGCGTGATGAGGAACACGGACCCCCACCAGAACTGCTCCAGGAGCGCGCCCGAGACGAGCGGGCCGAGCGAGGCGATGCCGCCGCCGACGGCCGACCACAGCGCGATCGAGCGCGTGCGGGCCGCCCCGGCCCAGAGCGCGGTGATGAGGGCGAGGGTGGTGGGGTAGGCCATGCCGGCCGAGAGGCCGCCGAGCACCCGCGCGCCGAACAGCACCCACTCGTTGGGCGCGTAGGCCGCCAGCAGGCAGGCCGGCACCGACAGGACCATCCCCAGGAGCAGCATCATCTTGCGCCCGTAGCGGTCCCCGAGCGCGCCCAGGTAGAGCACCGACGCGGCCAGGCCCAGCGAGTACCCCACGGCGATCAGGTCGAGGCTCGTCTGCGAGGCCTCGAACGCCTTGCCGATGTCCGGGAGGGCGACGTTCGCCACCGACAGGTTCAGGTTGGCGACGCCCGCCACCACGATCAGTGACAGCAGGACCAGCGTGGCCCGGTCCGGGGCGGTGCGTGGTGCGCTCGTGGCCATCGAGGCGCGAGCATAAGCGGACGTCCGGATGCGCCGTATCCCCCCGATGGGACGAGGCGCCCGGCGCTGGTAGCCTCGCCGGGTGCCGCCCTACCCCCCCGAGGCCATGCGCCATCTGGCGTCGCCGCGGGGCGCCGGCCCGATGGACGCCCCCGATGCCGTGGGCGAGTCGGGCGCCGCCTCCTGCGGCGACCTCGTGCGCGTTTCCCTGCGGATCCGGGGCGGGCGCGTCCGGGAGGCCCGCTTCCAGGCGTTCGGGTGCGGAGCCGCCACCGCGGCGGCCTCGGCCGCCTGCGCGCGGCTGGAGGGCGCCACCATGGACGAGGCCCTCGGCCTCTCGCCGGAGGCGCTGGACGCGGACCTCGGGGGCCTCGGCGCCGCGCGGATTCACGGCCCCGAGCTCGTCGCCGACGCCGTCGCCCGCGCCCTGGAGGGCTGGTACACGGCCCGCCTGGGGGAGCCCGGGCTGCCGCAGCGCCCCGGACGGGTCGCGGTGGCGATGAGCGGCGGGGTGGACAGCGCGGTGGCCGCCCTGCTGCTGCGCGACGCCGGCCACGACGTGGTGGGCGTGACCATGCGGCTCTGGCACGACCCGGCCGCCGCCGCGGCCGAGCGCTCGTGCTGCTCGCCCGAGACGGTGCGCACGGCCCGCGCCGCCGCCCACGCCCTGGGCATCCCTCACCTCACCCTCGACGTCGCCGAGCGCTTCCGCGCGGGCGTGGTGGAGGAGTTCGTCGCCGGCTACGCGGCGGGGCGCACCCCGAACCCCTGCGTCACCTGCAACGGCACCGTCCGCTTCTCCGTCCTCGCCGACGCCGCCGCCCTCGTGGGGGCGCGCCTGCTGGCCACCGGCCACTACGCCCGCGTGGAGCGCGGGCCGGGCGGGGAGCCGCTCGTCGCTCGCGCCGCGGACGCGGGCAAGGACCAGAGCTACATGCTGGCGATGCTGGCCCGGGACGAGCGCGAGCGGCTCGTGTTCCCGCTCGGCGACCTCACCAAGGACCGCGTGCGCGCCATCGCCCGCGAGGCGGGCATCCCCGGGGCGCTGGCGGTGGAGAGCCAGGAGGTCTGCTTCGTCGGCGCGGGCGGCCACGTCCCGTTCCTGGAGCGGCGGGGCCTGCCGGCGGAGCCCGGGCCGATCGAGGACGCCGATGGGCGGCGCATCGGGACCCACGCCGGCCACTGGCGGTTCACGGTCGGCCAGCGCCGCGGCATCGGCGTGGCCGGCGCGGAGCCCCTGTACGTCCTGTCGACCGACGCCGCGCGCAACGCCGTCGTCGTCGGACCGCGGGCCCTCCTGGCGACCCACGAGGTGCTGCTCGACCCCGCCCGCACCCAGGGCGACCCCGGCGAGGGACCCCTCGGCGTGCGCGTCCGCTACCGCGGCCGGTCGCTGCCCGGACGGGCCGAGACGGGGGAGGGCGGCGTCCGGATCCTGCTCGACGAGCCCGCGGACGGGGTAGCCCCGGGGCAGACCGCCGCGCTCTACCGTGACGGCCGCCTGGTCGCGGCCGGTACGATCACCGCCCCGGCGCCCGACACCCGACGGAGGACGACCTAGTGGACTGGTCCGACATCCTGAAGCTCGCCCTCTCGATCTTCCTGATCCTGACCGGGGTGGGCCTCGCGTATCTGTTCCTGCGCATGGCCGGCGTGTTCCAGCGCGTCGGGGTGTCCGTGACCCGGATCACCGACGAGGTCGTGCCGATCCTCAACAAGACCCAGACCACGGTGGACGGCGTCAACCTCGAGCTGATGCGCGTCGACGAGATCATGAAGACGGCGGTGGGCGCGACGAAGGGCGCCGAGAAGACCGTCCAGACCGTCTCGAGCGCCGTCACCTCGCCGGTCCGCAAGCTCACCGGCCTCGCCGCCGGGGCCCGCGAGGCCGTCGCGACCCTGCGGGCCCGCCGCGCGGCCGACGCCGCCGCGGCCGCGCCGCCCGCCTACGCGCCGCCGCCCACCCCGCCGCCGCCCGCGCCGGCGCCGGTGGCCGCCGCGCCGCCGCCCCCGGTGCCCCCGGCGGCGGACCCGCCGCCGGCGGCCGAGCCCAAGCACGACTCCCCCTACTAGGCCGTCATGGGAAAGCTCCTGAAGATCGGCGTCATCGGCGGCGTCATCGCCTGGCTCGGCTCGATCGGCGCGCTCGATCCCAAGCTCTGGAAGGACACGTTCCAGCGTGAGCGCGAGCGCGTCCCCGGGCAGCTGAAGGAGGCGCTCGCGGCCGGCAAGCGGGCCGCCGCGCAGGCCGAGGAGGACCTCGACCGCGACGTGCGCAACGCCTTCGGCAGCCAGCGCTGACCCCGGCGCCGCGTCCCCTACACTCACGGGTCGGATGACGACCAACCAGATCCGCGAGGCCTTCCTCGCCTACTTCGAGCGCCAGGGCCACCTGCGCATCCCCTCGGCGTCCCTCGTGCCGTTCGAGGACGACCCGTCGGTGCTGCTGACCATCGCCGGCATGCAGCCGCTGAAGTCGTACTTCATGGGCTCCGACTCGCCGCCGCAGCGGCGCATGACGAGCTCCCAGAAGTGCTTCCGCACCAACGACATCGACCAGGTCGGCTACACCGCGCGGCACCTCACGTTCTTCGAGATGCTCGGCAACTTCTCGATCGGCGACTACTTCAAGGACGACGCCATCCGGTTCGGGTGGGAGGTCTCCACCGAGGTCTTCGGCCTGGACCCCGAGAAGATCTGGATCACGGTCTTCGAGGGCATGGAGGGCGTCCCCGGCGACGACGAGGCCGTGGAGCGCTGGCTCGAGATGGGCGTTCCGCGCGAGCGGATCCAGGCGCTCGGCGAGGCCGACAACTTCTGGAAGGCCGGCCCCACGGGCCCGTGCGGCCCCAACACCGAGCTCTACCTCGACCGCGGCCCGGAGTTCGGCCCGGAGGGCGGCCCGGTGACCGGCGGCGACCGCTACCTGGAGTACTGGAACCTCGTGTTCATGCAGTACGAGCGGGCCGCCGACGGCACCCTCAGCCCGCTCCCGGCCAAGAACATCGACACCGGCGCCGGCCTGGAGCGGATGGCGGCGATCCTGCAGGACGTCCCGTCCGTGTTCGAGACCGACGGATTCCGGCCGCTCATCAGCTGGGCCGAGCAGGCGTCCGGCCGCCGCTACGGCGCCGACCCGCGCGACGACCGCGCCCTGCGCGTCCTGGCCGACCACGGCCGCGCGATGACCTTCCTGGCGGCCGACGGGGTGCGCCCCGGTAACGAGGGCCGCGACTACGTGCTGCGCCGCATCGTGCGCCGCGCGGTGAGCGAGGCCGGCCAGCTCGGCCTGGACCCGGGGGCGATCACGGGCCTGTCGGGCCCCGTCATCGACGGGTGGGGCGACGCCTACCCGGAGCTGCGCGAGCGCGCCTCCGAGGTGGAGGACGTCATCGGCGCGGAGGCCGAGCAGTTCGCGCGCACGCTCACCCAGGGCCGGCGCCTGCTGGCGGAGGTCATCGACCGGGCCGGCGGCGGCACGGTGAGCGGCGACGATGCGTTCCGCCTGCACGACACCTACGGGTTCCCCCTCGACCTGACCCTCGAGGCGGCGGCCGACGCCGGCCTGACGGTGGACGCCGAGGGCTTCGAGCGCCTGATGGAGGAGCAGCGCGAGCGCTCCCGGGCGGGCGCCGGGGGCGGCGGCGGGGACGCCGACGTGGCCGAGCGGATCGCGCTGGTCGCCCGCGAGGCGCCGCCCACCGAGTTCGTCGGCTGGGAGTCGATGAGCATGGACACCCGGGTCGCGGCCTCCGCCGACCTGGGCGACGGAACGGTGCTCCTCAAGCTGGAGCGCTCGCCCTTCTACCCGGAGGGGGGCGGCCAGGTGTCCGACGCCGGCCGCGTCGACGGCCCGTCCGGCGCCGGCGAGGTGGTCGACGCGTTCCGCCTCGGCGCCGACCAGGTGCTGCGCGTGCGACTCACGCGGGGCTCGCTGCCCGCCGGCAGCGAGGTGACGGCGGCGGTGGACGCGCCCCGCCGGCGCCAGACCCAGGCGAACCACACCGCCACCCACGTCCTCAACTGGGCGCTGCGCGAGACGCTGGGCGACGGCGTGCGCCAGGCCGGCTCCTACGTCGGCCCGGACAAGCTCAGGTTCGACTTCACCCACCGCGGGCGCGTGGAGCCGGAGACGCTCGCCACCATCGAGCGGATGGTCAACGCGCGCGTCGACGAGGACCAGCCGGTCGGCTGGGAGATCATGGACCGCCAGGCCGCCTCCGACGCCGGGGCGATCGGCCTGTTCGAGGAGAAGTACGGCGAGCGCGTCCGCGTCGTCTCGAGCGGCGATTTCTCTCAGGAGCTCTGCGGCGGCACCCACGTGGACCGCACGGGCGAGATCGGCCCCTTCGTCATCACCGGCGAGGCCTCGACCGGCGCCGGGTCGCGGCGCATCGAGGCGCTCACCGGCACGGCCGCCGTCGCCTGGCTGCGCGAGCGCGAGGCTGCCCTGGAGGCCGAGGTGGCCGCCCGGGACGAGCGCATCAAGGAGCTGCAGTCCGAGCTCAAGCGGGCCAAGTCCGGCCGTACCGACGTCGGCGGCCTGGCGGCCCAGGCGGTCGAGGCGGGCCCGGTGACGGCGCTCGCGGCGCAGGTGGAGGCGGGCGACATGGACGAGCTGCTCGCGATCTCCGACCGCATCAAGCAGACCCTGGGCGACGGCGCGGCCGTCGTGCTGGGCGCGGCGTCCGACGGCAAGGCGCTGGTGGTGGCCAACCTGGCGCCCGGCGCGATCGCGGCGGGCCTGTCGGCCGGGGCGATCATCCGCGAGGTGGCGCCGATCGTCGGCGGCGGCGGGGGCGGGAAGGACCAGATGGCGCGCGCCGGGGGGAAGGACCCGGCGAAGCTCCCCGAGGCGCTGGACGCCGCCCGGGGCATCCTGACGGCCGCCCGGGGGGCGTGAAGGTTCTCGCCCTGGACCACGGGGCGGCGCGGACCGGGGTCGCGGTGAGCGATCCGACCGGGACGATCGTCCGCCCGTTGCCCGCCATCGCGCGCGTCGACTCGCCCGCGGGGCGCCGTGCGCTGGACGCCGTCATCGCCGAGGAGCGCCCCGACGTGATCGTCGTGGGCGAGCCGGTCTCGATGTCCGGCGAGCGCGGCGCCCAGGCGCGCGCCGCGGCGGGATTCGCGGGCCGGCTGCGGTCGCGCACCGCGGTGCCGGTGGAGATGCACGACGAGCGGCTGACGACGGTCGAGGGCACGCGCCGCGGCCGTGAGGGCGGCTCGCGCGCCGACGCCGACTCCCTGGCGGCCTGCGTCCTGCTCGAGGCCTGGCTGGCGGCGCGCCCGTGAGCGGCGACGAGGGCTACACGCGCTACGGGAAGCGCGACCGCGCGGGCGGCGGCCGCACGCTCATCTGGCTGCTGCTCATCGTGATCGTGGTCGGGGCGACCGGGCTCGCCGTGGCCTGGGACCGCATCGGCGGCGACGACGCCCCGCCCCCGGCGCCCGCGGCGGCCGAGCCCGCCCAGCGGCTCCTCATCCGCGAGGGCCTGCGCCGCGAGGACATCGCCGCGGTGCTCGACCGGGAGACGACGATCTCCGGCGACCGCTACCTCGTCCTCACGGGGCCGGGCCAGCGCGGCCGCCGCCTCGCCCGCACGGGCCGGCCCACCTCGCTGGAGGGCTTCCTGTTCCCGGCGACCTACGAGATCACGTCCCAGACGACCGCGGCGAACCTCGTCGACCTGCAGATCGCCGCGTACGAGACGGCCGAGTCGCAGGTGAACTACTCGTACGCCCGGTCGCGGAACCTGACCCGCTACGACGTGCTGATCCTGGCGTCGATGATCGAGCGCGAGGTGCAGGTGGCGAAGGAGCGCCGCATCGTCGCGGGGGTCATGTACAACCGCCTGCGCGAGGGCATGCGCCTCGACATCGACGCGACGGTGCAGTACGCGATCGGGGAGTGGAAGACCGAGCTCACCCAGTCCGACCTGGACACCGACTCGCCGTACAACACGCGCAAGTTCGCCGGCCTGCCGCCCGGGCCCATCTGCAACCCGGGGCTCGCCAGCATCCGGGCCGCGGCGCGCCCCCAGGTGCACGACCACCTCTACTACGTGGCGAAGAACGACGGGACGGGGGAGCACTACTTCTCGTCCACGCCGGAGCAGTTCGAGCAGGACGTGGCGCGCTCGCGCGCCAACGCGGGCGGATGATCAGTGCGCGGACCCGGGTGACCGGGGTGATCGGGTGGCCGGTCGAGCACTCGTTGTCGCCGGCCATGCACAACGCCGGGTTCCGGGCGCTCGGGCTGGACTGGCTCTACGCGGCGTTCCCGATCTACCCGGACCGGCTCGACGAGGCCCTGCGGGGCCTGGCCGCGGCCGGGTGCCGCGGGCTGAGCGTGACGATCCCCCACAAGGTGGGCGTGGTGGCCGCGTGCTCGTCCGTCTCGGACGCGGTCGTGGCGATCGGGGCGGCCAACACCCTGGTGCCCGACGGGGACGGGGGCTGGCGCGGCGACAACACCGACGCCGAGGGCTTCGTGCGGGCCCTCGACGAGCAGGCCCCGCTCGACCTGCAGGGCGCCGACGTCCTGATGATGGGGGCGGGCGGCGCGGCCCGGGCGGTGGCCTTCGCGCTGCGGGCCCGCGGGGCCCGGGTGCGCGTGGCGAACCGCACCGCGGCGACGGCCGCCGAGCTGGGCGATCCGGTGCCGTTCACGCCCGACGTCCTGAACCTGGTGGCCGGCCAGTCCGCGCTGGTCGTCAACACCACGAGCCTGGGCCTGAACGGCGACGAGGTGCCGCCGGAGCTGCCGCTCGCGGGCATCGGGGCGGGCCAGGTGGTGGCCGACATCGTCTACCGGCCGGGCGGCACGCCCTGGCTGGCGGCCGCCGCGGCGCGCGGCGCGCGCCCCGTGGACGGGCTGGGGATGCTGCTGCACCAGGGGGCCGCGGCCTTCGAGCAGTGGACGGGCCAGGCCCCTCCGGTGGCGGCGATGCGGGAGGCGCTCGCGGCGCGCTGACCCGGGGGCCGTCAAGCGTTTCGCGGCCGGGGCCGATCCTGAGTGGTGACGCCTCCCCAGGACGTGCCCATGGCTCTCACGCAGAACGGGCCGGCCCCCGCCACGGGGGACCCGGCCGCGGCGGCCCCCGCCGCGCACCGACCCGCAGCGCCCGCCGGGCCGCCGGCCGCGCCGCGCCGTCCCGTGGGCCCGCCCCCCGGCGCCCCGGCCGCGGCGCCGTCGCGGCCGCCCGCGCGGCCGCCGGCGACCGTCGCCGGGCCCCCGGCCGTGCGCGCCGGGGCCACGCGGATCCCCCGCGGGGAGCCGCTCGGCCAGGTGCTCGTCAAGATGGGCGCCCTCTCGCCGGCCGACCTGGAGGCCGCCGTCGCCCGCCAGAAGCTGGACGGCCGCAAGCTCGGCGAGATGCTGGTGGCCGAGGAGACGATCACCCGCGACCAGCTCGCCCGGGCGATGGCGGTACGCATGGGCGTGCCGTACTTCACCCTCGGCGACGGCGTCGACCCCGCGGTGGGGACCCTCATCGACGAGAAGAGCGCCCGCCGCTACCAGGCGGTCCCGGTGCGGCTGCAGCCCGACGGCAGCCTGCTCGTGGCGATGGCCGACCCGTCGAACGTGTTCGCGATCGACGACCTGCGCATCCTCACGCGCCACGAGATCCGCCCGGCGCTGGCGAGCGCGGAGGAGATCCAGCAGCTCCTCGGCCAGACCTCGCGCCTGGACGCCGTGGTGGCCGACCTGGTGCAGGAGACCGAGGACGGGGAGGACGCCCCCGCCGCCGCGGCCGACATCGCCGACGCCTCCGACGACGCGCCGGTGGTGCGGCTGGTCAACTCGCTGATCGCCCGCGCCGTGGACGAGCGCGCCTCGGACATCCACTTCGAGCCGCAGGCGAAGGAGATGGTGGTGCGGTACCGCGTGGACGGCGTGCTGCGCACGGTCACGGCGGTGCCGTTCCGGCTCTCCAACGGCGTCGCGAGCCGCGTGAAGATCATGGCCGACCTCGACATCGCCGAGAAGCGGGTGCCCCAGGACGGCCGCGTGGGCCTGACGGTGGGCGGCCGCCCCCTGGACCTCCGCGTCGCGACGCTCCCGACGGTGTACGGCGAGAAGATCGTCATGCGCATCCTGGACAAGGGCAACGTGATGATGCGCCTGTCCGAGCTGGGCTTCACGAAGGACGTGCTCGCCAAGTTCGAGGGCTGCTACCAGCGCCCGTACGGCGCCGTGCTGGTGACCGGCCCGACCGGATCCGGCAAGTCCACGAGCCTCTACGGGGCGCTCAACCAGCTCAACTCGACGGACAAGAACATCATCACCGTCGAGGACCCGGTGGAGTACCGCCTCGGCGGGGTGAACCAGGTGCAGGTGAACCCGAAGGCCGGGCTCACGTTCGCGGCCGGGCTGCGCTCCATCCTGCGGTGCGACCCCGACATCGTGATGATCGGCGAGGTCCGCGACCGCGAGACGGCCCAGATCGCGATCGAGTCGGCGCTCACCGGCCACATGGTGCTGGCCACCATCCACACCAACGACGCCGCGGGCGCCCTGACGCGCCTGAGCGAGATGGGGGTGGAGCCCTTCCTGTCGGCGAGCGCCGTGGCCGGGATCCTGGCCCAGCGGCTCGCCCGGCGGCTCTGCTCCCACTGCAAGGAGCAGTCGTCGGTACCCCTGGCGCAGCTGCGGGAGATGATGGACCTGGCGTCCCTGCCGGCGAACCTGCCCGACCCGGCGCCGGTGTTCCGGCCGAAGGGCTGCCCGCGCTGCCAGGACACCGGCTACCGCGGCCGGGTGGGCGTCTACGAGATGCTCGTCATGAGCGAGTCGCTGGAGCGCATGACCGTGGGCGGCGCGTCGTCGGAGGAGATCACGCGGCAGGCCCGCGCGGAGGGGATGCGGACCCTGCGCGAGGACGGCCTGCTGAAGGTGCTCTCCGGCCACACCAGCATCGAGGAGATCGCCCGCGCCGTCGGGTGATCCGGGCCCCCGGCGCACCCTTCAGCCGGGGCGCCGGGCGGCCGATACATCCGGTGACCCCCGGGGCGCGACGCCCCGGCGACCCTGCCCCCAGCACCACGGACGGTGACGATGGCCGACTTCGCCGAGCTCATCACGAACGTGATCGCCAGCGGTGCGAGCGACCTGCACCTGTCCGTCGGCGCCCCGCCCGTGATGCGCCTCAACGGCGACCTGGTGCGCCTGGGCGACAAGCCGCTCACCTCGCAGGAGACGCGCGAGATGGTGTACGGCCTGCTCAACCAGGACCAGCGCCAGCGCCTGGAGACCGACCTCGAGCTCGACCTCTCGTACGCGGTCCCCGGGAAGATCCGCTTCCGCGTCAACGCCTACTACCAGCGCGCCTCGCTGGGCGCCGCGTTCCGCGTGGTGCCGACGGGGCTGAAGTCGCTGGAGGAGCTGAGCCTGCCGGCGGCGCTGCGCGAGTGGGTGACGAAGCCGCGCGGCCTGGTGCTCGTGACCGGTCCGACCGGCTCCGGCAAGTCCACGACGCTCGCCTCGCTCATCAACGAGATCAACGAGCGGCGCGCCTGCCACATCATGACGGTCGAGGACCCGATCGAGTTCCTGCACCGTCACAAGCGCTCGATGATCAACCAGCGCGAGGTGGGGGCGGACACCCACTCGTTCGCGAACGCGCTCCGCAGCGTCCTCCGCCAGGACCCGGACGTGATCCTCGTCGGCGAGATGCGCGACCTGGAGACGATGCAGATCGCCATCACCGCGGCCGAGACCGGCCACCTGGTGTTCGCGACGCTCCACACCTCCGACGCGCCGCAGACGATCGACCGCGTCATCGACGTGTTCCCGCCGCACCAGCAGGAGCAGGTGCGCATCATGCTCGCCAACGGCCTGCAGGGCGTGTGCTGCCAGCAGCTCATCCCGACGATCTCGGGGAGCCGGGTGGTGGCCTGCGAGGTGCTGATGCCGACGCCGGCCGTCCGGAACCTCATCCGGGAGGGCAAGACCCACCAGATCTACTCCGTGATGCAGACCGGTTCGTCGCACGGCATGCAGACGATGGATGCGACCCTCGCGAACCTGGTGCGCCAGGGCGTCATCTCGATGGACGCCGCCCTGGAGCGCGCGGGCCACCCGGACGAGCTGAAGCGCCTGCTCGGCCTCGTGAAGGCCGCCGCATGAGCGCCACCTACGTCTACAAGGCCCTCGACCGGGCGGGCACGTCCATGACGGGCGAGGTGACCGGCGACTCGAAGGCCGCCGTCGCCGCCCAGCTCCGCATGCGCGGCCTGACCGTGGTGGACGTCGACCAGAAGTCGACGACGCCGACGGTGGACGAGATCCTCGACCGCTACCGCGGCCTCAAGTCGCGGCACGTGACCGTCATGGCCCGGCAGCTCGCCACCATGATCTCCAGCGGCCTCTCGCTCCTGCGCGCGCTGTACGTGCTGGAGGAGCAGACCGAGGCGCCGAAGCTGAAGAACGCGATCGTCGCCGTGCGCCAGGACGTCGAGGCCGGCCTCGCGCTGTCGCAGGCGATGGCGAAGCACCCGAAGGTGTTCTCCGACCTCTTCGTCGCGATGGTCCGCGCCGGGGAGACGGGCGGCAACCTGGAGGAGGTGCTGGAGCGCGTCGCGGTCCAGCTGGAGAAGGACGACCACCTGAAGCGGACCGTCCGCTCGGCGATGGTCTACCCGATCCTGATCGGCGTGTTCGCCGTCGCCGTCCTCATCGGGATGGTGCTCTTCATCATCCCGATCTTCGCCGACATGTTCACCGACCTCGGCGGCGAGCTCCCCGCGCTGACCCAGTTCATGATCAACCTGTCGGACGCGATGAGGTCCTACTGGTACCTCATGTTCATCATCCCCATCGTGACGGTGGTCGCCTTCCGGAAGTGGAAGTCGACCGACCGCGGCGGGCTGATGTGGGACACCCTGAAGCTGCGCTTCCCGATGCGGATCGGCGACATCGTCCGCAAGATCGCGGTCGCCCGCTTCTCCCGGACCCTCGGCACCCTGACCGCCTCCGGCGTCCCGATCCTGCAGGCCCTCGACATCACCGCCCGCACCGCCGGCAACCGGGTCATCTCCGACCCGATGGCCGAGGTCGCGGAGCGGGTGCGGGAGGGGCAGCCCCTGGCGACCCCGCTCGCGCGCACCGGCGTGTTCCCCGTGATGGTCACCCAGATGCTGTCGGTGGGCGAGGAGACCGGCGCCGTGGACCGCATGCTCCACAAGCTGGCCGACTTCTACGACGACGAGGTGGCGACGATGCTGAAGTCGCTGACCTCGATCATCGAGCCCCTCATGATGATCGCCGTGGGCGTCATCGTCGGCATCGTCGTCATCTCGATGTACATGCCGATGTTCAAGATCTTCGAGCTGGTCCAGTAGCGCACCACGGGCCGGGGCGGGCGCTCAGCCGACCGCCTCGGCGACGCGGTTGCGGCCGCGGTAGAGGCGGCTCATGACGGTTCCCTGGGGCAGCTTGAGGGCCTTGGCGGCCTCGTCGTAGGAGAGTCCGACGACGTCGACCGCGACCACGACGTCGCGGTAGTCGGGCGGCAGCGCCGCGACGGCGGCGTACACCTCGCGGGCGGCGAGCACCGCCTCCGGGTCGGCGTCGGTGCGCACGGCGGCGGGCTCGGTGTGCTCCGGCAGCGGGGTCGTGGCCGGGCGGCGGGAGCGGGTGCGGCGGTCGCTGAGGAACGTGTTGCGCAGCGCGCGCAGCAGGTAGCCCAGGTCGTCCTCGTTGCGCAGCATCCGCGGACGGGCGAGCACCCGGGCGTAGGTGTCCTGCACGAGGTCCTCGGCGTCCTCCCGCGATCCGCACAGCGCCCACGCGGCGCGGAAGAGGCGGTCGAGGTGGTCCCCGAGACCTCGCTGATCGAGCTGGCGCTCCACGGGGCCTCGTGTGTCGTGCGGGCGCCGGGGGCGCTCCGCATCCCCCGGTCGTGAACCGCCGGGAATAATAACCCGGGGGCGGCGTCGACCATCATGGTGAGACCTGCGTCCGCGGTACGAGAGGGGAGGGGGCCGATGGCGGAGGGCCGGCACGACGATCCCGGTCCGGGCGTGAGTCCGGAGGAGATCGCCGCGCTCGTGGACGGCGCGCTCCCGCCCGCCCGGACGGCCGAGATCGAGGCGCTCGCGGCGCAGTCGCCGCCGGTGGCCGCCGCCATCGCGGCCCAGCGCCGCGGGGCGGCCGTCCTGCGCGCGGCCGCCGCCGAGGCCGCCTTCGACGGCGCCCCCGCGGCCCTCCGTGCCCGGGTGGAGGAGCAGCGCCGGCCCGCGCCCGCGCCGCGCCGCCGCCGCGCCGCGGGGTGGTGGGCGGCCACCGCCGCGCTCGCGGCCGCCGTCGTCGTCCTGGCCGTCCTGTTCGTGCCGGCCGGGGGCGGCGGCCCGACCGTCGCCCAGGCGGCGGAGCTCGCCGCCCGGCCCTCCCAGGCCCCCGGCCCGCCGGTCGATCCGGCGACGCCGGCCCTCCTGGACGCGTCGGTCGAGGGCGTGGCGTTCCCCGCCTGGGAGGAGGACTTCGGCTGGCGCTCGGCGGGCCGTCGCGGCGACGACCTGGACGGCCGGGACACCACCACGGTGTTCTACGACAAGGAGGGGGCGACGGTCGCGTACTCGATCGTCCCCGGTGACGCGCTCCCCGACCCGGCCGAGGCCCGTGCCGTGACGCGCGACGGGGTGCCGCTGCTCGTCTTCCCGAGCGGCGACCGCCTCGCCGTCACATGGCTGCGCGACGGGCGCACGTGCGTGCTCTCCGGCGCCGGCGTGGACGAGGACACCCTCACGAAGCTGGCGGTGTGGAAGGGCGGTGGCGCCGTCACCTTCTGAGGGCGCGGGAATAGTCCGGGCGATCCGGCGTCTTCATGGGCGAGGCAGCATCCGTCCCCATGAAGGAGAGAGCACCATGAGCCGTCACCTCATCCGCCGCAGCGCAGTGATCGCCGCCTGCGGCGTCGCCGCCGCCGCCGCCGTCCCGGCGAGCGCGGCCCTGACCGACTTCCCCGGCGCGCGTGGCCCGCTGGTCCTGATCGGCGCCGACGATGACACCACCACCGACACCACCCTGCAGCCTCCCGGCGTCGCCGCGGACCAGACCCTCCGCAAGGGCGACCAGCTGGTCTCCGGGAGCGGGAACGACGTCCTCATCGGCCGCCTCGGCCCGGACACGCTCGTCGGCAACGCCGGCGACGACGTCCTGGTGGGCGGGCTGGAGCGCGGCAGCGACGCCGTCGCCTTCCCGAACTTCGACATCGCATTCGGTGGAGAGGGCAACGACGCCTTCGTCTGGGCGCCGGGAGACGGCAGCGACGCCTTCGTCGGCGGCGAGCCGCCGAGGTACACGACCGTCAAGGTCACCCGCACGGTCCGCGTCGGTGACCGGCGGGTGAAGGTCACCCGCCAGGTGAAGCGGCTCTCCAAGCCCGACGACGACGTCCTCGTGATCGGCACCGCCGCCGTGCTCGCGGGTGACAACAGCCAGCCGGAGCTGTTCCCCACCGGGTTCGGCCGGCTGCCGAGGGTGAACGTGTCGGGCGCGAACGCCCCCGCCACCATCGGCACCGCCCCCGCCCAGCCGTTCATCAAGGGCTTCTGCGAGGTGCTCCCCGCGCCTGCCGGGCTCGGCTACCAGTTCCTCGTCCGCTTCTTCGGGCAGGCGAACCGGGCCCAGGCCGTCACGATCCGGGTGAAGGACGTCGAGCGGGTGCTGTGCCGCACCGACGGCGCCGACACCATCACCGAGACGTTCCTCGGCGCCTGGGGCGCCGGCCCCGCCGTCGTGCGCAGCACGAACTGGACCGCCCCGCAGAACAGCAAGCTCGGCGCGCTCGACCAGTAGCGGTACCCGCGGGCGCCCGGGCACGGCACGATCCGTGCCCGGGCGCCGGCGCCCGGCCCGGCCGCGGCTAGGGCGCCAGGTAGGCCGCGATCACCCCGGCCTCGTCCCGGAGACGGCCCGCCGCCGCGGCCTGGTCACGGGCGTCGTAGCGGTCGGCCTCGGCGAGGCGCTCGTCGACCTCCGCCCGCAGCAGCGCGAGGACCTCGTCGAGGGACAGGACCCGGCGGCGCGCCTCGGCCGCACCGAGCCCCTCCCTGGCGCCCGCGACGTGCGGGCTCGATTCCTCGATCGGCGCGGCGGCCGCCTCGACGGCCTCGGCGTTGTCGATGGCGGCGAGGGCCGACCGCAGCGCCGACACGGCCTCGGGCCGGCGCGCCTTCATGGCGGCGGTGAGGTCGGCACGGAGACGCGTCCGGAGGGTGTCGACGTCTCGTGGTGGGGGAGGGGGACCTGGGTGCATGGGCGCCGTCGTCGTGTCGGGCACGCGAGGATAGCGTCGCAGTTGGAAACCAGCGAGCGTCGGAGTTAGAAAGAAAAATACGTCGCAGTTGGAAAACTCGTGATACGGTCGCGACATGCCGTACCGGCGACGCATCGTCGATGACGAGCTCGACGAGCTCCTTCCGGCCCTACCGGCGCTCGCGCTCGAAGGTCCGAAGGGCGTCGGCAAGAGCGCGACCGCCGAGCGGCGGTCGGCGACGGTCCACCAGTTGTCGCATCCGGAGGAGCTCACGCTCGCGGAGGCCGATCCCTCCCGGGTGCTGGAGGGCCGGCCGCCGGTGTTCATCGATGAGTTCCAGCGACTGCCCGGTACCTGGGACCGGGTGCGGCACGCCGTCGATTCGGGGGCTCCCCCCGGCTCCTTCCTGCTGGCCGGCTCCGCGGCGACACCGGAGGAGCGCCATTCGGGCGCCGGGAGGATCCCGATCCTGAGGATGCGCCCGCTGAGTCTCGCCGAGCGGGACCTCGGCACCCCCACGGTGCCCCTGGGCGCGCTCCTCACCGGAGACAGGCCGGAGCTCACCGGCCGCACCGACGTCACCCTGCATGACTACGCCGATGAGATCGTGGGCTCGGGCTTCCCGGGGATGAGGGACTATCGCGGCCGCGCGCTGCGGACGCAGATCGACGGGTACCTCGCTCGTGTCGTCGATCGTGAGATCACGGACGAGACCGGAATCCCGGTTCGTCGCCCGGAGGCCCTCCGCGCGCTCATGACCGCCTATGCGGCGGCGACGGCGACCACCATGAGCTGGGAGAAGGTGCGGGCTGCTACGGCTGCCGGCGATCAGCTCTCGGCCCCTACGGCACGCAACTACCGGGAGGCACTCGCGCGCCTCTGGATCATCGATCCGATGCCGGCGTGGCTGCCGACCATGTCCCACATACGGCGCAACACCGGATCCGTACGCCACCACATGGCCGATCCCGGGCTGGCGGCGCGCCTCCTGGGCGCCGATTCCGGGTCACTTCTCGACGGGCGGCCGAGCGGGCCTCCGGTACCCCGCGACGGCTCCCTTCTCGGCGACCTCTTCGAGTCCCTGGTCGCCCTCTCGGTCAGGGTCTACGCCCAGCAGAACGAAGCGCAGGTCTTCCACTTCCGGACGGCAGCGGGTGATCGGGAGGTCGACCTCATCGTGGAGCAGGCGGATCGCTCGTTCGTCGCGATCGAGGTGAAGCTGACGGCCACCCCGGACGATCACGATGTGCGGCACCTCCGGTGGCTCGCCGGCAGGATGGGCGACCGGCTGCGCGACGCGATCCTCGTGACGACGGGCCGGGACGCCTATCGCCGCCGCGACGGCATCGGCGTCGTGCCGGCGGCCCTGCTCGGGCCCTGACGGCCGCTCACGGACCGACCTCCCGCACCACCCGTGCCGGGACCCCGACGGCCACGACGCCCGCGGGCAGGTCCCTCGTGACCACCGCTCCGGCGCCCACCACGGTGTCGTCCCCGATCGTCACGCCGGGGCAGACGATCGCCCCTCCGCCCAGCCAGACGTTGTCGCCCAGGGTGATGGGGGAGGCCGACTCCCAGCCCTCCCGCCGGGGGCCGGGCTCGATCGGGTGCGTGGGCGTGAGCAATTGGACGCGGGGGCCGATCTGGCAGGCCGCTCCGATCGTCACGGGGGCGACGTCCAGGATCACGGCGTCCACGTTCACGAAGGTGCCGTCGCCGATGGAGACGGCGCCGTACTCGCAGAAGAACGGGGGCCGTACGACGACGCGCTCGCCGACCTTCCCGGTGAGCATCTCGCGCAGGAGGCGGTCACGCTCCGGGTCGCCGGCGGGGCCGGGCGGGGCCGCGTTGAAACGGGCGAGGAGGTCCTGGACGCGGGCGTACGCGGCGATGCTGACGGGGTCGCCGGCGATGTAGGGCTCCCCGCGGAGCATCCGGTCGTGCATCTCACCCATATCGGCCGAGTCATACCCCACCCGCTGCGGTTAGGCTGCCGCGCATGAGCCGCCATGCCGTGGGGGACCTGGTCGACGGCCGCTACCGGCTGGAGCGCGCGCTCGGCGGTACGGCGACGATGCCCGTGTTCGTCGCGACCGATCTGGCGCTGCGCCGGACGGTGGCGATCCGGGTCGCCGGGCCGGCCGGGGCCGATGAGTTGCGCCGCCAGGCGGCCGCCCTGCGGAGCCTGCAGTTCGACACCTCGCACGTCGTCCCGGTGCTCGACGAGGGGGAGACGCCCGACGGGGACGTCTACCTCGTCACCTCGCTCATCGAGGGGACCGACATCGAGCACCTCGTCGCCCAGCGCGGGCCGCTGCCGGCGGCCGATGTGGCGTCCATCGGCGTCCAGTTGCTCGACGCGACGCTCACGGCCCGCCGGGTCGACAGCGGACTGGGGATCCTGCCCGCGTCGGCCGTGCTGGGGCGCGACCGCAGCGTCCGGGTCACCCGGTTCCGTCCCGAGCCCGAGGCCCCGCCCGGGGCCGGGGACGTCGCGTGCGTCGAGGTGGGGCGCCTCATGCACGAGCTGCTCACCGGCGCGCCGGCCCAGCCGGGGCGCTCGGTGTCGGGTCACGGCGTGGCCGTGCCGCAGGAGATCGGGTGGATCGTCGACGACGCCGTCAACGGCCGCATCCCCGAGGCGACGGCCATGCGCGAGCGCCTCGCCGAGGTGTCCCGCACGCTCTCGGCGCCCGTCACGCCGCTGCCGCCCTCCGACCCGCCGCGGCGCTGGCACATGTGGCTCGCCATCGGCGCCCTCATCCTCGCCGCGCTGGCGATCGTCGCCGTGGTGTTCCTCATCGTGGGGACGGGCGACGACGACGGCGACACCGTGCAGGTGCCGGACGTGACCGGGATGAGCGTCCAGCAGGCCACCCAGCGCCTCAGCGACGCCGGCCTGCGGGCCGTGGTGGACGGGGAGAACACGGGGGACAGCGCCGTCGTCGTCTCGACCGACCCCTCGCCCGGCAGCGAGGTGGACCCCGACAGCGAGGTGACCCTCACGCTCGGCGCGGGGGAGGTGTCCGTGCCGGACGTCGTCGGCGAGGCCGAGGGCAACGCGCGGTCGGCCATGGCCGACGCGGACCTCCTGGTCCAGGTCGAGACGCAGCCGGACGCCGACACGCCGAGCGGGGTGGTCAGCGCCCAGCAGCCGGCCGGTGGCACGCGCGTGGACGCCGGCACCCGGGTCACGATCACCGTGTCCTCCGGGGCCCCGGTCTCCACGGTGCCCTCCCTGGTGGGGCTCACGCTCGACGACGCCGTCAGCGCGCTGCAGCAGGCCGACCTGGAGCTGGGCCAGGTGACCGACGCCGAGGGGTCGCCCGCCGACCAGGTGCTCGCCCAGGACCCGTCCCCCGGCACGGAGCTCGCCCCCGGCAGCTCGGTCGACCTCACGGTCGCCACCGGCCCGGGCACCACGACGTCCTCCACCACCTCCACGACGGAGCCCTGATGGCCGAGACCCTCGTCGTCCGCGGCGTCACCCTGAAGAAGCGCCACCCGTGGGGCGTGTGGGCGCTCAGCCTCATCACCTTCGGGATCTACGGCTTCGTCTACTGGCACAAGATCAACACCGAGCTGCGCGACTACTCGGCCGCGATCGGCCGCCCGTTCGGCAACGATCCCTCGAAGGCCGTCCTCGCCCTCATCCCCGGCTTCCTCCTGGTCGTCCCCCCGTACTTCACGGCCGGCTACACGGCCGGGCGCGTGCGCCGGATGCAGGACATGACCGTCGGCAGCGAGACCGTCAGCCCGCCGATCGCCGTCCTGCTGATGTTCCTGTTCCACCTGCACCTGGTGTACCTGCAGTCGGCCCTCAACGACTGCTGGGACAAGGCGAGCCGCGAGGCCTGACGCCGGGGGCTCGCCGGGCCGCGGCCCGGTAGGGTCCCGCGTCCGTGGCCGACGACGACCGCCAGGGGTTCGCCGAGCTCGGCCTGCGCGCCGGGCTGCTCGCCGCCCTCACCGACCTCGGGTACGAGGAGCCGACGCCGATCCAGCGGGAGGCGATCCCGCCTCTGCTGGAGGGCCGCGACCTGCTCGGCGAGGCCGCGACCGGCACCGGCAAGACGGCCGCCTTCGCCCTGCCCATGCTGCAGCGGATCGCCGTGGCCGAGGGGCCGACCGCCCCCGCGGCGCTCGTCCTGGTCCCCACCCGCGAGCTGGCGATGCAGGTCTCCGAGGCGATCCACCGCTACGGGCGCCCGCTCGGCGCACGCGTCCTGCCGATCTACGGCGGCCAGCCCATCGGCCGGCAGCTCCGCGCGCTCCAGGCGGGCACCGATGTCGTGGTCGCCACCCCCGGCCGCGCCGGGGACCACATCGCGCGCGGCACCCTCGCCCTCGACCGGCTGTCGATCGTCGTGCTGGACGAGGCCGACGAGATGCTCGACATGGGCTTCGCCGACGACATCGACGCCATCCTGGAGGGCACCCCGGCGGACCGGCAGACCGTTCTCTTCTCCGCCACCATGCCCGCGCGCATCGGCGCCATCGCGCGGAGCCACCTCCGCGATCCCGTCAGGGTGCGCATCGCGCGGGAGCCGGCCGCGCCCGGGGAGGCCCCGCGGGTCCGCCAGAGCGCGTACATCCTGGCCCGCGCCCACAAGCCCGCCGCCCTCGCGCGCATCCTCGACGTCGAGGCCCCCGCCGCCGCAATCGTCTTCTGCCGCACGCGCACCGAGGTCGACGCGCTCGCCGAGACCCTCACCGGCCGCGGCTACCGGGCCGAGGCCCTCCACGGGGGCATGACCCAGGAGGCGCGGGACAAGGTCATGGGGCGCCTGCGCTCGGGGACCGCCGACCTGCTCGTCGCGACCGACGTCGCCGCCCGCGGCCTCGACATCGACACGCTCACCCATGTCGTCAACTACGACGTCCCGTCCGCGCCGGAGGCATACGTCCATCGCATCGGCCGGGTCGGGCGCGCGGGCAGGGAGGGTGTCGCGATCACGCTCGCCGAGCCCCGCGAGCACCGGCTGCTGAAGAACATCGAGCGCGTCACCGGCCAGCGCCTCGCCACCGCCACGGTCCCCACCGTCGCCGACCTCCGCGCCCGGCGCCTCGAGATGCTGCGCGCCACGCTGCGCGAGACGATCCTCGCCGGCGGTCTCGACCGGTTCCGGGTGGTCGTCGAGACGCTCGCCGACGAGTTCGACGTGATGGAGGTCGCGCTCGCCGCCACGAAGCTCGCGCACGACGCCGCGGGCGGCCCGGCCGAGGACGAGGCGGACATCCCCGCCGTCGCCCCGCCGCCGGACCGCGGGCGCCACGAGCGCGGTGGTCAGCGCGGGCGGCCCGGCGCGCCCACCGGCCGACGGCCGTCCGGGCCCACGACGCGCGTGTTCGTGGGCGCGGGCCGCAGCGCGGGCATCCGGCCCCAGGACCTCGTGGGGGCGGTGACCGGCGAGTCGTCGCTCACCGGCCGCGACGTCGGGGCCATCGAGATCTTCGACCGCTTCTCGCTCGTCGAGGTCCCGCTCGCCTCCGCAGACCACGTCGTCACGGCCCTGCGGGGGACGACCATCAAGGGGCGCAAGGTCACGATCCGGCGCGAGCGCGAGAACCCGGGGCGGCAGGGGAGGGGCCGGACGGGGTAGCGTGATCCCGTACGAGACGACGGGAGGGCGGACCCGGTGAGCGAGAGGCTCGATGCGCTGGTGAGTCAGGGCGAGGAGCAGGGCTGCCTCAACCTGACCGAGGTCGGAGAGGCGCTGGCGGAGGCCGACGCCGGCGACGATGAGGTCGCCGCGTTCTACGAGCGCCTGCGCGAGCGCGGCGTGGACGTCACCGACGACTGCGGCAAGGCGGAGACGCCTCCCACGAGCGTCACCAACGGCGCCGTGGCCGAGAGCACCACCGACGCCATGCAGCTCTTCCTGAACGAGGTGCGCCGCCACCCGCTCCTGCTGCCGGCCGAGGAGCGGCGGCTCGCCCAGCTCGTGGAGGAGGGCGACGCGGCGGCGAAGGAGCGGATGATCCTCTCCAACCTGCGCCTCGTGATCTCCATCGCGCGCCGCTACCAGGGACAGGGCGAGCTGACCCTGCTCGACCTCATCCAGGAGGGCGTGCTCGGCCTCACCCGCGCCGTCGAGAAGTTCGACTGGCGCCGGGGGCTGCGCTTCTCCACCTACGCGACCCTCTGGATCCAGCAGGCGATCCAGCGGGCTCTCGCCAACCAGTCGCGCACCATCCGCCTGCCCGTGCACGTGGTGGAGCGCCAGCAGCGCGTCGCCCGTGCCGAGCGGACCCTGTTCGGGAAGCTCGGCCGCGAGCCCACCGACGAGGAGATCGCCGCGGAGAGCCGCCTGACCGTGGAGCGGGTGCGCGAGGCGCACGCCCTGCCGCGGACCATCGCGAGCCTCGACCGGCCGGTGGGGGAGGACGGCGACGCGTCGCTCGGCGATCTCATCCCGGCCGAGGACGAGGAGCCGCTCGCCGACGTCGAGGTGGGCCTGCGCCGCGACCTGCTCGACGCGGCCCTCGCCACGTTGTCCGACCGCGAGCGCGAGGTGCTCGCCGCCCGCTACGGCATCGGCGACCACGAGCCCGAGACGCTGGAGGCGATCGGCAAGCGCATCGGCGTGAGCCGCGAGCGCGTGCGGCAGATCGAGCGGGCCGCGCTGGAACGGCTGGCCCGCGCCCGCGAGGCTGAGGCGCTGAGGGACCTGGCCGCCTAGCGCGGTGGATCCACCCCGGCCCCGGGGGCTCGTGCCCGGGGCCGCCGCGGCCGATGGGGGCTGCATGCTGATCACCATCCTCATCGCCGCCGGCGCCGCGATCGCCGTCGGCGCCGCCGCCTGGTTCGGCCTGGCCTACGCGATGCGCCGGCCCCCGCTCGCCCGCCGCCTCATGCGCGTCCCGCCGTTCCGGTGGCTCATGGCCCGGATGACGGCCTCCGGCATGAAGGCCGCGCGCCGCAAGGCCGAGCGCGACGGCGTCATCCCCACGGGGCGGCCGGTGAGCGACCTGGAGGTCGCGCTCGCCGTGAGCGACACCGAGGAGGCCCGCCACGCCCGCGCCATGCTCGCGCGCCTCAGCCCGGCCCAGCGCAACGAGCTGAGCCGGCGCACGATGGGCGCCGACGGGCTCGCCGGGCTGATGGTCGACGCCCCGGCCGCCGACGCCGACGCCCTCGGGCGATCGGACCGGCGCCGCGTGGCCGGCACCGCCGCCGCAGGCAACCCCTCCCGGGACGCCCAGCGGCGCAACGCCGTCGCGAAGCGCCGCGCCCAGCGGAAGGCGGCCGCCCGCCGTTAGGCGTCCGACGGACCCCGGGGATCGCCCTCGGCGTCCGTCCGGGTGACGCGCTCCTCCTCGGGCCGATCCGGGTCCGCCGCGGGGAGTCCGCGCACGGGCCGCTGTCCGCCCGCCTCGGCCAGGACCGAGAGGTCGTCGCCGCTCGCCAGCACGATGAACGGACTCCTGCCCTTCGTCTCCCGGCTCATGCGGCGGCGGGCAGGCCGCGGCCGACGGCGTCGACGAGGAAGCGGGTGTGGGCGTGCAGGGTGGCCGCCTGGCCGATCCGGTTGGCGACCTCCGTGCTGGCGACGGCGTCGGGACCGCCACGGTCGATCTCGCGCTGCTTGGCGAGCCGGTCCATCGCGAAGATGGTGTCCGCGAGCGTCATCTGGTTGCCCGCCATCCACGTCCGGGCCTCGTCGGCGTCGAAGCCGCCGCGGTCGAGCGTCCCCTCGAGCTCGTCCAGGAATACCCGGTGCCATGCGGCGATGCGGACGCGGCGGCCCGCCATGTCACCGAGTGCCTCGTCCTTCGCCGCCGACGCGCCGAACTGCAGGCGGAACTCATGGGCGGTGACCGCGCCGACGAGGTCGATCGCCTCCTCGAGCCGGACCGGGTCGATGGCGTCCTCCGCGATCCGGTCCGCGAGACCCTCGAGGCGGTCGCGGGCCCCGGCGTCGGCGTTGGCGGCGAGGGCCTCCACCACGAACCGCAGGTGCGCGCGGATGGCGGCGTCGCTCGCCGGGGTGACGTCCTCCTCACCCGTCGCCTCCTCGGCGAGGAGGGCGGTGAGGCGGTCCGGGTGGGCCTGCATCCAGGTCAGGAGGGGCCGGGCGGGGCGAGGTGCGGTGTCGATGGTCATGGCGTCGTCTCCTCGGGGCGGATCGTGTGGCCGGTCACCGGCCGAAGGTTGCGGCCGCGGGGGTCCGGTCGACCGACTCCTTGCGGGCGGTCTCGACCCGCTGGGCCCAGGGTTCGTCCAGAACGGCCCAGCGGGCGAGAACCTGCTCATGACGGACGTGCCGGAAGTTCTCGCTCTTGGCGAACAGCCCGACGAACTCCGTCCCGCCGGCCTGCAGGTCCTGCAGGCTGCGGGCGAGGAAGTCGAGGCCGCCCTCCGCGGCCTCGTCGGGTGCGGGCTGTCCGGGGATCGCTACGGGGTGGTCCCGAGGGGGGCCTCGCCGCCGGGGTAGCAGAAGGACGCGTTGGGCGAGTAGAAGCCCCACGTGACCTGGAGGGGGTCGGCCGGGCGGAGGGCCGAGACGGGGTGGTCCGGCTCCAGGAACTCGAACTTCGTGACCTCCCACGGCTGCACGAGGCCGGCGTTGAACGGGTACAGGCCGCTCGTGAGCGTGCCGTCCACGTCCGTGATGTACCGCAGCTGGCCGGCGCCCGTGACGGCGATCTCGTCGCCTACCGTCACCGTGGTCCGGATGACGGCGGTGCCGTCGGCCCAGGTCGTGGCGGTGAGGACGCCGTCCGAGACCTCCAGCCTCGTCTCACCCGGGCCGGCCGGGACGCCGCGCTTGGAGGCGTACGCGCGCATGTCCGCGTTGGAGTTGAAGTAGTGGGTCCACCAGCGGCCGGGGATGTTGCCGTCCGGGGTGTCCTGACCGGACAGGTCGGCGCCGGCGTAGGTGAGCGAATACGCCTCGAACCCGGACGTCTGCTCCGTGGAGTCGACGACGTACTGGTTGATGAAGCACTGGTTGTTCTCGGCGAGCTGGAGCTCGGAGGGGACCAGGGCGCGGACCGCGTCGGGGTCGGCCGGGACCCAGGTGAAGTAGAGCATCCGGCTGTTGGTGACCAGCTGCGGGGCTTCGAGCACGGGCATGCGACGGCTCCTTCGTGAGGCCATGGGTGAACGGGTCGGCGACGTCACCGAGCGGGAGGTGCGAAACGTCGCCCGTGCGGTCTATGCTTCTACCTAACCCGTTAGGCGATGCGAGGAAACTAACGCGTTAGATGGCCGAGCGCAAGCAACGACCCGAAACACGCAAGGCGACCCTCCGCGACGTCGCCGCCGCGGCGGGCGTCTCCATCTGGACGGCCTCCAACACCTACAGCAACCCCGCCAAGGTGGCCGAGGGCACCCGGCAGCGCGTCCTCGACGCCGCGGCCGAGCTGGGCTACCTGGGCCCGCACCCCGCCGCGCGCTCGCTCGCCCGGGACCGCGCGGGCGTCATCGCGTTCGTCGCCCCCGGCGACCCGGAGGCCCTCCTTGGCGACCCCGCCGCCGCGCTCGTCGCGCACGGCCTGCTGACGGCCTGCAGCAGGGCCGGCTTCTCGGTGCTGCTGTCGGGCGACAGCGCGGGGCAGATGGTCGACGGCCGGGTCTTCTTCCGTGACGTGGCGATCAGCGACCGCGCCGTCCCGACCGTGGTCATTGATGGCGATCCCGGACCGGGGATCGACGCCGTCCGCGCGGACGTCCAGGGGGCGGCCCGCGCGGTGACCGCCCACCTCCGCGACCTGGGGCACCAGCGGCTGGCGGTGCTCGCCTGGCGCGGGGCCGACGCCCGGCTCGCCGGGGTCGCCGAGGGCTGGGATCCCGCCCTCCCGCCCCCCGAGGTCTTCGCGCTCGACGGGTCCGCGGCGCGCCCCACCCCCGCGGCTGGTGAGGCGCTCGCGCGCGCGGCCCTCGCCCGCAGCCCCCGGCCCACCGCGCTGATCGCGCTGAGCGACACGCTGGCGACGAGCGCCCTCGCCGCCGCCCACTGGATGCGCCTCGACGTGCCGGGTGACGTCTCGATCGCCGGCGTGGACGACCTGCCCGGCTCGGCCGCCGCTGGGCTCACCAGCGCCCTCGTCGCCTACCGGCCGCTCGGCGAGCGCGCGGGCGACCTGCTCGCCGCCCGCCTCGGCGACCAGGACCTCGCGGCGTTCCCCGACCTGCCCACGGCACTCTCCATCCGCCGGTCCACCGGACCGCCCCGTCCCGACGAAAGGCCCCAGGACACATGAGCGACGAAGGCTTCTTCATCGACCACGTCATCTACGGCGTGGTCGATGTCGACCGTGCCGCCGAACGCCTGCGCGACGAGCACGGCCTCGGCAGCGTGCGCGGCGGCGCCCACCTCGGCGGCACCGCCAGCCGGCTCGTGCCGCTCGGGCCCGAGTGCTTCCTGGAACTGCTCGGCATCGTCGACACGGGCAAGGACGACGGCGCCTGGCTCGAGGCCACGCTCCAGGGCGAGGACCGCATCCTCTGGTGGTGCCTCGGCGTGGCCGACCTGGACGAGACGGCCGGCCGCCGCGGCCTGCCCCTGCGCGTCGGCCAGGCGCGGAACCCGGGCCAGGACGAGATCACGTTTCGCTCCTGCGGCATGCCGCAGTACCCGCTGCCGTTCTTCCTCGAGCTCATCGGCGACCGGGCCGTGCGTCACCGGATCCAGTCGGAGCGCTACGCGGCCGCCGGCCACACCTGCGCCCCGACGGGGTACACGTTCGTCGAGGTCGGCGACCACCAGCTGGTGCTCGAGGGCTGGCTCGGCCCGGACCACGGACTGCCCGTCCGCTACGCGCCCGGCACCGGTCCAGGCATCCACGCCTGCGGCCTCGCGACGGCCGGCGGCGAGATCGTCCTCCGCTGACGCCCGACCCTCCCGACCCCACCCACCCAGGAGCCCCGCCCCAATGTCGTCGCACATCCACAGCAGCCACGAGTCCGTCAGCGGCGGGTTCACCGAGACCGCGTCCGACTACGAGGACGCCGTCCGCTTCAACATCGAGGGCGCGCAGCGCCTGGTGCTGACGATCCCGCCGGGGTCCTACGACGACGTCCTCGACGTGGGCTGCGGCACCGGCTGGGCGGCGCAGGCCGTCATCGACCGCTTCCGCCCGGCGCGGATCACGGGCGTCGACCCGGCCGAGGGGATGCTGGAGAAGTTCGAGGCCAAGCTCGGCGGCATCGAGGGCGTGGACGTCACCCTGGTGAAGGCGGACGTGGAGAACATGCCGGTCCCCGACGGCGCGTTCGACCTGGTGATCTGCTCGATGGCGTACCACTGGTTCCCGCGCAAGTGGGCGGCGGCCGCGGCGATGGCGAAGGCCCTGAAGCCGGGCGGCGTCATCGCGATCCTCATGTCCGGCCGCGGCGGCGAGCAGGCCTACCGGGACGTCATCTCCAACGTCGAGCCGATCAACTACCGCTGGGTCGGCGCGTTCGACGGCAACCTGCGCAACCAGGACGAGATGGAGGACTACCTCGTCCAGGCCGGCCTGGAGCCGGTGGACATCTGGATGGAGACCCGGGTGCGGAACACCACCGTCGAGGCCTACATGGAGCGGATGCGGGTGGTCGCGGGCCACATGATCGGCGACCAGTCCGAGGCCGAGGTGGCCGAGTACGTGGGGAGGATCGAGGCGGAGTTGCGCGCGCGGTCCGGCCCGCGCGGCTGGCGCTACGAGTTCGCCAAGCTGTTCGCCATCGCCCGCAAGCCCGGCTGAGCGACCTGCATCCGGCAGCCGCCGGTGCCCGCGCAGACGTCGCACTCCGGGGCCTCGCCGCGGGCGTGGGCCAGGCAGTGGGCCACGCGGGCGTCGATCACCTGCGCCATGAGCGGGTGCATGCCGAAGGGCGCGGCCACGAGGTGGGCGATGCCCGGGTGCTCCGCGGCCGCCTCGGCGACCAGGGCGGGGATGTCCTCGCTCCAGTGCCTGCCGGGCAGCAGGAAGTACGGCGCTACCACGACCGTCCGCGCGCCGCGCGCCACGCAGGCCGCGAACGCGGTCGCGATGGACGGCTCGGCCAGCTCCATGTGGGCCGGCTCCACGATGGGGTAGGGCACGACCTCCGCGATCTGGAGCGCCATCCGCTCCAGCATGTCGTTGCTCTCGGCGCGCCGGGAGCCGTGGTCCACGACGATCAGTCCGATGGGCTCGTCCATGTGGCGATCGTAGACCGCCCCGCTGCCCGGCGCGGGTGACGGACGCCCCCGGGGGCGGGAGTGATCGGCACGCCCCGCACGATGGACCCGCCCCCGGCGCCCGAGGGGGCGGTTCCTCGACGACCGGGCGGCGCGCCCGGCCCCGCGCGGCCGCTAGCCTCGGCGCCATGACCGCACGCCTCCGCGCCGGCACGCGCGTCGTCCTCCTCGCCCTGTTCGTGCTGGCGGCCCAGGCCGCGACCGCGTTCGGCGCCGCCGGCGGCGGCAGCGGGAGCTTCGGCGGCGGTGGCGGGGGCGGTGGCGGCGGCGGGGGCGGCTTCGGAGGGGGCGGCGGCTCCGGCGGCGGCGGGAGCCTCGGCACCACCGGCACGATCATCGTCTTCGGCGGCGTGGCCGCCGTGGTGGTCGTCTCGACGGTCCTGGAGAAGAAGAAGCACACCTTCAGCAAGGGCTACGCCAAGGCCCGCGACCGGGTCACCGCGTCGAAGCGCGCCGCGCGCACCGAGGACGTCGGCCGCAAGGCCCTCGTCGCCGCCGAGGACGATGCCGCGTTCGCGCCGGACACGGTCCGCGCCGAGGCCGAGGCCCTGTTCGCGGCGATCCAGTCGGCCTGGGACCGCGACGACCGCCCGGCCCTGGAGGCGATGGTCGCCCCGGACCTCATGGTCGAGTGGGGGCGCCGGCTGGACGACTTCGCCCGCAAGGGCTGGCGCAACCGCGTCACCGTCGTCGAGCACTCGATCGAGTACGTCGGCATCACCAACCGCGCCGAGGATCACGAGGACCGGGCGGTGGTGCGCGTGTCCGCCGAGCTCGAGGACTACGTCATCGACGGGGGCGGCAAGCGCATCAACCACGAGGGGAACTCCAGCGCGGAGACGCACCTGCGCGAGTACTGGACGCTCGGCAAGCGCGACGACACCGACACCTGGATGCTCCTCCAGATCGAGCAGGACGAGGAGGGCACCCACCAGCTCGACGCCCCGATCGAGGTCGATCCCAGCGAGGACGCCCGCATGACCGACCGGGCGCGGGTGGAGGCGGCCGTCGCCGACGCGCTGCCGGCCGGGGTCGCCCACTCCGAGGTGGACGACGAGGACGCCCGCACCGCCCTGGCGAAGGCCCGGGACCTGTCGCTCACCGACGCCCGCTTCGACCCGGACATCATCGACGCGACCGTCCGCCGCGGGGTGGCCGCCTGGGCGGACGCCGTGGACGGCGACGACGCCGCGTTCGCGAAGGTCGCCCGGCCCGACCTGCTGCAGGACCTGCTGTACCCGCCGGGGGATGACGGGCGGAACCTGCGGACCGTCGTGCGGGCCCCCGTGATCCTCGGGACCAAGCTCGTGGCGGTGGATTCCGAGGCCACGCCCCCGACGGCGACGGTGCACATCCGGATGCAGGGCATCCGTTACGTCGAGGACCGCGACACGCTCGACCTGGTCGCCGGCTCCAAGAGCCGCGCGGCCCGTTTCGAGGGCGCCTGGACCCTCGCGCTGGACGGCGGGGACGACGCCCCCTGGCGCATCGCCCGCATCCACGAGGAGATCCCCGAGCCGGAGGCGCCCGCTCCCTCGGCGTAGGCGCGCACCCGGCCGGGCAGGGTGGCGGCCCCGGTCGTCGAAGCCCGGAAGGTCATGCGCGCTCGCACGCTCCACCGCGGGGTCGTGGCCGCCGTCGTCGTCGCGGCCGCCGCCCTGGCGCTCCCGGGGACGGCCCCCGCGCAGTCGGCCCCGCCCCCGCCGCGGGGCGCAGAGTCGGGGGTCCTGACGCCCGGCGCGCGCGGGCCCGTGGTCCGGTCCCTGCAGCGCGAGCTGCGCCGGCGCGGCATCCCGGTCGTCGTCGACGGCCGCTACGGCCCGGCCACCCGGCGCGCGGTGGCCCGGCTGCAGCGGCGCCTGCGCCTGCGCGTCAACGGCATGGCGGACCGGCCCTTCCTCTGGTCCCTCGGCCTGTCGGTGTGCGGGCTCCCCGGGCCGACGACGGCCCGCGGGGGGCCGGGGCGGCCGCTGCGCCTGGGGGCCTACGGCCCGCGGGTGTGCGCCCTGCAGCGCGCCCTGCGCCGCGCCGGCGACCGGACGCTCGCGGTCGACGGCGGCTACGGGCCGCTCACGCGCACCGCCGTCATGCGCGCCCAGCGCCGGGAGGGCCTCCAGGTCACGGGGGTCGCCAACGACCGCCTGCTCGCCCGGCTGCGGCGCGGCGGCGGGCCCCCGCCGTCCGCGCGCGGCCTCTCCATCGGGGCGAAGGGCCCGGCGGTGACGCGCCTCCAGGACGAGCTGCGCCGCCGCGGGTACGCCGTGGTGAGCGACGGGGCATACGGCCCGCGCACCCGCCGCGCCGTCGCCCGTGTGCAGCGCAGCCTGGGCCTGCCGGTCAACGGCCGGGCCGACCCGGCGCTCGTCCAGCGGCTCCTGAGCTTCCAGGCCCCGCACCTGAAGGTGTTCCCGGTGCGCGCCCCGCACTCGTTCATCGACGACTGGGGCGCCCCGCGCCACCAGGGGCCCCACGAGGGCAACGACATCATCGCCCCGCGCGGCGCGCCGGTCGTGGCCGTCGCGGCGGGCACCATCGAGCGCATGGCCCGGGTGGAGAAGGGCCTCGGCGGCATCTGGATCTGGCAGCGCGACGACGCGGGCAACGCCTACTACTACGCCCACCTCTCGTCGATCAGCCCCGGCCTGGCGCCGGGCTCGCGGGTGGCCGCCGGCCAGCAGATCGGGGCGGTCGGCCGCACCGGCGACGCCCGCGGCGGCGTGTACCACCTCCACTTCGAGCTCCACCCCGCCGGGCGGAGCGGTCCGATCAACCCCTACACGGAGCTGCGGGCCGTGGACGTCGACGGCATGCCCCAGTGAGCCGGCAGGTGCCCCGCATCCTGCGCCTGGGCGAGGAGGTCGCCGCCCCGGGCGGCACCCGCTTCGCCCTGCTCCACGTCGTGAGCGGCGAGCGCCACCACATCGGGTGGTTCGAGCTCTCGGACGACGACTGGCGGGTGGGCCTGACCTCCGCCGGGGCGGTCGCCGACGCCGGGGTGCCGGCCGACCGGGTGCGCGCCCTGACCGAGGCGCTGCTGGGGGACCTGCGCGCCGCGATCGGCGCCGACGAGGCGGAGGTCCCCCCGCCCGTCGGGCCGATCGTCAACCGGTTGCGCTACGTCGTCGACCGCCGGCGGGCCGTCGAGCGACTGGAGGACGAGCTCCGGGAGATCTAGAAGAGCCGGTAGTGGGTGCGGTTGATGAAGAAGCCGTGCCCGGTCTTGACGCTGCGGCAGGTCATGCCGCGGGCGCGGGAGACGCAGCGGAAGCGCCGGTTCGCGGTCCAGGTCTGGCCGTAGCCGAGGACCGGGCCGCCCGGGAACGTGCCGCCGCGGGTCTTGTAGGCCTTGCCGTAGAGCGGGACGGCGGCGACGAAGGTGTCGTTGAGGGTGATGCAGGCCATCACCTGGTTCCGGTTGTCGTACCGGCACAGGATGTTGCCGCTGGGGCTCTCGAAGTTGTTCGAGGTGAACGCGAGGCCGCTCGTCGCCGGGACCAGGACGCATCCGGCGGCGACGGCGGAGATGACGAGCGAGCGGAGGCGCATGGCGGGGACCTCGGGAGTGGTGTGACGGGATGGAGGGTCACACGGAGGATCCACCCGGGGCCGTGGGCGTTACCTCCCCCATGGGGATGGTCGCGGCACCGCCGAAAGACCAGCGATTTCAGCGATTCGGTGGGTGAGCGGAGGCCCGTCCCCTAGAGTCGGTCCGATGGACATCGACCCGGACGACCTGGCCGCGTTCCGGCGCGTGGTGGCCGCGGCCGAGGCCCTGCCGGTCGAGCACCCGGAGGCCGTCGCCGTCCGCCGCGCGGCATCCGGGCTGCACAAGACCGCGAAGGAGCGGCGGCGGGCCGAGCGCCGGGCGGCCATCCGCGCCCACGACGACGCCGTGACCGCGGCCACCGCCACCGGCGCCCCGGGCCGCATCGACGACGAGACCCGGGGGCTCGGCCTGACGTCCACGGCGGCCGGGGCGTCGGCGGGCACGCTCCGCAAGGCCCGCGCCTGCTACGTCTGCAAGCAGCGGTACACCCGGGTCGACGCCTTCCACCACCAGCTGTGCCCGGCGTGCGCGGCCCGCAACCGGGAGCGGCGCGAAGCCCGCACCGACCTGGCCGGCCGCCGCGCCCTGCTCACCGGCGGGCGGGCCAAGATCGGCATGTACATCGCGCTGCGCCTGCTGCGCGACGGGGCCCACACGACCATCACGACCCGCTTCCCGCGCGACGCCGCCCGGCGCTTCGCGGCCATGCCGGACAGTGCGGACTGGCTCGGCCGCCTGCGCATCGTGGGCGTGGACCTCCGCGATCCGCGCCAGGTGGTGGCGCTCGCGGACGAGGTGGCGGCCCGAGGCCCGCTGGACATCCTCATCAACAACGCCTGCCAGACCGTCCGCCGCTCGCCGGAGGCCTACGCGCCGCTCGTCGCGGCCGAGCGGGCGCCCCTGCCGGCGGGCCCCGCGCCGGAGATGCTGAGCCTCGGGGGAGGAGGGGGACCGGCCGCCGTGGGGGATGGCGCGCCCGGGCACTGGAGCCCCACGCCGCAGGCGCTCGTCGAGATGGCCCTGACCGCGGGCGCCGCCTCGCCGGAGCGGGCGGCCGCGGGCGTCGCGATCGACGCCGGCGGGCTCGTGCCGGACCTGGCCGCCGACAACTCCTGGGTCCAGACGGTCGACCGCGTCGACCCGGTCGAGATGCTCGAGGTGCAGCTCTGCAACATGACCGCGCCCTTCATCCTGGTGGGCCGGCTGCGCGCCGCGCTGGCGGCCTCGCCGGCCCGGCGGACCTACGTCGTCAACGTCTCCGCGATGGAGGGGCAGTTCGCGCGGGGCTACAAGGGCGCCGGCCACCCGCACACCAACATGGCGAAGGCCGCGCTCAACATGCTCACGCGCACGAGCGCGAAGGACCTGCTGGCCGACGGGATCCTCATGACCAGCGTGGACACCGGCTGGATCACCGACGAGCGGCCCCACCCGGACCGGGTCCGGCTGGCCGCGGACGGCTTCCACGCGCCCCTGGACCTGGTGGACGGGGCGGCCCGCGTCTACGACCCGATCGTGCGCGGCGAGGCGGGGGAGGACCTGCACGGCTGCTTCCTGAAGGACTTCGAGCCGGCCCCCTGGTGAGCCCCGGGCCGACGGCGTGACCGTCGGGCTGGCCCCCCGGGCGGGCGCCCTCTAGCCTCCCCGCGTGCGCGTCCCCCGGAGCCTCCTCGCCGCTGTCGTCGTCGCGCTCCTGGGCACCGCCGCGCCGGCCCTCGGCCAGACCGCCGGGGTGGCGGTCACGAACACGGCCCGCGCCCCCGAGGGCGCCGCCGCGCTCGGGCCCCTCTGCCGGTCCGACACCCCGAGCTTCCGGCTCTGGTGGAGCGACACCCCGGGCGCGCCGGGTGCCGTCGCGGGCGCCGACGGGAACTGCGCGACGCTGCCGCCCGTGATCCTCGACCTCGCGGTCGCGGCCGAGGCCTACCGGGCCCGCGCGATCGGGCTGGGCTTCCCGGCGATGGTCGGCGACGGCCCGCCCCGGTACCTCACGAACCCCGGCCTGCTGCGCGCGCTGCTGCGCCTGCGCCCGGCGTCGCGGTCCCGCGCGTTCGGGACCATCAACCGCCGCGCGCGCGGGTCGTTCCTCGCAGGCCTCACCACGAAGCAGCGCTCCAAGGTGCTCCGCAAGCTCCCGCGCACGGCCCGCAAGCGCCTGCTCGCCGACATGCGTCGCGCGCAGCGGGGCAGCCCCTCCGACTTCGTCGGGGGCGACCGGCGCGTCGACGTCGTCGTGGACGCGACCGGCGTGACCGGCAAGGTGAGCGCCCAGCAGACCGGCGTCTCGCCGTGCCGCACCTACTCCCGGCCGCGCCGGACCTTCGTCGCATCCTGGGCCTTCGTGCTCGCGCCGCCCGACCAGCCGAGCCCCCGGGCGGTCCTCGCCCACGAGCTGTTCCACGTCGCCCAGTGCAAGCTGCTGGTCGGCCCCGGCACGCCCCTCGTGCTGCGCGAGGGCACCGCCGAGTGGTTCGCGGCCCTCGCCGAGCCGGGCGGGTTCCCGGGTCTCGTGGGCCCGACCTCGATCACGAACGGCAACGCCCGCGCGGCCAGCTTCTGCAACGGCTTCGACCCCGGCGGCACCGGGACCGCGCCCTACGCATCGTGGCCGGTCTGGGAGGCCCTGGACACGGGCTCCCCGGCGCCCGGGCTGGTGCGGCAGCTGCTCGTGAAGGGCTTCCCGGGCGGCGCCGCCATCGCGCCCCCGGCGTCGGCCGTCATCGCGGCCGTCACCGGCCCGCGCTGGGTGGAGGCCGTGCGCGTCGCCGCCCGCGAGGTCTGCGGCAACCGGCGCTCGCCGAGCGGCATCATCAACCTGGCCCCCGAGCTCCGGTCCTACCTCGGCAGCGGCGCGCTGCAGGCGACGCCGACGACGCCCGCCGACGACACGATCGCCGAGGGCGGCATCACCACCCTGCCCGCCGTCTGGGGCGCGTCGTCCACCTTCACCTCCGTGAGCGTGCGCATCACCTCCGCCCAGGCGGCCGCCGAGGCCCTGGTGCCGGGCGTCGTCGTCACCACCCGCTCGGGCCCGCTGACGCCGGTCATCCGGGGCGGGGCCGTCGTGGTCGACATCCCGGCCTCGGCGCGATCCGAGGGCTACGTGCCGGTGACGGTCGTGACCCCGCTCGTCGCGGGCGCCGCCGCGATCCGGGTCGAGGTGATCGGGACCCGCTGACCCCCGTCAGGCGCGCGCGAGGAAGTTCCAGCGCGCGCCGGACTCCCAGAGGCGGTGGAACTCCGGGAGCGTGAGCGGGTCGCCCTCCAGGGTCATCATGCGGAGTCCTGCGCGGTCGACGAGCCGGTCCCAGACGTCGGCCGGCCGGGTGCCGTAGGCCCGCTGGCTGCGCCCGAACTCGAAGATCACGGCGGGGCGCGACTGCTCCAGGAGCCCGCTGCCGCCCTCCAGCACCAGCCGCTCCGCGCCCTCGACGTCGATCTTCAGGAAGTCGGCGCTCCCGATCTCCCCGTGGAAGCGGTCCAGGGGCGCGGTCATCACCTCGATCTCGCGCGCCCCCCGCCGCCGCGCGATCATCCCGGCGCGCGACGGCTCGCCGTCGGGGATGAAGAAGGACGTGATCCCCTCCTCGTCGGAGAGCGCGCAGCCCTCGACCCGCACCTGCGGGTACCGGGCGCGCAGGCGGCCGACCAGGAGCGGGTTCGCCTCGAAGGCCCAGTGGTCCCCCTCGGGGCACGCGGCGACGATCTCGCGGAGGACGTCCCCGGTGTGGGCGCCCACGTCGATGCAGGTGGCGTCGGCCGGCAGCGCCGTCCGGATGAAGGTGAGCATGAGCTCGTGATCGCGCTCGGCCCGGCGCACCGCGGGGCGCATCAGGCTGCGTGCGCGACGTGCGGGGGTCTCGAGGCCGGCGGCCCTGACCGCCGCGATGGCGGTTGCGCGCATGCGCCCCGCCTACCCGCCGGGCGCGCGCGCCATGCACGGGAACCCGTGAGGATTCCGTGTGCGCCCCTGCCCGCCGGGGCGGGCAGGGGCGCATCGGAGGTCAGTCCGTGACGCTCTTCCGGTAGGCGCGGATCGCGAGCGGCGCGCAGACGACGACGATCCCCACCGACCAGATCAGCGTGTAGAGGACCGGGTGGTCGATCGGCCACGGCGGATCCGAGCCGAGGTCGCCGGCCGGGTTGCCGAACAGCTCCCGGAGCGCCTCGGAGAGCGTGGTCACCGGGTTCCAGGCCGCGACCGTCTGCAGCGGGCCCGGCAGGGTCCCGATCGGGACGAACGTGCTCGCGATGAACGTGACCGGGAAGATCACGGTGAAGGCGACGCCCTGCACCGCCTCGGGGGACGGCAGCAGGCTCCCCATGAGCACGCCGACCCAGATCATCGCGAACGACCAGACGACCATGAGGCCGTACGCCCCGAGGGCCTTCACGACGCCGTCGTTGATCGACCAGCCCACGATGAGGCCGCAGAGCGACATGAGCACGATGGGCAGGGCGTTCCGCACGAGGCTCGCGACGGCCTGCCCTCCGAGCACGGCGGAGCGCGCCATCGGCAGGGAGCGGAAGCGGTCGATCGCCCCGTTCGTCCGATCGTAGGAGAGCGCGAGGGCCACGCCGAACACGCCGAACGTGAGCGTCTGGGCGAAGATCCCGCCCATCAGGAACTCGCGGTAGTCGCCGTCGTCGACGGCGATGGCGCCGCCGAAGACGTACGCGAACAGCAGGACGAACATGACCGGCTGCAGCGTCACGTCGGCGAGCGCCTCCGGCTGCCGGCGCATGTGGAGGAGGGCGCGGCGCGCCACCACCCACACGTCGCCGAGCACGTTCGGCCTGCGGTCGCCCGTGGCGGGGATGGGGACCTGCTGGACCTGGGTGGTCATCGGGCCACCTCCACGGGCTCGGGGGTCCGGTCGCCCTCGTCCTCGTCCTCGTCCTCGGCGATGGGCGCGCCGGTCAGGGTCAGGAACACGTCGTCGAGGGTCGGCTGCCGGAGCCCGATGTCCTCGACCTCGATGCCGGCGTCCGCGAGCGCGTCCGCCAGGCGCGACACGACCCGCGGGCCGCCCTCGGTGGGCGCCTGCACGAGCCGCGTGGGGACGTCGATGCCCGGCTCCGCGTCGGCGAGCCGCCCGACGTGGGCGACGACGTCGGCGATCCGCGCGGGGTCGGCCACGGTCACGAACACCTGCGCGCCGCCCACCTGCCGCTTGAGCTCGAGCGCGTTGCCGCGCGCGATGACCGTCCCGTGGTCGATCACCACGATGTCGTCCGCCAGGCGGTCGGCCTCCTCCAGGTACTGCGTCGTCAGCATGATCGTGGTGCCCTGGCCCACGAGCGTCTCGAGCACGTCCCACAGCTCGTTGCGCGCGCGCGGGTCCAGGCCGGTCGTCGGCTCGTCCAGGAACAGCACCTCCGGGCGCGCCACGAGGGTCGCCGCAAGGTCCAGCCGGCGCCGCATCCCGCCCGAGTACGTCTTCGCCTGCCGGTCGGCCGCGTCGGACAGGGAGAACTGGTCGAGCAGCTCGGCCGCCCGCGCCTTCGCCGTCCCCCGACCGATGTGGTGCAGCTCCCCGATCATCTGAAGGTTCTCCCGCCCGGTCAGCAGGCCGTCGACCGTCGCGTCCTGCGCGGCCAGCCCGATGAGCCGGCGCACGCCTGCCGGGTCGGCCAGCACGTCCACCCCTCCGACGACCGCCCGGCCGGCGTCCGGCTCCGACAGGGTGGTCATGATCCTCACGGCCGTGGTCTTGCCGGCCCCGTTCGGGCCGAGCAGCCCGCAGACCGTCCCGCGCGGCACCTCGAACCCCACGCCGTCCAGCGCGACCTTCTCGCCGTATCGCTTGACGAGGCCCTCGACCTCGATCGCGAACCCTCCGCTCATCCTCGTCCGCCTCCTCCTCGCGCTCCTCGCCGCATGCGCCCGGCACGGGGCGCAAGCGGCCAGACTCCCACAGGAGGCGGAAGATTACAACGGGTGTAATGATCGCCTGGATGTAATAAAGTGGTGTCACACGATGACCGACATTCCGGACGCCACACGCGAGGCCGGGCTGCGGGAGCGCAAGAAGGCCATGACGCGCACCGCCATCTCGGATGTCGCGACGCGCCTCTTCATCCAGCGGGGCTACGACGCCGTCACCGTCGCCGAGGTCGCCGACGCCGCCGGCGTGTCGATCAAGACGGTCTTCAACTACTTCGGGTCCAAGGAGGAGCTCTTCCTGGACCGCGACGCGTCCATGCACGAGCTGGTCGCCTCGACGGTGGGGGACCGGGCCGCGGGCGTGCGCCCCACCGAGGCGCTCGGCGCGCTGCTGCGGGCGAACGGCATCATCGACAAGCCGGGCTGGGAGGCCATCGAGGACCCGGGCATCGTCCGCGACTTCCGCTCGTTCCTGATCGTCTGGGAGACCGCTCCCTCCCTGCGGGCGCGGGGGCTGATGGGCGTCGAGCGCCTCCACGGCCTGCTGGTGGAGCGCCTGGCGGCGGAGACCCCCGATCCGGCCGCCGGCCCCGCGGTGCAGGCCTTCGCCTCGGCCCTCGTCGCGGCCGTCCACCTGCGCCAGCGGGCCATCACGACCGGGATCACCCGCGGCGACGACGGGGCGGACGTGCGGCGCGCGGCCGTCGCGATCGCCGACGAGGTGCTCGCCCGCGCGGCCGTGGCCTTCCCCGACCTGGACCGGCCCGCGGCCTGACGCCGCCCCGTCTCGGCCGCAGGGCCAGAGCCGCGCGGCCCCCGCGCGGTGAGACTGGCCCCCGCTGCGGACACGACGGGGGAGGACGAGGGTGAGGATGCGGTTCCTGGGCCGGACGGGCCTGCAGGTCTCGGCCATCTCGTTCGGCTCGATGACCTTCGGCGGCGCCCGTGACGAGGCGTTCCGGGCCGTCGGGACGACGGAGGTCGCGGGCGCCCGCCGCCAGGTGGACATGTGCATCGACGCTGGGGTCAACCTCTTCGACACGGCGGACGTCTACTCGGGCGGGCTGTCGGAGGAGATCCTGGGGGCGGCGCTCGGGCCGCGGCGCGCGGAGGTCCTGCTCGCGACGAAGCTGCACGCGCCGATGGGCGGTCCCAACGACATCGGCGGGTCCCGGCACCACATCACGCGGGCGGTCGAGGCGAGCCTGCGCCGGCTCGGCACCGACTGGATCGACGTGCTCCAGCTCCACGGCATCGACGGGCGCACGGACCCGCTCGAGACGCTGCGCGCGCTGGACGACCTCGTGCGCGCCGGGACCGTGCGCTACATCGGCTGCTCCAACTACGCCGGGTGGCACCTCATGCGGGCGCTCGCCGTCTCGGAGCGCGAGGGGCTCGCCCGCTTCTGCGTGCTGCAGGCCTACTACTCGCTCGTCGCGCGGGAGCTCGAGCACGAGCTGGTGCCGCTCTGCCTGGACCAGGGCGTCGGGATCCTCGTGTGGAGCCCGCTCGCCGCCGGCTTCCTCACGGGAAAGGTCCGGCGAGGCGCGGACGGGCCCGCGGGCGCCCGCACCTCCGTCGAGGGGCCGCCCGGGGGCCTCGCCGACGAGGACGCCGCCTTCGCCGTGGTGGACGAGCTGGTCGCGATCGCCTCGGAGCGCGGCGTGGGCCCGGCCCAGGTGGTGCTGAACTGGCTGCTCGCCAAGCCGGGTGTGACCTCCCTGATCGTCGGCGCCCGCACCCACGAGCAGCTCGCCGACAACCTCGCCGCCGCGGACTGGGAGCTGACCGCCGAGGAGGTCGGGCGCCTCGACGCCGTCTCGGCCCCGCGCCTGCCGTACCCCCAGTGGCACCAGCTCCGCTACAACGCGGCGCGCCTCCCCGAGCCCTGGGTGACGGAGCGGCTGGCGCGCGGCTGAGCGCCGCCCGCCCGGGTCAGCCCCCGTTGGCCTCCACGAACGCCGTCAGCGCGTCCCTGCCGTCCCCGGGCATCGGGTGCCCGTGGGCCAGGAGCAGGGAGTCGAAGTCGTGGTCGAGCAGCGCGCGGTAGGCGGCGACCAGCCGCGCCTTGGTGACCGCGGGCTCGTACATGAGCATGTCCGGCACGAAGGAGAGGTCGCCGTCGGGCGGCTGGCGGATGAGGCCGTCGGCCAGGGCGACGGCCCGGTGGCCGCGAGCGAGGAGCGCCGTCTCGTCCGGGCAGATGCCCCCGATGCCGACCGCCAGCACGTGCCCCGGCAGCTCGTCGCCGGCGCCGAAGGGCGTGACCGGCTCGCCGTGTGTGAACTCCTGCACGCCCAGCCGGTTGACGTGGACCGGCGTGCCGAACCGCTCCGCGAAGAGCCCCGAGTCCCGATAGTGGTGCCGGTTGCTCAGAAGGATCGCGGCCGGCGGGCCGTTCCCGGCGAACCAGTCGAGGCCCTCCGGGGGCACCATCGGGTCGATCAGGATCCGCTCCGGCTCCAGCCAATACGACGAGATCTCGATCCCGTGGCGGGGGTGGATGGTCGTCCAGTGGAGGACGCCGGGAAGGATGCGGCGCACCCGCGCAGTCTCGCACGGGGCGGCGCGTGGCGACGCCGGGCGTCCCCGGGGTTCACGTCGACCGGGGCGGGGGCGATGATGGGGTCGTGAGGAAGCCGCTCGAGCCGATCGAGATCGCCTGCCCCACGTGCGGGCTGATCGCCGAGCTGTACCGGCCCCGCGGCGCGCGGCGGCCGAAGCTGTGCGCCTGCCCGGCCCCCGAGCGCGTCGCGAAGGCCACCCGGCCGCGCGTCTGCATCAGCTGTCCGACCATCCTCAGCCGCTACAACACGGGCGTCGAGTGCTCCTCCTGCCGGCGCTCCCGCGTGGGGGCCGGCGCGCCCTAGGAGTCTGGCGTGGAACAAAGGTCGTGCGATCCGCCGAGCGAAAACCGAGCGATCCGGATGGCTGCGGCCACCGCCGATGCCCGGAGGGCCTCGGTGGTGACGCGGGCGCCGGAGCGTGAAGGTTTGCAGCCGGCGGGCGTGCGACCGACTTCCACGACGGGCTCCTAGTGGAGAAGGAGCGCCGGCTCGCGGGGGGCGGCCTCGCGCTCATCGGCGTCCTGCTCGTCGCGGCCAACCTGCGGCCGTCGATCACGTCGGTCGGCCCGGTCATCGGGGACATCGAGGCGACCACCGGCATCTCGACGGCCGAGGCCTCGCTGCTCGTGTCGCTGCCGGTGGTGTGCTTCGCGATCACGTCGCCCATCGCGCCCCGCCTCGCGGGCCGGTTCCGCATGCGCACGCTGCTCGCCGTGTCGTTGCTCGCCCTCGCGGCGGGCATCGTCCTGCGCTCGGTACCGGTGGACGCGTTCCTGTGGGTGGGCTCGGTGCTCATCGGGGCGCCGATCGGGCTGATGAACGTCCTGCTGCCCGCCTTGGTGAAGCGCGACTTCCCCGACCGCATCGGGCGGGTCACCGGGCTCTACGCGGGGGTCATGACCGGCGTGGCCGCCCTGGCGTCCGGCATCGCCGTGCCCATCGCCGGGGAGGAGCAGGAGGGGTGGCGGCTGGCGATCGGCGTCTGGGCGGGCCTCGCCCTGATCGGGGCGGCGTTCCTGCTGTTCCTCGTCCGCAGCCATCCGAACGTCCACGTCCACGAGCACCGGGAGCACCTGCCGACGGGCGGCTTCTTCTGGCGCTCGCCCCTCGCCTGGCAGGCCACGGGCTTCATGTCGGCGTCCTGCGCCGGCTTCTACGCGTTCATCGCGTGGTGGCCGTCGATCACCCAGGAGGACGGGTTCTCGGACTCCGCCGCCGGCCTCCAGCTGTTCGCCCTCCAGGGGGTGGCGGTCGTGTCGAGCCTTGCCGGGGCCTCCCTCATCCAGCGGGGCGTCTCCCAGCCGGCGATCGGGGTGGGCGTGGGGCTGCTCAACGTCGTCGCCCTTGCCGGGATGCTCCTGCTCCCCGACCTGGCCTTCGCCTGGGCGGTGCTGGCGGGCGTCGCGGCCGGGGCGATGATGGTGTTCGCGCTGTCGCTGTTCGGCCTCCGCACGCGTGACGGGGACGACGCCGCGTCGTTGTCCGGGATGGGGCAGACCGTCGGATACGCGATCGGCGCCGTGTTCCCGTTCCTGCTCGGCGCGCTCGAGGACGTCACCGGATCGTGGACCGTCCCGCTCCTGGTCCTGCTCGGCGTGGCGGTGGTGCAGGCGGGGTTCGGCCGCCTGGCCGGCCGCGACCGGTACGTCACCCGCGGCGGGGACGTCGCGGGCTGACCGTCAGCCGGCCGCGACGGCGGCCACGCGGGCGCCCAGGGCCTGCGCGCGCGACAGTGACACGCCCCGCTCGTCGTAGGTGAGCATCACCGCGATCACGGGCCCGCGGTCCGTGTAGGCGATGCCCGCGGCGTGCCGGGCGGCCCGGATCCAGCCGTTCTTCTGGGCGATCGGGACCCCGCCCGGGAGGCCGCGCGCGATGAGGCTCGCGTTGTCGTCGCGCTGCTGGGACGCGAGCAGCCACCCCAGCCCGAGGCGGGCCTGGTGGGCGGTCAGGCCGGTCTGCGCGCGGGCGCCCGGCGCGCCGACGGCGCTGGCGTGGAGGGCGAACAGCATCCGGCCCAGGTCCTGGGCCGTGGTGACCCTCCGCGACACGAGGGGCGGCGCGGCCCCGGCGCCGGGCGCCGGCAGGGAGGGCTGCAGCTCGGTGCCGACGAGGTACTCGCCGGTGAAGGTCGAGGACCGCGCGCCCAGGCGCCTGAGGCCGTCGGCCGCCACCGCCGTCCCGCCCAGGCGCCGCAGCAGGCGGTTGGTGGCGAGGTTGCTCGACCAGGTCGTCATCGCGCGCATGTCGTAGGCCAGCGCGGAGCGCGCGGGGGCCGGGCCGGTGCGGGCGAGCGCCCCGACGAGCAGCCCGAGCTTGACCGTCGACGCGGCGGGGAAGCGGGCGCCCGCGGCGGCGCCGGCGGTGGCGCCGTCGGTGAGGTCCTGCACCCAGGCGGCCCGGTAGGCAGGGGCGCCGGCGAGCGCCCGGGTGAGGGCCGCGGCCCGGGCCGGGTCGGTGCGGGTGCCCGGCACGGCGGCCCGGGCCGAGGAGGGGAGCAGCCACGCGCCCGCGGCGCGCGCGGCCCCGGCGGGGGCGCCGCCGCGGGTGAACTCCACCCTCAGCGCGTGCCGACCCGGCGGCGCCTGCACCGTGAACCGCGCGCGGCCGCCGCGCACGGCGGTCGTCCTGGCGTCGCGGCCGTCCACCAGCAGGCGCGCGCCGTCCGCGCCGGCCGGGACCCGCGCCACGACGACGCCCAGGAAGGCCTCGCCGTCGGCCGGGCTCATGGAGGGCGCGGCCATCGGGCCGCCGCCGCCCCCGCCCCGGCAGGCGGCGGACGCGGCCCGCACGCGGGCGCGGGCGGCCTCGGCCCGGCGGCGGCCCGTGGACACGTCGCCGGCGCTCGGCCGGTCGATCCCCTCGGCCTGCAGCACCCGGCCCGCCGCGTACGCGCCGAGGGCCGACCGCAGCCGGGCGCAGCGGGCGCTCACCGGCCCGGCGGCCCGCAGCGCCTCCTGGAGGTCGCGGGCCGCGTCGTAGGAGGCCTGGGTGCCCTCGGAGCCCCCCACCCGGGCCGCGGCGGCCTCGGCCGCCGGGTAGGCCCCGCGCAGGGCGCGGGCCACGGCGGAGTCGGCGGCGAGGGCGCCCGCCGGGGCGACGGCCAGGAGGGCGGCCCCGGCCGCCGCGACCGCCGCCCTCCTCACGTCGCCAGGGAGAGGGGGGAGCCCGCGCCGAGGTCGGCGCGCACCCGCGGCAGGGCGTCGGGGTGGTTCTCGACGAGGAAGGCGATCAGGGCCTCGCGCACGTCGCAGCGCAGGTCCCAGGCGCGCGGGGCGTCCCGGGCGCTGACGAGGATCCGCACCTCGACCGTCTGCGGGTGGCTCTCCACCACCTGCAGGCCGGCCTCGCGCCCGTCCCAGAGCGGCGACTCCCGGACGATCCTCAGCATCTCCTCCCGCATCGCGTCGATCGGGGCGGCGTGGTCGACGTGCAGGTGGACCGCGCCCGTTATCTGCGAGCGGGAACGGGTCCAGTTCTCGAAGGGCGTGGTGGTGAAGTAGGAGATCGGGAGGATGAGGCGGCGCTCGTCCCAGAGGGCCACGACGACGTAGGTGAAGGTGATCTCGTCGATCCGACCGTACTGGCCCTCCAGGACGACGACATCGTCCAGCCGGATCGGCTCGGTGATGGCGATCTGGATGCCCGCCAGCAGGTTGCCGAGCGCCTGCTGGGCGGCCAGGCCGAGGACGATGCCCGCGATGCCGGCGGACGCCAGGAGGCTGGCGCCGAGGGTGCGCACCGACGGGAAGGTCGTGAGCATCACCGCGACCGCGACGAGGCCGATCAGCACCGCCGCGATGCGGCGCAGGATCGTGGCCTGCGTGTGGACGCGCCGCGCCCGCAGGTTGTCCGCCGAGCCGACGTCGAAGCGCCCCGCCACGAGCTCGCAGCCCGCGCCCACCAGCCCGATGAGGAGCCACGCGACGGCGCCGATCACGACGAGCGCCAGCGCGTGCCGCGCCCCGCCGGGCCAGGGCACCACGTCCTCCAGCGCGCCGCCCGCGATGAGGGCGGTGACGGCGGCGACGAGCACCAGGGAGGCGCGGCGGCAGTGGCGCACGAGCACCGCGCCGGCCCCTCCCGGGACGCGGGCGATGAGCGCCATCAGGGCGAGGTGGAGCGCGATGGCGACGGCCACCGCCCCCACCACGCTGCCGAGCGCGAGCAGGACGTTGTCACGGACGGCGTCGCTCAGGGTCGTTCCTCCTGTCCGGGTGCGGGGCGGGCGCGCGGGCGCCGGGGGAGCGCCGACAGGACTACCACAGGCCCCCCGGGCGGCCCGACCCGGCCGGGGCCGCTCCGACCGGCGCGCGTGGGGCGGTGCCGGAACGGGAACCTGACGTGGCACGCGACGGTGAGGGGGCGACGATGGGCGACGACCAGACGGCCGGCGAGGGCCCGGCCGAGGACGAGGCGGAGCGCGAGCGGCGCCTGCGGCGCGAGCGCGAGGAGGCCGCCCGGGAGGACCACGACTCGGCGGCGGGGCCGGGGTACACGGCACGCCCCTCGGGTGAGGCCCCGGAGGGCCCGGAACCCGGTTCGCGCAAGGGATAACGACGAAGTACCCTGTCCGTCACCAGCCCCCTTCCAGGAGAGGACGACGTGGCGGAGTCACCCGAGCAGTACGGGTACCAGCAGGAGACGTGGGACCGGGCGACGGGCGTCGCGGCGCGCGAGGACTCGCGCGCGATCTTCGGCAAGGTCATGTTCCTCGTGGCGGTCACCGCGGGCTTCGCGGCCCTCGGCGCGTGGGTCGGGAAGGACCTCAGCTGGGGCTGGGGCATCGGCGCGTGGGTGGCCGCCCTCGGCCTGACCTTCGTGATGGGCTTCTCGCGCCGCAAGGACGAGGCCACGCCGCTGCAGATGGGGCTGCTGTTCGGCATCGGCGCCCTGCTCGGCGTCGCGATCGGCCCGACGCTGCAGGAGTACGCGAGCCTGGAGAACGGCTCCACGCTGATCGCGCAGGCCGCCGGCCTCACCGCCCTCTTCATGGCCGTTCTGGGCGCGATCGGCTACAGTACCAAGCGGGACCTGAGCGCGCTCGGCCGCATCTCGTTCTTCGGCCTCATCGCGCTCCTGCTCTTCGGGATCGTCGCGATCTTCGTGAACATCCCGAACGAGAACCTGATCTGGTGCATCGGCGGCCTGGTCGTCTTCGCGGGGCTCACGCTCTTCGACTTCTGGCGCCTGCGCCGGGCCGGCAACGGCGACGTCGCGCTGATCGCCCTGTCGATATTCCTCGACGCTTTCAACATCTTCCTGTTCATGCTCCAGCTGCTCGGGGGCAACCGGAGCTGACGCCGTCCGTGCGCGATGCCCGCCCCGTTTCGCCGGGGCGGGCCTCCGCGCGCGGGTATCCGCCGGTTGGGGCGCAGCCGGTGGTCCAAGTGAGTCTCTCGGCGAAAAGCCCTGCACCGGGGCCGGTTCCCGCGTGGGCCGGCCCCGGTGTCGTGGGAGGGGTCTGACGGGGGTCGGACCCCGGTCGGACTACAACAGGCCGCACATCCGGGCGGTGTTGGGCCAGGGGGAGAAGCCGCGGCCGACGATCGCTTTCTCGGCGGTCCGCATCTGCTCCTCCTGGGTCCAGTTGTCGGCCGTGCCCTTGCGGGCGTAGAGCCCCGGCGAGTAGGTCTGCTGGAAGGTCCGGTCCATCTGCAGGCCGCCGTAGTAGCCGTTGCCCGTGTTGATGTCCCAGGTGCCGTGCGACTCGTGCTCGGCGATGCACATCAGCTCGTCGTAGTGCGGGATGCGCGCCGACAGGGGCCGCTCGTGGGGCCGGACGCGCTCGCGACGGGCACCGAGCCAGGAGGCCACGGTGCGCCAGCGGGCGAGCTGGGCGACCCGCTCGGACCGGGTGGTCGCCTCCGGCAGCGGCGCGGGGCGGTCGACGCCCAGGCGCACCGCGCGGGCGACGGCCAGGGCGTGGGCGCGGTCGACGCGCGCCTGCAGGCCGCGACCCGCCGCCGGGACGGGGTGGGCGGGCCGCTCGTCCACCGCGGTGTCCGCCTCGGTGCGCTCGGCGAGGAACGCGACGACGGCGGCGAGGCGCTCCTCGCGACGCTCCATCACGTCGGTGCGGACCGGCTCGGCGGCGCCGGCCGCGGCGGCGGGGGCGGGTGCCGGCGCGGGGGCCAGGCCCAGGCGCACCGAGTGGGCGCGGGCCTCGGCGGTCAGGTCGTCCACGCGCGCCACCAGCTCGGGCGGGGCGGGCGCGGCGGCGGCGGGGGTCCCGGCCAGCGGCAGCGCGGCCGGGTCGCCGGGGGGCGGGGGGGTGGAGACGGCCGTGGTGCCCACCGCGTAGGTCATCGGCACCACGGTCAGCGCAAGGGCGAGCGAGACGAGCGACTTCATTCCGGGCCTTTCGCCGGGGACGGGCCCGCGCGTGTCCCTGCACGGGAGCGGATCTCCGGGCGATGGGGCACCCCGGTCCGCGTCGCGGCCGGCCGGAGGGCACGTGGACCCGTCCGGCGATCGGCGTCATGCCGTCCGCGAGGGGCGCGCCGCGTTGTCGCCGGAGTCGGCGGGGACGCGCCCGGCCGGGCATGGAAGCCCACTTCGGCCGGGCGCGCAAGTACCCGCGGGGCCGGGTCCGAAACACCAGAACCTGCTACGAGCGTTCTTTTCCTGCCTCCGCCGTCCCACCGGCGGGTTCACTAGAATCGCCGCCGGTGGCCGACGACGACGCCAGGGCACGCAGGGCGCGCTTCCTCCGGGAGCTCGCCGCCCGCGACCTCTACGACTGGTTCGGCATCCCGCCGGACGCCGGCGCCGACGCCATCCGGGAGGCCGCGGAGCGCAAGCGCAAGGAGCTCGCCGGCACCCCGATGCCCCAGAACAAGCGGGCCATCGAGAAGGCGTTCTGCGACCAGGGCGAGAAGGCGCTGCTGCGGCCCGACATCCGCCGCGAGTACGACGCGCTGCTGCAGGCGTCCCACACGCCGCGCCGCGCCCGGACGAGCGCCGACCGCGCCGTCGCCGAGCGCGAGGAGCGCCTGCGGGCGGCCCGCGACCGCATCGAGCACCACACCCCCGACGACGCCCGCCTCGCCCCGGGGGACGTGATGTTCCTGGGCGACGAGGCCGTCGAGGTCCAGCTCGCCGGCGAGCGTCGCGCCGCCGCCAAGCTCACGGACTTCGACGCCGTCCTCGCCGCCGCGCGCCAGGCGCGGGTAGCGGGCCACGCCGTCGAGGCCCTGGCGCTGGCCGAGCGCGCCAACGCCATCCGGTCCACGGCGGGCACCCTGACCACCCTCGGCGCCGCGCGCCGGGACGTCGGCGACCTGGCCGGCAGCGAGGAGGCCCTGCGCCGCAGCGTCGCCACCCTCTCGACGGTCCGCGAGAACGCCCCCGGCTGGATCGCGCTGTCCGCCACCCTTCGCGCCCTCGGCGACCTGCAGGGCGCCGAGGACGCCGCGATGCGGGTGATCGAGGAGGACGACGAGGACCCGCACGGCTGGCACGCCCTCGCGATGGTGCTGAGCGACCGGGGCGAGACGATCCGGGCCGGCGACGCGTGGGAGCGGATGGCCGGCTTCGGCCTGGACGTCCCCGCCGCGCTCGCGGGGCTCCAGGTGCTCCGCAAGGACAGCCTCGCCCGCAACGACCTGCTCGGCGCCGCCAACATCGAGGACCGCCTGGCCCGGATCAGGCGGGGCTGAGCGCCTCCGGCGGCGCGCCCGCGCGCCATGCCGGGCCCCGGTGCAGCAGGCGGCCGTGGTCGCGCAGCCAGGCCCGGGCCGCATGGCCGCCGGGATCGACCCCGTCGAGCAGGGCCCAGAACGCGGGGGAGTGGTCGGGGCGCATGAGGTGGCAGACCTCGTGCGCGACCACCTGGTCGAGGACGGCCTCCGGCGCCAGCGCCAGCCGCCAGGAGAACGAGAGCCGCCCGGACGCGGAGCAGGATCCCCAGCGCGTCCGCGGGTCGCGGACGGTCACCCCGGCCACCGCGACCCCCAGGCGGGCGGCGAGGGCGCGCGAGCGCTCCCCCGTGAGGCGCAGCGCCTCGGCCCGGTACCAGCGCTCCACGCGGGCGTCGAGGTCGCCCGCCGGCACCAGCAGGTCGTCGCCGCGCTGCTCCGCGCGCCGACCGCGGTCCGCGCGCACCACCAGGCGGAGATCCCCGTCCAGCAGCGCCAGCCGGTCCCCGTCCGCGAGCGGCGCGGGGGGTGGCGACAGACGCGCCGTCTGCTCGGCCACCCAGCCCTCCTGCGCGCGCAGGAACGCCTCCACCCGGGACGCCGGGACCCGCGGCGGGACCGTCAGGCGGACGCCGGCGTCGGACACGCGCAGGGTCATGCGCCGCGCCCCCCGGTGCCGCACGACGTCGCAGGGGAAGGGGGTGAGGCGGCGCTGCACCCCGCCACGGTACCGGCCGCCGCGGGCGGCGCCGGAGTAGGGTCGCACCGGTGCCCGTCGTGACCACCGGACCGCCACTCCCGCGAGGCGACGCCCCGTGAACCGGCGCTGGCCCGCGGGCATCCTGGCCGCCGCCGCCCTCTGGTACGCGAGCGACTCCCTGCGCCACCGGCGCGAGGGCGGCCACGGCTACACGATCGACGACCCGCCGGACGTGGCCGGGGAGGGCTTCCTGCGGGCCGCGGAGAGCCTCACCCAGGCGCCCGTCACCCACGGCAACAGCGCGGAGCTGCTCGTGAACGGCGACCGCATCTTCCCGGCCTTCATCGAGACGATCGCGTCCGCGCAGCGCACCGTGAACCTCCTCACCTACGTCTACTGGGAGGGCGCGATCGGCGAGGAGGTCGCCGACGCGGTCTGCGAGCGCGCGACCGCGGGGGTCACCTGCCGCGTGCTGCTCGACGCGGTCGGCGCCGTGAGGATGGACGAGGCCCTCATCGAGAAGATGGAGGAGTGCGGCGTGCAGGTGCGGCGCTTCCGGCCGCCCAAGCCCTACGCCCTGCGGCGCGTCAACAACCGCACCCATCGCAAGGTGCTGGTGGTGGACGGCCGCGTCGGCCTGACCGGCGGCGTCGGGATCGCCGACGAGTGGACCGGGGACGCCCAGGACCCCGACCACTGGCGCGACACCCATCTGCGCGTGCGCGGGCCGGTGGTGCGCGGGCTGCAGGGCGCGTTCGCCGAGAACTGGCTCGAGGCGACCGGCGAGGTGATCGCCGGCGACGACGACCTGCCGCTCCTGGAGCCGGCGGCGGACGGCGACCTCGGGGACCCCGGCGGCACCATGCAGGTCATCCGCTCCACCGCCGGGGTGGGGGACACGAACGCGGAGACCCTCTACTACCTGGCGATCGCCGCCGCCCGCCGCTCCATCGATCTCACGTCCGCCTACTTCGCGCCCCGCCCGGCGTTCCTCGGCGCGCTGGCCGGGGCGGCGCGCCGGGGGGTCGCGGTGCGGGTGCTGGTGCCCGGGGAGCACATCGACAAGGACGTCGTGCGGCACGCCGGCCGCGCGACCTACGGCGAGCTGCTGCGCGCCGGGGTGCGGGTGTTCGAGTACGGCCCCACGATGCTCCACGCCAAGACGCTGGTCGTGGACGGGGTCTGGTCGTCGATCGGCTCGGTCAACTTCGACAACCGCTCGTTCCAGCTCAACGACGAGGCCGTCCTGGCGGCCCAGGACCGGCATCTGGCGGAGCGGCTCACGGAGGTCTTCGCCCGCGACCTCGATGTGTCCCGCGAGATCACGCTGGAGGAGTGGTCCTCCCGGCCGCTGCACGAGCGCGGCCGCGAGGTCGCCTCGCGCCTGCTGCGCCGGGAGCTGTGACGACGGACCCCGTGGCCCGGCGCCGGGGCGGCCCGTAGGCTGTCCCCACCACGAACCCCGGAGGAGCGACGGCCATGGACATCGACAAGATCACCGAGCAGGCCAAGCAGATCATCGAGGACCGCGGCGGCATGGACGCCCTCAAGGACGACGCGATGGAGCTGAAGGACATCGCGACGGGCGAGGGCAGCCTCACCGACAAGGCGAAGGCCGCCGTCGAGGCGATCAAGGACGCGGGCGCCCCCGGGGAGGAGACCCCGAAGGCCTGACGGGCGTGACGCGGGTCCCGGCGGCCGCCGGGACCCGCTCAGCTCCGCAGCTCGGAGGCGGGCAGGTCGTCGGGGAGCGGGACCTCCTGGGGCGTCCCGCCCTCGTGGTCGTCCCAGCCCCGGTAGGCCGTCGCGTCGCGGCCGTTGTGCTCGCCCATCCCGCCCAGGGCGACGACGCTGACCACGCCGGGGCCGAGGTTGACGACCTGGCGCCGGACGTCGGGCGCGACGCGCATCAGCTCCCCGGCGGCCACGTCGCGCGCGCCGTCGTCGAGCTGCACCGTGAGGGTGCCCTGGAGGACGATGTAGACCTCCTCCTGCTCGGCGTGCACGTGGATGCGCCCGCGCTCGCCGGGGCGCAGCACCATGTGGTTGATGCCGAAGGAGGTGACGCCGAGCGCCCGGCGCAGCGAGGTGAACCGCTCGGGGGCGTCGTGGTCGAGGCTGGTGACGGAGACTCCGGATTCCATGGCCGGACCCTACCGGGGTTTGACACCCGGGGGTGCCCCTCACTAGCGTGGCGCGGCCGTGGGGGCTTCCGTCGGACGCGTCGAGACCGAGAGCGCCGTCCTGTTCACCCCGGACCGGCCGCTCGTGCTCGACTCCGGGGCGTCCATCGCCCCGGTCGAGGTGGCCTACGAGACCTACGGCGCGCTGGACGACGACGCCGGCAACGCGATCGTCATCTGCCACGCGCTGACCGGCGACGCGCACGCCGCCGGGTGGCACGACGGGGCGGCGAAGCCGGGCTGGTGGGACGGCATCGTGGGCCCCGGCCGGCCGCTCGACACGGACCGCTACTTCGTCGTCTGCTCCAACCTGCTCGGCGGCTGCATGGGGACCACGGGGCCCTCCTCCACGGACCCGTCCACCGGCCGCCCCTACGGCCTGCGGTTCCCGCTGTTCACGGTCTCCGACCTCGTCCGCGTCCACCGGGCGCTGATGGCGCACCTCGGCATCGCCCGGCCGCTCGCGGCGGTCGGCGGCTCGCTCGGCGGCATGCAGGTGCTCCAGTGGGCGCTCGACGCGCCGGGGGAGCTCGGGGCGGCCGTCGTCATCTGCGCCAGCAGCCGCCTCTCGGCCCAGAACATCGCGTTCTCGGCCGTGGCGCGCGAGGCGATCATGGGGGATCCGGACTTCCGTGGCGGCGACTACTACGGCGGCGGCCCCCGCCCGGACCGCGGCCTCGCCACCGCGCGCATGCTGGCGCACATCACCTACCTCTCCGTGGAGTCGATGCGCTCCAAGTTCGGGCGGCGGCTGCAGGACAGCGACACCCCGCGCTTCGGCTTCGACATCGACTTCCAGGTGGAGAGCTACCTGCGCCACCAGGGCGAGTCGTTCCTGCGGCGCTTCGACGCGAACTCGTACCTGTACCTCACGCGCGTGATGGACTACTTCGACGCCTTCGCCGACCCCGTGGCGACGGCGCGGGCGCTGGACGGCACGCCGACCCGGTTCCTGGTCGTGTCCTTCGACAGCGACTGGCGTTTCGACACCGCCCACTCGCGGCAGATCGTGCGCGAGCTGGCGGCGCACGGCGCGCCGGTGACGTTCCGCGAGGTCGCCTCCCCGCACGGGCACGACTCCTTCCTGATGGACATCCCCGACTACCACCGCACCGTCGCCGGGTTCCTGCGGCGGGTGCACCGCGAGGCCGGCCGCCCGTGAGGCCGGACCTGCAGGTGGTGTCCGAGCTGATCCCGCCCGGCTCCGGGGTGCTCGACCTGGGCTGCGGCCCGGGGGACCTGCTGGCCGAGCTGATCCACACGCGCGGGTGCCGCGGGCAGGGGGTGGAGCGCTCGCCCGAGGCCTTCCACGCCTGCGTGGTGCGGGGCATCCCGGTGGTGCAGGCGGACATCGACGACGGCCTGCCCGACTTCGACGACGGGTCGTACGACGTCGTGGTGCTGTCGCAGACGCTGCAGGCCACCCGGCGCCCGGTCCCGGTGCTGCGGGAGATGATGCGGGTGGGCCGGGTGGGGATCGTCTCGTTCCCCAACTTCGGCTACTGGCGCCTGCGGCTCGACCTGGGGCTGCGCGGGCGGATGCCGGTGAGCCGGACCCTCCCGTACGCCTGGTACGAGACGCCGAACATCCACCTCTGCACGCTCCGCGACTTCGAGGCCCTGGCGGCCGCCGAGGGGCTGCGCGTGGACCGCCGGACGCTGCTGCGTCCGGACGGCCGGGCGGCGCCGCCGCGCGCCGGACGCCGGCCGAACCTGCTGGCCGCGGGCGCGGTCTACCGGCTGACGCGGGAGTAGCCGGGCGTGGACTCCGTTCACGGCTTCGTCGACGCCCTCGAGGCGTTCGCGGACCGGGTGGCGGAGGTCAACTGGGGGTTCCTCACCGCGGCGGTCGCGTTCAGCCTCGCCAACATCCTCCTGCGCTGCCGCGCCTGGCAGGTGATCCTGCGGACGGCCGTGCCGGGGGAGCGGTTCCGCTACCGGTCGGTGTTCGGCTCCTACTTCGGCGGCGTCGCCGTCAACGCGGTCATCCCGGCCCGCGTCGGCGACGTCGTGAAGATGTTCCTGGTGCGGCGCGGGGCGCCGACGGCCCGCTACCCGACGCTCGTCGGCACCCTGGTGGCCGAGACGACCTTCGACTTCTTCGTCGCGGGCGCGATCCTCACGTGGGCGCTGTGGGCGGGGGTCCTGCCCGGCGTGCGCCTGCCGGACCTGAACGCGTTCGACATCTCGCTGGCCGCCCGGCACCCCTGGATCACGCTCGCGGCCTGCCTGGTCCTGCTGGTGCTGATCCTGTTCGGCATCCGGCGCATCCGCCGCTTCTGGCAGCAGTTCGGCCAGGGCCTCGCCATCTTCCGGCGGCCGGGTCGGTACTTCACCCAGGTCGTGCCGCTGCAGGCCGTCGGCTGGGGCTGCCGGCTCGCGGGAGCGGCCTGCTTCCTCGAGGCGTACAACATCCCGGCGAGCCTGGAGGCGGCGCTGGTGGTGCAGGCGGCGGGGAGCCTCTCCGGCCTGCTGCCGGCCACCCCCGGCGGCCTGGGCCCGAAGCAGGCGCTGCTCGTGGTGATGCTCGCGGGCACGGCGGGCCGCACCGACGTCCTCGCGTTCAGCGTGGGGATGGAGCTCACCCTGATGGTGGTCAACCTCGCCATCGGGTTCACCTGCATCCTGCTGATGGTGCGGAGCCTGCGCTTCCGCGAGCTCATCCGCCGCGCGCGGGCCGACGAGGCGGACCCCGCCGGCGGTTAGGCGGGCCGCGCCCCCAGGGCGCGCGCCACGTCTCCGAGCGACAGGACCCCCACCAGGTCGCCGTCGTCGATGACGAGCGCCCGCTGCAGGCGGCTGGACCGGAGGGCGGCGACGGCGACCTCGATGCCGTCCTCCGGCTCCAGGGAGGGGATCTCGTCGCGGGCGGCCATGTGGTCGCCGACCCGCTCCGCGTCCCATGCGGCCTCGGGGACGGCCGTGAGCGCGACGGCGGGGAAGAGGCCGACGGGGACGCCGTCGTGGAGGACCGGGTAGGCCTCGTGGCGGGAGCGCCGCACCTCGTCCGCCACCTCGGCCAGCGTCTGGGCGTCCGCGAGGGTGACGGGATGGTCGGTCATGAGGTCCCGGACCCTCAGGCCGGCGGCCACGACGCGCGGGTCCTGCACGATGCGCGCCTCGGCGCCCGCCGCCTGCAGCAGGAACCAGCCGATGAACACGAGCCAGATGCCGCTGATGAGGCCGCCCATGACGGTGATGGCGACGCCGGCCGCGATCATCAGGATCGAGAACACCCGCCCGCTGCCGGCGGCGATGCGCGTGGCGCTCCGGATGTCCCCCTTGAAGTGCCAGATCGCCGCGCGCAGCATCCGCCCGCCGTCGAGGGGCAGGGACGGGATGAGGTTGAACGCGAGCAGCAGCAGGTTGATGAAGCCGAGCCAGGCACAGACGCCGTCGGCCACCTCCGGCAGGCCGACGAGCGCGCCGCCCACGAACAGCCCGGCGAGGGCGAGGGTGACGAGGGGGCCGGCGATGGCGATGCGGAACTCGGCGCCCGCGGTGGGGAACATCCCGCGGAAGCGGGCGACGCCGCCGAACAGCCAGAGCGTGATGCCGTCGATCTCCATGCCGTCGCGGCGGGCCTGCACCGCGTGGCCGAGCTCGTGGAGCAGGATCGAGGCGAAGAACCCCAGCGCGGCGACGACCGCCATGGCGAAGTGGGCGTTGTCGCCGAGACCCGGGTTGGTCTCCGGGAAGACCCCCGTGGCGAGGGTCCACATGAGCAGGGCGAGGAGCGCGAGGACGCTCCAGTTGAGCCCCACCTCGACGCCGGCGATGCGGCCGAGCCTGTAGGTCGACTTCACGGGGTCCAGTGTAGGCCCCGCGCGAGGACTGGCCGCCCGGGGGGTGCCGGTCCCCACGGCCGGACGGGGGCCGTCACGGAGCGGGGGCGCACACTGGCCGGGACGGGATCGGATCCTGGGAGGGGCCGTGGCGGGACGCAGGGACGCGGTGAGGACGGCGCTGGCGGCGGCGGCGGGCGGGCTGGTGACGGGCCTTGCCCTGATGGCGGCGGGCGTGGTGGGCGGCGCCCCGGGCGCCGGCGACCCGGGCGCGGAGGTGCGCGCCGTGTACCGGGAGGTCGCGCCGGCGGTGGTCGCGGTTGCGGCGGACGACCGCACGGGCTCCGGGTTCCTGGTGGACGACGCCGGGCACGTCGTCACGAACGCCCACGTGGTGGGGGACGACCGGGAGGTCGAGGTCTCCGTCGGCGGGCGGCGGCTGACCGCCACCGTGCGGGGCGTGGAGCCGTCCGTGGACGTGGCGGTGCTGACGCTGCACGGCGAGGCGGGCGACGTCGCGCCCCTGGTGCTGGCGGACGACGCCGACCTGCGCGTGGGCGATCCGGTCATCGCGATCGGCGCCCCGTTCGGGCTGCAGGGCTCGGTGTCGACCGGCATCGTGTCCGGCCTGCGGCGGCAGATCGACTCGCCGAACGGCTTCGCGATCACCGGGGTCATCCAGACCGACGCGGCGCTCAACCCCGGCAACTCCGGGGGCCCCGTGCTGGACCTCTCCGGGCGCGTGATCGGGATCGCGACCCAGATCGCCAGCGAGGGCGGGCGCAACGAGGGCATCGGGTTCGCCGTCCCCGCCCCGGTGGTCGCCCGCACCGCCCGGCAGATCATCGCCACGGGGGCTGCGCGGCTGCCCTACCTGGGGATCGTGGGCCAGGACGTGGACGGCGGGGTGCTCCTCGCCGACGTCCTCGCGACCGGGCCGGCCGTCGGGCAGTTGCGGCCGGAGGACCTGATCGTCGCGGTCGACGGGACCGCCACCCCGTCGAACGCGGCCCTCGCGAGCGTCCTGGCCGGGCGCAGCCCGGGGGACACCGTGATCGTGGGGGTCCGGCGCGGCGGGCAGGACCTCGACGTCTCCGTCACCCTCGCCGCGAGGCCGATCGCCGGCCCCTGACGGCGGCCCGGGGGGCCGCCCGGCGGGACGGGGCGGCGGCGGGCCGAGCCAGCGCACTCCCGGAACCAGCGCTGCATCGTCCGCACCGAGGGGATCCGCCCGTCCCCGGGATGCGCCGACCCTCGGATCCGGCGGATCACCTCCGACGGCCGCTCCCCCCGGGCGAACCCCTCCTCCGCCGCCGACCGCAGCGCCGGCCACGAGTACGACCCCGGCCGCTCCCGCGCCGCCGGCGTCCGGAGCCGCCGCCCGTGGATGTCCAGCGCCCGCGACCGTGCCGCCGTCATGCACCCCGTCGCCCGCCAGACATGCATCAGGGAGACGATCAGATCCCGCCCCGCCCGGGAGGTGAGGAAGGCCGGGTCACGGTGGGCCTCGCAGAGCCAGACGGAGACCCCGCAGGGAAGGTGCAGCTCCGCCCGCTTGCCCCGCCCCTTCCCGACGCAGATCGCGCACGCCGGGATGGATCCGAGGTTCTCGCCCTTGTAGAAGGATCGCGCCATGACCCCCACCCTGGAGCCATCGGGTCACACGCATCCACACCCACCCGTGCCGTCTTCGTGCCGCCTCCGTGCCGTGTTTCGTCGCAAGTGGAACGCCGGTCGCGGTCCAAGTGGAACTTCGACGACGGCACGGAGGCGGGGGAGGGGTGACGGCTCCCGGCCTCTCGGCCCCGCCTACCCGGGGTCGTTGAGCCTCAGGAGGGCGTCGCAGGCCCGGGAGACGGGGACGTCGACGCCCAGGCGGGTCCCCTCCCTCACCACCACGCCGACGAGGGCGTCGCGCTCCAGGCGGCGGCCGGAGTCCAGGTCGAAGAGGGTGGAGGAGCCCCCGTCGCGGGGGAGGCGCCTCCGGGCGTCGGCGACGTAGGCCTCGGCAGCGTCGGGGGCGATGGCGACGCCGGCGGCCGTCGCCACCGCGACCACCTCCCGTCCCAGAGCCAGCATCAGCTCGACGGCGCGGGGCTCCGCGAACACGGCCCCCACTCGCGCCCGCCCCAGGGCCGTCACCGTGTTCAGGCAGACGTTCGCGACCAGCTTCGTCCAGAGGGCGGGCGCGTCGTCGGGGTCCACCCGGGACGGCACGCCCGCGGCCTCCGCCACGGCCGCGAGCGCCGCGCCCGCCGGTCCCGCACCGCCCCCCGCCAGCAGGTCCCGCAGCCGCCCGGTCGACGGATCACGGCTCGGCCGCCGGATCACGTGGTCCGGGGCCACCCGCTGGCACCCCAGGTAGACCGCGACCCCCCCGACCGCCGCCCCCGGGCAGGCCCGCGCGATCACCGCCGGGTTCTCCACCCCGTTCTGGAGGGAGAGGACCACCGCGCCGGGCGCGAGGGCCGGCGCGAGCGCCCGGGCGGCCGCCTCGGTGTCGTAGCTCTTCACGCACACTACGGCGAGCTCCACCGGCCCCGCCTCGCCGGGCTCGCCGACGACCGCGAGGCGCACCTCCTCGTCCACGCCCCCGTCCGTCAGGCGGAGAGGCCCCGCCTGCAGCGCGTCCCGCGTCGCCCCCCGCGCCACGACCGCGACCGGCCACCCGGCGAGCGTCAGCCGCGCCGCGACGAACCCCCCGATCGCCCCGGGGCCCACCACCAGCGTCCGCGGCGGCGCGCCCACCCGGCCGGCGTCAGCCGATCTCGAGGCCGAGCTGCCCCTGGCCGGGCACGAAGGGGACCTCGGAGCGCGGCTGCGCGTCCTTGGCCGCGTCCTGGGCGAGGCGGTCGGCCCGCTCGTTCGCCTCGTGGCCCGCGTGACCGCGCACCAGGACGGGCCGCACCGCCGCGTGGCGGTCGAGCTCGGCGATCATCCGCTCCCACAGGTCGCGGTTCGCGACCGGCTGCTTGCTCGCGGTGCGCCATCCCTTGCGCTGCCACCCCTTCAGCCAGCCCTTCAGGATCGCGTTCGCGAGGTAGCTGGAGTCCGTCACCAGCTCGATCTCCGAGCCGTCCGGCACCGCGGCGAGCCCCTCCAGGGCCGCCATCAGCTCCATCCGGTTGTTCGTCGTCGGGTACTCGCCGCCGGTCAGGACCTCCTCGCGCCCGTCCGGGGCGGTGAGGATGGCGGCCCAGCCGCCGCGGGAGTCGTCGGTGCCGTTGCCGGAGCAGGCGCCGTCGGTGACGAGGGTGAAGGTCTCGGGCATCGCGGACCTCTACCTTAGTCCCCGTGTCCGCGACGAGGGAGGGATCGATGGGGGAGGGACCGCGCGCCGAGGAGAGCTTCGACCGCTCGGCGGGGGAGTACGACGAGATCCTGGCGCACAACCTCACGGGCGCGTACCGCCTCGTGCAGGCGCTGCCGGACGGCGCCTACCGGGAGGTCCTCGACGTCGGCTGCGGAACCGGCTTCGTGACCGGGGAGATGGTCCGCCGGTTCGGACCTCTGCGGGTGACCGGCGCCGACCCCTCCGAGCCCATGCTGGAGCGCTTCCGGGAGCGGGCGGCCGCCCTGGGCATCGAGGCGGACACGGTCCAGGCGGCGGTGGGGGACATGCCCGTCCCGGACGGCGCGTTCGACGCCGTCGTGACCGGGATGGCCTACCACTGGTTCCCCGACAAGCCCGCCGCGGTCGCCGCCATGGCCCGCCGCCTGCGGCCGGACGGGGTGCTCGGCATCCTGGCCTCCGGGCGCGGCACCGACCGGGAGTTCGAGCAGGTCCTCCGCGCGATCCGCCCGCCGGTCCCCGCCGCCTGGACCGACGTCTTCGACGTCATCCAGCGCACGGCCGATGAGGTGGCGGGGCAGATGGAGGCCGCCGGGCTCGAGGTGGTGGACGCCTGGGAGGAGCGCCGCGTCCGCCGCACGCCGCCGGACGCGTACATGGCCCGCATCCAGGCCGTGGCGAGCCATCTGTCCTCCGGTCTGGACCCGGACGAGGCCGCCGCGCACGGCGCCCGCGTGGTCGCCGCCGTGCACGAGGCGGCCGGCCCCCGGGGCTTCGAGTACGCCTTCGTGAAGCTGTTCGCGATCGGCCGCCGCCCGGCCTGACCCGCGCCCGCGCGCCCCGCTGCGACGCGGCGGCGGGCGGCGCGCGCCGGGGGTCGATGGACGGTCCCTAAAGGGATTGCCCATGGCGCTCGATGAGAGGGGAGAACCGCGGAGGCCCGCGTCACGGGCAGGAGGTCCGCGGACGTCACGTTCTCATGGAGGAGAGCCAATGCTTGAGCGACTCCGCCGCCGCCGGGGCCAGGAGGGTTTCACCCTCATCGAGCTCCTCGTGGTGGTCATCATCATCGGCCTGCTGGCCGCGATCGCCATCCCGGCGTTCCTGGGTCAGCGGAACAAGGCCAACGACGCCGCCGCCAAGTCCCTCGTCCGTAACGGGGCCACCGCCATGGAGGCCTACTTCTCGGACGGCAACACCTACGTCGGCGCGAACAACACCTCGCTCCGCCTGATCGAGCCGAACATCACCTGGGTCGCCTCGGGTGGCCAGGCCGGCAACGACGAGGTGTCCTACGGCACCCCGACCGCGACGGGCTACGAGCTCCGCACGGTCAGCAAGTCGAACACGACCTACATCTACACCAAGGACATCACCGCGGCCTCCGGCTCGACGGTGAGGCGCACCTGCCTCCCGGCGACCGCCTGCCCGGCGTCCGGCTGGTAGCACCACCGCACGACCGCTCCGCCGGCGCGGGCCGTCCTCCCGGGACGGCCCGCGCCACCCCTGACCTCCCGCTCCACCCCTGACCTCCCGCTCCACCCCTGACCTCCCGCACCGCCCGCCCTTCTGCCCGGGGCGACGTCGCTTCGCCGGCCCGGGCCCCCTCGACGCAAGGAATGCGCTCGATGCCCTCGCTCGAACGGACTCGGGACCTGACACACCTGCGACACGCATCCGGCACGGACGGCGCGCCCCGCGCGAACCGGCCCGCCGTAGCGTCGCGGGGCATGCGCCGCTCGCGTCGTCTCGCCCTCGCCCTCTCGCTGTGCGCCCTCGCCGCGCCGGCGACCGCGGTGGCCCAGACGACCACCCCGGAGCCCAACGCCCCGGCCGTCCCGGCGCCCAACCAGGCCAAGTCGCCGTTCGCCGCCGACCGGCTGTCGAGCAAGCCCGCCGGGCTCACGCCGGACAACGTGAACAAGCCCCTGGCGTACCCCGACTCCGCCATCGTCCTCTCCTGGGGCGACGTCCCCGGCGCCGTCTCCTACTCGGTCGAGATCGCCGACAACCCCGGCTTCAGCCGCGTCGTGTGGAAGTCCGACACGGTCCAGCCGATCGCGGTCCCCGAGATCCTGCTGCCCGACGGCGCCTACTGGTGGCGCGTGCGGGCGGTGGACCAGGCCGGCACCATCGGCCTCTGGAGCGACGTCGCCCGTGTCGCCAAGACCTGGCCGAACCAGATCACCGGCCTCCGCCTCACCGAGACGCCGTCCGGCGGCCCTGTGAGCCACGTGTTCCTGAACCCGTACATGTTCTGGAACCCGGTGCCCGGCGCGGCGAGCTACGACATCGAGCTCACCCCGGGCGACCAGTTCAACAACGTCGTCTTCTTCGGCAAGAACGTGCACCAGCCGTTCGCCACGCCGGCCGTCGTCGGCGCGATCCCCGACGACACCTACTCCTGGCGCGTCCGGGCCCGCGACGCGAACGACAACCCCGGACCCTGGACCGTCGGCTCGACGTTCACCAAGGGCTGGGGCGGCGCGACCGCGGTCACCCCGGCCGACGGCGCGGTGACCCACGACGTCTTCCTGCAGTGGACCCCCGTCGAGGGCGCCGAGAAGTACCAGGTCCAGGTCACGAACCTCGAGCACAACTACGTCGGGCCGGCTCTCAAGATCGACACGACCACGTCGGCCGACGCCTTCGTTCCGACGCTCGCCGAGGTCCGCGCGAAGGGGATGGTGTACGGCGCCCACTGGTGGAGGGTCCGGCCGGTGATCGACGGCGTCTACGGCAAGTGGACGCCGGCCCGCCGCTTCACCTGGGCCGCCCCCGCGGCGACGACGCCCACCGCCCAGCTCACCTCGACCGGCGACACCGACTCGGGCCTGTCCCCGCACCTGCGCTGGACGGCGCCCACGGGGGCGTCGCTCTACCGGGTCGACATCGCGACCGACCCCCAGTTCAACAACATCCTCGAGAGCGAGATCACGCCCAGCACCTCGTGGGCGTCGCGCACCCCCCTGCCCGACAACCAGATCGGCACCGGTTACCACTGGCGCGTCGTCTGGGGCTCGGGCAACGCGGTGGAGACCCCCGACTGGATGGTGGACGAGGACCTGGTCGACACCGGGATGTTCCGCAAGCAGACCCGCGTGACCCTCGGCCAGCCGGCCAACGGCGGCACCGTCTCCGAGCCGCCGCTCCTCACCTGGGGCGCCGTGCCCGGCATCGCCAAGTACACCGTCGAGCTGTCCCAGGACGGCAAGTTCGCCGCCAACACGACGCGCACGGCGCGGGTGTTCGGCTACGGCGCCGTTCCGGGCTCCATGGCCGACCAGGAGAAGCGCCTCGGCGAGGGCACGTGGTACTGGCGGGCCCGCGCGGTGGACGGCGGCAACGTCGGCACCACCTGGAGCTCCGTCAACGCGTTCACGCTCACCTCGCCGCGGCCGGCGCAGAAGCTCCCGGCCGACGGGGCCACGGTCGTCTACTCGCCGCAGATCACCTGGGCGCCGGTCTCCGGGGCCGTCGGGTACGACGTGCAGGTGGGCATGGACCCGAGCTTCGCGGCGTCCGGCGGGACCGAGGACGTGATGAGCACGTCCCAGACCGCCCTCGTGCCGCCGCGGGCCAAGATCACGACGCCCGGCGTCCACTACTGGCGGGTCCGCGCGGACTACGGCGAGGAGATCAAGGGCGCCTGGAGCCCGACGCGCAGCTTCCGCAGCGTGTTCCCGCCGAGCTTCAACCTCAACTCCATCCCGGCGAAGGTCGACTTCCGCACCCAGGTCGTCGTCTCCGGCCAGCTCAAGAACAACGGCGCCGCCGTCCGCTCGGCGCGCCTGTACCTCGAGCGCCGCATCTTCCCGAGCGACGAGTACAAGGGCGCCGGCCTCGTCCGCACCAACACGCAGGGCCGCTTCCGCTTCGCGCTGAAGATGACCCGCTCGGCGGACTACCGCCTGGTGTGGCGCGAGTCGGCGACGAACCCCGAGGGCAAGGCCGCCTTCGGCATCGACGTCCAGCCGCGGGTCACCTTCCGCCTGGCGTCCGGGAAGGTCGTGCGCCGCAAGGGCCTGCTCGTGAAGGGCAGCATCTACCCGAAGCGGCCCGCCGTGATCCAGATGCGGACCTCCGACGGCTGGAAGACGCTGCGCAAGGTCTCCCCGAAGCGCCAGCGCTTCGCGGTCACGGTCTCCACCGCGCGCCTCGACCCGGGCAAGCACCGCCTGCGCCTCTGGGTGCCCCGTGACGCGCAGCGCCGGTTCACCAACAAGGCCAGCCGCCAGCGCGGCGTCCTCGTCTACGACAGGTTCGTCATCCGCTGATGCTGCTCGGCGCCCCCACCGCCTACTGGGCGATCGTCGCCGGCCTGTTCGGCCTCGCCTTCGGCTCGTTCGCGACCGTGGTCGCGTCGCGCTGGCCGGCCGAGCAGTCGCTCGTGAGCCCGCGCTCGCACTGCACCACGTGCGACCGCACGCTCACGCCGCTGGAGATGGTCCCGGTGCTGTCGTGGCTCGCCCTGCGGGGCCGCTGCCGCGGCTGCGGCGAGCGGGTGTCGTGGCGCTACCCGGCCATCGAGGCGGCCAGCGGCATCCTCGCCGCGGCGGCCATCATCGGCTTCGGCCCGACATGGGAGGGCCTCGCCGCCGCGCTGCTCGGCGTCGCCCTCGTGCCGGTGGTGGTGGTCGACCTGGAGCACCGGCTCATCCCGAGCATCATCGTGTTCCCGGCGTTCCTGCTCGCGCTCGGCGCGACGGTCATGGCCGACCCCTCCCGGTGGTGGGTCCCCGTCGCGGCCGCCCTCGGCGCCTTCGCGTTCTTCTACGTCCTCTGGTTCCTCTACCCGTCCGGCATGGGGCGCGGCGACGCCAACCTCGCGCTCCTGCTCGGTGCGGTGCTCGGCGCGTCGGTCCTGCCGGCGCTGTTCGTCGCCTTCGCCCTCGGCGCCACCATCGGCGTCGTGCTGCTGGCGCGCTTCGGCGCGCAGGCCCGGAAGATGGCCGTGCCCTTCGGGCCCTTCCTGGCCGCCGGCGCCCTCGTGGCGCTGTGGTTCGGTCCCTCGATGATCGGGTGGTACGCCGGCACGCTCGGCTGACCTCCCCGCCTCCTGCCCCTCAGACACGGACGTCACAGACCATGAGCACCGTCGTTGCCCTCGACATCGGCTCCAGCGCCATCGCCGGGGTCGAGCTCAAGACCGCACGCGAGCGGGTCACGCTCGCCAAGGCGGCCGTCGAGCCACTCCCGCCCGGCCTCGTCCACGACGGCGAGATCGTGCGCCCGGACGAGCTCGCCGGCGAGATCAAGCGCTTCTGGCGCACGGCCCGGTTCTCGGGCAAGCGCGTGCGCCTCGGCGTCGCGAACCAGCGCGTGGTGGTGCGCACCATCGAGCTGCCCGCGCTGGACGACGCCCGGGAGCGCCGCGCCGCGGTGGAGTTCGAGGCGGCCGAGCAGATCCCGATCCCGCCCGACCAGACGGTGGTCGACTCCCAGCCGGTGCTCCGCTTCAGCAACGAGGCGGGCGACCGGGAGCGGCACGTCGTCGTCGCCGCCCACCGGGACATGGTGGAGGGCCTCGTGGCCACGGTGAAGCAGGCGGGCCTGCAGCCGGTCGGCATCGACCTGGAGGCGTTCGCGATCCTGCGGGCGCTGCTGCCGCCGCCGCACGTCATCGACGAGGGCTCGGCCGACACACGCGCCGTGGCCGTCTGCCACGTCGGGGCCGAGGTCACCAACATGATCGTCGCGGTCGACCGGCGCTGCCACTTCACGCGCCTCGTCGGCTTCGGCGGCAGCCACCTCACGAAGGCCGTCTCGGATCGCACCGGCCTGCCGGCCGACGAGTCCGAGGCCGTCAAGACGGCGTGCGGCCTGCTCGGCGACCCGCTCGACGGGTGGGACGCCGACACCGTCGCGGAGGTGCGGCACGCCCTGGCGCTCGGCGCCCGGCCGCTCGTCCGCGAGATCAGCCGCTCGCTCGACTACTACCGCTCGCAGGCCTTTGCCCGGCCGATCGAGAAGCTCGTGATCTCGGGCGGCACGTCGCTCTGCTCCGGCATCGACCGCTACCTCCAGCAGGGCCTCGGCCTGCCGGTGGAGGTCGGCGACCCGCGGATGCAGCTGGACGACAGCGGATCCCTCGACCCCGACGTCGCGGCCCGCGCCGCGGTCGCGCTCGGGCTGGCGCTGGACGCGCCGGAGCGGTCATGAAGGCGGTCAACCTCCTTCCGCAGACCAGCCGCCGGCGGCCCGCGGGCTTCAAGGGCGCCAAGGCGCCGCTCGCCATCGCCGGCGCGGTCGTCGTCCTCGGCGGCGTCGGCTACTGGGGCTACTCGCTCAACGCCGACGTGGACCAGGCCAAGCAGGACGTGGCCGCCGCGACCATCGAGCGGGACGACCTCCGGAGCCAGCTCGGCGCCTTCCAGGCGGCGCAGGCCCGCGACGCGGCCCAGTCGGTCCGCCGCGGCGCCGTCGTCGGCCTGGTCGCCGGCCGGGTGAACTGGGAGCGCCTGGTGCGCGACCTGTCCGCCGTCATGCCGCGCGATGTCTGGCTCACCAACCTGAAGGGCGAGACCGACATCGCGTCCGCGGCCGTCCCGGTCGCGGCGGCGACGACCCCGACCCTCAACGACTCGTCCGCCCCCCGCGGCATCCACCTGGACGGCTTCGCCTACACGCAGAGCCAGGTGGCCCTGCTGATGGCCCGCGCCGCCGCGGTGCCCGGGCTCGGCGAGCCGCGCCTCGCGAGCAGCGAGGTGCAGGCCCGCGGGGACGAGGAGGTCATCCACTTCATCATCGACATCCCCATCGACCAGCGCGCCCAGGACCGGCCGACGCTCACCCCGGTGAACGGCTCGGCGGCGACGGGCGCCACCGGAGTCACGCCATGAAGCTGACGAAGCGCGACACCATGCTCCTGGCGATCATCGGGATCATCGCCGTCCTCGGCGGCGCCTACTGGTTCGTCGTGAAGCCGGCGAAGGCCGAGCTCTCGACCCAGCAGGACCAGCTCGCACAGGTCCAGAGCGAATCCGCGGACCTGCGCGACACGCTGACCCGGATGTCCGGCACCACCCAGGGCGAGGCCCAGCGGGTGGCCGAGCGGCTCCGGCTCGCGAAGGCCCTCCCCGAGACGACCGAGACCCCGGGCGTGGTGGTCCAGCTCCAGCGGCTGGCCGACCGGGCGAACGTCGAGCTGACCTCCATCAAGACCAACAACTACAGCGACTACGGGACGATCCGCGGCACCGAGTTCGAGGTGCGGATCACCGGCCGGTTCTTCGACGTGGACGACTTCCTCTACCGCCTGCACCGGCAGGTCGCGGTGGACGCGAAGGACCGCCCGATCGTCGGCGGCCGCCTGTTCGCCACCACCTCGGTGGACCTGACCCTCGGTCAGGACGGCGGCACGGGCTCCGGCCTGGCCGACGAGGACTCGGTGGTCGGCACGATCAAGGTGGTCGCGTTCTCGAGCGTGCCCGCCGGCGCGTCGGCCGCGGCCGCGCCCGCCACGAGCGCTCCCGGGACGGCCGTCGCCGCGCCCGCCACCCCGACGGCCTCGGCCGGCGGGGGCACCGTCAACGAGCCCAGCACGGGCGCCACCCCGCCTGCGGGCGGTGGGGGCGGCCAGGCGACGGCCACTCCGAGCCCCGGGGGTACCCAGTGATCCGCCGCCGTCATCTCACCGTGGCCGCCGCGGCGGCGGCCTCGGCCCTCCTGCTCGCCGGCTGCGGCGGCGGGGGCGGTGGAGGCGGCGACGAGCAGGGCGACCTGCCCGCCGCGGACTCCGCCATCCCCGTCGCGAGCGGGGTCGCCCCCCAGGACTCGGCGCTCCAGGCGATCGCCGCCCTGGGCACCCCCGGCCCGGTCGACGCGACCGGCTCCGGGCAGACCCTGTCCGGCTTCGACACCTTCGGGACGCCGCACGACGCCTTCGAGCAGCAGGTCGACACCCAGCAGGGCGGGGACGAGCCGGGCACGGCGCCGGCCATCCCGGCCGACACGCCGATCAACGGCGACCCGCTCGTTGCCGTCCCGGCCGCGCCGGCGACGCCCGACCCGACGACCACCGACCCGGGCGCCGGGGCCGAGGTGCAGAACCCGATCGCCCTGGAGGCCGACTTCGACATCTCCGGCGAGCCCGTCGTGGCCCGCGAGGGCGACGCCATCCCGCCGGACACGCAGCAGTTCATCGTCCAGTCGATGACGCAGACGAGCGTCACCCTGGAGCTGAGCGGCGGCCTCCTGCCCGATGGCACCGACACCGTCGAGCTGGAGGAGGGCGAGTCGATCACCCTCTACAACGCCACCGCCCAGCGGAGCTACAAGATCAAGCTGGTGGACGTCCGGAGGGTCTGACCCCCCGGGAGCCGCCCCCCGCTCCGGGGTCCTGGCTCTGCCCGCACGATCACGGCACACGAGGCCGGCCCCCCGGGGCCGGCCTCGCCCGTTCCAGCGCCCGCCCCCGCCGCGAGCGGGCGCGCCACTCTCAGTGCCCCGATGTTTCACTTGGACCCTGACGGGGGTTCCAACCGCGACATCTCCGCACCCGGAGGGCGCCGCCGGATCCGGCGAGGCGGGCGCCACCCGGGACTCAGACGGCTGGACGCCGAGCGGGCGCGCCACTCTCGGTGCCTCCATGTTCCACTTGGACCCTGACGGAGGTTCCAACCGCGACATCCCCCCACCCGGAGGGGCGCCGCCGGATCCGGCGGGGGCGGGCGCCACCCGGGACTAAAGACGGCCTGGACGCCGAGCACGGGAGGGGCGACGGGGAGGTGGCTGGCCCGAGAGGGCCGACCTCGCCGGCTGCGGGCGCCCGCCTGCCCTTGGAGCCGGCGCGCCACTCTCGGTGCCCCCACGTTCCACTTGGAACCGGATGGGGGTTCCAACCGCGACATCCCCGCAGGACGATGGGCGCCGCCGGAACCGGCGGCGCGGACCTCAGTCCGGCTGGACCCCGACCAGGGGAGGGGCCACGAGGAGATGACCGGCGCGGGTGGCGACGGCGTCGGCGAGCCAGGTGACCGCCTCCTCGCGGGCCGCGTCGCAGTCGACGACCGCGATGATGCGGGTGATGTCGTCCTCGCCCTCGCGGCGGACGATGCGGGGCGGGGACCGCCACGGCCCGCCGGCGCCCGCCAGGGAGGCGCTCAGCTCGTAGACGATCGCGTGGACGCGGTCGGGGTCGCGGGTGAGGATCTCCATCCGCAGGGGGCGCTGGGCTCCGGGGATCGTCCGGACTCCTGTGATGACCCCGTTGGGGACGATCATGCGCTCCCCGTTCGGCCCGCCGAGGACCGTGGTGCGCAGCCCGACGGACACGACGGCCCCGGTGTAGCCGCTCGGCTCCAGGCGGATCGTGTCGCCGACGCCGTACTGGTCCTCGAAGAGGATGAAGAAGCCAGCGATGATGTCGACCAGCAGCCGCTGGGAGGCGAAGCCGACCAGGACGACCACGAGGGCGCTGCCCCCGATCGCCGCGAAGCCGCCGCCGCCGGCGAGGGCCGTGATGATCGCGATCGCCGCGGCGACGAGGACGAGGTAGCGGAGCCCGGTCGCCAGGGCCGTCAGCGCCGTCTGCCGCTGCCGCTGGCGCGCGTCGTCGTCGCTGCCCATGCGGCGCGACCACCGCGGGATGGCCCAGGCGATGAGCCACAGGAGGAGGGCCGCGACGCCGATGATGATCCCGACCCACACGAGCCGGGCGGGCCATCCGGACAGCCCGAAGATGGTGAGGGGGGCGAGCTGCATCGCCGCGATTCTAGGCACGGGGATGAACCGGGCGGGCAGGCGGCTCCGTTAGGGTCGCCCGGTGTCCACCTCCGCGCAGGATGGGCGCACCACCACGCGTGGGCGCGTCCTGGTGGAGCAGCTCGCCCTGCCGGCGCGCCGCTTCGTCGCCACCGAGTCCGGCTCGGCGGGCCTCCTGCTGCTGGCCACGGTCGCCGCGCTCGTCTGGGCGAACTCCCCGTGGGGCGACACCTACGACGAGTTCTGGTCCACGGAGATCTCCATCCGGATCGGCGACCACGACCTCACGGAGGACCTCCAGCACTGGGTCAACGACGGCCTCATGGTCTTCTTCTTCCTGGTCGTCGGCCTGGAGCTACGCCGCGAGCTGGCGATGGGGGAGCTCACCGACCGCAGCCGCCTCCGCCTGCCCGCGCTCGCGGCCCTCGCGGGGATCCTCGTGCCGGCCGTCCTCTACCTGGCGATCAACCCGTCCGGGGAGGCGGCGAACGGCTGGGGCGCCGCGATCTCCACGGACACGGCCTTCGTTCTCGGGGTGCTGGCCCTCGTCGGGCCGCGATGTCCCACCCAGCTCCGCATCTTCCTGCTGACCCTCGCCATCGCCGACGACGTCGGCGCGCTCGCGATCATCGCGGTCTTCTACTCCGACGACGTGAGCTTCGTGTGGCTGCTGGTCGCGGTCGTCTGCGTCGGCGCGATCCTGCTGCTCGCGCGCCTCCACGTCTGGCGCGGCCCCGCCTACTTCGTGGTCGGCGCGGCCCTCTGGGTGGCGATGCTCGAGTCGGGCGTCCACCCGGCCATCGCCGGCGTGGTCATCGCCGCCTGCATCTCGGTCTACCCGCCGCGGGTGGAGGAGGTGGAGCGGGCCGCCCGCCTCGCCCGCGCCTTCCGCCAGTCCCCGGTGCCGAGCCTGGCGCGGTCGGCCAAGCTCACCATCGAGCGGGCGGTGTCGCCCAACGAGCGCCTCCAGGAGCTGCTCCACCCCTGGACGAGCTACGTGGTGGTCCCGGTGTTCGCCCTCGCCAACGCAGGGGTCCCGCTGGGGGGCGGGGCGCTCTCCGACGCGCTCACCTCGCCGGTCACGCTCGGCGTGGTCGTCGGCCTCGTGGTCGGCAAGCTCATCGGCGTCGGGGCCGTCACGCTGCTCGCGGTGCGCCTCGGCATCGGCACCCTGCCGCGCGGCCTCGCCCGCGGGGACCTGGTCGCCGGGGCGGCCCTCACCGGCATCGGCTTCACGGTCTCCCTGTTCATCGTCGACCTGGGGATCGACTCGCCCCAGCTCCAGGACGAGGCGAAGATCGGCGTCCTCGCCGGCTCGACGCTGGCCGCCCTGCTCGGCTGGGGGCTGTTCGTGGTCTCCGCCGCCCGGCAGCGCGCGCACGGCATCGTCGCCGGGCCGAGGATCCTCGACCCCCCGGTCGACCCGGAGCGCGACCACATCCGCGGCGATCCGGACGCCCCGCTGACGCTGGTGGAGTTCGCCGACTTCGAGTGCCCGTTCTGCGGGCGCGCGACCGGGGCGATCGAGGACGTCCGCGGCGCCTTCCGCGACCAGCTCCGCTACATCGTGCGGTACCTGCCGCTCTCCGACGTGCACCCCAACGCCGAGCTCGCCGCCGAGGCGGTGGAGGCCGCCGGGGCGCAGGGGATGTTCTGGGAGATGCACGACCGCCTCTTCCAGCACCAGGACGCCCTCGGCCCGGACGACCTGGTCGGCCACGCCGAGGCGATCGGCCTCGACGTGCCGCGGTTCATCGACGAGCTCGAGAAGGGCGTCCACGGCCCGCGGGTGCGCGAGGACGTGGCGAGCGCGGAGGCGAGCGGGGTGTCCGGCACGCCGACGTTCTTCGTCAACGGCGTCCGCCACTCCGGGCCCTACGACTTCGAGACGCTCTCCCGGGCCATCCTGGCCACCGACCCCCGCCGCTGACGGAGGCTCAGGACCCGCCCCGGTCGTCCACGGTGAACGCCTGGACGCCCGCGATCGCGAAGACCCGCATGCCCGGCAGCACCCACACGTGCCCGTCCTCCGGGCCGAGCGAGCGCACCGTCACCTGACCGGCCGCGAGGGCCGCGTCGATCATCGCCGCGGGCTCTCCGTCCAGCCGGGCGCGCAGGGCCTCCAGGTCGGCCATCGCGGCCCGGCGCTCGCGGGCGCCCATCGGCTCTGGGGGAGCGTCCGGGGCCGGCCGCGGAACGCGCCAGCGGTCCAGGCGCGCCTCCAGGGCCCGGTCCTCGTCGGGGCGGCGCACCGTCGCGCGCGGCGGCGCCCCCGGGGCGTCGACCGCCTGCGGAGCGGCCCGGCGCCCCCGCGAACGGCGCACCGTGCCGATCCACCTGCCGGCCTCGCGCACCCTGCCGATCACGCCCATCGGTGTCCTCCTCACGCGCCCTCCCGGGGAGATTCGTCGCCGGTGGTGGTCGTCCTCGCGGTGGGCGAGAATCCCGCATCCGGCGGATCGGGGAGGCGACGGTGGCGCAGGCGGTGACGGAGCTGGAGGGGGCCCGGTGGTTCCGGCGCCACGAGGGGGGCGAGGAGCAGAAGGCCACCACGCTCGAGCTGTTCTTCGACCTGGTGTTCGTCTTCGCGATCACCCAGATCTCGCACCTGCTGCTCGTCCACCTCACGTGGACCGGCGCGGGGCAGGCGCTGTTCGTCCTGCTGATCGTGTGGTGGGCGTGGACCTACACCACCTGGATGGCGAACTTCATGGACCCCGACGAGACGGCCGTCCGGGTGCTGCTGCTCGCGGTGATGCTCGCGAGCCTCCTCATGTCGATCGCCATCCCGGAGGCCTTCGGCGACCGCGCCCTCCTGTTCGCGGGCGCGTACGTGGCGCTGCAGGTGGTCCGCAACCTGTTCATCACCACGGCCTGCCCGCCGGGCTCGCGAATCCGCGGCAACTTCTCCGCGATCCTCGTCTGGTCGGTCGTCTCGGGCGCGGTCTACATCACCGGCGCGTTCCTCGACGGCGAGGCCCGGGTGCTCGTCTGGATCGCCGCCCTCCTCATCGACGTGGGCGGCCCCGCCGCGCGCTACTGGGTGCCCGGCATGCCCCGGGTGGTCACCGACGACTGGCGCATCGACACCGGGCACTTCTCGGAGCGCTTCCAGCTCTTCGTCATCGTCGCCCTCGGCGAGAGCATCGTGCTCACGGGGGCGACCGCGTCGGGCCTGGAGATGGACCTGGCCCGCGTCACCGCGATCGCGGTCGCGTTCATCGGGTCGGCCGCCCTCTGGTGGCTCTACTTCAACGCCACCGCCCGCATCGCGGGGCGCATCCTGGCGGGGTCCGAGGACCCGGGGCGGCTGGCCCGGGACGCATACACCTACCTCCACGTCCCGATCGTCGCGGGCATCATCGTCACGGCGGTGGGGGACGAGCTGGTCATCGCCCACCCGGGCGCCACGCTGCACGGACCCGAGCTCATCGCCCTGGCGGCGGGCCCGGCCCTGTACCTCGTCGGCCACCTGCTGTTCCGGCTGCGCATGGCGGGCTCCATCTCGGTGCGGCGCCTGGTCGCCGTGGTCGTCATCGCCCTGCTCGGGGTGGCCGGGCTCTGGATGCCCGCGCTGCTCGTGGCGAGCCTCATGACGGCCGTCCTCGTCGCCGTGATCGCGGGCGACCTGATGGCGGCCATGCGCCGCGGCGGCGCGGCGGGAGAGGCGGCGGCCGCCTGAGGGGCCGCGACTGCTCTACACTCTCCGACCCGTGGCACTGACCTACCGCACAGCCGGGGAGTCCCACGGCCCCGCGCTCGTCGCGATGGTCGAGGGCCTGCCCGCCGGCCTCCCCCTCGTGCCTGAGGACATCGACGACGACCTCGCCCGCCGGCAGCTCGGCTACGGGCGCGGCGGCCGGATGAAGATCGAGACGGACCGCGTGCAGGTGAAGTCCGGCCTGCGGCACGGCCGCACGATCGGCAGCCCGCTCACGCTCGAGATCACGAACCTCGACTTCCCCAAGTGGTCCGCCGACCGCATGGCCATCTGGGAGGAGCACGAGGAGGTCGAGCCCATCACGCTCCCGCGCCCCGGCCACGCCGACCTCGCGGGCATGCTCAAGTACGGCACCGACGACCTGCGGCCGATCCTGGAGCGGGCGAGCGCCCGCGAGACGGCGGCCCGCGTCGCCGCGGGCGGGGTCGCGAAGGCGCTCCTGCGCCGCTACGGCACCGAGATCCGCTCCCACGTCGTGCGGATCGGCCCCGAGGCGGTCCCGCTGCGCGACGACCTGGCCCTCGCCGACTTCGAGGGCGTGGACGAGAGCCCGGTGCGCTGCCTCGACCCCGAGGCCTCCGAGCGCATGAAGGCTGCGATCAAGGCGGCGGGCCAGGACCACAACACGCTCGGCGGCATCTTCGAGGTCTGGGCCTTCGACCCGCTCCCGGGGCTCGGCTCGCACGTGAGCGGCGACGTCCGCCTGGACGGCCGCATCGGGCAGGCCTTCATGGGCATCCAGGCGATCAAGGGCGTCGAGATCGGCGCCGGCTTCGAGCTGGGGACGCTGCCGGGCAGCGAGGCCCACGACGAGATCTTCCACGACCCCGGGCGCGGGTTCTTCCGCCGCACCAACCGCTCCGGCGGCATCGAGGGCGGCATGACCCACGGGGGCGCCCCGGTCGTCATCCGGGCGGTCATGAAGCCGATCAGCACCCTCACCCGGCCGCTGGCCTCGGTCGACGTCGCCACCAAGGAGCCGCGCAAGGCGTTCAAGGAGCGCTCCGACATCTGCGCGGTCCCGGCCGCGGCGGTCGTCGGCGAGGCCGCCCTCGCGTTCGTGCTGGCCCAGGCGCTGCTGGACAAGTTCGGGGGCGACTCGGTCGCGCACCTCGACGCGGCCGTCGAGCGCTACCGGGTCGAGATCTCCGGGTAGCGCCAGTGTCGCGCTGGCTCGTCCTCTCCGGCTACATGGGGGCCGGCAAGACCTCGGTGGGGCGCCGGGTCGCGAACCGGCTCGGCCGCGACTTCGTGGACGCGGACGCCGTGATCGAGGAGACGGCGGGGATGGACATCCCGGCGATCTTCTCCAAGCGCGGCGAGCTCTGGTTCCGCCGCACGGAGGAGACCGTCATCCGGGAGATCCTGGCCGGGGAGCCGGGCGTGCTGGCCCTGGGCGGCGGGGCGCTGGAGAGCGACCGCACCCGCGGGCTGGTGACGCGGACGGCCGACGTGGTGTGGCTGCGGGCCTCGGTCGACGTGGCCTGGGCGCGCGTGGAGGGGTCCGGCCGGCCGCTCGCCGGGGACAAGGCGCGCTTCGCCCGCCGGGCCGCCCAGCGCGAGGAGAACTACCGCGCGGCCGCGGGCATCGAGGTGGACGCCGACGGCCCCGCCGACGACGTGGCGGCGCGCGTGGCCGCCTGGGCGTCGGCCCGCGCGGACGCGGGGGCCGAGGAGTGACCGCCGCGGCCCTGGAGCCGGCCCTCTGGGCCGAGATCGGCGCGACCCGTTACCCGCTGCACCTGGGCCCCGGGCTCATCGACCGCCTCGGCGAGGTGTGGCGCGACGAGCGCCCCGGCGGCGCGGCCCTGCTCGTGAGCGACGGCAACATCCCGGAGCTGGCGCGGCGTGCCCGGGCGGCCCTGCAGGATCGCGGCGTGCGCGTCATCACGGCAAGCGTCCCGCCCGGCGAGGCGTCCAAGTCGCTGGACCAGGTGGAGCGGCTCTGCCGTGTGGCGGCCGAGGCCGGCATCCGCCGCGCCGACGCCGTGGTGGCCCTCGGCGGAGGGGTGGTGGGGGACCTGGCCGGCTTCGTGGCCGCGAGCTACCAGCGCGGCGTGCGCCTGGTCCACGTGCCGACGACGCTGCTGGCGATGGTCGACTCCGCCGTCGGCGGCAAGACCGGCGTCGACCTGCCGGAGGGCAAGAACTACGTCGGCGCCATCTGGCAGCCGGAGCTGGTCGTGATGGACACGGAGGCGCTCGCCACCCTGCCGGCGCGCCAGCTCTCCTGCGGGTTCGCCGAGGTCGTCAAGTACGGCCTCCTGGACGGCGGCGGGCTGTTCGAGGTCGTGGACGGCTGGCCGGCCCTGCCCGGCCCCGCCGACGCGCTCGCGGCGCTCATCCGCCGCTGCGTGGACCACAAGCTCGGCGTCGTCGCCGAGGACGAGCGCGAGACCGGGCTGCGCGCGTCCCTCAACCTCGGCCACACCGTCGGCCACGGCATCGAGGCGGCCGCCGGCTACGACCGCTACCAGCACGGCGAGGCGATCTCGCTCGGCCTGCTCGCCGCGCTGCGGCTGTCCGAGCGGTACGCGGGCCTGGACCCGTCGTGGCGGGACCGGACGGCGGCCGTGCTGGAGCGCCACGGCCTGCCGGTGCGGCTCGACCGCGAGGTACGCACCGATGAGATCCTGGAGGCCATGACCCGGGACAAGAAGGCCGAGGCGGGCGCGCTCAACATGATCCTGATCGGCGCGCCGGGCGACATCCGCCTGCGGCAGAGGCCGGAGCACGCCGACGTGGTCGCCGCCATCGAGGAGCTGCGCGCGTGAGCGCCCTGAGGATCGCCCTGCTGCACGGCCCCAACCTGGACCAGCTCGGCCGCCGGCCGTCGGCCCACTACGGCACGCTCACCCTGCGCGAGCTGGAGGACCGCGTGCGCGGGTGGGGCGCCGAGCGCGGCATGGCCGTCGCCTGCTTCCAGACGAACCACGAGGGCGCCTTCCTGGAGCACGTCCACGGCCTGGCCGGCGTGGTGGACGGCGCGGTCGTCAACCCCGGCGCGTGGACCCACTACCAGTGGTCGATCCGCGACGCGCTGGAGATCATGGGCGCCCCGTTCGTCGAGGTGCACCTCTCCGACGTGGAGGCCCGCGAACCCCACCGGCGGGTGTCCGTCGTGCGCGACATCGCCTCCCACGCGGTCTGGGGCAAGGGCCCGGACGGGTACCGCGACGCGCTGGACCACCTCGCCGGGCTGCTCGCATGAGCGCCCGGGAGGCGGCGCGGCAGGAGCGGCTGCTGGCGGCCCTGGAGGAGCGCGGCATCGGGGCCATGCTGGTCACCGAGCAGGCCAACGTGCGCTACCTCACCGGCTACGTGGGCTCGAACGGCATCGCGCTCGTCGGCGCGGCCGGCAGCGTGCTGGTCACGGACTCGCGGTACGCCGTCTCGGCGCGGGCCCAGGTGCAGGACGCCGAGGTCGTCATCGGCGGCCGCGACCTGCTGGCCGACGTCGCCGCGCGGGCGCGCGACCTGGCGGGGGCCGGCCCGGTGGGGATCGAGGCCGACACCGTCACCCTGACGCGCCACGCGCGCCTGGCCGAGTTGCTCGGCGACACGCCGATGGAGCAGACGCGCGGCCTGGTGGAGGAGCTGCGCGAGGTCAAGGACCCCGGCGAGGTGGAGGCGATGCGCCGCGCGGCGCGCGCGGTCGACCGGGCCCTGGAGGCCGTCCTGGCGGGCGGCATCGTGGGCCGGACCGAGGCCGAGGTGGCCTTCGCGCTGCACGGGGCGATGCTCGCCGAGGGGGCCGAGGGCCCGAGCTTCGAGACGATCGTGGCCTCCGGGCCGCGGGGCGCGCGGCCGCATCACGTGCCCGGCCCGGACCGGGTGCCGCCGGACACGCTGGTCGTCATCGACCTGGGTGCGGTGGTGGACGGGTACTGCAGCGACATGACCCGCACCGTCGCCACCGGGGACCTCACGCCGCGCCTGTCCGAGATCCACGAGGTCTGCCTGGCCGCCCAGCAGGCGGCGCTCGAGGCCGCCCGGCCGGGCATGGAGGTGCGCGAGCTGGACGCCGTCGCCCGCACGCACATCGCCGACGCCGGGTACGGTGAGCACTTCGGGCACGGCCTCGGCCACGGGGTGGGGCTCGCCATCCACGAGCGCCCGGGGGTGCGGCCCGAGGGCGCCGGCACGCTGCGCGCCGGGATGGCGATCACCATCGAGCCCGGGATCTACATCGAGGGGGAGGGCGGGGTCCGCATCGAGGACCTCGTGGTGCTCGGAGACGAGGCCACGGACGTGCTCTCCACCTCGCCGAAGGAGCTGAGGAGAGTCGAGTGAGGGGGCACCGGTGATCACCACCAACGACCTGAAGAACGGCTACGTCCTGGACATCGACGGGGAGCTGGTCACCGTCGTCTCGTTCCAGCACGTCAAGCCGGGCAAGGGCGGCGCATTCGTGCGCACCAAGCTGAAGAGCCTCACCAGCGGCTCGACGGTCGACAAGACGTTCCGCGCGGGGGAGAAGGTCGAGCGGGTCACGACCGAGAGCCGCACCATGCAGTTCCTCTACCGGGACGGGGACGAGCTCTACCTGATGGACAACTCGACCTACGAGCAGATCCCGGTGTCGGCGGGCCTCGTCGAGAACGACGACCTGCTCGCGCCGAACACGGACGTGCAGGTGCTGTTCGTGCGGGAGGCCCCGATCAAGGTGGAGCTGCCGACGTTCGTCGAGCTCGCGGTCACCCGGACCGACCCCGGCGTGAAGGGGGACACGGTCTCCAACGTCACCAAGCCCGCCGAGGTCGAGACCGGCGCGACCATCGACGTGCCGCTCTTCGTCAACGAGGGCGACCGGCTGAAGATCGACACCCGCACGCGCGAGTACTCTGCGCGGGCGTGAGCGCGAGTCCCGGACGCCCGAAGGGAGCCATGTGACCCACCCGACCGACGTCGGCTATGTCGACGCGACCCTCCGCGACCTCGCCCCGTTCCCGTGGGGCACGGCCGTGGGGACCGACGACCTCGCCGCCGCCGCGGCCGCGCTCTCCGACGTGGGGGCCCGCGTCCTGGAGGCCCTCGACGCCCGCTGCGCCCGCGCGGCGCTGGAGGCGCGCTCGGAGAGCCCGTGGGACCGACTGCGCGCCGTGCTGCGCGAGGCCGGCTCGACGCCGGTCGGCGTCGTGGTGGGCGCCCGCAACCTGTGGGGCGACCGCGCCCTGGCCCCGGACGTGGTCCGCCGCTTCGTGCTCTGCGCGGTCGACTCGGGCGCGTCCCGCGTCCGCGCGACCGACCCCCTGAACGACGCGGACGCCCTCGAGGCCGTCGCGCGCGCCTGCGAGGAGGCGGCCGCCGAGTTCGTCCCCACGCTCATCGTCGGCCCGGCCCCCGGCCCGGACGACGCCCGCTGGGTGGAGGAGGCCCGCGCCCTGGCCGCCCTGCCCGGCGCCGCCGGCATCTGCGTCTCCGACGGCGCGGGCCACATCGCCCCGGCCGCCCTCGGGCGCCTGGTGGGCGCGGTCGGCTCCGTCACCGGCCTGCCGGTCGAGGTGCAGGTGCAGGCCCCCGGCGGCCTCGCCCCCCTGTCCGCCACCTCCGCCGTCGCAGGCGGCGCCGCGTCGGTGCAGGCGTCCGCCGGCCCGGTCGCCCTGGTGTCGGCCCGCCCGTCGGCGGAGACCCTGCGCGCCGCCCTGGTGGGCGGGGAGCGCACCCTGGACTGCCACCCCTCGGCCCTGGACCGCGCGGCGCGGGTCGTCGGCCCGATGCTCCCGGCGGACCGGCTGCGCCAGGCCGCCGCCGCCGTGTTCGGCCCGGCCGTCGCCGTGCCGCCCGCACTGGAGCCCGGCCTCATCTCCCGCCTCGGCCGCCTCGGCCTGTCGCGGAGCCTCGTCGCCGTGG
>JBFWPT010000004.1:118595-148035 GCA_050249835.1 Thermoleophilia bacterium
GCGGACCGGCTGCGCCAGGCCGCCGCCGCCGTGTTCGGCCCGGCCGTCGCCGTGCCGCCCGCACTGGAGCCCGGCCTCATCTCCCGCCTCGGCCGCCTCGGCCTGTCGCGGAGCCTCGTCGCCGTGGCCACCGAGTCCGCCGCCGTGGCGCGCGACATCGGCGCGGCGACCCTCGCCTATCCGCTGGGCGCCGCGATCCTGGCCCAGGCCGCCCGGCACGTCATCGAGGGCCGCCGCTGGGCCGAGATCGAGCCGGAGCTGGTCCCGATCGTCCTCGGGCGCGCCGGCCGCCTGCGCGGCCCCGTGGCCGACGCGGTGCGCGAGGCCGCGACGGCCGCCGACACCGGCCCCGTGCCCGTGCGCGACCTGGCGACGGTCACCGACGAGGCCCCCGCCGGGCTCTCGGAGGAGGACCTGGTCCTGTGGGCCATGTTCGGGGAGGAGACCGAGCCGGTCGTGGCCCGGCGCCGCTCGCTCGGCGTGGAGGCCGCAAACCGCCCGGCCGACCCGGCGATCGACCGCGGCCTGCTGGAGACGCTGGTCGACGTGGTCGAGGCCTCCGACGAGGCCGAGGTGAGCGTCGAGATCTCCGGCGCGCGGGTGACCGTGCGCCGCGCCGTGGCAGGTCCCGCCCCGGGCGCGGCGGCAGCGGGTGCCGGCGCCGGCGGCGGCGCGGCCGCCGACGAGGAGGACGAGGGCACGGTCCGCGTGACGAGCCCGATGGTCGGCACCTTCTACCGGCGCCCGGCGCCGGATCAGCCGCCCTTCTGCGAGGAGGGCCAGCGGGTCGAGGTGGGGGACACCCTCTGCCTCATCGAGGCGATGAAGCTCTTCAACGAGATCGTCGCCGAGACCGCCGGGACGGTACGCTCCATCTCCCTGGAGGACGGCTCGCCCGCCGAGTTCGGCCAGCTCCTCTTCGTGATCGAGCCGTGAAGCTCCTCATCGCCAACCGCGGGGAGATCGCGGTCCGCGTCATCCGCACGGCCCGCGAGCTCGGCATCCCCACGGTCGCCGTCTACTCGCTGGCCGACGCGGACACCCTGGCGGTCGACCTGGCCGACGAGGCGGTCTGCATCGGGCCCGCCCCGGCCCGCGAGTCGTACCTCAACATCGCCAACGTCCTCGGCGCGGCCGAGATCACGGGCTGCGACGCCGTCCACCCGGGCTACGGATTCCTGTCGGAGAACCCCACCTTCGCGCGCGCCTGCGCCGACCAGGGCATCACGTTCGTCGGCCCGTCGCCCGAGGTGATGGAGCGGATGGGGGACAAGATCGCCGCGAAGGCGGCCGCCCGCGAGGCCGGCCTGCCGGTGCTGGGCGGCTCCGACGGCCCGGTGAGCGACATCCAGGCCGCGATCGCCGCCGCGGACGACGCCGGCTACCCGGTGCTCCTGAAGGCCGCGGCCGGCGGCGGCGGCAAGGGCATGCGCCGCGTCGAGCGCCCGGGCGACCTCCCCGGCGCCTTCGAGATCGCCCAGCGGGAGGCGGAGGCGTCCTTCAACGACGGCTCCCTCTACGTGGAGCGCTACCTGGAGGGCGCCCGCCACGTGGAGATCCAGGTGATGGCCGACGGCCAGGGCGGGGCCCTGGTGTGCGGCGACCGCGAGTGCTCCATCCAGCGGCGCCACCAGAAGCTCATCGAGGAGGCCCCGGCGCCGCACCTGCCGGACGCCACCCGCACGGCGATGCAGCAGGCAGCCCTGCGGGCCGTGAAGGCCTGGAACTACCGCAGCGCCGGCACCCTGGAGTTCCTGGTGGACGCCAAGGGCGACTTCTTCTTCCTGGAGCTCAACGCCCGCCTGCAGGTGGAGCATCCGGTGACCGAGCTCGTGACCGGCCTCGACCTGGTGGCCGAGCAACTGCACATCGCGGCCGGCGGCCTGCTGTCGCGCACCGGTGTCGCGGAGGCGAACGGCCACGCGATCGAGTGCCGCATCAACGCCGAGGACCCGTCGCGCGACTTCCGGCCGGGCGCCGGGCGCCTCGACGACTACCGCATCGCCCAGGGACCCGGGATCCGCGTCGACACCCACTGCGAGCCGGGCGAGACGATCCCGCCGCACTACGACTCTCTGCTCGGCAAGCTCTGCGTCTGGGCCGCCGACCGGCCGAAGGCGATCGCCCGCCTGCGCCGGGCGCTGCACGAGACGTCGATCACGGGCATCCCCACGACGCTGCCGCTGCTCGAGGACATCGCGCACGACGCGCCGTTCGTGGAGGGGCGCTACACGACGGCCTACATCCCGGAGCGCGAGGCGTACCTGCCGACGCTGAACGGCTCCCGGGTCTCCTGATGGCCGTCCAGGAGGGGGGCCGCCGCGCGGCCCGCCGCCAGGCGGTGTTCCTGCTCTACCAGCACGACGTGACCGGCCTGCCCCTGGAGGAGCTGGAGCGCAACACCGAGCGCGACGGCACCCCCGTGGACCCGTTCGCGCGGGCGCTCACCGAGGGCGTCAGCGTGGACACGGCGTCGCTGGACGAGCTCATCACGGGCGCGGCCGAGGGCTGGACGGCGGAGCGGCTGGCGCCGCTGGAGCGGAACATCCTGCGCGTCGCGGTCCACGAGATCCTGGACTGGCCGGACATCCCGGCGGCGGTGTCGATCAACGAGGCGGTCGACCTGGCGAAGCGGTACTGCCAGGCGGAGGCGCCGGGCCTGGTGAACGGGATCCTGGGGCGGATCGCCGCCGATCACGCGGAGGTGGACGGGTGAGCGGCGACGAGGCGGCGGCCCTGCGGGCGGCGGCGGAGCGGCTGGAGGAGGTGGCGGCGCGCATCCGCGAGGGCGACGCGACCCCCGAGGAGCTGAAGGCGCTGGCCGACGAGGCCCTGGCGCTGGGCGCGGAGATCACCGAGCGCGTGCCGCGGGTGCTGCGCCCCGGCGAGGACTGACCCGTGGCCCGGGCCGACGACCTCCTCGACCCCCGGGTGCAGGTGATGGTGCTGCCGCCCAGCGATCCGACCGCCGCCGGGCACGACGAGCTGCAGGGCGTGGGCTCCGGCGACGACCGGCCGGAGATGGCCGAGCTGGCCGCGCGCTCCTGGCTCACCCAGGGCGACGCGGTGCGCGGGTCGGAGCTGGAAACGCTCGGCCTGACGCTCTACGCCGGACATCCCGAGTTGCGGTTGGTCAACCTTCCGACAGCATTCATCGACTCGGGGGTGCGGCTGCTGAAGGAGCTGGGGACGTACGTCCTGACCGGCGGCGTGCTGGAGGACGGCGACATCATGCAGCTGCGCCACGACCTGCCGTACCTGGTGGGGATCCACTCCGGTGGGGAGGACGAGCCGCTGCGGGTGGTGCTGCTGGCGTGACCCCCGCCCCGCCCCGGATCGCCGTGATCATCGGGAGCACCCGGGAGGGGCGGCTCGGCCCCGCGGTGGCCGGGTGGTTCGTCGGCCTGGCCGCCTCAGGGGCCGCCGGCGACCTCGCCCTGGAGGTGATCGACCTCCGCGAGGCCGGCCTGCCGGAGCACCTCGCCGAGGGGCATCCGAACCGTGGGGAGTACCCGGAGGCCGTCCGCCCGTTCGCCGCGAGGATCGCCGCCGCCGACGGCTTCGTCCTCGTCACGCCCGAGTACAACCACGGCTATCCCGCCTCCCTGAAGCACGCCCTCGATGCGGTCGGGCCGGAGTGGCGCGCGAAGCCGGTGGCGTTCGTGTCCTACGGCGGCGTCGCCGGCGGCGTCCGCGCCGTCGAGCAGCTGCGCCAGGTGGTGGTCGAGCTGCACCTCGTCCCGCTGCGCGACGCCGTCACCATCCCGCGCGCCCGGCGCGCCTTCGCCGGAGGCGCCGTCCCCGCCGACGAGGACGGCCGCCTCGCCGATTCCGTCGCGACCCTCGTGAGGAGGCTGTCGTGGTGGTCCCGGGCCCTGCGGACCGCGAGGGACTCCGAGCCCTACGGGTAGGCCAGCAGGGCCTCGATCAGGAGCGCCACCACCCCGCCGCCGACGGCGAGGGCGATGAGGGACAGCCGGGTCCCCCACGTGTCGGGCAGCGGCTCCTCGCCCTTCTCCTTCTCGTCGTTCGCCTCGGCGATCTCCTCCCCGGCCGTCGCCCAAGCGTGCGTGACCCAGAAGAGGACGATCATCGCCACGAGGATCCAGGCGGCGAGCATGGGCGGAGTGGACCACCTCCGGAGCCGCCCGGTCCACGATCTCCGGGCCTCGTCTCGGATCGCGCACATCCCGGTCAACAAGCGGGATCGGACCATCCCGTCCACCGAGGTTCACTTGGCCCTGAGCTCGAGGGCCGAACCGGCCCGCGCCCACTGTGCACTCATACGTCGCGACGGTGTGCACTTGTACGCACCCCGCGCGGGGAGGGGGCGGCACAGATCCGGCACGGATCGGGTGGCGATCCGCGCGCCGCGTCCTCCTATCGTCGGGGGTCCCGGCCGCGTGCGGGCGGCGCTGCCGTCAGCCGACGGGGTCCGCGGCGAGGAAGGACGGCCTCGTGACGAGGGAGTCCCGGAGCGCCGCGAGGCTCTCCCAGGGGTCGAGGTCGAGACCCGTGCGGATCGACCGGTGCAGCACCGGCGCCAGGGCGCAGTCGGCGATCGTGAAGCGGCCCAGCACCGCGCCGTCGGCCGTCACGAGGGAGTCGAGCAGGTCCAGCGTCGGGCGGATCTCCACCGCGACCTCCGCGGCCCGCTCGGGATCCGGCTCGGCCGCCCCGAAGCCGGCCCCCTTCACGTACCCGAGCGCGGCCGCCTCGTGTTTGAAGAACGCCCCCCGGATCCCCGTGTGGAAGCGGTCCAGGAACTCGTCCACCCGCGCGCGCTCCCACAGGTCCGCGGGCAGCAGGTCGTGCCGTGACTCCCGGATCGCGAGGTACCGCAGGATCGCGTGGGACTCCGACAGGACGAAGCCGTCGTCGTCCAGGGCGGGGATGCCGCCGACCGGGTTCAGGGCCAGGAAGCCCTCCGGACGGGGCCGCCGGAGGTCCACGGTGCGGCGCTCGTACGGGAGCTCCAGCTCGGCGAGCAGGAAGCGCGCCTTGAGGGCGTTCGAGGACCGCGGGTTGTCGTAGAGCACCAGTCCGGGCACCTCTCGGACGATAGTCCCCGGGGATCCCGGGGGTGACAGCGCGCGGGGGGGTTGCTCTAAGATCGCCGGAATGGCCGACTCCGAGACGCGGTTCCCACTCCTCTCGGGGCTCACCGCCCCGCACGACCTCGCCGACATGAGCGGCGCCCAGCTCGAGGCGCTCGCCGCAGAGATGCGGGAGGCGATCATCGACACGGTGTCCCAGACCGGCGGGCACCTGGGCGCGAGCCTCGGCACGGTGGAGCTCACCATCGCCCTGCACGCCGAGCTGGAGTCGCCGCGCGACCGCATCGTCTGGGACGTCGGCCACCAGGCCTACGGCCACAAGCTCCTCACGGGCCGCCTCGACGGGTTCGGCACCCTCCGCCAGTACGGCGGCATGTCGGGCTTCCTGCGGCGGGTGGAGAGCGACCACGACATCATGGGCGCCGGCCACGCCAGCACCTCGATCTCGTACGCCACGGGCCTCGGCGAGGCCGAGCGGCACGCCCGCCAGGGGCGCCGCGCGGTGGCGGTCATCGGGGACGGCGCGCTCACGGGCGGCATGGCCTACGAGGGGCTCAACCAGGCCGGTCACCTCGGGACGCCGATCACGGTGATCCTCAACGACAACGGCATGAGCATCTCGGAGAACGTCGGTGCGCTCTCCAAGCTGTTCCAGCGCGTGAGGGTCGACCCGACCCTGACCCGTGTCCGCGAGGAGCTGGAGCGCAACCTCGCCCGCCTCCCGGGCGCCACCGAGCTCGGCGGCAAGGTCCGCGACGCCACCAAGTCCCTCTGGTTCGTCCCCGGCGCCCTCTTCGAGGCCCTCGGCTTCGCCTACATCGGCCCGATCGACGGCCACGACATCGACGAGGTCCGCGGCGCGCTGCGGACGACGCTCGAGATGGACCGCCCGGCCGTCATCCACGTCAAGACGGTCAAGGGCCGCGGCTACGCGCCCGCAGAGGCCGACGGCGAGGCCATGCACGGCGCCACGCCCTTCGTCATCGAGAGCGGCAAGGCGGCCGGCAAGAAGTCGGCGGGCCCGCCAAACTACACCGAGGTCTTCGGGCACGCCCTCGTGGCCCAGGCCGAGCGCGACCCGCGGGTGGTGGGCATCACGGCGGCCATGCTCAAGGGCACCGGGATGCAGCACATGATGAAGCGCTTCCCGGAGCGCACCTACGACGTCGGCATCGCCGAGCAGCACGCCGTCATCTTCGCCTGCGGCCTCGCCATCGCCGGCTACCGCCCGGTCTGCGCGATCTACTCGACCTTCCTGCAGCGCGCGTTCGACCCCATCGTCCACGACGCCGCCATCCAGGACCTCCCCGTCGTGTTCGCCATCGACCGCGGCGGCCTCGTCGGCGACGACGGCCCGACGCACCACGGGGTCTTCGACCTGGCCTACCTCCGCGCCATCCCCGGCATGACGGTGATGGCGCCGATGGACGAGGCCGAGCTGGTCGACATGCTTGACACCGCCCTCCGGCTCGACGGCCCCGTCGCGCTCCGCTACCCGCGCGGCGCCGGGCTCGGCGTGCCGCTGCCCGAGCGGCCCGAGCCGGTCGAGGTGGGGAAGGGCGTCGTGCTGGAGTCCGGGGAGCGCGTCGCGCTCGTGGGCTACGGCTTCGGGGCGGCCCTCGCCCAGCAGGCCGCCGACCTGGTGGCCGACGGCGTCGGCGCCCGGCCGACCGTGGTCAACGCGCGCTTCTGCAAGCCCATCGACGCCGCGCTCATCCGGCAGCTCGCCGAGCGGCACGAGCTCATCGTGACCCTGGAGGACCACGCGGCCCTCGCCGGGTTCGGCTCGGCGGTGCTGGAGGTGCTGGAGGACACGCCCACACGGGTCCTGCGCCTGGGCATCCCGGACCGCTTCATCGACCACGGCAAGCGCGACCTGCTGCTCGACGAGGCCGGCCTCACCCCGGGGCAGGTCGCGGCCCGCACGGTGCGCGCCCTCAACGCCCCCTCGCGCATGCTGGTGGCCGAGGGCTGATACCCGCGGGGCGCGCCCGGCGCCCCGGCTATCATCGGCGCGGTGGCCCCGACCCGCTCCCGACTCGATGTCGCGCTCGTTGAGCGGGGCCTCTTCCCGACCCGCTCGCGGGCCCAGGCCGCGGTCATGGCCGGCCGGGTGAGCGTGGACGGCCGCCGGGTGGACAAGCCCGGCGCCCCCGTGGCCGAGGGCGTGGACCTGGCGGTGAAGGACGCCGACGAGTACGTCTCGCGGGGCGGGGTGAAGCTCGCCCTCGCCCTCGACGCCCTGGGCGTGGACGTCACCGGTGCCGCCGCCCTCGACCTGGGCGCCTCCACGGGGGGATTCACGGACTGCCTGCTGCGGCGCGGGGCCCGCGAGGTGATCGCCCTGGACGTCGGGTACGGGCAGCTCGCCTGGTCGCTGCGGGAGGACCCGCGGGTGCACGTCATGGAGCGGGTCAACGCCCGCTACCTGGCGCCCGGGGACCTGCCGTACGCGCCGGATCTGGTCACCTGTGACCTCTCCTTCATCTCGATCGTGACGGTGTGGGGGGCGGTGGTGCCCTGCCTCGCGCCCGGCTGGCGTGCGATGGTGATGGTGAAGCCGCAGTTCGAGGTGGGCCGCGGGCGCGTCGGCGCCGGCGGCGTGGTGCGCGACGACGCCGCGCGACAGGACGCGGTCGACGGGGTCGTGCGGGCGATCGAGCAGGGGGGAGGACGGGTGCTGGGTGTCGCCGACGCCGGGCTGCCGGGACCGAAGGGGAACCGCGAGGTGTTCGTCCACTGCGCCGACGCCGGGGCGGGCGCGTGACGGCGCGCGGGCCGCTGGGCAGCGGCGTCCCCATCTCGGTCGAGGAGGCGGTGCCCGTCAAGCGGGTCCTCATCCTCACCCACCGCGAGCCCCACGTCACCGCGGGGTCCCTTCCCGCGGTCATCTCCATCCTGGACGAGGCCGGCGTCGAGCTGCTCGTCCCGGCCGGCGAGGTCGTGAAGCACCCCATCCTCGCGCCGCACTCGGCCGCCGACGGCATCCCCCTGCGCGCGGGCGGCGAGGACCTCATCCTGGTGCTCGGCGGGGACGGCTCCATCCTGCGCGCGCTGGCCCGTGAGGCGGGCTCGGGCGCCCCGGTGATCGGCGTCAACTTCGGCCGCGTCGGCTTCCTCGCCTCCATCGAGCGGGAGACGCTGGAGCGCGACCTGCGCCGGGCCGTGGAGGGCCGGTACGTGGTCCTGGGGCTCCCCTCCCTGCGCGCCGAGTGGGCCGAGGGCGAGGTTGAGGCGGTCAACGACCTGGCCCTGTTCCGCAGCGGCGAGTCGCGCATCGCCGACCTCACCTACGAGGTCGACGGCGAGCTGGTGGCCACGGTGCGCTGCGACGGGGTCATCCTCTCCACGCCGGTCGGTTCGACGGCCTACAACCTCGCCGCGGGCGGCCCGACCGTCTCGTGGCGGGTGCGCTGCTTCGTGCTGTCGTTCATCGCCCTGCACCACCTGGACAGCCGGCCGCTCGTCATCGGCGCCGAGGAGCAGCTCGCGGTCACCAACAGCGCCCTCACCGGCGACGTCGACGTGCAGGCCGACGGCCAGCGCATCGGCGTGCTGCCCCCGGGGCGCAACATCACCGTGGGCCTCGGCGGCTCCGAGGTCCACCTGGGGACGTTCCCCGAGGCGTCGTTCTTCCGGCGCTACCGGGAGAAGTTCGGCCGGTCGTGATCCGGTCGCTGGAGGTCCGGGAGCTGGTGGTCATCCGGCGCGCCGCGCTGGAGCCCGCCCCCGGCCTCACCGCGATCACCGGGGAGACCGGCGCCGGCAAGACGGTCCTGGCCCAGGCGCTCGGGCTCCTGACCGGCGCCCCCGCCGACGCGTCGGCCGTCCGCCCCGGCGCGCGGCACGCCCTGGTCCAGGCCACGATCGCCCTGCCGCCGGGGTTCTGGGACCGGCTGGAGGAGGACGACCCGGCCCTGCCGCTGCGGGACCTCGCCGAGGACGAGGGCGAGGTGGCCCTCGCCCGCCGCGTCCCCGCCGAGGGCCGGGCGCGGGCGCTCATCGATGGGCAGGCGGCCCCCCGCGAGGCGGTCGCGTCCCTGGCGCGCGCCCTCGTGCGCTTCTCCGCCCAGCACGAGCACCGGCGCCTGGTCAGCCCCGCCAGCCAGCTCGCCGTGCTCGACGCCTTCGCGGGCGCCGACGCCGTCGCCGGGGCCGAGCGCCTGCGGGTGCTGCGCCGCCGCCTCGCGGGCATCGACCGCGCGCTCGCCGCGGCACGCGGGCGGCGCGAGGCGGCCGAGCGCGAGCGCGCCGACCTGGAGGAGCTGGTCGCGCAGGTCGACTCCGTCGCCCCCGAGCCGGCCGAGGAGGCCTCCCTGCAGGCCGAGCGCGCGCGGCTGATGCACGCCGAGCGCCTCGCCGCGGCGGCGTCCGCGGCGGCCGAGGCCCTGTCGCCCAGCGACGGCGAGGGCGGGGCGCTGGAGGCCGTCGGCGCGGCGGCCGAGGGGCTCGCCGGGGTGATGGACGTCGACCCCGCGCTCGCGGGGCCGCACGCCGACCTGGGCGCCGCCCAGGCGTCGCTGCAGGAGGCCGGCCTGGCGCTGCGGGCCTACCTCCAGGACCTCGACGCCGAGCCGGGGCGCCTGGCGGTGGTGGAGGAGCGGCTTGAGGCCTACACGCGCCTCACGCGCCGGTACGGGCCCGGCCTGGACGAGGTCATCGCCCGCGCCGAGGCCGCCCGCGCGGCGCTGCACGACCTGGACGAGGGGGCGGGGGAGGTGCTGACCCTCGCCCAGGAGCGCGAGGCCGCCCTGGACGAGGCCCTCGGGGTGGCGATCGCCCTCCGCGGCGCCCGTGCCGAGGCCGCCCCCCTGCTGGCCGCGGCCGTCCGCGAGCAGCTCGCCGACCTGGCGATGCCGCGGGCCGAGCTGCGGGTGGAGCTGGTGGAGGACGACGCCGACCCGCCCCAGGACTCCTGCGTCATCTGGCTGCGCGCGAACCCGGGGCTCCCCGAGGCGCCGCTCGCCGCCACGGCCTCGGGCGGCGAGCTGTCCCGCGTGCTCCTGGCCCTGCACGGGGTCGCCGCCGCCGGCGACTCGGCCGCCTGGGTGCTGGACGAGGTGGACGCCGGCATCGGCGGCGTCACCGCCACGGCCGTCGCCTCGCGCCTGCGCGCCTTCGCCGAGGGCCGCCAGGTCATCGTCATCACCCACCTGCCGCAGGTCGCCGCGATGGCCGACGCCCACTACCGCCTGGTGAAGGGCGCGGACGACGAGGGGCGGGCGACCACGACGATCGAGCCGGTGGAGGGCGACGGCCTGGTGGAGGAGCTGTGCCGCATGTTCGGCGCCGCCCCGTCCGACGCGGGCGCCCGCCGCCACGCCGAGGAGCTGCTCGCCCGCCGGGTGGGCTGAGCCTACCCGCGGCGGGCCGTCTCGCCTGTCGGGTCCGGTCTGGCGGCTCGGTCGCGGGCGGTCGTAGCGTCCCCCCGAGCGGGCCGCCGGGTCCGCATCGACCAGGGGGTAGGTGATGGCACCATCCGACATCTTCGACGTGCGGGGGCGCACGGCCGTAGTCACCGGCGCGTCGTCGGGGCTGGGGGTGGTCTTCGCCCGGGCGCTGGCGAGTCGTGGCGCGAACGTGCTCCTCGCCGCCCGCAGGGCGGAGCGCCTGGAGGAGCTGGCCGCGTCGATCCGCGAGGACGGCGGCACCGCGCACGCCGTCCCCTGCGACGTCACCGACGCCGCGGCGGTCGAGCACCTCCTGGACGAGGCCGTGGGCCGCTTCGGGCGGATAGACGTGATGGTCGCGAACGCCGGCACGGCCGGCGACGGGGGCCCCGTGCCCGAGCGGCTCCCCGACGAGCTCTTCGAGCACACCATCCGCGTGAACCTCCTGGGGGTCTGGTACTGCTGCCGCGGCGCCGGCGCGCGGATGCTCTCCGACGGAGGGGGCGGCTCCCTCATCATCGTCTCGTCCGTCCTCGGCACGGGCGGTCAGCAGAACTATCCGCCGGCCTACCAGGCCTCGAAGGCCGGCGTAATCAACCTGGCCCGGACCCTCGCCGTGAGCTGGGGCGATCGCGGCGTGCGGGTCAACGCCTTGGCCCCCGGATGGTTCCCGAGCGAGATGACCGAGCCCTACTTCTCCATGCCGCCCTTCCTGACCTCGATCATGGATCAGCAGCCGTCCGGCCGCCTGGGCGACCCCGAGGAGCTGGTCGGGCCGCTCCTGTTCCTGGCCCCGGACGCCTCCAGCTACGTCAGCGGCACGACCCTCGTCGTGGACGGCGGGATGTCCGCCTCCTATGGGGCCACGCGGCATCCGGGCGAGCTGGAGGAGATGTTCGCGGCGGTGATCCCAGACGGCCTCGGGAGGCGCATCCGCCCCGCCTTCGCCTGACGCGCCGGGGGGCGTCCGGACGCCCGCGGGCCTGACACGGTCGTCATGCCCGCCGGGCGGGCCGCTATCCTGACCGGGGTCGGTCGGGCGAGCGGGAGGGCGACGTGGGCGAGACGCCGGTGAAGTACGTGTTCGTGACCGGGGGAGTCGTCTCCGGTCTCGGCAAGGGCATCTCGGCGGCGTCCCTCGGGACGCTCCTGAAGGCCCGCGGGATCCGGGTCTCGCTGCAGAAGTGCGACCCCTACCTCAACGTCGACCCCGGCACCATGAGCCCGTTCCAGCACGGAGAGGTGTTCGTCACCGAGGACGGCGCGGAGACGGACCTCGACCTGGGGCACTACGAGCGGTTCACCGACGAGAACCTCTCCCGCATCTCCAACGTGACGACCGGCGCGGTCTACGACCAGGTCATCAAGCGGGAGCGGCGCGGGGACTTCCTCGGCGCCACGATCCAGGTGATCCCGCACGTCACCGACGAGATCAAGTCGCGGATCAAGCAGGCCGCCGCGGCCAGCGACGCCGAGGTCGTGATCATCGAGATCGGCGGCACCGTCGGCGACATCGAGTCGCTCCCGTTCCTGGAGGCGATCCGGCAGTTCCGCAACGACGTCGGGCGCGAGCACGTCTGCTTCGTCCACGTCACGCTGGTGCCGTACCTCGACGCCTCCGGGGAGCTGAAGAGCAAGACGACCCAGCACTCGGTCAACGAGCTGCGGCGCATCGGTATCGAGCCGGACGTCCTCATCCTCCGCTCGAACCGGCCGATCACGGACGACATCCGGCAGAAGATCGCGCTCTACGGCGGCATCCCGACGCACGCCGTCATCTCGGCCGTCGACGCGAGCGACATCTACGAGGTGCCGCTCAACCTGGAGGCGGAGGGCCTCGCGCGGGTCGTCTGCCAGCGCCTCGGCCGCCCGGCCCCGACGCCGGACCTCACGGAGTGGCGCGCCCTGGTCGAGCGCATCCACGCCTGCACGGGCACCGTGCGGATCGCCCTCGTCGGCAAGTACGTCCAGCTCCACGACGCCTACCTGTCGGTGGCCGAGGCCCTCAAGCACGCGGCCATCCACCACGGCGTCGAGATGGAGATCGACTGGGTCGACGCCGAGGCACCGGACCTGGAGGAGCAGCTCGCCCGGGCCGACGGCGTCCTCGTGCCGGGCGGCTTCGGCGGCCGGGGCATCGAGGGGAAGATCGTCGCCACCCGCTTCGCCCGCGAGAACCGCGTGCCGTTCCTGGGCATCTGCCTCGGCATGCAGGTCGCGGTGATCGAGTACGCCCGCCACGTCTGCGCGATGGACGGCGCCAACTCCAGCGAGTTCGACCCCGAGACGCCGTACCCGGTCATCGACCTGCTCCCGGAGCAGCGGGCGATCGAGGAGCGCGGCGGCACGATGCGCCTCGGGGCCGACCCGGTGCACCTCGCGGAGGGCACCCGCGCCCGCGACGCCTACGCCGACCAGGCCGTCATCTACGAGCGCCACCGCCACCGCTACGAGGTCAACCCGGCGATGCGCGACGAGATCGAGCGCGCCGGCCTCGTGATGAGCGGCCGCTCGCCCAACGGGCGCCTCGTGGAGGTCGTCGAGCTGCCGGACCACCCGTGGTTCTGCGCCTCCCAGTTCCACCCCGAGTTCAAGAGCCGGCCCACCCGGCCGCAGCCGCTGTTCCGCGAGTTCGTGGGTGCCGCCGCCGAGCGGGCGCGGGTGCGCCCGGCCGGCGACCGCGAGCACGCGCCGGCCGGCGGGTGAGCCCGGAGGATCTGGCCGCGCTGCCCCCGGTGGCGCGGCTCATGGTGCGCCTGTGCGAGATCCCCTCACCGTCCCGGCAGGAGGCCGCGGTGGCCGAGGTGGTGCGGGCCGAGCTGCGCGCGATGGGCGCCGAAGTGCACGAGGACGACGCGGCCGCCACCCTGCCCGCGGGCTGCGGCAACATCGTCGGCCGCTTCCCGGCCACGGCGCCGGGCACGCCCATCATGTTCGCCTCCCACCTCGACACGGTCCCGGTCGCCGGGCCGATCGAGGTCGCGCTGGAGGACGGCGTCCTCACCAACCGGCACGAGGCGATCCTCGGGGGCGACAACAAGGCCGCCGTCGCCGCCATGCTCGAGGGGATGCGCCGCGTCGTGGAGGAGGGGCGCCCCCACGCCGGCGTGGAGCTGGTCTTCACCCCCTGCGAGGAGATCGGGCTCCGCGGCGCGCACGCGTTCGACCCGGCCCCGCTCGCCGCGCGGTTCGGCTTCGTCTACGACCACACCGGGCCGGTCGGGGACGTCGTCGGCGCCGCGCCGTCGCTGCACCGCGTCACGGCGACGTTCGTCGGCCGCGGCGCCCACGCCGGCATCACGCCCGAGAGCGGGCGCAGCGCCATCCTCGCCGCCGCCCGGGCCATCGGCCGCATGCCGCTCGGCCGCATCGACGCCGAGACGACCGCGAACGTGGGCACCGTCGCCGGGGGCACCGCCACGAACGTCGTCGCGGAGCGCTGCACCATCACCGCCGAGGCCCGTTCACGGGACGAGCGCGCCCTCACGATCCAGCTCACGGCGATGCTCGACGCGCTCGCCTGGGCCGCCAGCGAGTGCGAGGTCGACCTGGAGACCCACGTCGAGAAGGAGTTCACCTCCTACCGGCTGGGCGAGGGCGAGCCGCACGTGCGGATGGCGCTCGACGTCCTCGCCGGCCTGGGCCACCGCACCCGGCTCGTGCCGAGCGGCGGCGGCTCCGACGTGAACGCCTTCATCCTCAACGGCTTCCCGTCCGTGAACCTCTGCAACGGCATGAAGGACGTCCACACGCCGCGGGAGAGCATCGCCGTCGCGAGCCTCGAGCAGATGCTCGACGTGACGCTCGGGCTGGTGGACGCGGCCCGCGAGCCGGCCGCGGCGTGAGCGGCGGGCTGGGCCCCCCGGTCCGCACCACGCGGATCCATGAGGGGCGCATCGTGAACCTGCGCGAGTCCGACTACGTCCGCCCGGACGGCACGGTCGTGACCCGCGAGGTGATGGACCACCCGGGCGCCGTCGTCATGGTCCCCGTGGACGGCGACCACGTGCTGATGGTGCGCCAGCCGCGCGAGGCGGTGGAGGCGTTCACGCTGGAGCTGCCCGCCGGCAAGCTCGACCACGTCGGCGAGGACCCACTCGGCTGCGCGCAGCGCGAGCTGGCCGAGGAGGTGGGCCGGGCCGCCGCCACCTGGCGCGACCTGGGCGGCTTCTGGACCGCCCCGGCCATCCTCACCGAGTTCATCCACTGCTTCATGGCGACGGACCTGACGCCCGTCGATGGGGCGGTCGGGGACGAGGACGAGATGATCGAGGTCGTCCCGTGGGCGCTCGCCGACCTGGGCGCCCTCATCGACGAGGTCCGGGACGCGAAGTCGCTCATCGGGCTGCTGCGCCTGGAGCGGGAGCTGCGGGCGGGATGAGCGCCGCGGCGCGCGACCGCGTCGCCGCGGTGTGCGCCGCCCTGCCCGAGGCCGCGGCGGAGGAGGCCGGAGCCCATGTGCGCCACGTAGTCCGCGGGCGCACGTTCGCCTGGTTCCTGGACGACCACCATGGCGACGGGCGGGTGGCCGTCTGCGTGAAGGCCGCGCCCGGCGGGGCGGAGGCGCTCATCGAGGAGGATCCGGAGCACCACTGGCGCCCGTCCTACCTCGGCCGCCACGGATGGGTCGCCTGCGCCCTGGACGTGCCGGACGTCAGGTGGGACGCCGTCGCCGAGCTCGTCACCGAGTCCTACCGCATCGTCGCGCCCGCGCGGCTGGTGGCCCGGATGGACTGACGCCTCCGCCCGCCGCCGTGCGGGCGACGGGCGGGGCGCCGGCGGGTCATCCCCCCAGGGAGGCGTCGACCGTGATCTCGTCCACCGCGGCGAGCGCGCGGCTCACCGGGCAGCCGGCCTTCGCCTTCTCGGCGTACTCCTTGAAACCCGCCTCGTCGAGGCCGGGCACCACGCCCACCGTGGTGAGGGCGATCTTCGTGATCGTCGGGCCGTCATCGGTGCGGTTCAGGCTCACCACGGCCTCCGTCCTCACGGAGTCCGGGACGTGCCCGTCGGTGGCGAGCATGTTCGAGAGGGCCATCGAGAAGCACGAGGCGTGGGCCGTCGCGATGAGCTCCTCGGGGGTGGACCCGGGGCCCTCGCGCTCGAACCGGGACTTGAACGAGTACTCCCCGGTGATGCCCCCGTCACCCGCGCTGAACGTCCCCCGGCCGCCCTTCAGGTCGCCGTTCCACTCGGCGTTCCCCTTCGAATCCATGCGTCCTCCCTCGGGATGTGTGCCTCTGGTCGCACCGGGAAGAGTACGTCGGCGCGGACCGTCCGGGGCCCCGTGCGGCGCCGTCCGACCCCCGAACTAGCGTTCGCGGTCATGTCCACCGCGCCCGGCTACCCGCGCTGGCAGACCGCACCGCCCACGGCGCCCCACATCGAGGCGCAGAAGGCCGCGCGCGACGCCCGCACGCCCCGTGACCCGCTCGCGGCCGATCCGTCGCGTCGCCGCGTGTACCGCCTCCGCCCGCCCACCGAGGGGCGGGGCGTGTCGGAACGCTTACGGGAGATGCTCGACCCCGAGCAGCTCGCGGCCGTCGAGGGGGCCCGTGACCGGGCCCTCGTGCTGGCCGCGGCGGGGTCGGGCAAGACGCGCACGATCGTCGCCACGGTCGCGCACCTCGTCGAGACCGGCGTGCCGGCCGAGGAGATCGTCCTCGTCACGTTCACCCGCCGCGCCGCCCGGGAGATGACCGACCGGGCCGAGCGGCTCGCGGGCATCGACCTCGGCCGCATGACCGCTGGGACATTCCACTCGGTCTGCCGGCGGATGCTGCGCCGCTACGGCCCGCTCATCGGGCTCCCCGCCGCCTTCTCGGTGCTCGACGCCGAGGATCAGGCCGAGGTCGCCGCCATGGCCCGCGACGCCGTGCTCGCCGACCGCGAGCAGCGTCCCGCCCTGCCGAAGCCGTCGGCCATCGTCGGGTGGTGCGCCCTCGCCGCCGAGACCGGGCGCACCGTGGAGGAGGTGGTGCTCGACCAGAACCCGCGCCTCGGCGACCGCATCGCCGACATCACGGCGATCGCGGAGGGCTACGAGGAGCGCAAGCGGGCGATGGCCGCGGTCGACTACGCCGACCTGCTGTGCCTGGCCGCCCGCCTCCTCGACGAGCAGCCGCGGGTGCGCGCCCGGCTCTCGGCCACGCACCGGTGGGTGCTGGTCGACGAGCTCCACGACGTCAACGCCGTCCAGGCGCGCATCGTCGAGCATCTCGCGGCCGAGGGCTCCCACCTCATCGCGGTCGCCGACCCCGACCAGTCCATCTACTCGTGGCGCGGGGCGGACCCCCGGGTCGTGTCGCGCTTCGCCGAGGCGCCCGGCACGCGGGTCTTCCCGCTCGGCACGAACTACCGCTCCACGCCGGAGGTCGTCGCACTCGCGCAGGCCACGCTCCCGGCCGGCAACCCCTACGGCAAGAGCCTGCGCGCCGTGCGCCCGGCGTCCGGGCTCGCGCCCGTCGTGGCGCACCTCGCGACGGTGCAGGACGAGGCGCGCTTCGTGGTGCAGCGCATCGCCGACCTCATCACCGAGGGACGGCCGCCGGGCGAGATCGCGGTGCTCTACCGCGCGCACCACCACTCGGTCGACCTGCAGCTCGCCCTCGCCGAGGCCGGCGTCGAGTTCGAGCTGTTCTCGGGCGCCCGGTTCGTGGAGAGCGCCCACGTGAAGGACGTCCTCGCCTTCCTGCGCCTGCGCCACAACCCGCGCGACGAGCTCGCCTGGCACCGCGCGCTGCGGCTCTTCGACCGGGTCGGTGCGGCCACCGCGGGCCGGGTCTGGGCCCGCATCGGCGCCGAGCCGGACCCCCTCGCCGCCGCCGCAGCCCTGCGCCCCACCGGGTCGGGCTCCGCGGGCCTGGCCCGCTTCGCGGAGGCGATCGGGGCCGTCGCCGGCATGACCCGCCCGGACGAGATCGTCCTCCACGTCGCCCGCTCCGAGTGGTACCGCGACCACCTCCAGAGCCGGTACCCCAACTGGCGCGACCGCGAGGCCGACCTCGGCCGCCTCGCCGAGCTCGCGGCCCGGGCCCCGGACCTCGACCGCTTCCTCGGCGACCTCCAGCTCGCCGAGCGGGTCGAGGCCGACGAGGACGTCTCCGGCCCCGCCCGCCGCGTCGCCCTGTCGAGCGTCCACCAGGCGAAGGGCCTCGAGTGGCCCGTCGTCTTCGTGCTCCAGGTGGAGCCGGGGTCGTTCCCCTCCGGCTGGGCCGTGAGCGAGGGGAACCTCGACGAGGAGGAGCGGCTCTTCCACGTCGCCGTCACCCGCGCCGCGGACGAGCTGTACCTATGCCGCCCCATCGCCGCCCGCCGGCCGTGGGACACGGGCGCCGACGCCGTCGTCATCAACTCCGGCCAGGGCTTCCTCGACCGCGACCTGGGCGAGCTCGTCGAGGAGTGGTCCGTCCGCTGACCGTCATGATGCGGGGGTGATCGTCTCCCCGCGCGATGGCGGCCGCCTGGTGCTGGTGCGCCAGGTGGACCACCAGGAGCAGTGCGCCCTGATGGCCGACGCCTGGGGCAACGGCGACTTCGCCCGCCCGGAGCCCTTCGCCCCGCTCCGGGCCGCCACCCTGCTCCACGACGAGGGCTGGCGCGCCTGGGAGGAGGCTCCCGGGGTCGCCGACGGCGCCCCGGTCGACTTCCCCCACATCGACCGCACCACCCACGTCGCGCTCTACCGGGCCGGCATCGCCCGGGCCGTCGAGGAGGGCGTCCTCACCGGCCTGCTCGTCTCGTTGCACGGCAGCGGCCTCTACGAGGGCCGCGGGGGCCTCGACCCCACCCCGCCCACCCCGCGCGCCGAGCGCCCGCCCGCCGTACGGGACTTCCTGGCCGAGCAGGACCGCCTCCAGGCCCGGTTGCGTGCACACGCAACGACCGCGGATGGCGACGCCGGTTTGCGTGCACACGCAACGACCGCGGGCTCCGACGCGGGGTTGCATGCGCACGCAACGACTGCCGGGCCGGTGAGGGCCGGGTGGGAGTGGGCGGCGTACCGGCTGCTGCAGACCTGGGACGCCTTCAGCCTGTACCTCACCTGGCGGTCGCTGCCGGCGGGGCGGGAGGGGATGCTCCCGCGCGTGCCGCGGGGGGCGGGGGACGACGAGGGGGTCGCGCTCCGGCTGCGGCCGGCGGGGGAGGACGCCTGCACCTGCGACCCCTGGCCGTTCGCGGGCGACCGGGTGGAGCTGCCGGTCCGGGCCCGGGAGGTCCCGGACCGGCACTACGCGTCGGCGGCGGATCTCGCCGGGGCGCTGGCGGAGGCCCCGTGGACGACGCGGGTCTGCGTCGTCAGTCCTCCTGGTACTTGAACGACACCGACAGGCGGCTGCGGTACTGGTCGACCGATCCGTCGTCGTTGATCGTCACGTCCTGCTTGATGACCTCGGCCACCCGCAGGTCGCGGAGGGTCTTGGATGCGGTCGCGATGGCGGACGCGGTGGCGTCCTCCCACGACGTCTCGCTGGTGCCGACGATCTCGATGACCTTGTAGACGCTGTTGGCCATGGGCTCCGTCCTCCTCCGGGGTGTCGTCACGGCGCCCCTGAGGGGCTCGTGGCGATTCTCACGAAGTGAACGGCCGAGGGCAACCCCGCCGCCTCAGATCCCGACCGACCCCTCGGCGCGCATCCGCTCCAGGGCGGCGGTGAGGCGGCCCCGGAGGTTGGCGTCCACCGGGACGGCGACGATCCCGCGGTCGTCCGTGCCGAGCAGCAGGCCCTCGCCCCGGCCGGCCCGCAGGCCGGCGTAGGCGCAGCAGATGGCGTCGACCACCGCGGCGTCGCGGATCGCGTCCCAGTCGCCGGCGCCGCCCCCCGGGGCCCAGCCGTCCATGTCCACGACGTCCCGCAGCAGCTCCCAGGCGGCGAGCGTGCCCGCGGGGCGGGCCCGGCCGGCGCCCTTCGGGCGGTACACGGGGGCGCGCACGCCCACCCAGGCGGCCCGGTAGTCCCCCAGCGGCAGCGGTTCCGCGCCGAGGGGGTGGTCGCGCTCCCACGCCACCTGGCGCAGCACCTGGTCCGGCAGGGCCTCGGCCAGGAGGCGGCCGGGCGCGGCCAGGGCCGGGGCGAGGGCGATCCCGCGGGCGCCGCCGGTCACCTGCTCCAACCGCTTCCGGGAGACCGGGAACGCGGTGACGTCGCACCAGGCGAGCACGGCCTCGGCGTCCCGCCGGCCGACGTCGGCCGGGACCACGAGGGGGGCGTCGACCACCAGCGCGGCGGCCTCGTGGGCCGCCGCCAGGGCGGTGATCTCCTCGTCGCCGGCCGCCTCGTCGACGTCCCGCAGGCGCGCCTCCGGATCCAGCCTCACGAGCACCGACCGGCGCGGCGCATCGACGAGGTCGAGGTGCTGCACGAGGTGCAGGCCGAGGGCTCCGGTCACGCCGCGGAGGCCCTCCGCCGGGGGGCCGCGCTGGACGACGGCCGTCGTGGGTGACTAACCTCCCGCGATGGCCGTTCCCGACCCGGTCCTCCCCAGGAGCGCCAGTTGAGCACCATCCTTCTGCTGATCATCTCGATCCTTGCCCCCTGGGTGGTGCACCTCGCGGCACCCCGGCAGCGCGCCCTCGCGCTCGTGGGGGTGATCGCGGTCTTCCTCCTGTACGGCATCTTCGCCGAGAACCCGCTCACGCAGTGGGAGATGTGGGCGGGCCTCGCCGCCGGCATCCTCACCGTCCTGTTCCTCGTGGGCGGCGTCGGCGGCGGCGGTGGCGGCGGTGGCCGCTCCCGCTCGTCGCGGGGCCGCTCGCGGCGGCCGCGCTCGGGCGGGTCGAGCCCGCTCGACGAGGCGAACGAGCCGACCGGCGAGATCTGACGGGGGACGCCGCCCCCGGCGGCGTCCCGGCCCCGCTTCAGGGGTCGGTCGGGTCCAGGTGCTGGGCGATGAGGCGGGAGGCGCGGTCCGGCTCCTCCAGCAGGATCAGGCCGCGGCGGAGCATCCGCACCCCGCCCGGCTTGTCGCCCGCGGTGAGCAGGCCGATGCCGAGCGGCAGGAACCCGTCCGCGTAGCGCGGGTCGAGCCTCACGGCGCGCTGCGCCTCGGTGATGCCCTCCGTCGTGCGGTCCGCCTGCAGCAGCGCGTAGGCGCGGAACCCGGCCGCGGCGGCGTCCGTGGGGTCCAGGCGCCCGGCCGCCGCGAACGCGACCGCCGAGGGGCCGGTCTTGTCGAGCTCGGAGAGCGCCACGCCGCGGCCGAACTCGGCGGCGGCCATGGTCGGGTCGGCCTTGCGGGCGCGGTTGTAGGCGCCGAGGGCCTGCTTCCAGCGGCCGCGGCGCGCCTCGATCTCGCCCTGCACGAGGTGCCCGGGCGCGCTCGTGCGCAGGGCCCGCGGCCAGCCGGCCACCAGGGCGCGCGCCTCGGCGATCTTCCCGGTCTCCACGAGGTGGCGGACCTGCGCGACCCGGTAGGCCAGCACGCGCGGCTCGCGCCGGACCGCGACGGCGAAGGACTTCTGGTAGTCGGGCGCGGCCTCCCAGTCGGGCCCCGGCTTCAGGGGCAGCGTGAGCGGCGCGCCCTTGCGGATGAGGTCGACCGTGATGGTGGTGTCCGCGGGCAGGGCGCGCATGGCGGTGGCCCAGGCACCGGGGGAGGTGACCTGCGCGCCGTTGATCGCGGTGATGACGTCGCCGCGGCGCAGGCCGGCGGTCGCGGCGGAGGTCTTGGGGCCGACGACGGTGATGAGCTGGCCGCCGGAGGAGGTGCCGGCCTGGCGTGAGAACGCCCTCCAGACGGGGATCGTGTAGCCCGTGAACTGCCCGCGCGGGGCCGTCAGCCGGAGGGTGAACGCCGCCTCGACCGGCCGCGAGACGCGGCTCTGGTCGTCGGTGGCCTGGATCCGGAGCCGGTACGCGCCCTTCAGGAGCTGGAAGCCCTGGCTGTCGATGGCCTCCACGCGCAGGTAGGCGCGGCCCGCGGCCCGGGCCGTGGTGTCGGTGCTCGTCTGCACCACGGTGCCGTCGGACGCCTTCAGCACCTGGACGGTGAGCTTGGACGCCGTCGCCAGCCGGACCCCGACCAGGAAGCGCGCGTGGCCCTGCTGGGCCGTCACGATCTTCGGCATCCGCAGCGAGTCGAGCGCGGGCGGGCCGGCGGGCGCCGTCGGCGCGGTGGGGGTGGTCGGCGTCGTGGGCGCGGGCGCCTGCGCGACGGCGGCCGCCGGGGCGAGAGCCGCCAGCGTGAGCGCGACCGCGGTGGTGAGGGACGCCCTCGGCACGCGGGGCACCCTAGCAGCGGCCCGCCCGCCGGCCTCGCGCCCCGGTCACCCTTCGGGCGGCCGGAGTAGAGTGGCCCGCGATGACGCCCCCGGTACCGCTCGCGCCCGTCGAGGTCCTCGAGCGCGGCCGCCGCGGCGAGCCGGTCGACGCGGCCAGCGTCGAGGCGTTCGCGCGCTCCTGGCTCGGGGGCGACACCTCCGACGCGATGATGGCCGCCTGGTGCATGTGCGCGTGCCTGCGCGGCATGCAGCCCGGCCACCCGGAGGCGCTCGCCCGCGCGCTCGTCGCCTCGGGGGAGCGCCTGGAGCTGGCGTCGCTCGGCGCGGCCGGCGACATCGGCACGACGGGCGCGGTGGGGGACACGGTGCCGCTGGTGGCGGCGCCCCTCGCGGCCTCCCTGGGCGTCCTGGTGGCGACGATGGGCGGCCGCGGCGTCGGCCACGTGGGCGGGATCGTCGACAAGCTGGAGTCGATCGCGGGCTTCGAGGCGGAGATGTCCCTCGGCGCGTTCGTGCGCCAGGCACGGGACGTGGGCATCGTCGTGGCGGCCCCCATCGACCGGCTCGTGCCGGGCGACCGCCGGCTTGAGGCGCTCCGCGACGCCACGGGCACCCTCCCGGCCGCCGGCCTGGTGGCGGCCTCCGAGATGGTCACCCGGGTGGCGTGCGGGGCGGGGGCGATCTCCCTGCTGGTCGGCTGTGGCGAAGGCGGCCCGCTGGCGACCCGGGAGGAGGCCGACGCGGCCGCGGCGGCGATGGCCGCGATGGGGGAGGCCTGGGGGCGCCGGGTGCGGTGGACCGTGGCCGACGTGGAGGCTCCGCTCGGCCGCGCCGTGGGCAACGCGCTGGAGGTCGCGGAGGCCGCCGCGGTCCTGCGCGGCGCCGGTCCGGACGACGTGCGCCAGTTGGCGGTGCGGATGGCCGGCGATCTGGCCGAGGCCGCCGGAGTGCTGGACGCCGGCACGGGACGGGAGGCCGCGGCCGAGGCCCTGGCCGACGGGTCGGCCCTCGCGACCGCCGAGCGCTGGGTGGAGGCCCAGGGCGGGGACCCCGAGGTGTGGACCGACCCGGGCGCGCTCCCCGTCGCCCCGCTGCGCGTGGACGTGGAGGCGCCCCGGGCGGGCGTCGTGGCGCGGGTCGGGGCGCGCGCCCTGGGCGAGACGGCACGGTGGCTCGGGGCCGGACGGCTCCACGCGATGCAGGCGATCGACCCGGTGGCGGGCCTGGAGGTGCTGGTGCGGGTGGGCGACGTGGTGGAGGAGGGGCAGCCGCTCGCGGTGATCCACGCCCGGGAGGACGGGGCCGGCGCCCGGGCGCGTGCGATGGCCGAGGCGGCCTTTGTCATCGGCGACGACCCCGTGGAGGCCCGGCCCGTGGTGCTGGGGGAGGGGACGGCCGGTGCCTGAGCTGCCCGAGGTCGAGACGATCCGGGCGCAGCTCGCCGACCGCATCCCCGGGCGGACGTTCGACCGCGTCGAGGTGCACGACGCCAAGCTCGTGTCGCCGGCGACGCCGGAGGAGTTCACCGAGGAGGTCACCGGCCGGCGCATCGCGGGCCTCGACCGCCGCGGCAAGTACCTGCTCATCGACCTCGACGGGAGCGACACCCTCGCCGTCCACCTGAGGATGACCGGGCGCCTCCACTGGCGCGCCGCCGGCGACGAGGGCGAGCCCGAGCGCTTCCTGCGCGCCCGTTTCCACCTGGACGACGGCAGCACCCTCACCTTCGGCGACATGCGCCGCTTCGGCCGTGCCTGGATCGTCCCGGGGACGCCCGCCGAGCGGGAGGCCTACTGGACCGCCCGCGTGGGCGTGGAGCCGCTGACGCCGAGGTTCACGGCGCACGTCCTGGCCGGGCTGCTGGAGGGCCGGAGGGGCCCCGTCAAGGCCGTCCTGCTCAACCAGGCGCTGGTCGCCGGGCTCGGGAACATGTACGTGGACGAGGCGCTGTTCCAGGCCCGCATCCACCCGGAGCGGCCGGCCGGGAGCCTCGACCGCGACGAGATCCGGCGCCTCCACCGCGCCATCCGGGACCGCCTGGCGGCCGCCGTCGCCGCGGGGGGCGCGTCGATCGATTCCTACCGGGACGGGCTGGGGGAGAAGGGCTCGATGCAGGACCTCCTGAAGGTGCACCTGCACAAGGACGAGCCGTGCCCGCGCTGCGGCACCACCATCGTCAAGACCCGGGTCGCCCAGCGCGGCACCTACTGGTGCCCGCGCTGCCAGCCGGAGCCGCCGCGATGGTGAGCGAGGTCGAGGGCGTCCGCGTCGGCCACTGGACGGACCGCGCGGCCGGGACCGGCTGCACCGTGGTGCTGCCCCCCGCGGGCACGGTGGGGGCGATCGACGTGCGCGGCGGGGGCCCCGCGACGCGGGACGTCGACGTGCTCGCCCCGCTGGCGACGGTCACCGGGCCGACGGCGGTCCTGTTCTCCGGCGGCAGCGCCTTCGGGCTCGACGCGGCCGCCGGCGTGGCCCGCTGGTGCGAGGAGAGCGGCCTCGGACACGCGACGGGCTACGCGGACGTCCCGATCGTGTCGACCGCCTGCATCTTCGACCTCGGCATCACCGGCAACCGCCGCCGCCCCGGTCCCGAGGAGGGCTACGCGGCCTGCGTCGCCGCCCGCCCCGGTCCCCACGAGGTGGGCAGCGTGGGAGCCGGCACCGGGGCCACCTGCGGCAAGCTCCGCGCCCGCGACGGCTGGTGCAAGGGCGGCCTCGGCGCGGCGTCGCGGCGCCTGCACGACGGGGCGACCGTCGCCGCGCTCGCCGTCGTCAACGCGTGGGGCGACGTGCTGGACGAGCGGGGGGACGTCCTCGCCGGCGCCTTCCTGCGTGGGACCGGATTCGTGGGCGCCGCGGACCGCGTGATCGACGAGCCGCCGGTCCATCCACGCCTGGCGGCAGGCGAGCACACGACCCTCGTCTGCATCGTGACCGACGCCCGGCTCACGAAGGCCGAGGCGGCCGTCACGGCCCGCGCGGCGCACGCCGGGATGGCGCGCGCCGTCTCGCCCGTCCACACGATGTTCGACGGGGACGCGGCGATCTGCCTGTCCACCGGCGCCCGCGCCGGGAGCCCCTTCGCGGTGGGGGTGGCGGCGGCCGAGGTGACGGCGGCGGCGATCCGCGACGCGGTGCGCTCGGCCGTCGCGGTCCGCGGCGTGCCGACCGCCGCCGATCGCCTGGCCTCCCTGGGAGGGGACGCGGCCGGATAGGTTCCGGTGTGCGGGCGCGCGCCGCCCCCGACGTTCCTGCCGAGCGGACCCGGAGGTCGATCGTGAGCAGTCCCCCGACCGAGATCGAGTACGAGGCGCTCGACTACGACGCGACCATCGGCAAGCTCCGCGAGCTCGCCGGGCGCGAGGTGATCGTGGAGCTGAGGATCGGCGGCGCGCGCGGGCCGTGCCGCCTCGCCGCGCGCGGGGTGCTGACCGGGCACCCGCCCCGCCAGGAGGACCTCACCGCCCGCAGGGACGACGGCGACGACATCGAGGCGTTCATGCTCGACGGCGGCGGCTTCCTGGCGGTGGAGGAGGCGGCGTTCCGGGGCGGCGAGTGGCACGCGGGCTCCGACGAGGGGCAGTTCTCGGCCCAGCCGCGCCTGAACGTGCTGTTCGAGGACGCGGTGCTCCACGTCGCCGTCAACTGGCGCCACGACCCGGAGGGGTGAGCCGATGGACCCGGAGGCGATGAAGCGGTTCGCGCTGGAGCGGGTCGAGGTGCTCTTCAACCGGGGCGAGCTGGACCGGGTGGAGGAGTTCGTGACCGACGACTTCGTGAACCACGAGGCGTGGCCCGGCGAGGACCCCGGGTACGAGGGGTTCCGCCTGCGCCTGCGGCGGCTCCGCACGGGCATCCCGGACATCCACATGGAGGTCCACGAGGTGGTCGCGGGGGACGACCTGGTGGCCTACCGCGCCACGTTGTCCGGCACCCACGAGGGGGAGCTGCTCGGCATGCCGCCCACGGGGCGGTCCTTCCGGGTGCAGCACATGCACATGCTGCGCATGCGCGACGGCCTGTCGAGCGAGCACTGGGCCACCCGCGACGACCTCGGGATGCTCCAGCAGCTCGGGATCATCCCGGCGCCGCCGCCCCCGGCGGGTTAGGCGGCTACGCGGCCTCCAGGCCGAGCAGATCGTCCAGCTCGCCGGCGTCGTCGAGGGCCTTCAGGTCGTCCCAGCCGCCGATGGCGCGGCCGTCGATGAGGATCTGCGGCACGGTGTAGCGGCCGGTCAGGTCCACGAGGTCCTGGCGCGCCTGCAGGTCGTGCCGCGGGAACCAGACCTCCTCGTAGTCCACCCCCTTCCGCGCGAGCAGGCCCTTGGCCCGGACGCAGAACGAGCAGGCGTCGCTGGTGTAGATGCGGATGTGGGGTGAGGTCATACGAAAATCGTAGTGATGGGGCGCGGGCGGCGCCCGGTGGTCCGGCGGGCGCGTCATGATCGCATGGTGGCGACCTGGGACACCGAGGCGATCGTCCTGCGCAGCATCCGGTACTCGGAGGCGGACGCCGTCCTCGCGTTGACGACGCGGGAGCGGGGGAGGGTCTCGGCCATCGCCAAGGGCGCCCGGCGCACCACCTCGCGCCTCGGGGGCCGCCTGCAGCCCGGCGTGCTCCTGCAGGTGACGATCCACGAGGGGCGCGGCGACCTTGGCACGATCCGGGCGGCGTCGGTCGTCGACGCCCACGCCGGGCTGTGGGTTGCGGGCCACCGCCTGCAGTCGGCCGGGTGCGTGCTGGAGACCGTGATGCGGGTGATGCCGGAGCACGAGCCCTCGGACGAGGCGTGGCACCTGCTGGTGCGGACCCTCGGCCTGCTGGCCCGGGCGCCCGCGCCGCCCGGGCCCGCGCGCCTCGACCCCCTCGTCCTGGGCTGCCAGGCGAAGCTCCTCGTGGTGAGCGGCCTGCTGCCCGTCCTCACCGGGTGCGCCCGCTGCGGCGCCCCGCCGCCCCTGCCGGCGTTCTCGCCCGCGGCGGGGGGCGCCGTGTGCGGCGCCTGCTCGGCCGGGGCGGAGCCGGTGGAGCCGGAGGCCCTGGCCGCGCTCGCGGCGCTCGTCGGCCGGCCGCTGGCCGAGGCGCCGGAGGCCGTGCCGGCCCGCGCCGCGGCGGGCGTCGAGCGCCTCATCGGGCTGGTCTTCCGGGAGCACATGGGCGTCCGGCTGAGGTCCGCCGCCCCGCTCTGAGGGCGGCGCGGCCGGCGGGGTGAGGCCCGTTTCACCCCGGGTGAAATCGCCGCGGGGGTGATGACGGGTCACCCGGCCCCCGGGGAGCCTGGCCACATCGTCGATCGAGCGGAGGTGCCGCGATGACCGGGGACTACCGGATCACCGTGAGGGGGGTCATGAGCGAGCGGTTCTGCCAGGGGTTCCCTGGGCTGACCCGCACCGTGGCCTCCGGGACCACCGTGCTGGAGGGGCGCGACGGCGCGCCCCCGCTGCCCGGGGTCCTCGCCACGCTCGGCAACCTCGGCCTCGAGGTGACCGGCGTCGAACTGCCCGCCACGCACCCCCAGGAGGACTGACATGTCACGACTCGCCGCCCTCATGTTCCGCCGCCCGTGGCGCGTGGTCGGCATCGCCGCCGTGTTCCTCATCGCCGCCGTCGTGGTCGGTGGACCACTCACCGGCAAGCTGATGAGCACGGGCTTCGAGGATCCGGACGCCGAGTTCGTCGCCGCGCGCGACAGCCTGCAGCAGGCCACCGGCGCCAATCCCAACCCGGGCATCATCGCCCTCGTCTCCCCCGGCACCGACGTCCGCACCGGCGAGGGCCGCGCGGCCGTCGACCAGGCCGCGGCGACCATCGCCGAGGACCCGGACGTCGCGCAGGTCCTGACCGCCTTCTCCGGCGGCGGCGACGCGCTCATCTCGACCGACGGCACCAAGTCGTACATCGCCGTCTACCTCGACCCGATCAGCGACGACGCGGCCGAGGACGCCGCCGTGCGCATCGGGGACTCCCTGGAGTCGCAGCCGGACGTGACCCTCGGCGGCGCCGTCGTCGTGGGCGAGGAGGTCGGCACGATCATCGGCGAGGACCTCGCGATGGCCGAGATGATCGCCTTCCCGCTGATCTTCCTGCTGTCGCTGTGGGTCTTCCGCGGGGTGGTCGCGGCCCTCCTGCCGTCCGTCATGGGCGGGCTGGTGATCTTCGGGTCGTTCCTCGCGATCGGCCTCACGAACGAGGTCACGGGGCTCTCGATCTACGCCCTCAACCTGGCGATCGGCCTGAGCCTGGGCCTCGCCATCGACTACTCGCTGCTCATCATCTCCCGTTACCGCGAGGAGATGGCCGAACGCGGGCCGGGACGCGAGGCCATGACGCGCACGCTGCGCACCGCCGGCAAGAGCGTCCTGTTCAGCGCGATCACCGTCGCGGCCGCCCTGGCCGGGCTGATGGTGTTCCCGCAGCGGTTCCTGTTCTCGATGGGCATCGCCGGCGTCCTGGTCGCCCTCGTCGCGGCCGCGGTGGCCCTGCTGGTGCTCCCCGCCGTGCTCGCCCTGCTCGGGAGCCGGCTGAACGCCGGCGCGCCGAAGGCCTGGCGCCGCCGCAGCGAGACGGCCAACGAGATCGACACGTCCGGGTTCTGGTACCGGCTGTCGCGGGCGGTCATGCGCCGCCCCGGCCCGGTCGCCGCGATCACCTCCATCGTGCTGGTGATCGTCGCCCTGCCGGCCTTCGGCATCAACTTCACCTCGGTGGACGCGGGGGTCCTGCCGACGAGCGCGAGCGCGCGGCAGGTGTCGGACACCATCGCGGCGGAGTTCCCCTCGGACCGCAGCCAGCCGACGTTCATCGCGATCGACGCCCCGGACACCCCCGAGTCGCGGGCCGCCCTGGCGGCCTACGCCGAGGAGCTGCGGGCGCTGCCGGGCGCGGCGTTCGTCGCGGCCCCCGTCCCCGTCGGCCCGGACACCTGGAGGATCGACGTCTTCGGCGCCGAGAGCGGCATCACCGAGCTCGGCGAGGAGCTGGTCGCGGACATCCGCGCCACCCCGCTCCCGTACGACGCGCAGGTGGGCGGCCTGGTGGCGAGCTTCGTGGACCAGAAGGAGAGCCTCGCGGCGCACCTGCCGTGGGCGATCCTGGTGATCGCGGCGACGACGATCATCGCCCTGTTCGTGATGACCGGGTCCGTGGTGCTGCCGGTGAAGGCCGTGATCATGAACCTGCTCACGCTCGGCTCGACCCTCGGCATCCTGGTCTGGATCTTCCAGGACGGCCGGTTCGAGGGGCTGCTCGGCTACGAGAGCGTCGGCGCCCTCGACCTCACCCAGCCGATCCTGCTGGGGGCGATGGCGTTCGGCCTCTCGACCGACTACGCGGTCTTCCTCCTCTCCCGGATCAAGGAGGCGCACGACGGGGGGATGGACACCCGCGAGGCCGTGGCCGTCGGGCTGCAGCGCACCGGCCGCATCGTGACCGCCGCGGCCCTGCTGTTCGCGATCGCGATCGGCGCCTTCGCGACCTCCCGGATCCTGCTCATCAAGGAGCTGGGCGTCGGGACCGCGCTGGCCGTCCTGATCGACGCGACGATCATCCGGGCGCTGCTGGTGCCGTCGCTGATGGCGTGCTTCGGGAAGTGGAACTGGTGGGCCCCGGCCCCCCTGAAGCGTCTCCACGCGAAGATCGGCTTCAGCGAGAGCGCGGACGACCCCCGCTCCGGCGGGGACACCGCGGAGCCCGCCCGGGCCTGACCGGACGGCAGGTGCGGTACGCGAGGGCCCGGCCGATGCCGGGCCCTCGTCGTTCCCGGGGCCGGGCG
>JBFWPT010000005.1:0-93099 GCA_050249835.1 Thermoleophilia bacterium
GGGTCCCCAGCAGCACCAGGAAGATGATGCTCGTCGCCGGCGGACCCGAACCGGGCAGCATGTAACCGGCCAGCACCTCCAGCAGGCTCGCACCCGGCGGAGCCGACCCCTCCGGGGCCGTCCACGTCGGAGCGAACTGCAGCGGGTCCGGCGGCTGCCCGTCCGAGAGGGCCGGGAGCTCGGGCGCGGCCGGCGCCGGTGGCGCCGCGGCCGCGGTGAACGCGCCGTCGAGACGGTCGTCGCCGAAGACGTCCGACGCCTGCACGGGGGCGGGCGGCGGCGGGGTGACCGCGGGCGGCAGCACCGTGGCGTCGGGCGCGGCCGGCGCGCCGAGCGCGGCATCCAGGGCCGGCGGCGCGGTGGGCGGCGGGACGACGGGGGCGCTGACGGCCGGGGAGACCGGGGCGACGGGGGGCCGGTCGACCGGCACCGCATCGGGCGTGGGGGTCACGATCGCGACGATGGGCCGCGAGGGGGTGACCGGCTCCGGCGCCGACGGGAGCGGGACGAGCTCGGGCAGTGACGGCGGGAGCACCGGCTGGAGGATCTCGCCGAGGATCGGCGGGATGATCTCCTCCAGGATCGGCGGGAGCGCCGGCTCGGCGGGGACCTCGGCCGCGGGGGGCGGCGCGGGCTCCTCGATGGGCGCCGGCTCCTCGATCGGGGCGGGCTCCTCGACCGGCGCGGGGACCTCCGCCGCGGGGGCGGGGGCCTCGGTGGCGGGGGGCTCGACGACGGCCGTCCCGGCCTCCTGGCCCGCGGCGAGCGCGGGCACCAGCAGCGCGAGCAGCGCGGCCAGCACGACGGTGCGCAGGAGCGCCGCGAAGGAGAAGGGGGATGTCGTGGAGCCGGTCACGCGTGGATCCAGGTGCACCGATCGCCGGGGGGGACGGACGTCCGAGCGCGCCGACGATACACCGGGATGGGGCGTCCGGCATCAATTGCGGGGCGGTTCAGGAAGCGCGGTTACAGGTTTCGCACGCTTCGACCAATTCGTATAGGTCGCGGATCCGCCGGCAGGGGCCCTCGGTCACCCCGCCGGCCCGGTCGATGAGCACCGCCCGGACCCCGGCGGCGCGGGCGCCGGCGCAGTCCGCGGCCGGGAGGTCGCCGCAGTGGAGCGCCCGGCGGGCGGGCACGCCGAGCCGGCGCAGGGCGTCGTGGAAGATCGCCGCGTCGGGTTTGCCGGCGCCGACGATGGCCGAGACCGCGACGGCGTCGACGAGGGGGGCGATGCCCAGGTCGTCGAGCACGTCGCCGAGGCCGCAGTCCCAATTGGACACCACGCCGATCCGCATCCCGAGGTCCCGCAGCCCGTGGAGCGCGGGGAGGGCGTCCGGGAAGGGGACGAACCGCAGCGCCGCCACGAGGATGTCCGCAAGGCGCCCCGGCGGGGGCGCGTCGCCGCCGAGCGCGGCGGCGAGCACCCCGGCGCACTCGCGCCGCAGGGCGGCGAGCGACGCGGCGTCCCGGCCGCGGTCGTGGTGGGCCCGGTAGTGCAGCACCTCGGCCCGCAGCGCGGCGCCGACCGCCTCCTCCGTGTGGTCGTGCCCGTCGGCGGCGAGCAGCGCCCGCAGACGGGGCACCGGCGCGTCGAGCGTGACCAGCGTGCCGTAGGCGTCCAGGAGGACGGCGTCCACCGGCGAACGGATGCCATGGGTGGATCCCGGGGTCTCGGCTATCATCCCGCGTTCCTCGCGGAGCAGGGGGTTCGAGGCATGCGCGGTTCCCGGGGGCGGGTCGCGCTGGCGGTCGCCCTGGTCATGGTCCTGGTCATCGCCGTCGCCCCCGCTCTGGTCGCGCAGCGTTTCACGGACGGGCCCGGTGGGGCGGAGGTGGGGAATGCGAGGCTGGATCAGGGATGGGAGTTCCTCTATCACGCCGTGCGTGAGTCACGCGGCGCCCGTCTCGGCTCCGAGGACTTCGCGCTCGCCCGCGCCCGCGCCGCCTGGGCCGGCCCCCCGGCCGTCGCCGAGGACGTCGAGCTCGTCTACATGGACGGCCCCTTCGACGTGCCCGTCCCGCCCGAGGGGACCCCGCCGCCGGAGTCGCGCCGTCGCGCCGAGCCGCTGTCGCGCCTGGGCTGGGTGGTCCAGGGCCGCGTCCGGGGCGGTCCCCGCCAGATGATCGGCCTGCTCGACTACGGCTCCGGGCGCGTGGCCTGGAACATCCGGCCCCTGGACCCGGCGTGAGCGACCTCCGCCGACGCCGCCGGGGCCGCAGGCGCCGCGCCCAGCGCAAGCGCAGCAACCTCGTCTTCATCATCGCCGGGGCGCTGATCGCCGTGATCGGCGGCACCGTGCTCGTGACGGCCCTGGCCGTCCACTCGGTCACCGAGAACCTGCGCGCGGAGGGGGACAACCTCAAGGAGATCCGCCTCGGGCAGAACACCCGGATCTACGACAAGAACGGGAAGCTGCTCGGCATCGTCGCGGGCGAGACGAACCGCACCGTCGTCGGCACCAAACGGATCCCGCAGGTGCTCAAGGACGCGACCGTCGCGATCGAGGACAAGCGCTTCTACGAGCACGAGGGCGTGGACTACTACCGCCTGATCGGCGCCGGCGTCCGCGACCTCCAGAGCGGCGCGGCCACCCAGGGCGGCAGCACGATCACGATGCAGCTCATGAAGAACCTCTACGAGCCGCAGGCCGACCGGACGCTCTCCAAGAAGATCGAGGAGGCGTACCTGGCCTACCAGTACGAGGAGCAGTACACGAAGGACGAGATCCTCGTGAAGTACCTCAACGGGGTCTTCTACGGGCAGAACGCGATCGGGGTGCAGGCCGCCTCGCTCACGTACTTCAACAAGGACGTCTCGGAGATCACCCTCCCCCAGGCGGCCCTCCTCGCCGGCCTGCCGCAGGCCCCGAGCCAGTACAACCCGTTCGAGAACCCCGAGGACGCCAAGGCGCGGCGGAACCTCGTCATCCAGGAGATGGCCGAGCAGGGCTACATCACCCAGGAGCAGGCCGACAAGGCGAAGAAGGCCGGCCTCGACCTGGAACGCGGCGAGGCGTACAGCCGCAAGCGCGAGGAGTACTTCTTCGAGTACGTCCGCCAGGAGCTCATCGACCGCTACGGCGAGGCGGAGGTCCAGAAGGGCGGCTTCAAGGTCTACACGACCATCGACCCGGCCCTGCAGAGCGCCGCCCGCACGGCGATCCGGGAGAACCTCCCCTACGACGACGACCCGGCCTCGGCCGTGGTCACCATCGACTCGCAGAAGGGGTTCATCCGCGCGATGGCCTCCAGCGAGGCATTCAGCCAGAACCAGTTCAACTTCGCCACCCAGGCGGAGCGGCAGCCCGGCTCCACGTTCAAGACCTTCGTGCTCACCGAGGCGATCCGGCAGGGCATCAACCCGTACACGACGCTGTACGGCAGCCGGAAGCTGGACTTCGTGGACCCGCAGTACGGGCCGATCGACGTCGCGACCTACTCGAACTCGTACCGCGGGGCGATCCCCATCGCGAGCGCGACGCTCTCCTCGGACAACTCGGTCTACCAGCAGCTCACCCTTGACGTCGGGCCGGACAAGGTCATCGAGACGGCCTACGACATGGGCGTGTCCCGCGACCGCGAGCTGCCGGACGTGGCCTCCATCGGCCTCGGCGCCGGCGAGGTGACCCCGCTCGACATGGCGACGGCCTACTCGCCGCTCTCGAACGGCGGCTACCGGGTGGAGCCGATCGCGATCCGGCGCATCGAGCTGCCCGACGGCACCGTCGAGGGCTTCGCGCCGAAGCGCGAGCAGATCTTCGAGGACGGCGTCGCCTACGAGGTCACCCGGATCCTGCAGCAGAACGTCACCGGCGGCACCGGCGGCAACGCCGCGATCAGCGTGCCGGTGGCCGGCAAGACCGGCACCACCGACGACTTCGGCGACGCCTGGTTCGTGGGCTACACGCCCGAGTACTCCACCGCCGTCTGGGTGGGCTACCCCAACGACGACGGCACGAAGCGATACATGACCAGCGTCCACGGCATCGCGGTGGCGGGTGGCTCGTTCCCGGCGATGATCTGGGGCGACTACATGCAGGTGCTGGTGAACCGGCTCGGCTCCTCCGGGTCCTTCCCCCTGCCGGACGACCCCGTCGACTGGTCCCCGTTCTCGAGCAGCTTCACCCGCGCGGCGGGCGAGGCGAACTCGGAGCGCTCGGAGTCCGAGGGCACGACGACCGAGGCGACGACCGCCCGGTCCGAGCGCGACCCGAGCACGCAGGCCCCGGTGACCCCGCCGGTGACCCCGCCGCCGCCCACCGTGGCCCCGCCCACGCCGCCGACGCCCACCCCGACGCCGCCGACGCCCACTCCGGCGCCGCCGACGCCGACTCCCCCGGCACCCACTCCGACGCCGCCGACGCCGACACCACCGACGCCGACACCGCCGACACCCACTCCACCGACACCCACGCCCCCGACGCCCACGACGCCCTAGGGACACGGGGGCCTGGCCCCTAGAATCGTCATGACACCGGCGATGGAGTGCTCGCGCGGATGAGACGGATCGACCGGGAACGCGCCACGCGGATCGCGCGGCGCTGCTCCAGCCCCCTCGGGGCCGCCATCGTCGCGGCCGCGCTGGCGGGCGCCCTGCTGGCCGTCGGGCCCGCGGGCGGGGACCGGGCCGCGCACCTGTACCTCACCCAGGCCTGGCGCGACCACGGCTGGCAGCTCTGGGACAACTTCTGGTACTCGGGCCGCTACGCGCAGGTGAACTACAGCCTGCTCTTCTACCCCCTCGCCGCGCTCGTCGGCTGGGCGACGGTGGTGATCGGCTCGTGCGCCGGCGCCGCGGCCGCCTTCTCCGCACTGCTGCGGCGTCGCTGGCCCGCGCTCGCCACCTGGCCCGCCCTGGCGTTCGCGGCCCTCGTGCCGCTCGCGGCGCTCGCCGGCACCTACCCCTTCCTGCTCGGCCTGGCGACGGCGCTCGCGGCGCTGCTCGCGCTGCAGATCGGCCGCCCGCTGCTCGCCCTCGCCGGGGTCGCGGTGACCGCGCTCGCCCACCCGCTCGCGCTGGCCTTCCTGCTCGTGGTGCTCGCGGCCGTCGCCGTCGCGAGCCGGGGCTGGTGGCGCGACCGCGGGATGCTCGTGCTGGCCGGCGGCACGGCGCTGGTCGCCGTCGGCCAGGCCCTGCTCGTCCGCGGGTTCCCCACCGACGCCGAGTACCCGTTCGACCCGAAGGACGCGCTCGCGATCGCCGGGTTCTGCGTCGCCGGCCTGCTGCTGACCCGGGGACTGGAGGACCAGCGCCTGCTGCGCGCCGTGTTCCTCGGCTACGCGATCCTCGGCGCCGCGGCGTTCGCGCTCTCGTCGCCGCTCGGCGGCAACGCCGTCCGCCTGACGCTGCTGATGGGGGCGCCCCTCCTGCTGCTGCCCCTGGCCGCGCGCGGGTTCCGCCCCCGGGGCACGACGGTCGTGCTGCTGCTGGGCGTGCTGCTGTGGCAGACGATCCCGGCCGTGGCCGGGTGGCGCACCGCGTCCGAGGCGCAGGCCCAGGACAAGACCTACTGGTACCCGGTCATCGCCTTCATGGAGGAGTACGGCGAGCCCGACTACCGGGTGCAGGTGGTCGCGACCGCCGACAACTGGGAGGCGTACCACCTCGCCAGCCGCGACGTGCCCCTCGCGCGCGGCTGGTTCCGCCAGGACGACTTCCCGGCGAACGCCGTCCTGTACGGGTCGGATCTGACCCCCCGCGCCTACCAGGCCTGGCTGCGCCGCACCGGGGTGCGCTACGTGTTCCTGCCGGACGACCCGCTCGACTACAGCGCGGTCAACGAGGCCGAGCTGCTGCGCTCCGGGCGCTCGGGCCTGGACCAGGTGGCGCAGCTCGGTGGGTGGACGGTGTACGAGCTGCCGGACCCGACGCCGATCGCGACGCCCGCCGACGGCATCGACGTGCTCGCCCTGACCTCGGACGCCCTCACCCTGCGCGTCGCCGAGCCCGGCGTGTACCGCCTGCGCCTGCGCTACACGCCGTACTGGCGGGTGGAGCGCGGCTCCGCCTGCGCCCGGCCCCGCGAGCCGTGGGGCACCGACCTGCGCGTGAGCGAGCCCGGCCTCGTGCGGCTCACGTTCCAGGTGCGCCTCGGCACCTTCGTAGACGCCGTCCTCGGCGGCCGGGGCGGCTGCGGCACCCCGGTCCTCGGCCCGCCGGCGCCGGGGGCGCCACCCCCCTCGTAGGGTCCATGCCGGGCACTCTGCGGGTCCTCACCTGGAACCTCTTCCACGGGCGCGACGGCCTGCCCGGCCTGGGCGCCACCCCGCGGTCGACCTGGCGCGGGACGCCCGAGGACGACGGCGTCCACATGCACGTCAACCGCAAGCTCACCGACCTGATGGCCCGCCGCGTCGCGGCGTGGGCGCCGGACGTGGCCGCGCTGCAGGAGGTCCCGACCGCGGGCATCGCCCGCATCGTCGAGGTCACCGGGATGCGCGCCGTGTGGACGACGACCGGGCCGCTGATCGGGCCGCGGCGCCTGCGCGACGCCCTGGCGGAGCGCAACCCCGACCTGTGGCGCACCCACGAGGGCAACGCGAACGTGCTGCTCGTCGGCCCCGGCCTCTGCGTGGTGCCCGGGAGCGCGCGGTCGGTGCGGCTCAACCCGGTGCGGACGGTGCTGCGCCTGGCGCGGGAGCTCGGCCTGGAGGGCGGGGAGATGCTGCGCTACCTGCCGGAGCCCCGCCGGCTGGTGCTCGCCCGCATCGCCCTGCCGGGCGGCGGGCAGGTGGCCGTGGGGTGCGCCCACTGCCACAACGCCCGCCACCCGGGGGTGGTGGGACGGGAGATCCTGCTCGCCGCGGCGGCGGTCGACGAGGCCGCGGGCGGTGGCCCGGCGGTGCTCGCCGGGGACCTCAACGCCCCGCCGTCGCACCCGGCCCTGGCGGAGATGGCCGGGCTGGGCTGGGAGGGTGCCGCCCCGGTGCCCGGCATGGGCATCGACCGCATCCTCCACCGGGGCCTGCTCGTGGAGGAGGCCGTCCGGCGCATGGCCCCCACCGAGCGCGACGCCGGGGTCTGGTGGCGCGGACGCGAGCGGCGGGTGCGACTCTCCGACCACGACCCCGTGATCGTCACCCTGCGGGTGCCCTAGGGCGGGGGCCCGAGCCGGTCGGCGTGGTCCGGCCATCCGAGCGGGAAGATCGCGCGCCACGGACGGGCCCCGTCCACGACCCGGGCGACCGAGGGGCGTGCGAGCAGCGCTCGGACGTAGCGCGTGAGGTGGGGATGGCCGCCCTCGTCCCACGGGTGGACCACCCAGGCGTAGTGGAGCGCGGGGGCGGCCGCGCAGTCGGCGAGGGTCAGGCCGGCGCCGGCCAGCCAGGGGGACCCGCCCGCCAGGTGCCCGTCCAGGAGCGCGTAGGCCATGTCGAGGCCGTCGCGCGCCGCGGCGACCCCGAACGCGTCGCGGTCGCCCTCGGGCCGCAGGGCGTCCCCCACCACCGCCTGCATCGGGGTGGACACCATGCCGTCGCACACGCGGTCCCAGAGGCGCGCCTGCAGGGCGGCGGCCGGGTCGGCGGGGATGAGGCGCGGGCCGCCCGGGGCGAGGTCGTCCAGGTACTCGATGATCGTGGACGACTCGGGCAGCGTGAGCCCGGCGTCCTCGTCCTGGAGCACCGGGATCCCGGCGGGCGGCCAGAGCGCGGCCAGGGCGGCGCGGCCCTCCTGCCCCTCCACAAGGCGGGGCGTGAAGGCCAGCCCGAGCTCGTCCAGCGCGATCAGGACCTTCTGGCAGTAGGACGCGAACGGGTGCTGCCAGAGCACCAGGCCGCTCACGGCGACCTCATCGAGAGCTGGGCGACGAGCAGGAGGATCAGGACGATGGCGGCCCCGATCGCCCAGGGCCGCCGCCGGCGGTCCTCCTCGATCCAGTCGGCCAGCGGCCAGACGAGCGGGAAGGCCATCAGGCCGAATCGCGCCAGGGAGGTGATGGTGCCGCTCGACAACGGGACCACGAGGACGGCCGCCGAGTAGGCGACCCAGGGGGAGCGCAGGCCGCCCTGGGCGCGCCAGAGGCGCACGAGCAGCCAGGCGTAGAGGATCAGGAAGCCGACGTCGCGGGCGGTCGCGTGCCAGGCCGCGGTCAGGTCGCCCGACCGGGCCAGGTCCCAGCCGGCGGCGACCTCCTCCGGGGCGGCCGTGAAGAGCCCGATGCCGAGCTGCCCGCGGTCCCAGGCGCGCTGCGCCTCGAACGGCAGCATCGCCGAGCCCCGGGCGACGGCCATCCAGGCCAGGAACACCCCGACGGCCACGACGCTCGGCACGACCGCGAGGGCGGCGCGCCGCCAGCGCCCCGGGCCGGGGGATTGCAGGGCGAGCATCCCGACGAGGAGGGCGACGATGCCGCCCGTCGGCCGGGTGAGCGCGGCGGCGGCGGCCACGACGCCCGCGAGGGCGAACCGCTGCCGCACCGCCAGCAGCGCCGCCAGGATCGCGCAGGCGAGGGCGATCCCCTCCGTGTAGGCCATCGAGCAGTAGACCGCCGGGGGGAGGAGGGCGAGCGTCCAGGTGGCCCGGGTCGCCGCCGCCGCCCCCCAGAGGCGCCCGGTGAGCGCGTGGAGCGCGGCCAGGGCCCCGAGGAAGGCGCCGTTCGAGATGACGAGCGCCCCCACGAAGGGGTTGAGCCCGACCTCGAGCAGCACCCACATCAGGCCGGGGAGCAGGGGGAAGAACGCGAGGTTCGTGAAGACCTCGCCCACCTGGCCCATGTCGTGGGCGTAGCCGTTGCGCGCGATGTCGAGGTACCAGGTGGTGTCCCACCCGCCGAGCTGGGTCAGCCAGTCCGGCACGGCGGGGTCCACGCCGCGGGTGGGCGGGCCGAAGACGAGCGAGCAGATCACCCCGGCGGCGAGGATCAGCACCCGGGACGACGCCCACGCCGCGACGGGCGGCGTGCGCCACCAGCTCACCGGCGCCGCCCGGACCAGGCCACGGCGACGCCCATGACCACGAGCAGGGCGCAGACCACCGGGGCGATGTAGGCCGCGGGCTCCACGTCGACCGTCGCGGGGACGACCTCGGTGCCCCCGGGCAGGTCGGCGGTCAGGGTGACGCGGGGGTCCGCCGCCGCCCAGACGGTGAAGCCGAGGGCGACGAGCCCGGCGGCGACGGTGACGAGGCCCGTGCGCCGCGCCGTCGCGGCGCGGGCGTCGCGGCGGCTCGACACGAGCGCCGCGCCCGCCAGCACGGCCGCGGCGCCGGCGACCGGCAGCAGGAGCAGCTGGCCGGCCCCGGCGAACCCGCTGGCGCGCACCGCGCCGCCCGCGACCGGGACCGCGTACCAGGTGAAGGCCGGCAGGACGGCCACCACCGCGCCGAGGACCATCACCGTGAGGCCGGCGCCCCGGCCGGTCATCCCGTGCCCTCCGCGGCAGCCCGGCGGAAGACCACGATGCCGTCCTCCTCGTGCACGAGCGTCATGTCCGGCCGGGCGCGGAGGGCCTCCAGCCGCGCCGCGTGCGCGCGGGGCAGCAGCCGGTCCCCCACGTAGGGGCGGCGGGAGTCCGTGATGACCCACTCGGCGTCGTCGATGACCGGGAAGGTGTGGATGCGCTCGCGCTCGGAGAGGTGGGCGCCGAGCAGGTTGCCCGCCGACACCGGCACGTCGTCGGGGATGAGGGAGATGGCCCGGGCCATCGCCCGCGAGTGGTCCGTGACGCGGTACTGGGCGAGCCGCTGGTTGTCGGATCCCACCAGCGGGGCGTCGCGCCACCAGGGGAGCGGGCCCTGGAAGGCGAGGGCCACGGCGACCGTCCCCACCCAGACGACGCAGACGGCCCAGGTGTGGTCGAGGGCCCGGGCCAGGAACGCCGGGCGCTCCCAGCGCCGCACGCGCGCGAGGCCGAGGATGGAGGCGGAGATCATGAAGGGGACGATCACGGCGACGTACTGGAACTCGATCGAGTACTGGGGGAACCAGTCGGCGAGGATGTTGATGAGGATCTCCGGCAGGGCGCCGGCCGCCAGCAGGGGCGCCGCGAGCGGCAGCAGCAGGAGCGGCGCGAGCAGCGCCACCAGGTAGCTCAGGCGGTCGTACTCCAGCACGAGCTCCGCGGCCTCCCAGGGCCGGGTGAGGACCGTCGTCGCCACCTCGCCGCCGTCCCCGCCGAGGGAGGCGTAGCGGTCCACGAAGGCCGAGCCCTCCCCCGCGTTGTAGTGCGGGATGACCCAGAGCACCGCGAACGCCACCCAGGCCAGGGACGCCGCGGCCAGGACGATGCCGTACCGCCGGCCGAGGCCCCGCACCACCATCCACAGGCCGAGCATCGCCAGGGCGAGGCCGACCTCCTCCTTGCACAGCGCCGCCAGCACGGCGAGCACCGTCAGGGTCGCGTACCGCCGCTCCTCCGCGGCCCAGACGCACCAGAGCAGAAGGGGGGCGGCGAGCGTGACCGGGTGGAACTCGGTCACCGTCGCCCAGGCGAGGGGCGGGTAGAGCAGGTAGACGGCGGCGCCGGCCACCGCCAGGCGGTCGTCCCCGAGCCAGCGCCGGCCCAGCCAGAAGGCGGGGATCGCCCCCGTCGCGACGATCACCGCCTGCGCCACGAGCAGCGCCTCGGGCAGCACCCCGGTCCAGGTGAGCGGGGTGAACAGGACGAGCACCGGGTCCACGTGGGCGCCGAGCCGCGTGAACTGGCGGCCCGCGATGTCGGTCGTCTCCAGCGGCCGTCCCTGGGCCGTGCTCCAGACCGCCTGGACCATGTTCCCGACGTCGAACCGGCCGGTCCAGTGGGCGCGATGGCGCGCCACCGACAGGTACGAGTAGACCCCGGCGTAGACCGCCATCATCAGCCCGACCAGGATCTGGGGCACCGGCGGCCGGCGCCGCGCCCACTCCGCCCGCGGCCGCGACAGCGGCACCGGCGGCGGTCCGCTCACGCGCGGCGCCCGAGCAGCGCGACGATGCCGATGAACGCGAGCTCCACCAGGGTGAGGGCCAGGCGGGTGCCCACCGAGAGCGCCACCGCCACCGACCCCGGCACGTTCTGGGCCAGCGCGAGCGCGAAGGCGCCCTCCCGGATGCCCAGCCCCGACGGGAAGATGACCGCGATCATCGAGATGGCGAACGAGAGCAGGAAGGCGAGGCCGACGAACGCCGGGCTCCCCGCCTCGGGGCCGGCCGCCGAGCGCACCAGCAGCCAGATGCCGATGCCGAGCAGGATCGCCGTCAGCGTGTACCAGGCCACGAGGCCCAGCAGCTGGCGGGTGGCGATGAGGCGCGGCAGGGGCTCCCGCCCGGCCTTCCGCAGCAGCCACGCCGAGACCGGCCCGAAGATGCGCGGGTGCAGGCCCAGGAGGCCCAGGGGGAGCAGGATGAGGAGCCAGGTGCGCCCGTCGCCCTGGTTCCCGTAAAGCGCCAGGAACACGACGCCGCCGCCGGCCGCGACGCCCACCGACAGGAGCTGCTCGTAGGCCATCGCGGCGACCGTCGTGCGCCGCGGGACGCCGCGCTCGTGGCTCAGGACCACGCGCCCCACCACCATCACCACGCTCCCCGGGACGTAGCGCCCCAGCAGGGAGCGGGCCCAGATCGACAGGGTCACGAGGGCGGGCGGCCCCGGGTGGTGCAGGCGGTCGGCGATGGCGCCCCAGCCCAGCCCGCTCGCCAGGTAGAAGACGAGCAGCACGAGGCAGCCGGCGGCGAGCAGGCCCGGGTGGATCTCCCAGTCGTACTCGGTGACGGCCGCCCAGCCGTCGGCGAGCGCCCAGGCGAGGAAGCCGAGGACCAGCAGCCCGGCGGCCAGCCCGCCCCAGCGCCGCCAGGGGCTGCGGGCGGCCGGCGGGGGGGCCGCCTCAGGGCCCGGCGTCGCCATTCCTGGCCAGGGCGATCAGGCCGTGCCACCCGGGCCGGCGGCCGCCGAAGGCCGTGTCGACCTCCAGCGCGGCCCGGACCACCTTGGCGGCCAGGCGCGGGGGCGCGCCCCCGCCGGCGTCGGCGCCCCCGCCGCCGCGCTCGAGGCGCCGCCGCAGGACCCGCCGGTAGACGTGGCGGTGGTAGAGGCCGGTGAGCGGGAAGCCCCAGCCGCGCACGTCGACGTCCGTGAAGCCCGCCGCCGCCATCCGCCCCGCCAGCATCTCCACGCTGTAGCGGCGACGGTGGCCGGCCCAGCGGTCGGTCCAGTCGTAGCGGTAGGGGTTCGCCGGGACGGTCACGAGCAGCAGGCCGCCGGGGCGCACCACGCGGGCCAGCTCGCCGAGGGCGGCCTCGTCGTCGTCCAGGTGCTCGAGCACCTCGGCGCAGACGGCGGCGTCGAAGGAGGAGTCCGGCAGGTCGAGCCGCTGGAGGTCGCCCTGCAGCACCGGGTTGCCCTCCTCGGCGCCGCGGGCGCGCAGCGCCCGCCGCGTCCACTCGCAGAGCTCGGGGCTGTAATCCGTGGAGGTGACCCGCAGCCCGGCGTCGACGAGCTTGAGGGTGAGGCTCCCGGCGCCCGCGCCGGCGTTGAGCACCTCGGGCCCGGGCAGGGCGGGCAGCAGCCGCCGCAGCACGAGAGCCTCGCGGTAGTCGTGGCGCGGCCCGAACAGCTCGGGGGTCGCGCCCCAGTCGTGGACGGCGGTCTCTCCGGTGGTCATGTCGTCCGCAAGGTTAGGGGGGTCAGCGCCCGGAGCAGCGCGTCCGCGGCGGCGGCCGGCGACCCGAGGCGGGCCCAGACGTCGTGGCCCGCCGCGGCGACGCGCTCGCGCAGGCCGGGGTCGGCGGCCAGGCGGGCGAGGGCGGCGCCGAGCGCCGGGCCGTCGCCGGCCGGGACGAGCAGGGCGCTCTCGCCGTTGCGCAGCACCTCGCGCACGGCGGGCGTGTCGGCGGTCACGACCGGGCGGCGGGCGGCGAGCGCCTGCCACACCTTGTTCGGCACCACGCGGGCGGCCTTCCCGCTCGTGCCGAACACGCCGAGCGCGACGGACGCGGCGGCGAGCTCGCCGCCGAGGTCCGCGTAGGGCACCCACCGCTCCCAGGTGAGCCCCTGCGGCCGGTCGCGCGCGAGCTCGGCCTCCAGCCACGGGCCGAGCTGGCCGTCGCCGATCAGGCGCACCGGCGGCGCCCCGGGCGCGCGGGCGGCCTCCAGCACGGTGGTGAGGCCGTGGAGCGGCGCGAGCTTGCCGTAGAACAGCGCCCGCGGGGGCCCGTCCGGCAGGGGCGTCGGCGGGAAGCGCTCCGGCTCGGCGCCCACCGGCACCACGGCGATGCGGCGGCGGTCGACGCCGAAGCGCTCCGCGAGCCAGTCGGCGCCCGCGGCCGTGTCCGCCAGGACGAGGTCGGCCACGCGCAGGCTCACGCGGTCGACCCCCGCGAGGGCCGCGCCGGCGGCGCGCCCCGCCAGGGCGCGGTCGCCGGCGAGGGTGTCCCAGAGCGAGATCATCATGTCCACGACCAGCGGGACCCGCTTCGCGCGGGCCACGGCCCAGGCCGGGACCGCGTCGGGCTGGGCGGGGTACCCCGCCACGACCGCGTCGACCGGCCGCTCGCGCCCGCCGGACACGGCGAGGCGCCCCCACGCGCCGGCCCAGCGGCCGCCGGTCGCCAGCAGGGGCAGCGGCCGCAGGAAGCCCGAGCCGGCCTTGTGGGTGGCGCGCTCCCACACCGGCCGGTGGTGCTCGACCACCTCCACGCCGCGCTCACGGAGGCCGGCGATGAGGACCCGCGGGCGCGGGTAGTCGCGCTCGTAGGTGCCGAGCCACATGACCCTCACGGCGTCAGCGGAGGACGCGCTCCACCCGCGACCGGGCCTCGTCGTCCTGCGGGCGCAGGTGGTACCGCTGGATCATCTCGCTCACCAGGCCGATCGTGAACAACTGGACGCCCACGACGATCAGGAGCACACCCAGCAGCAGCAGCGGCCTGCCGCCGATGCCCTCGCCCGTCAGGCGGATGACGGAGAGGTAGGCGCAGATGACGACCCCGACGAACAGGAGCAGCATCCCGAGGCCGCCGAACAGGTGCATCGGCCGCTGGCGGAAGCGCCCCACGAACAGGATCGTCAGCAGGTCGAGGAACCCGCGCAGGTAGCGCTCGAGGCCGTACTTGCTCTTGCCGTAGGGGCGCGGCCGGTGGTTGACCGGCAGCTCGCTCACCCGGAAGCCCTCGTTGGCGGCGAGCACCGGGATGTACCGGTACTGGTCGCCGGTCAGGGCCAGGGAGCGGACGACCTCGGCGCGGTAGGCCTTGAAGCCGCAGTTGAGGTCGTGGAGGCCGATGCCGGACATCCTGCGCGTGACCCCGTTGAAGACCTTCGAGGCGGCGCGCTTGCTCCAGGCGTCCTTGCGGTCGCGCTTCCAGCCGCTCACCAGGTCCGCCCCGGCCTCGAGCTCCGCGAGCAGGCGGGGGATCTCGGCGGGGTCGTCCTGGAGGTCGCCGTCGATGGTGACGATGGCGTCGCCGCGGGCCTCGCGGAAGCCGGCCATGAGCGCGGCGGCCTTGCCGAAGTTGCGGCGCAGGCGGACGACGGCGACCTCGGGCTCCGAGGCGGCGAGATCGGCGAGGATCTCGGTCGTGCCGTCGGTCGACCCGTCGTCGACGAAGAGGACCTCGGTCTGGCGCCCCAGGCTCCGGAGGACGGTCAGCAGCTCCTCCGAGAGAGGGCGCACCGACTCGCGCTCGTTGTAGACCGGGACGACGACCGAGACGAAGGCGAGGCGTGCGGCCACCGGGGGCGATGCTACCAGCGGCCCGGCGTCCATCCCGGCGCGGGGGGCCGGATCCCGCACCGTGCGGGATGCGCGGTGCCCCGGGCGGGCCGATGACCCGGGCGGGACCCCGATGGACCGGGGTCGTCCGGATCCACGTCAGGAGGACGCCATGAACTCGAGGATGCTGCGCCGCGCGCTGGTCGCCGTGGCCGTCGTGGGCGCCGTCGCCGCGCCGAGCGCGATGGCCTGTCACGGCGGCGGGGGCGGAGGAGGCGGAGGGAGCTACTTCCGGGGCGGCGACGACGGCCCGCGCACCAACGTCTCGTACCAGCGCGACCGCGACCGCGGCGACCGGAGCAGGGACCGCGACCGGGACCGCGACCGCGGGTCGCGGGGCCGCGACTGCCCGCCCAAGGTGACGCCGCCGGTCACCCCGCCGCCGGTCACCCCCGAGGAGCCGGGCCCGGAGTTCTAGGGCCCGTCCGGACCGCCCCGGCCCGCCGGCCGGGGCGGGCGGCCCTCCCCCCCGGTCTCCGTGCGCGGGTGCACCGAGCGGGGCAGTCGCGGGCGCGTGAAGCCCGGCCCGGTGCGGCGGCGTCGCCGGGGCCGATCCGCCGCGCCGATGCCGCGCTTGGCGACGAGGACCCCGACGGACCAGATGCAGGCGACGATCAGGACCCCGAGCACGAGGCCGGTGGCCCCGCGGGCCCCGGTCGCCGCCGTCTCCAGCAGGTACCAGACCGCGAAGACCGGCGAGGAGTCGAGCAGTCCGCTCATGCGGCCGATGAGCAGCAGCACCGGCAGCGCGACGAGCAGGCCGAGGGCCGCGAGGTGCCAGCCGCGGCGCGCGCCGGTCGCGAGGATCGCCGCGTGGGCGGCGGGCAGGGCCAGCACGAGCGCGTAGGGCGACAGGACCCAGAGGATCAGGATGAGCACCGCCAGGGCGCCGATCGCCGCGGTGCCCTCGGCGAGGGGCGGCGCCGGCCGCCGCCGCGCGCGGGTGCGCACCACCCACCAGGTGAGCGCCACCACGGCCGCGATGATGACGACCGCCAGCCCGGACATCGCGTCGAACGGGACCTGGGCCGGGATGGGCGGGGAGCCCGCCGCGGTGCCCGGCAGCATCCCGGCCAGCACGAGCAGGTGGGCCGTGATGAGCCCCGCGACCAGCGGCAGGCTGCGGCGCGCCACGGCCCGCAGCCCGGTGCCCAGGGGCACGCGCGCGCGCCGCTGGCGGGCGACGATGTCGAGGGCCAGCACGAGCACGGGCAGCGCGAGCAGAAGCAGCGCCAGGCGCGCGATGGTCGGCCGCAGGGTGCGCCCGGCGATGAGGAGGCTCCCGTCGGCCGCGGGCACGGCGGTGGACGCGTCGAGCACGCCCAGCAGGTCGTTTGCCGCGTTCGCGACGAGCTCCATCCGCTCGGCGGTGGGCTCCCGCCCCTCGCGGAGGGGCGACTCGGCGCGGGCCGAGAGCGTCACCGACGGCAGGCCGGCGGCGATCGCGGCGCCCTGGTCGCCGAAGGTCTGCGGCACGCCGAGGCGCAGCATCTGGCCCGTGATGGAGCTGAGGAGCTCCGCGCGGCCGCCGGCCCGCTCCACCGAGCGCTCGGCCATCCGCGCCAGGCCGAGGGCCTGCCGGTCGGTGCGGCCGGCGTCCCAGAGGTGGACGCGGTCGCCGGTCGCCTCACCGGGCGCGTCCAGGACGATCGCCGCCGACAGCGGGAAGGCGCTGAAGCGCTCCAGGAACCACCGCATCCCGGCGTTGCCCACCGTGGACCCGTCGGTCGAGACGAACAGGTGCGGGCGCTGGTGGCGCGTCGTCGCGGAGACCTGCGCCAGGCGCAGCAGCACCGCCGTCGAGCTCGTCCCGGCGGCGACCCCGGCGGGGGTGTCCCGGGGGGCCACGACCACGATGCCGGAGCGGAACCGGCCCCCGCCGCGGCCCGGCACGACGACGTAGACATTCCGCAACTGCACCGTCTCACGATCGCTGCGGGCCTCCAGCTCCTGGACCTGCACCCTGCCCGCCCCGCCCGGGATCTGGGAGAGCTGGTCCCGCACCCAGCGGGCCGCCGCCTGATCCGGCCCGGATCCGGGCGCGCGTTCCGGGGCGATGCCCGCCAGCTGGCGGTCCAGGTCCAGCACCAGTTGCCCGTCGATGGCGGACGGGAGCGCGGGTTCGGGACCCGTGTCGGGTGTCTGGAGGGTCAGGAGCGCGACCACGAGGGCGACGCCTGCGACCAGCCAGCAGGTGCGATAGAGGCGGGCGTTCAGCACTGTCGGCGGCCACCGTGACCCCGGCGGCTGGCGGTAGAGTGTGCCACGTCCTCTCCTCCGACGGGCGGAGCACCCGCCGTGACCACACGCGACGAGGGCGGCGCGCCGCTCATCCTGGTGTCCAACCGCGGGCCGGTGTCGTTCGGCTTCGACGACGGCGGCGGCCTCGTGCGGAACCGCGGCGGGGGCGGCCTGGTCACCGCGCTGCTCGGCCTGACCGAGCACACGCCGGCGCTCTGGGTGTCCGCGGCGACCTCCGAGGCCGACGAGGCGGTGGCGGCCGAGGCCGGCGGCGGGCGGTTCCCCCTCGACCTCGGCCGGGACACCCAGGGCCGGTTCGTCACCATCGAGCCGGACGTCTACCACCGGTACTACAACGTCATCGCGAACCCGATGCTCTGGTTCATCCAGCACTACCTCTGGGACCTGAGCAACGCGCCGGACATCCGGCGGGAGGAGCTCGACGCCTGGGAGAACGGCTACCTGGTCGCCAACCAGGCCTTCGCCGACGCGGTGGTGGCGGAGCTCGACGACGACCCCGACCGGGTCGTCATGCTCCACGACTACCACCTCTACACGGCGCCCGAGGCGATCCGGGCTGCGCACCCGGACGTCTTCCTGCACCACTTCATCCACATCCCGTGGAGCCAGCCGGACTACTGGCGCATCCTGCCCCCGCACATCCGCGAGGGGATCCTGCGCGGCCTCCTGGCGAACGACATCCTCGCCTTCCACACCCGCTCCTACGCGCGGAACTTCCTGCTCTGCTGCGAGGAGCTGCTGGACCTGCGCGTCGACTACGAGAAGCGGCAGGTGCGCTGGCAGGGGCGGGACGTGTGGGTGCGCTCCTACCCGATCTCGGTCAACGCCCCGATGTTCGAGGAGCTCGCCCGCAGCCCGGAGGTGGGGCGTGAGGAGGGGGCCATCCTCCGGCGTCGCCGCCAGCACCTGGTGGTGCGCGTGGACCGCACCGACCTCTCCAAGAACACGCTCCGCGGCTTCAAGGCCTTCGACGTCTTCCTGGACCGGCACCCCGAGTTCCACGAGGACATCACGTTCTTCGCGCTGCTCCAGCCCACCCGCCAGGACGTGGACGAGTACGTCGAGTACCTCCAGAAGATCCGCGACGTGGTGAGCCACATCAACACGAAGCACGGCACCACCGACTGGATGCCGATCAACCTGCGGATCGAGAGCGACATCCACCGGGCCGTCGCCGCCTACAAGCACTACGACGTGCTGGTGGTGAACCCGATCTTCGACGGCATGAACCTGATCGCGAAGGAGGCCCCGCTCGTCAACGAGCGGGACGGCGTGATGATCCTGAGCGAGAACGCCGGCGCCCACGAGGAGCTGGGGTCGTTCGCGCTCACCATCAACCCGTTCGACGTGGAGGCCACGGCCGAGGCGCTGCACCAGGCGCTGGTCATGCCCGGCGACGAGCGGGCCTTCCGGCTCCAGGAGATCAAGCGGATCGTGCGCGAGAACGACGTGGGCAAGTGGCTCGCCGCCCAGCAGGTGGACATCACCTCCAAGCGGTCCGCCGACCAGAAGCGGCGCAAGAAGGCCAAGGCGAAGGGCAAGGCGAAGGCATGACGGACGAGACCCCGGGGCTCACCCACCTGGACGCCCGCGGCGACGCGCGGATGGTGGGGGTCGGCCACAAGCCGCCGATCCCGCGCCGGGCCGTGGCGGAGGCCGTGGTGCGGATGGCACCCGGGAGCGCCCGGGCGATGCTCGACGGCGAGATCCCGAAGGGCGACGCCGCGGCCGTCGCGCGCATCGCCGGGATCATGGCGGCGAAGCGCACCCCCGACCTGATCGCCCTCTGCCACCCGCTGCCGATCGACCGCGCGAGCGTGGACGTGGAGATCGTCCCGGACGAGGGGGCCGTGCGGATCCGCGCCGAGGTCGAGACGACGGCGCGGACGGGGGTGGAGATGGAGGCCCTGACGGCGGCGTCGGTGGCCGCCCTCAACGTCTACGACCTGGTGAAGGGCATCGACAAGGGGATCGTCATCGAGTCGGTGCGCCTGCTGGAGAAGGTCGCGGGGGGGCCGGTGGCCCCGTGACCCTCCGCGTCGCGGTCGTCACGGTGTCGGACCGCGCCGCGCGCGGGGAGCGCGAGGACGCCTCCGGCCCCGGGCTGGCGGCCGCCGTCGAGGCGTCGGGGCACGCGGTCGTGCGCCGCGACCTGCTGCCGGACGAGCTGGAGGCGCTGGCCGAGCTGCTCGCCGACGTCTGCGACGACCCCGAGGCCCCGGACCTGGTCCTGACGACCGGTGGCACGGGCCTCGGGCCGCGGGACCGCACCCCCGAGGCCACGACGCGTGCCTGCGAGCGCCTGGTGCCGGGGATCGCCGAGACGCTCCGCGCCCGCTCCCTCGCCGTGACGCCCCACGCCATGCTGTCGCGGGGGGTCGCCGGCGTGCGCGGGCGGACGCTGGTGGTGAACCTCCCGGGCTCACCGGGGGGCGCGCGGGACGGCTGGGAGGTGCTCGCCCCGGTCGCCGCGCACGCCGTCGCGCAGATCCGGGGCGGCGACCACTAGTGCACTAGGGGGTCGTGGGGATCACGAGGTCGGGCGGGACCTCGACCGGCTCGGTGACCCCGAGCTCGGGGTCGATCCCCGGCATGGCCCCGATCTCCCGCATCACCGACGCGACCTCGGGCGGCACGGCCTCGATCCGGAACACCGCGGAGACGGGGTTGGTGGTGAGGGCGTCGAGGATCGCCGGGTCGTCGAGCCGCTCCCGGAGCTCCGCGAGCCCCTGCTCCGCCGAGACGTACCGGAAGGACACCACCCGCCCCTCGACCTGCATGGCCTCCAGCCGCCCGGCGACCGCGTCGCGCTCGGCCCCGGTCACGCCCGGCGAGAGGTACGCGGAGAGCGGCGCCGTGGCCGGGACGGTGGCCGTGCCGGAGCCGCCGCCGTCGTCGGAGCACCCCGCGGCGAGGGCCGCGACCAGCAGCACCAGGAGGGCCCACCGGGTCACACGCCCATGAGAGCAGGCGGGGCGGACGCCCACCCGCCCTCGTCGACCCCCTCCGGCCCGGGGAGTAGGTTGGCCGCGATGCCGGACCGGGTGCCCCTCGAGCTGTCGGCCATGGGCGCCGTGCGACCGCCCGCCTCCGCCGCCCTCGCCGCCGCCAAGCGCCGCGAGCAGCAGGGCTTCGACGCCGTCTGGTGGGCCGACCACCTGCTCCACTGGTTCCCCGACTCCATCTGGACCCCGGAGCTCGTGCCCCAGGCCGCCGCCCAGGCCAGCCCGCACGTCTGGTTCGACCCGGTGCCCGTCATCGCCGCGGCGGCGGCGACCACCCGGCAGGTGCGGCTGGGCATCGGCGTCACCGACCTGGTGCGCAACCACCCCGCCGCGCTCGCCCGCACCGCCCTGACCCTGGACCACCTCACGGGGGGTCGCTTCCTCCTCGGCGTCGGCTCCGGCGAGGCGCTGAACCTGAGCCCCTTCGGGATGGCCAACGACCGGCCCCTCGCCCGCCTGGAGGAGGGCCTCCAGGTGCTGCGGCTGCTCATGTCCACGACGGAGCCGGTCGACCACGACGGCGACCACTTCCACCTCCGGGAGGCGTCGGTGGGCCTGGCGCCGGCCGGCGAGGCGCCCCCGCCGGTCTGGCTCGCGGCGCACCGGCCGCGCGGCCTGCGGCTGGTGGGGCGGACCGCCGACGGCTGGCTGCCGCTCGCCACCGACCCGGACGCCTACGCCGCGATGCTCGCGACGGTGCAGGGCGCCGCGGCGGGCGCCGGGCGCGACCCGGACGTGGTGACCCCCGGCCTCTACGCCCGGGTGGTCGTCGCCGAGACCGCCGAGGACGCGCTGGCCGCGATCGACGGCTCCCTGCTGCTGCGGTTCATCGCGCTGACCCGCCCGGCCGAGGCCTACGAGGCCCACGGCATCGACCACCCGCTCGGCCCCGGGGCCTTCGGGCTCACCACCTTCCAGCCGACCGCGCTCGGCCGGGAGGAGGCGCTGGAGCTGGCCCGCGCGGTGCCGCTGCCGGTGCTGCGGGACACGGTCATCCACGGCACGCCGGACGACGTCGCGGCCACGGTGCTGCGGTTCGTCGAGCGCGGCGCCCGCCACGTGCAGATCACCAACATGACGCCGATGGCCGACCCCACCCGGGCGGCCACGAGCGAGTCCCTGCTGGCCGACACCGTCGCCGCCCTGCGCACCGGCGCCCCCGCCGCCACGTGAGGGCGGGGCCCCGCACCGCCCTCGCGGCCCTTGCCGCGGCGGGCGCCCTGGCCGCCTGCGCGGCCCCCGGCGCGGGCGCCTCGCGCACCGTGACCCTCGACGGGTGGAGCGCCCGCGTCCTCGCCTTCAGCGGCGACCGCCTCGTCTGGACCGAGGCGGCCACGGTGCGGGTGGACCCCGCCCGCATCGCCGGATCGCCGCCGGGGGCGCAGCGGTTCGACTACTACCGCGCCGAGACCTCGCGCATCCGCCTCGACCGGCGCTCCCTGCGGTTCATCGGGTCGCCGGAGACGCCGGTGGCGGTGCGCACCTCCATCGCCGCGATGGGGCCGGGCCTGCTGGTGCCGACGGGGGCGGGGAACTTCCTGGCCCTGCCCTCGGCCCGCCGGTTCGCCACGCCGCTCCTCTCCTGCTGCGACGCCGAGGGGCTGGAGACGGTGATCGTGAGCGACGGCCGCCCCGACGCCCCCGTGACCCTCGCCGCGTCCCAGGTCGGCACGACGGTCCACTACGTGCAGGCCGAGCCGGGCGGCGGGCTGCTGCAGGGGCGGTTCCCCGACGCCGCGCCCGCGGCGGTCGCCCCCGGCGGGGGCGGCATGCCCCTCGTCGCCATGCAGGGCGCGCTGCGCGTCCAGGTGGACCCCGCCCAGCCCACCGTCCTCACCTGGCGCGACGGGGCGGCCGTCGTGCGGACCGCCGCGCTGCCGGGGCCGGCGCTGCGCCTGTGGGCCGACGGGCGGACCGTGGCCGTGGCGGTGCGGGCGGGCGGACGCGTGCAGCTGCTGCGCGTCGGCGCCGGCGCGCCCGTCCTCGCCTGGGCCGGCGCCCGCGTGCCGGCCGTGGCCGTCGGCGGCGGCAGCGTCGCCGTGGTCGACCGGCGGCGGGTGCTCGCGTCCCGCTCCGGGCGCCTGAAGCCGGTGGCGACGTCGCGCCGGGTGGTCGACGCCGTCGGCGTCCAGGGCGCCCGCATCGCCTGGGTGGAGCGCGGCACGCGCAAGGGCGCGCGCGTCGGCGTGGTGCGGCTCGGGAGGGTGCGGTGAGGGGCGCGCTGCTCGCCGTGCTGGCCTGCCTGGCCGCGCTGGCCGGGACGGCCTCTGCGGCGCCGGTCATGTCGCTCCAGGACGACCACCTGGTCAACGTCCGCGGTGCCGAGCTCGAGGGGCGCCTCGACGCCCTCGCGGCCACCGGCGTGAAGGTGACCCGCGTCGACGTGCTGTGGCGCGAGGTGGCGCCGCGCAAGCCGGCCGACGCCCGCGACCCGGCCGACCCGGCCTACGACTGGAGCCGCTACGACGAGATCGTCCGCGGCCTGCGGGCCCGCGGCATCGCCGTGATGCTCGACTTCTACCTCACGCCGGCGTGGGCGTCGCGCAGCGGTGAGCGGACCGCCGCGCCGCGTCCCGCCGACGGCGCGCGGTTCGCGGGGGCGATCGCGCGGCGGTACTCGGGGACCTACCCGGACCCGCGCGGGGGCACCCTGCCCGCGATCCGCAGCCTGGAGATCTGGAACGAGCCGAACCTGCCCGGGTTCTGGACGCCGCAGTGCCGCCGCCGCGGCGGGAAGGCGGCGCTGGTGTCGCCGCGGGTGTACGCCGCGCTGCTCGCCGCGTCGTACCGCGAGGTGAAGCGCGTGGCGCCGGCGATCGAGGTGGTGGGCGGCGTCGCCGGGCCCGCCGGGCGCTCGCCTACGTCGTGCCCGGAGGACGGCCGCGCCGCCGTGGGATCGCTGGACTGGGCGCGCCTCGTGGCCGACGAGGGCCCGCCGCTCGACGCGTGGAGCCTCCACCTCTACCCTCTCGGTGGCCCACTCCAGGCCTTCTTCGTGCCCTCCTGGAGCACCCTGCCCCGGGTCCTGCGGCAGGTGGATAGGCTTCGCCCGGGGGCACCTGTCCACGTCACCGAGACGGGGTACCACACGTCCTACAACCGCTTCCACCGCTACTTCGTGAGCGAGGCCCAGCAGGCCGCGTGGGTCGACGAGACCGTCGTCGCCGCGGCCCGCCATCCCCGCGTCCAGGTGGTGACGTGGTTCAACTTCCAGGACAACCCGCGCTGGACCGGCGGCCTCCTGAGGGGTGACGGCAGCCGCAAGCCGTCCTACGACCGGTTCGCCGCGATGGCGGCCGCCAACCCGCCTCCGGCGGGGTGGGCGCCGTGAGCGCGCGCGCGAACGGGGGCGGCGAGGAGCGGCTGGACCAGGTCCAGGCGTACTACGACCGCATGGCGCCGCGCCTGGTCGCGGTGGAGGACCGCAACTGGCACCTGCAGTCGCGCATGGCCCTCAACCTGGAGACCATCGACCGCTTCGCGGGCCACGGCGGCCGCGTCCTGGACATCGGCTGCGGCACCGGCTTCCTGCTGGAGAAGCTCGCCGAGCGCGGCTACTCCGGCGTCGGTGTCGACCTCTCGCCGGAGTCCGTGGAGCACGCCCGGCGGCGGCTGGAGGAGATGGGCGCCGCCGACCGGCTGACCGCCGTGGTGGGCAGCGCCTACGAGCCCCCCGAGGGCCCCTTCGACCTGGTCACGCTCACCGACGTCCTGGAGCACCTCGAGGACCCGCGTGCCTGCCTCACCGCCCTGCGCGCGCAGATGGCGCCCGGCGCCCTCCTCGTGATCTCCACCCCCAACCGCCGCTCGCTGCCCGGCGCCCGCCGCTGGCTGTCCGAGCACGGCGTGCCGGGCATCAAGCTCAACCTCGCGCCGGTGGACAACTGGCAGACGTGGACCGACCTCGAGGGCCACGCCGCCGCCGCCGGGCTCGTCGCGGTGTCGCGCCGCGGCATCTTCTTCCGCCCCGGCGGGAGGATCGGCTCCCAGATCGGCCGCCTGTACCGCCACCCGGCGCCGCGGCGCGCGGAGCTGGCGGTGTCGCGCACGCCGCTGGGGCGCTTCGGCTTCTACATCTGCCTGGGGTTCCGGGCACTCTGAGCGCCGTCCGATGAGCCCGCCCGCGCCGGGGGGCCGCGGACGGCGGGTGGCCGTCGCCGCGGCGATGCTGGTCCTCTTCGTCGTCGCGCTCGGCGTCTTCCTGCTGCCGTTCGCGTTCCCGACCCCGCCCCCGATCGTGACCCGCTTCCAGGCGACCCAGCTCTTCAGCCCGAACTCCGACGGGCGCCGCGACGTCGCGACGATCGGGGTGCGCCTGAGCGAGCCGAGCAACGTGACCATCGAGATCCAGCAGGACGGCGAGCCGGTCATCACCCTGCTCGACGACGAGGCCCGCCCGACGGGCTTCTTCACGACCGAGTGGGACGGGCTGGACTCCGCGGGCCGCCGGGTGCCCGACGGCACCTACGCCATCAAGCTCCGCGCGCGGGCGGGCGCCAAGCGGTTCGACACCACCCGCCGCGTCGTGATCGACACCTCCGCGCCGCGGCCGGCCGCGATGGAGGTCGTGTCCGCGACCCTCGCCGGCCCCGGCCCGGGCGAGTGCCGCGTGAGCTTCGCCTCCCGCGACGCCGCCTCGATGACCCTCGAGGCCGTGCGGCCCGACGGCGGCGGGGACCCCCTGCGCCGCCTGGGCCCGCGCCCCGTCCGGGCCGACGAGCCGGTGCGGTGGAACTGGAGCGGCCAGACCGCGGGCGGCGAGCTCGTGGAGCCGGGCCTCTACGTCATCCGGGCGTCCCTCTTCGACGCGGCCCGCAACCGGGTCGTGCGCGAGCGGACCTGCTGGGTGGGCTACATGGCCGGCACGGCGAGCCCGTCCGACCCGGACCCGCGGGACCAGGTGGGCGCGTCCCTGCGCGGCACCGACGGCGCGACGATCTCCGGGGCCACGCCGGTCTCCCTGGTCCTCCGCCGCCGCACCGGCGTGCCCGGCCAGACCGGGGGAGACCCGCTCGGCGACCAGGTGGGCCCCGGCGCCCGCGGCCCGGCCGGCCGCGCGCGGGTCCGGATCCCGGCCGGGGTCAACCCGGACGCCCTCTGGCTCGTGGTGACGCGCACCGACGGCGAGGGCTCGGCGCTGGTCGACCTGAGGGGCGGCGGATGACCGATCTCGCCACCGACATCGCGGTGGTCGCGGCGGCGATCGCCGTGCTGGGGCTGCTCGCGCCGCTGCCGGGTCTGCGCCCCGAGCCCCAGCGCGCGGCCTCGCTCGCGCTGCTGCTCGGCGCCTGGGGCTTCCTCATCGCCTCGCTCATCCCCGGCGACGACGCCTCGGACGCCCTCGACAAGCTGGGGTCGCCCGCGCGGGCCGCCATGGGCGCCGTGGCGCTCGTCGTGGCGATCGTGGTGGTGGTCGTCGTGGTGCGGCTCATCACGGCGCGCCCCACGATCTGGTTCGTGCTGCTCGGCGTGGCCCTGCCGATCCGGGTGCCGGTGTCGGTGGGCAGCCTGGAGGCCAACCTCCTCATCCCGCTGTACGCGGTCATCGGCATCGGCATCATCGCGTGGGTCTGGGCGCGGGCCCGCGGGCGCGTCGGGCCCGCCGACGAGGCCCCGGCGGCGCTGGCCTGGCCGCTCGCCGCGTTCGCCGCCTTCGTCCTGGTCTCGGCGACCTGGAGCCCGGACGGGGAGGAGGCCGCGATCAAGGCCGCCTTCTTCTACGTGCCGTTCACGATCCTGCTCGTCCTCGTGATCGCGTGGTGGCGGTACGCCCGCGCGCTGCGCGCCCTGGCGATCACGACGATCGCCGGCGGGACGATCGCCGCGCTGGTCGCGCTCTGGCAGTACGCCACCGAGGACATCTGGTGGAACCAGACCCTCATCCAGGCGAACGTCTACTCGCGCTTCTTCCGGGTGAACGGGATCTTCTTCGACCCGAACATCCTGGGCCGCTACCTGGCGATCGGGATCCTCATCTGCCTCGCGCTGGCCTGGGTGCGCCCACGCGCCGCCGAGCTGGCCGCCCTCGCCGGGGCGATCGCCGTGATGACCGCGGGCCTGGCCGTCACCTTCTCCCGGTCGAGCACCCTGATGCTGATGGTGGGCGTGCTGCTGCTGGCGGTCCGCGCCGTGGGCGCCCGGCGGGCCATCACCGCCGGCGCCGCGGTGCTCGTCGTGGCCGGGGGGATCGCCATGCTCACGAGCGACAACGTCCGGCGAGCGGCGACGGACTACGACCGCCTGGAACGGGTGAGCGAGGGTCGGTTCGACCTCATGCGCGGCGGGCTCACCATCTGGCGCGACGAGCCCGTCCTCGGGACCGGCCTCGGCGGCTTCGAGGAGCGCTTCGAGGAGACCCTCACCCCGACCGAGCAGCGGCGGGTGCGCGTGGTGATCTCCCACAACACGCCCGTCACCGTGCTGAGCGAGACCGGAGTCGTCGGCTTCGCCCTGTTCCTGGTCCTCCTGGTGGGGGCCGGCTGGGCCGCGGTGCGCGGCTCCCGCGACCAGGGCCTCGACGGCTGGGCGCGGTGGACCCTCGGCGCGATCCTCGCCGGGATCGTCGTCCACAGCCTGCTCTACGCCGCCCTGTTCGAGGACCCGTTCACCTGGGTGGCCGCCGCCGCGGCGGTCGCGATCGGGCTGCTCGCGCTGCCGCGGACCGCGGCCGGCGACCCGGAGCCGGACGAGGAGGCGCCCTCGCCCACCGCCACGATGCCGGTGACCCCGTGAGCCTGCGCGTCCTGTGCCTCAGCAACATGTGGCCGGGGCGCGCGGACCCGGACTACGGCGCGTTCGTCGCCGACATGTGCCGGGCGCTGGAGGCGCGCGGGATGACCGTGGACCCGGTGGTCATCGACACCCGGGCGCGCGGGGCGCTGCGGACCCCCGCCAAGTACGCCGGCCTGGCCGCCCGGGCCACGCGCCACGCGCGCCGCGCCGACGTCATCTACGCGCACTACCTGTTCCCCACGGCCGCGGTGGCGGCCACGGCGGCGAAGGCGGCCCGCATCCCCTACGTCGTGACGGCCCACGGCCGCGACGTCCGCAACCTGGACCGGCCCTCGCTGCGGCGCGCGACCGCCGGCCCCCTGAGGGGGGCCGCGGAGGTCATCGCGGTGAGCGAGCACCTGGCGGGGGCGCTCCGCGACTCCGGCCTGGACCTCCCGCCGATGTCGGTCATCAACATGGGCGTCGACGCCGGCCGGTTCCGGCCCGGCGACCGGGACGTGGCACGGGCCTGGCTCGGGGTGCCGGCCGGCGTGCCCCTGGTGCTCGCGGTCGGCGGGCTCACGGAGCGGAAGAACCCCCTCGGGCTGCTCCAGGCCTTCGCCCGGGTGCGGGCCGCGCGCCCGGACGCCCTGCTGGCGTTCGTGGGGGACGGCCCCCTCGCCGGCGCGGTGGACGCCGGCGCCCGGCGCCTCGGCCTGGAGGGGGCCGTGTTGCGGCCGGGCGCCGTCCCGCACGAGGCCGTGGCCGACTGGGTGGCGGCCTGCGACGTGCTCGCGATCGTGAGCCGCGTGGAGCCCCTCGGCGTGGCCGCCCTGGAGGCGATGGCGGGGGGCCGCCCGGTGGTGGCGACCCGCGTGGGCGGCGCGCGCGAGGTGGTGCCCGACCCGGAGGCCGGGCGCGTGGTGGACCCCCTCGACCCGACCGCGATCGCCGCCGCCGTGCTGGACCTGCTGGACGCGCCCCCCTCGCCGGAGGCGTGCCGCGCGGCCGCGCTGCCCCACTCCCTGGAGCGGCAGGCCGCCCGCGTGGCGGAGGTGCTGGAGCGCGCCGTGGAGGCCCACCCGCGGTAATCGGGGCGCGGCGCCCCTGCGCTACTGTGCGCGGCCGATGTCGACGACCGACGCCCCCGCCCGGCCCGCGGGCCCCCGGGACACGGCCGCGATCGCGGTCGTCGTCGGCGTCCTCGTCGCCGCCCTCCTGGCGATCTGGCAGCCGCTCGTGGGCATCGGGCTCGCCGTGGTGGTGCTGATCGGGACGCTCCTGCGGGACGTGCCCGTGCGGCGGCTCGCGCCCGTGCTGGTGGTGCTCACCGCCCTCGCGGCCGTGGGCGGGCCGAACCTGGCCGCGCCGCCCGCGCCGTGGCTGTTCCTGTTCCGCATCCTGATCGTGCTGCTCGGCCTGGGGCTCGTGGGCTACCTGCTCATGGACGGCCGCCTGGTGCTGCCGGCGGGCCTGCCGCGCCCGGCCGGGATCCTGGCGGTGTGGTGGCTCTGGACCGCGCTGTCGATCGGCTGGGCGGACGACGCCCTGGCCGGCCTGCGCTGGACGGCCTTCATGGCGATGATGGGCGGCCTGGCGATCGCCATCGCGGTCATCTGCCGCGAGCGGCGGCGCGCCCGGATCCTCCTGTGGTGCCTGCTCGGCGCCTTCGTCCTGGCCTGCCTCATCGCGGTCGCCGAGGTGCTGACCGGCCTCCACCTGCCCACCTTCCGGGCCGGGGTCGAGAACCGGGGCGCGCTCATCGGCATCGGCTCGCTGTTCGGCAACCAGAACAACTTCGCGGCCTTCCTGGCGCTGAGCCTGCCGTACCTGCTCGCCCTCCCCGTCCTCTACCGGGACGTGCGCCTGCGGTTCCTCGGCCTGGGCGGGGCAGGGGTGGCCCTCATCCTCATCCTGCTGACCGGCTCGAAGTCCGGGCTCGCCGCCGCGGGCCTGGTGGTGCTGGGCATGCTCGTGCTGGTGGGCGCAGACCGCGGCTCGCGCGGGCGCCTCGTGGTGGCCGGCGGGATCGCCGCCCTGGCGATCGCCCTCGTGGTGCCCGCCGTGCAGGGGAGCGGGCCGATCAGCCTCGACGAGCGCACCATCACCAAGCTCGACTTCGGGATCCTCCAGGACCAGGCGGCCGGCGGGACCGGCTCGGGCGCGGTGCGCGAGTCGCTGCTGAGCGACGGCCTCGCGCTGGTGGCCGAGACGGACGGCCTCGGGGTCGGGGCGGGCAACGCGGAGACCCACGTCCGGTCGCTGGAGGCGTTCCCCGGCGTCGCGAACCTGCACAACTGGTGGCTCGAGGTGCTCGTGAACGGCGGCGTCGTGGGCCTCGCCCTCTACCTCGCGTTCTTCCTGACCCTGCTGCGGGGGCAGATGCGCGGCGCCCGCCGGGCGCAGGACCCGCTCGTGCGGTACATGTGCCTGGCCGGCGCGCTCGCGCTGGTGGGGTGGATCATCGGGAGCGTGGGGCCCTCGACGGCCATCCACTACGCCCCGATGTGGATCGTCTTCGGCCTGGGGATGGGCGCGCTGGTGCTCGCCCGGCGCGAGCGGGCCGCCCGCGATGAGGAGGCCGTGCCGTCCGCGTCCTGATGCTGAGCCACATGTATCCCAGCGCGGTCAACTGGACCGCGGGGATCTTCGTCCACGAGCAGGTGCGCGCCCTGGTGCGGCGCGGCCACGACGTCCGCGTCGTCTCGCCCACGGGCTGGGCGCCGCCGCTGCTGCCGCGCTGGAAAGCCTTCCGCGAGGTGCCCGGCGTCGACGTCTTCCAGGGCGTCCCGGTGCTCTACCCGCGCAAGCTGACGCTGCCCGGCGCCCGGCTCGGCCCGCGCAACGGCGACGCGATGCTGTTGTCCATCGCCAAGCCGCTCCGGCGCATCCAGGAGCGCTGGCCGTTCGACGTCGTCCACGCCCACATGCTCGTGCCGGACGGCTGGGCCGCGGCCCGGATGGGCGCGGCGCTGCAGGTGCCCGTGGTCGCCACGGCGCACCGGGCCGACGTGCTGGACGTGCCGGCGCGGGGCCCCGCAAGCGCGCGGCAGGTGGCCCAGGCCGTGTCCTCCCTCGACCAGGTGTGCGCCGTGAGCGCCGCCATCGCCGAGGCCGCCGAGACGCTGGCCGAGCCGCGCCGCCCGGTGGCGGTGGTGCCGAACGGCGCCGACACGTCGGTGTTCACCCCGCGCGACGCGGGCGAGGCCCGCGCCCGGCTGGGCCTGCCCGCCGGGGGGCCGGTCGTGACGTTCGTGGGCAAGCTGCTGCCGCGCAAGGGCGTGGACACGCTGATCGAGGCCTGGGGCATCCTGGGCCGCCGGCCCGGCGGGGCGCCGCTGCTGGTGGCCGGCGGCATCGGCCCCATGCGCGAGGGGCTCGAGGCCCGCGCCGCCGAGCTGGGCGTCGCCGACCGGGTCCGGTTCGTGGGCAAGATCCCCCACGACGACGTGGGCTGGTGGATGGCCGCCGGCGACCTGTTCGTGCTGCCCTCGTTGTCCGAGGGGCTGCCGACGGTGGTCTGCGAGGCGATGAACTGCGGCCGTCCCGTCGTGGCGACGGCCGTCGACGGCACCCCGGAGATCGTGCGCGACGGGCAGACGGGGCTCCTGATCCCGCCGCGCGACCCGCAGGCCCTGGCCGACGCGGTGGCCCGGGTGCTGGACGAGCCGGGCCTGGCGGAGCGCATGGGCGCCGAGGCCCTGCGGATCGGCCGCGAGACCTACACCTGGGACGCCAACGCCGCCCGCATGGTGGAGATCTACGAGGAGGTCACCGCGTGAGCGGCGCGCCCCCCGCGATCGTCCTCCAGGCCTCCGGCCCGAACGCCCTCGGCATCATCCGCTCCCTCGCCCGCGCCGGGGTGCGCGTCATCGCCGCCGACCACGACCCGCGGGCCCTCGGCCTGCTGTCGCGGTACACGACCGCGGTGCCGATGGCCGACCCGCTCACCGAGCCGGACCGCTTCGTGGACGACCTCGTCGCCCTCGGGCGGGGGCGGGGCGCCGGCGGGGTCCTGTTCCCCACCCACGACGAGGCGATCGCCGCGATCGGCCCGCGCGAGGCCGAGGTGGACGCCGTCCTGCGGCGCCCCTGGAGCCCGTGGGCGGTGATGCGGCAGATCATCGACAAGGGCCACCAGCACGAGACCGCCCGGCGGATCGGCTTCCCGGTGCCCGCCACGGTGACCCCGCGCGAGGACGCCGACATCCTGCAGGCCGTCGAGGGGCTCCGGTTCCCGATGGTCCTCAAGCCGCGCTACGCGCCGGAGTTCCGCCGCCGGTTCCGCGCCCAGGTGATGGAGGCGTCGGACCGCGAGGAGCTGCTGCGCGCCTGGGAGCTCGCCGCGGAGTACCGCCCGCAGGTGAGCGAGGTCATCCCGGGGGGCGACGACCGGCTCTGGACGCTCGGGTCGTACCGCGACCGCGACGGCCGGCCGCTCGCCACCTTCACCGGCCGCAAGCTGCGCCAGTGGCCCCCGCGCTTCGGGACCGCCCGCGCCGCCGAGGCGCGCTGGGACCCGGGCCTCGTGACCCGCGGGCACGCCCTGCTGGACGCGTTGTCCTTCCACGGCATCTCGCAGCTCGAGGTGAAGCGCGACCCGCGCGACGGCCGCGACCACCTGATCGAGGTGAACCCGCGCTCCTGGCTCTGGGTGGGGCTCGCCACCCGGGCCGGGGTCAACATCCCGTTCGCCTCCTGGCTGGACGCCATCGGGAGCCCCCGGACCTGGCCGGAGGGGCGGCAGAAGGGCTGGCGCTGGTTCCTGGCGAGCAAGCACCTGGCCGGCAGCGCCCGCGAGATCCGCCGCCGCGAGTGGGGCGCGGGGGCGTTCGCCCGCTCGGTGCGCCCGCCGATCGTGGAGGGCGTCATCGACGTCCGCGACCCCCGGCCGGCCCTGGAGCTGTACGGGCGCCACCTGCGGCGGCGGCGTGGCTGAGCCGCTGCGGATCCACCTCGCCGGGTGCCGCCCGGCGTTCGCCCCCCGGGCGCGCTGGGTGCTGGAGACGATCGCCGAGGCCCTCGGACGCGACGCCGTCCACGTCGACGGCGGCGACGCCGACCTGGTGTACGCGCCGGAGCGCCCGGACACGGGCGTCTGGATCCCCGCCGACCCCGCCGCGCAGGCGTTCTTCGAGGGTGGGGAGGCGTTCCCGGCGACGGCCGTCTTCCGCGCCCGGGGCCTGACGCTGCTGTTCCCGCCGTCCCACCCGGACGAGCCCCTGCCCGGTGACCTGGTGGCGAGCGCCTTCTACCTGCTGGCCCGCTGGGACGAGCTGCGCGTGACCGAGCGCGACCGCTTCGACCGGCTCCCCCTCGCGGCCAGCGCGTTCGGGCGCATCGCCGGCCTGGAACTGGAGGACCCGCCCGTCGAGGGCTACATCGCCGCCCTGCGCGCGGCGCTGCGCATCGCGCCGCCCACCGCCTGGGAGGTCGCCCTCACCCACGACATCGACCGCATCCGGCGCCGCACCCCGAAGGGCCTCGCGGGCATCGCCCGGCGCCGCGGCCCGCGCGGGCTGGCGGCCGCGCTGACCGGGCCGGACCCCTGGGACAACGTCCCGGACCTGCTCGAGGCCGCCTGGCGGCGCGGCGCCCGGCCGACGGTGTTCCTCATCGGCCGCAACGCCCACCCGCTCGACGGCACCCCGCGCGCCACCTACGAGCGCGAGCGGCGGCGCATCGCGGCCGGCGTGCGCGCCGCCGGGGCGGAGGTGGGGCTGCACGGATCCTTCGCCTCCTCCGAGGACGGGGCCGCCCTGGCCGCGGAGCTCGCCGGGCTGCGCGACGAGGTGGGCGGGACGGTCGACGGCGTGCGGATGCACTACCTGCGCTTCCGCTACCACGAGACGGTGCGCTGGCTGGAGGCCGCCGGCGCGGCGTACGACTCGAGCCTGGGCTTCAGCGAGGCGCCGGGCTTCGCGGCGGGCATCGCGCGCCCCTTCCGGCCGTGGCTCGTGGGCGAGGAGCGCCCCGCCCGCCTGCGGCTGCTGCCCCTGGCGGTGATGGACACGACCCTCCACTCGCACCTCGGCCTCGACGCCGCCGAGGCCGGCGCCCGGGCCGTGGCAGTGCTGGACCGGGTGCGCGCCGCCGGCGGCCGCGCCGCCCTGCTCTGGCACAACACCTACCTCGCCGACGACCGCGCGCCCGGGTACGGGGCCCTCTGGGGCGACCTGCTCGACGAGCTGCTGCGGCGCGGGGCGACCCTGGGCCCGGCTGGGGAGCTCCCGGCCCCCGCGGAGGGCGCGCGCCTCGACGGCCGCCGGGTGGTGCACCTCACGAGCGTCCACCGGCCCCGCGACGTGCGCATCTTCCACAAGGAGGCCACCGCGGCGGCCCGCGCGGGCGCCTCGGCGGTCGTGGCGGCGCCGTCCGAGCCCCTGCCGCGCGCCGGGAGGCTGGCGGCCGGCTGGCGGCTGGCGCACCGGGCCCGGGCGGAGGGCGCCGACATCTACCACGTCCACGACCCCGAGCTGCTGCCCGCGGCGCTCTGGCTGGCGCGCACGAGCGGGCGGCCCGTGGTCTACGACGTCCACGAGTACCTGGGGCGCACGACCCGCACCAAGCGGTGGCTCCCCGCGCCGCTGCGGCGCCCGCTCGCCCTGGGCGCCGAGCGCGCCGAGCGGCGCCTGGCCCGGCGCCTGGACGGCGTGGTGACCGCGAACGAGGACCTCGCCGCCCGCTTCGCGGCCGCGGGCGCCCGCGCCGTGGCCGTCACGAACTCGCCCTGGGCCGACGCCTTCCCGGCGCCCGCGCCGATGCCGGACGAGCCGGTCGTGCTCTACGTCGGCGGCCTCGGGCCGCTGCGCGGGCTGGAGGTGATGCGCGAGGCGTTCCCGGAGGTCACGGTCCCTGGGGCCCGCCTCGTGCTGGCCGGGCCGGGCGACGCGGGGGAGATGCCGCCCGGGGTGAGCGCGCTGGGCGTGGTCGACCACTCCGAGGTGCCGGGCCTGCTCGCCGGCTGCCGCGTGGCCTGGATCCCGCTGCAGCGCCACGGCAACTACGATCGCGCGGTGCCCACGAAGCTCGTCGAGGCGATGGCCGCCGGCCGTCCCGTCGTCGCGTCCGACCTCGGCCGCATGGGGGCCATGGTCCGGGCCGCCGGCTGCGGCCTGGTGGTCCCCCCCGGGGACCCCGCCGCCCACGCCGCCGCGATCGACGGCCTGCTGGGCGACCCGGACCTGGCCGCGCGCATGGGCGCCGCCGGGCGCCGGGCGTTCGAGGACGGGCTGGCGTTCGAGGCCCAGGCCCGGGCGCTGACCGGGCTGTACGCCGGGATCCTCGGCCCATGAGCGCGATCACCTACGTCTCGCAGTACTTCGTCAGCGCCGACCAGCCCGGCGGCGTCCGCCACTGGCAGCACACGCGGGCGCTCGCGCGGGCCGGCCACCACGTGAGCGTGGTGACCTCCTACGTGCAGCACAAGGAGCGCACGGTCCCCGAGCGGTACGCCGGGCGGAAGGTGGTGCACGAGGTGGAGGACGGCCTCGACGTCTGGCGCACGTACTCGACGCCGGGCTACGGGCGGGACCTGCGCTCGCGGGTCGCCTCCTACGGCACCTTCGCGTGGTGGTCGGCCATCGCCTCGGCGCGCACCCCGAAGCCGGATGTCGTCGTGGCCTCGTCGCCCTCCCTGCCCTCCGCGGCCGCGGCCGCGGCGATGGCGAAGGCGCGCGGGGCGCGCTTCCTGCTGGAGGTGCGCGACCTCTGGCCGGACTCGGCGATCGCGATGGGCCTCGTGAAGGACCCGAAGACGATCGCCGTGGCGCGGCGGCTGGAGGCCTACTGCTACCGCAGCGCGGACCGGATCGTCGCCCTGACCGAGGGCATCCGCGACGGCATCGTCGAGCAGGGCGTCAACCCGGCGCGCATCACGCTCATCACCAACGGCGTCGACCTGGACGTCGGCGCGGACGCGGAGCCCGCCGACGTGCCGGTGCCGGACGACGCGATCGTCGCGATGTACGTGGGCGCCCACGGCACGTACAGCTCGCTGGAGACGGTGCTCGACGCGGCGGACCGCCTCCGCGACACCCCGCGCGTGCGGGTCGTGCTCGTCGGGGGCGGCGACCGCAAGCCCGCGCTCGTGGAGGAGGCGGCGCGCAGGGGCCTGGAGAACGTGGTCTTCGTGGACCCCGTGCCCAAGCGGGCCGTGCCGTCGTGGCTGGCGCGGGCCGACATCTGCATCCTCCCGTACCAGGACAACCCGCTCTTCGCGGGGGCCCTGCCCAACAAGACCTTCGACTACCTCGGCGCGGCCCGGCCCATCATCGCCTCGGCGCCCGCGGGGGAGCTGACGCGGGCGGTGGAGGCCGCCGGCTGCGGCCTCTCGGTCCCCCCGGAGGACGGCGCCGCCCTGGCAGGCGCGATCCGGAACCTCGCCGGCGACCCCGAGGGGGTCCGCGCCATGGGGGCCGCCGGCCGTGAGTACGCCCTGGAGCACTACGACCGCGCCGCGCTCGCCGCCCGCTTCGTCGCCACGGTGGAGTCCTGTGCCTGACGGCGCCCCGCAGCCGGTCGGCGGCCGGGCCAAGCGCGCCCTGGACCTGGCCGTCGCGGTCCCGCTCACCGTGGTCCTGTCCCCCGTGATGGCCGGGATCGGCCTCTGGGTGCGGCGCGACTCGCCCGGCCCGGCCCTCTTCCGCCAGCAGCGGATCGGCTTCGCCGGGCGGCCGTTCACGATCCTCAAGTTCCGCACGATGGTCGTCGGCGCCGAGGGGATGGGCGCCGGCCTGTCCGTGACCGACGGCGACAGCCGCATCACCCGCTCGGGCGCCCTCCTGCGGCGGCTGTCCCTGGACGAGCTGCCGCAGCTCTGGAACATCGTCCGCGGCGACATGAGCCTCGTGGGGCCGCGCCCGACGGTCCCCTCCCAGGTCGAGCGGTACGACGCCCACCAGCGGCGCCGCCTGCTCGCCCGCCCCGGCGTCACCGGGCTCGCCCAGGTGAGCGGCCGCAACGCGATCCCGTGGTCCGAGCGCATCGAGATCGACGTGCGGTACGTCGACCGCTGGAGCATGCGGCGCGACCTCGCCGTCCTCGCCCGCACCGCCCTTGTGGTGCTGGGGCGCGAGGGCACGTACAAGGGCCCGCGCGGCGGGTTCGACCTCCCACCCGGACCCGGAGCCGCCGATGGCTGAAGTGAACGTCCTCCTGACCTGCGCGGGGCAGCGCGTGGACATCGTCCGCGCCTTCCGGGCGGCGCTCGCCGCCGGCCCGCACTCCGGGCGGGTCATCGTGAGCGACCTGGACCCCCTGTCGCCGTCGTTGTTCGCCGCGGACCAGGTCATCGAGCTACCGCCCGTGGACGACCCCGGGTACGGCGCGGCCGTGGCCGAGGCGTGCCGGCGCGAGTCGGTGGCGGCGGTGCTGCCCCTGACCGACCTCGACCCGGTGCTGCTCGCGGAGGCCGCGCCCGCGATCCGGGAGGCCGGGGCGGCCGTGTTCCTCCCCACCCCGGAGGTCGCCCTCGGCTGCCAGGACAAGTGGGAGTGCCACGAGCTGCTCCAGCGCGCCGGGCTGCCCTCGCCGCCGACCTGGCTGCCCGGGACCGTCGACCCCGCCGGCCTGCCCTTCCCCGTGCTCATCAAGCCGCGCCTGGGCTTCGCGGGGCGCCACATCCACCGCTGCGCGGACCCCCGCGAGCTGGAGTTCTTCCTGGCCTACAGCCCGGCGGAGAGCGTGATCCAGCAGGCGCTGCCCGGCCTGGAGTTCTCGATCGACTGCCTCGGCGACCTGGACGGCCGGCCGCTCGGCGCCGTCCCGCGGGCGATGATCCAGAGCAAGGGCGGCGAGCAGATCAAGGGCGAGACGCTTGACGACCCGCAGCTCGTGGAGCTGGGCGCCGCGACGGTCGAGGCCCTCGGCCTGGCCGGCCCGAGCACGGTGCAGTGCTTCCGGGAGGACGGCCGCATCCTGGGCATCACCGACATCAACACCCGCTTCGGCGGCGCCTTCCCGCTGCCCCAGGCGGCCGGCGCGGGGTACCCGCGGATGATCGTCGCGATCGCCGCCGGGGAGCGGCCCGAGCCCCGCGTGGGGGCCCACACTCCGGGGGTCGTGATGACCCGCCACCTGGATCAGACCATCCTCCAGCGGCGACCGGAGGGGCTCGTCCCCCTCCCGCCGGTCCTCTAAGGTCCGCCGTCGTGGATCGGGAGATCACCCTCCGTGACTACGGCCGCGTGCTCTGGAGCGGCCGCTGGATCATCCTCGTCACGACCGTCGCCGCGGCCGTCGTCGGCCTGTTGCTGACCTTCGTGACGACGACGACCTACACGGCCACCGCGCGCGTCTTCGTCGGCCAGGCCACCACGGTGTCGGGCGCCCCCTTCAGCACGCCGGGCACGAACCCCGCGACGGTTGCGACCGTCCTGACCGGGGACGACCTGGTGGGCGAGGTCGCCGAGCAGATCGGCGTCAGCCCGTCGCGCGTGCGCAACGGGGTCACGCTGAGCGCCCCGCGCGCGCCCGGCGGCGCCGCGGGCAACCAGCCCACCGTCGTGACGATCACCTTCGTCGACGAGAGCCGCCAGATCGCGCGGGACGGCGCCAACGCCTACGCCGAGGCGGTCAACGGGCGCGCCCTCGCCAACTTCTCGGGCGTCTTCGACACCTACGCCCGCGGCGAGGAGCGGGCGCAGGCCGACGTCGACCGCCTCAACCGCCAGATCACGGCGCTGCAGGCGGAGCTGCGGTCCGCGAGCGCCGAGGACCGGGCGACGATCGCGACGCTGCTGTCGTCGGCCGGCCAGCAGCTCTCCCTGGCCCAGACGACCCTCACGACGCAGGAGCTCAACCGGGCGAAGGCGGAGGCGAACGAGAAGCCCGAGATCATCTCCCTCTCGGAGAGCCCGAGCTCCTCGACCAGCGCGCCCAACCGCCTGCGGTCCGTGCTGCTCGCCGCGGTCATCGGGTTCATCGTCGGCGTCATCATCACCTTCGTGTGGCGCGGCAGCCCGGCGGGTCGCGCGGCGCGTGAGTAGGCGCGCGGCCCTCCTGGTCGCGGCGGCGCTCGCCGCCACGGCCGCGGGCTGCGGCGGGGGCGGCGGCGACGACGCCTCCAGCACCCCGCAGACCGCGCCCGCCCCGGGCGGCCCCGTCGCGGTGCAGGTCGTTGACGCGGACACCGGCGCGCCGCAGGCCGGGGCCGAGGTGGTGGGCTTCCGCGGCCGCGCCGAGGTGGCGCGGGTCACGGCCGACGCCGAGGGCCGGGCGGAGCTGCCGGACGGCACCCGCTTCGCCGAGGCGCACGTCACCGGCCGCCCGGTCGCGCGCGAGCGCGTCGAGGGCGCCGCGGTGGAGCTCGGCGTCTACGACCCGGCCCTCCAGAGCCCCGAGTACGGCGGCGGCCCGGAGCGCGACCGGTTCATCCCGGGGGTCGCCGTCCCGCCGCCGGACGGCGCGCCGGACTGGACCTTCGAGAGCCGCACGCTGCTGGAGTTCCCGCCGGCCGTCGCCGACGGCCTGGTCGCGATCGGCAACAACGCCGGCCGCGTCTACGCCCTCGACTCGGAGACCGGCGAGCTGCGCTGGGCGCGCCGCCAGAAGGGCGAGATCGCCTCCAGCCCCGCGATCGCCGACGGGGTCGTCTACATCTCGTCGATGGACGGGGCCCTCACGGCCTACACCGCAGGGGCCGGGACGCGGCTCTGGCAGTACGGGACCGGCGGCAGCCCCATCGAGAGCTCGCCCCTCGTGGTGGACGGGATCGTCTACTTCGGGGCCTGGAACGGAACCCTCTACGCGATCGACGCCGCGACCGGGGAGGAGCGCTGGACCTTCGCCGCCGGCGCCGACATCAAGGGCAGCGCGGCCCTCGCCGGCGGGCGGATCGTGGTGGGCGACTACGCGGGGCGCGTCCACGCCCTGGACCCGCGGACCGGCGCCGAGGAGTGGACCTACAGCGGCGGGCAGCGCTTCTACGGCGGCCCGGCCGTCAGCGACGGGACGCTCGTGATCGGGGACGTCGGCGGCGCGGTCATCGCCCTCGACGCCGGCAGCGGCCGGGAGAAGTGGCGCCACTCGACGGGGGCGTTCGTCTACTCGACCGCCGCCATCGCCGACGGGACGGCCTTCATCGGCTCCTACAACGGGGCGTTCGAGGCGCTCGACCTGGAGACCGGCGCGGTGCGCTGGACCTTCGACGCGGGCGAGCGCATCTCGGGGTCCGCGACCGTGGTGGACGGGGTCGTCTACACCTCCGTCCTCTACAGCCCCGGCACCCCGCGGCGCACGTACGGGCTCGACGCGGCCACCGGCGACGAGGTCTTCGAGTGGGACGACGGGCGGTACTCGCCCGCCGTGGGCGCCGGCCGGACCCTGTACCTGGTCGGCGTGCGGACGCTCGATGCGCACCGGGCGCCGTAGGGCGGTCCTCCTCGCCGGGGGGATCCTCGGCGTCCTGGTGATCGTCGCGGGGGTCCTCGCGTTCGGGCTCTCGCGGGGCTGGTTCGACGAGGGCAGCGTGGAGGGGACCACCGAGGGCTTCGTGCCCCAGGAGGCCCCCGCCGCGACCCCGATGGCGGGCTCCTGGCCCGAGTTCGGCCGCGACGCGCGCCGAACCCGGGCCAACCCCGGGCTGGACCTCGCGCCACCGTTCCGCGAGGAATGGCGTTTCGACGCGGGTTCGCTGGTGGAGTTCTCGCCGGTCATCGGCGACGGGCGCGCCGTGGTGGGGACCAACGCCGGCGTCGCCCTGGCCCTGGACCTGCGCTCGGGCGAGGAGCTCTGGCGCCACGCCCTGCGCGGGCGGGTGGCCTCGTCCCCGGCCCTGGCGGGGGACCTCGCCCTGTTCACCACCATCCGGGGCGACGTGATCGCCCTGGACGCGGCCACAGGGGAGCGCGTCTGGCGCCGCCGGGTGGGCGGTGCGGTCGAGTCGTCGCCCCTCGTCGTGCGCGGGACGGCCTACATCGGGACCCTCTCCGGCCGCGTGATGGCCCTCGACGCGCGCACGGGCGGCGTGCGCTGGACCGCGGACGCCACCGGCGACGTCAAGGCCAGCCTCGCCCTGGCCGGGGCCAACGTGGTCGTCGGCGACTACGCCGGCCGCGTCTCGGCCTACCGTGCGGCGGACGGCGAGCTGGTGTGGCGCACCGAGAGCCCGGGCGAGGCCCTGCGCGGCCCCGGCCGCTTCTACGCCGGGCCCGCCGTGGCCTACGGGCGTGTCTACGTCGGCAACGTCAACGGCCGCGTCATCGCCCTCGACCGCGACACGGGGGAGGTGGCCTGGGTGCGGGTGCTCGACGACTTCGTCTACTCGAGCGCCGCCGTCGCGGACGACCTCGTCTACGTCGGCTCCTACGACCACCACCTCTACGCGCTCGACGCGGTCACCGGCCGGGTGGTCTGGTCCTTCGACGCCGGCGAGCGCATCTCGGGGTCGCCGTCGGTGATCGGCGACGTCGTCTACGTCTCCACGCTGGCCCGGGTGCCGCGCGAGGGCCGCACCTTCGGCCTCGACGCCCGCACCGGCCGGCGCGTGATGACCTTCCCCGACGGCCGCTACAGCCCCGCCGTCGGCGTGCGGGGGATCCTGGTGATGACGGGCGTGCGCACGATCTACGGCCTCACCCCCCGGTGACCGTCACCCGGCTCGCCCGGGCGGCGGCCATCGTCGCCGTGTTCGGGCTGCTGTCGCGGCTGCTCGGCTTCGCGCGGGAGATCGTCCTGGCGGCGGCCTACGGGACGTCGGCCCAGACCGACGCCTTCGTCAACTCGCTGCTCGTCGTGAACTCGGTCGCGGCGGTCCTGCTGTACACGCTCGTCACGCTCATCATCCCGACCTTCCAGCGGGAGCGCGCCGACCGGGGCGTCGACAGCGCGTGGCGGCTGGTGTCGGCCCTGGCGGTCTGGACCGGACTCGGCCTGGTCGTGCTGGCGACGCTCGTGGCGATCTGGCCGGAGGTGCCGGCGGCCATCTTCGGGCTGGACGCGGCGCGCGCCGAGGAGACGGCGACGCTCATCCGCATCATGGCGCCGGCCCTGGCCCTGCAGGGCTTCTCGGCCGTGTTCACGGCGATGCTGCAGATCCACGGCCGCTTCGCCGGGCCGGCGGCCGTGGGCGTCGCGTTCAACGCCGGCATCATCACCGGCGTCCTCGTGGGGCAGGACTCGATCGGCATCGAGGCGGCCGGCTGGGGCGTCACGATCGGCGCGGCCCTGCAGGTGCTGCTGCAGCTCCCCCAGTTCTGGCGCCTGATGCGCGAGGCGCGGACCCGCCCCGTGCTCAGCCACCCGCGCCTCGGCGCCGTGGGCCTGCTCGCCCTGCCGGTGCTGGGCGCGTCGGTGCTCCAGCAGATCAACAACTTCACGGACAAGATCTTCGCCTCGACCCTCGACGCCGGGCGGGTCTCGGCGCTGGCCTTCGCGAACGCGCTCGGCCAGGCGCCCCGGGTGGCGCTGCTGCTGCCGCTCCTGACGCCGCTGTTCCCGCTCATCTCGCGGCTCGTCTCCGAGAACCGCGAGAGGGAGGCCCTGAACGCCTTCCGCCGGGTGCTCGGCCTGCTGGGGCTCCTGTCGATCCCGATGATGGCGCTGATGGCCATCTACTCGCACGAGGTGGCGCAGCTCGCGTTCCAGCGGGGAAAGTGCGGGACCGAGTGCGTCGACGAGATCGCCCCGCCCCTGCTCTTCTACGCCTTCGCCCTCTGGCCCGCGTTCGCCTCGCAGCTCCTCAACCGGACCCTGTCGGCGGGCAACTTCCAGCGCGCGATCTTCTGGACGACGGTGGCGACGGTGGGGATCACGATCGCCCTCGACATCGCGCTGCTCGGGCCGATGGAGCAGGCCGGACTGGCCCTCGCCGGGACGCTCGGGGTCTACGCGAACGCCGCCATGCTCACGGCGCGGCTCAAGCGGTCCTTCCCGGCCGTGCCGCTGCGGGCCCTCGCGCGGCGCCAGGGGAGGCTGCTGACGGCGGGGGCGCTGGCCGCGGCGACCGCCCTGGCGCTGAACCTCGTCGTCCCGACCGACGACATGGGGTCGCTCGAGATGCTCCCCGCGCTCATCGCGAAGGTGGTCGTCGCCGGCGCCGTCTACGTGCTCGCGGCCTGGGCGCTCGCGCGCGACGAGCTGCGCGACGGCGCGCGTTCGGTGTCCGCTCTCGTGGCGCGCGGCGGGTCCGCCCGCTAGGGTGCCCGGCGTGCCGATCTCAGTCGTCACCGGCGGAGCCGGGTTCCTCGGGTCGCACCTCTGCGACCGCCTGCTCGCCGAGGGCCACCGGGTCATCTGCGTGGACAACCTCGACACCGGGACGCTCGAGAACATCGAGCACATCCGGGAGCCGGGGTTCTCCTTCGTCCAGCACGACCTGATCGACCACCTCGAGATCGGCGAGGCGGTGGACTACGTGTTCCACCTCGCGTCGCCGGCGAGCCCGATCGACTACCTGCGGCTGCCGCTGCACACGCTGAAGGTCGGCTCCTACGGCACGCACAACGCCCTCGGCCTGGCGAAGCGCCACCGGGCGAAGTTCCTGCTCGCGTCCACCTCCGAGGTCTACGGCGACCCCAAGGAGCACCCGCAGAGCGAGGGCTACTGGGGCCACGTCAACCCGATCGGCCCGCGCGGCGTCTACGACGAGGCGAAGCGGTACGCCGAGGCGCTGACGATGGCCTACCACCGCCAGCAGGGCGTGGACACGCACATCGTCAGGATCTTCAACACCTACGGCCCGCGCATGCGCCCGCACGACGGCCGCGCGATCCCCACGTTCATCCGTCAGGCCCTCGAGGGCAAGCCGATGACCGTGTTCGGCGAGGGCCAGCAGACGCGGTCCTTCTGCTACGTGTCCGACCTCATCGAGGGCTTCTGGCGCCTCATCAACTCGGACATGCACCTGCCGGTGAACATCGGCAACCCGGGTGAGTTCACGATCCTCGAGCTGGCGGAGGTCATCCTGAGGATGACCGGCTCGCCCTCCCAGATCGTCTACGAGGCGCTGCCGCAGGACGACCCGACGGTGCGCCGGCCGGACATCACCCTCGCCCGCGAGATCCTCGGCTGGGAGCCGACGATCGAGCTGGAGGAGGGCCTGCGCCGCACCCTCACCGGGATGGGCGTGGAGATCGCCGTCGCCTGACCCGGCGGTCCCCGCGGTCGTCGCGCGGGGGCTCGTCAAGCGGTACGACGGCTTCGCGGCGGTCGACGGCATCGACGTCACGGTGCCCGCGGGCGCCTGCTTCGGCTTCCTCGGCCCGAACGGCGCCGGCAAGACGACCACCATGCGGATGCTGTCGTGCCTGGCGCCCCGCGACGCCGGCGACCTGGTCGTGCTGGGGTTCGACCCCGACCGGGAGCCGCGCGCCCTCAAGCGGCAGATGGGCGTCGTGGCCCAGGACACGACGCTCGACCTGGAGCTCACCGTCCGGCAGAACCTGCTGGTCTACGCGCGCTACTTCGACATCCCGCGCGACGAGGCGGCGCGGCGCGCCGACGAGCTCCTGGGGCTGATGGCCCTGTCGGACCGGGGCGGCGACCCGGTCGACCGCCTGTCGGGGGGCATGCGACGCCGCCTTCAGATCGCACGGGCGCTGGTGAACCGGCCCCGCCTGGTGCTGCTGGACGAGCCGACGACGGGCCTCGACCCGCAGGCCCGTCACGCCGTCTGGGAGCGCCTGCGGCTGCTGCGGGCGGGGGGTGCGACGCTCGTCCTGACGACGCACTACATGGACGAGGCGTCCCAGCTCTGCGACCGGCTGGTCATCATGGACAAGGGCCGGATCGTCCGGGAGGGCGCGCCCGCGGACCTGGTGGCGCGCGAGGCGGGCCGGGAGGTGCTGGAGCTGAGGGTGGCCGCGGCCGACCGGCCGGCCCTGCTCGCCGCGGCCGCCGGCGGCGCGTCCGGCCACGAGGTCGACGGGGACCTGGTGCTGCTCTTCACCGACGACGCGGAGGCGCTGCACGGGCGCATCCGCGCGGCCGGGGTCCCCGCGGCGCTGCAGGCGGCGCGGCCCGGGGGCCTGGAGGACGTCTTCCTGCGCCTCACCGGCCGCCACCTGCGCGACTAGTGCTTCAGGCGCCGCCGGGGGCGGCGTCGTCCTCCGCGTCGGCCCACGCCTCGCGGGCCCACAACGGCGGTCCGCCGAACTTCTTGGCCAGCAGGATCCCGAGCCCGTAGAGCAGGATCTGCGGGATCATCAGCAGCAGCATCGAGAACGGGTCGCCGCCCGGAAGGATGGCCGCGAGGGCCGCGATCAGGACGAGCGCGATGCGCCACTGCTTGATGTAGAGCTCCGCGGTCGCGACCCCGATCCGGGCCAGCGCGAGCATGGCCACCGGCACCTCGAACATGAGGCCCGACGCGAACATGAGCGTCGTGACGAAGGCGAAGTACTCGCCGGCGCGCACCTCGGTCTGGAAGGTGCCGTCCCCGAAGTTGAGGAGGAAGTCGAGGGCGACCGGCAGGACGACGTAGTACCCGAAGGCGACGCCGGCCAGGAACAGGGACGACGCGCCGGCGACGATCGCGAGCATCCGGCGGCGCGACTGGTCCTGCACCGCCGGGATGACGAAGGCGTACACCTGGTAGAGCCAGACCGGGACGGCGACGATGATCGCCGTCCAGAAGCAGATCTTCAGGGTCGTGAAGAACGGCTCGGTGGGCGACAGCGTGATGAGGCCGGTGTCCTCGAAGCGCTGCGGCAGCGGGCGCTCCAGGAACTCGATGAGCTGCTCGTGGAAGCCGTACGCCGCCGCGAACGCGACGACCAGCGCCACCACCGACACGATCAGGCGGTTGCGGAGCTCGTCCAGGTGGTCGACCACGCTGAGCTGCTCCTCGCGGCCCGCGCGCCGCAGCCGCCTGTCCCCCATGAGCCCCATGCAGGGGTGTCCCGGCCCGCTCTAGGCGGGGTCGGTGGACCTCGGGGGCGCGTCGCCGGGGACCACGAGGCCCTCGAGCACGGCGTCGTCGTCCTCCGGGCGGCTCGTCACCGCCGCCGCCGCCGCGCCCGAGGCCGGGGCGGTCGTCGTCGCGGGGGTGGGCTCGACCGGCCGGGCGGGCGTGGTCGCCGGCCCGTCGTCGAGGATGGCGCCCTTGAACTCGCGGATGCCCCTGCCGATGGACCGCCCCATCTCCGGGAGCCGCTTGGGGCCGAACACCAGCAGGGCGATCACGAGGACGATCAGGATCTGGATCGGTGAGATGTCGAACACGGGTCCGCGGCTCTCCTCGTCGGCGTGGGTCCCCCAGCCTAGCCCCGCCGCGCGGCCCGGGCCACCGACGCGGCCCCAAGGTGACGACTGGTAGCGTCCGCCCGATGGCCGATCCCACCGCCGACGCGGTCGTGCGCCAGATGCGCGACGCGATCATGGACACCGACCTCAAGATCCTCGCGGCCGTCAACACCCGGCTCGAGCTCGTTGCCCGGTTGCGCGCGTACAAGCGCTCCCAGGGCATGGAGTTCGTGGACCAGGCCCGCGAGGACTGGATGCACCGCTACCTCGCCGCGGCCAACAGGGGCCCGCTCAGCGAGGACGGCCTGCACGAGATCTACGGGCGCCTGCTGGACCTCACCAAGGCGGAGACGGCCGAGCCCTCCTGAGCCCGGGTCCGGTCAGGACTCGGTCTCGAAGTCCTCCGGGCTCACCTGGTCGAGGAACTCCTTGAACTTCTCGACGACCTCGTCGGTGTCCTCGACCTCGTGCTCGAACTCGATGCCGCTCTCCTCGATGACCTTGTCGGCGGCGAAGATCGGGGCGTTGGAGCGGACCGCCAGGGCGAGCGCGTCGCTGGGGCGGGAGTCGATCTCGATCTCGGAGGCGGCGGCGCGGAGCGTGATGAGCGCGTAGAAGGTGTTCTCGCGCAGCTCGGTGACCGTGATCTTGGCGATCTCGGCGCTCAACTCGGAGACGACGTCGGTGAGCAGGTCGTGGGTCATCGGCCGCGGCGTCTCGGCGCCCTGCAGCTTCATCAGGATCGCCGCGGCCTCGGCGTGACCGATCCAGATGGGCAGGAACTTGTTGCCGCTCACGGTCTTCAGCAGCACGATCGGCTGCTTGCCGACCATGTCGAAGCTGACCCCGTAGATGACCATCTCGTGCACGGCCCGCCTCGCTTTCGTCGGGCCCCGGGTGGCGACCGGGGTGACGATCATAGCCCCGGCCCGCAGCCGGTGGCCCCTGGCCGGTGGGCGGGGATCGCGGCCCCGGCGATGGTTCCTTGGCCATCAACGGGACGGGTTGATACCCTGCCGCGACCCGCTCGGGCGGGGGCGATTAGCTCAGTCGGTTAGAGCGCATCTCTGATAAGGATGAGGTCCCTGGTTCGAATCCAGGATCGCCCATTACCACGGTCGGCCGGACGCGAACCGATCCGGAGGGGCAGACGAGCGTGAGCACGGGGCTCGGGACCACGCAGGCGTCGGCCGGACGCCGCATCAGCTGCCTCGTGGCCGACGACCACGCCATCGTGCGCGAGGGCCTGCGCCGGGTCCTGTCCCAGTTCGACGACATGGTCGTGGTCGGCGAGGCGTCGTCCGGCGAGGCCGCCCTGGAGCTCGTCGCGCGCCGCCGTCCCGAGGTGGTCCTGATGGACGCCCGCATGCCGGGGATGGGCGGCGTCGCCGCGGCCGGCCGCATCACCGCGGAGCACCCGGACGTCCGCGTCGTGATGTTCACGGCCCACTCCGAGCAGGACCTCCTCTGGGAGGCCCTCGACGCCGGCGCCCAGGCGTTCGTCCTGAAGGACACCGAGAGCGCGGTGCTCGTCGGCGCCGTCCGGCAGGTGGTCGGCGGCGAGCCGTACGTCGACCCGCGGCTCGCGCCGGGCTTCCTGAGCCAGCTCGCCCGGCCGCGGCCCGGCGGCGTGCTGAGCGCCCGCGAGCGCGAGATCCTGCAGATGCTCGCCGACGGCCACTCCAACCGCGAGGTATCGGAGCGCCTCGTGGTGAGCGTCGAGACGGTCAAGACGCACGTCAAGCACATCCTGGCCAAGCTGGAGGCCGAGCACCGGACGCAGGCCGTCGCGATCGGCATCCGCCAGGCCCTGATCCGCTAGCGCGGGCCGTGCGCGCGGGCGACCAGGGCGCGCTGGCCGGCATCGTCGCGCTCGTCGGCGGCGCGGCCGACCTGGAGCCGGCGCTCGGCGGGGCCCTCGACCTGCTGGCCGGGGCGTCCGGCGCGCGGACGGCGGCGGTCTACGTCGGCGACCCCGCCGCGGGCGGCCTGGAGCTGCGGGCGGTGGGCGGCCCCGGCGCGACCCCCCGGCGGCCCGTGACCGGCATCCGCCCGGCCACCGCCCCCGGCGCGTGCCGCGCGCTGGACGACGGGCTCGACGTCACGCCCGCGGCCCACGGGGACGAGCTGGCCGGGCTCGGGCTGCCGGGGGGCGTCCTGATCCCCACCCGCGTCGGCGGGCGGACCGTGGCGGCGGTGGGACTCTCCCCCGTCGCCGCCGCGCCCGATGCCGAGGTGCGGGCTGCGGTGCAGGTGCTGGGGCTCGCGCTGCGCAACGCGCGCCTGGCCGCGGGGTTCCAGGACCGTGTGCGCGAGCTCGACCGGCAGGCCGTCCAGCTCGGCGCCCTCACCGAGGTGGCCCGGCGGGTCGCCGGCGCGATCGAGCCCGGCGAGGCCCACCGCGTGGTGGCCGCGGAGGCCCGCGCGCTGGTGCGGGCCGACGGCGCCGTCCTGCTGCTGCCCGGCCCGGACGGGACACTGCAGGAGGCCGCCTCCGACGGGGCCCCGGGCACGGCCGCGGTGACGCGGGAGGTGGCGGCCGAGGCCTTCGCGGCCGGCGGCGGGCGGCGGCGGGACGGGACCGCGGCGGTCGCGCTCCCCGGGGCCGGCGATCCGCCCGCCCCGGGCGGTGTCCTCGCCGTCGCCCGGACCGGCGGGACGGCGTTCGAGGACGACAGCCTGGAGCGCCTGCGCGGGCTGGCCGGCCAAGCCGCCATCGCCCTCTCCAACGCGCGCCTGCTGGCCGACCTGCGGCGCGAGCAGGATGAGCGGCGCTCGCTGGCCGCCGCCATCGTCCTCGCGCAGGAGCAGGAGCGGCGGCGCATCGCCGAGGACCTCCACGACGGCCCCGTGCAGGAGCTCGTCGGGGTCGGCCTGCTGCTCGACGCCCTCGCGGCCGACATCGGCGCCGGCTCCCCGGAGGGCGCCGGCGACGTGGAGCGCGCGGCGGGCGCCGCCCGCGAGGCCGTGCGCGGCCTGCGGCGCGCGATCGCCGACCTCCACCCCCTCGTGCTGGAGCAGCTCGGGTTCGCCGCCGCGGTGCGGGCGCTCTGCGAGCGGCTGGAGTGGTCGGGCGCCCGCGTCGAGGTGGATGTCGACCCGGCGGAGTCGTTGTCCGAGACTCGTCGGACCGCGGTGTTCCGCATCGTCCAGGAGGCCGTCACCAACATCGCGCGGCACGCCGCCGCGGAGCGCGTCCTGGTGCGCGCCCACGAGGAGGGCGGCTCCCTGGTCGTGGAGGTCTCGGACGACGGGCGGGGCTTCGACCCGGCCGCGCCGCGGGCCGGCGTGGCGGAGGGGCACCTGGGGCTGGCGGCGATCGAGGAGCGTGCGCGGCTCGCCGGGGGCACCCTGCGGCTCGCGTCCGAGCCCGGGCGCGGGACGACGCTCCGCGTGACGTTGCCGGCCGGGGCCAGCGGCGATCAGGCCGGGGGCGGGAGCCGGTCGAGCGCCGCGGACAGCGCGGCCTCGTCGGCGAAGCGGAGCTCGACGACCACCTGACCCCCGCGGGAGGGGCGCACCCTCACGGCGGCCCCGAACGCCCCGCCGAAGCCGTCGAGGGCGGCGTCTCCCAGCGGGCTGGGCTCCGGGGCCGCGCGGCGCGGGGCGGGAGCGGCCGACTCACGGCGGGCGAGGTCCTCGGTGCGGCGCACCGAGAGGCCCTCGGCCACGACGCGCTCGGCCAGGCGGGAGCGGCGGGCGGGCCCGTCGGCCATGAGGATGGCGCGGCCGTGGCCCTCGCTGAGGGTCCCGTCGGCGATCAGCGCCTGGACGCCCTCGGGCAGCTCCAGCAGGCGGACCAGGTTGGAGACGGCGGGGCGGCTGCGACCGAGGCGCCCGGCCAGCTCGCCGTGGCTCTGGCCGAAGTCCTCGATGAGCGACGCGCACGCCTGGGCGACGTCGATCGGGCTCAGGTCCTCGCGGACGAGGTTCTCGACGAGGGCGAGCTCCAGGCGCTCGCGGGCGTCCACCTCGCGGACGATGGCCGGCACGCGCTCCAGGCCGGCGAGCCGGGCGGCGCGCCAGCGGCGCTCGCCGGCGATGAGCTGGTGGCGGCCGGACGCGTCCGCGGGGCCGACGACGACCGGCTGCAGGACCCCGGTGGCCCGCACCGAGGCGGCGAGGGACTCGAGGGCCTCCTGCTCGACGACGGCGCGCGGCTGGTCCGGGTTCGGGTCGATCGCGTCGAGGGGGACCTCCAGCAGCACGGGTGCGGTGGCCCGGGTCGCGGCGCGCCCGTCGCCGAGCAGCGCCTCCAGTCCCCGGCCCAGGCCCCGGCGGTCGCGGGCGGGCGCGTCAGCCACGGGCCGCCACCTCCTTCGCCGCCTCGAAGTAGGCGTCGGCGCCGGCGCAGTGGGGGTCGTAGCGGATGACGGGCTCGCCGTAGGAGGGCGCCTCGGCGAGGCGCACGTTCCGGGGGACCACGGTGCGGAAGGCGAGCTGCGGGAAGTGGCGGCGCACCTCCGTGATGACGTCGCCGCTCACGCGGGTGCGCGAATCGTGCATCGTCATGAGCATCCCGGTGACGCGCAGGCCCGGGTTGAGGCGCTCCTGGACGCCGGCGACGGTCTCCATCAGCCGGGAGAGGCCCTCGAGGGCGTAGTACTCGCACTGCACCGGGACGATGAGGCGGTCGCTCGCCGTGAGGGCGTTGATCGTCAGGAGGTCCAGGGACGGCGGGCAGTCGAGGAAGACGTAGCGGTACCGGTCGCGCGCGGGGCGGAGGGCATCGGCCAGCAGCCGTTGGCGGCCCGGCCGGCCCGGGAGCTCGACCGCGGCGCCCGCGAGGTCCGAGGACGAGGGCACGAGGTCCAGGTTCGGCACAGAGGTGTGGACCACGGCGTCCTCCAGCGGGAGGCCGTCGAGGAGGACCTCGGCGATCGTCGGCCGGTCGCGGCCGGAGACCCCGAGCCCACCGGAGGCGTTGGCCTGCGGGTCGGCGTCCACCAGGAGGACCGGCGCGCCGGCCTCGGCGAGGCAGGCCGCCAGGTTGACGGCCGTGGTCGTCTTGCCGACCCCGCCCTTCTGGTTCGCGACGGCGTAGATCACCGGGTGGCTCCCAGGGGGCGCTTGGCGGCCCGGCCCGGCCGGCGCGGGTAACGCGCCGGGGTCGGGGCCGTCTTGGTGAACACGTGCAGGCGGCGGCGGGCGCCCGGGAAGGGGCTGACCGGGACCGGGGGGCGCGGCTCCAGGCCCAGCTCGGCGGCCGCGGCGGCGCCGTCGGCCTCGCCCGCGGGGTACGCGTCGTCGCCGCGCCAGGCCACCACGGCGCCCCCGACGGAGACGAGCGGGGCCGCGAGCTCCAGGGCGACCGGGAGGGGCCCGAGGGCCCGCATCGTCACGAGCGGGAAGCTCTCCCGCTCACGGCCGGCGAGGTTCTCGGAGCGGTCGGGCACCACCCGCACATTAGGGATTCCGGCGGACGCCCGGTGCAACCAATCGGCCTTGCGCTGCTCGCTCTCGACGAGGGTCACCGAGAGGTCCGGACGAGCGACGGCGAGGGCCAGGCCGGGGAACCCGACCCCGCTACCGACGTCCACGAGAGCCGCGGCGGAGGCGATCTCGGGGATCGTGAGACCGGCGAGGGAATCGGCCAGGTGACGATCAATGCCCTCGTCCACCCCCTCGACGGCGGTGAGGTTCTGGGGCTCGAGCGCGATGCGGTCGAGGAGGGCCACCAGGACGGACGCGGCCTCGTCGTCCAGGTCGACGCCGAGCCCGGCGACCTGCGCGACGAGGCGGCGTGCGGGCCCCCCGGTTTCACGTGAAACCGGGGGGCGGGAGGTCACTCGGCCGGCTCCACGATGATCCGGCGGCGGGGCTCCTCGCCCTCGCTGCGCGTGACCACGTCGGTCCGGTCCTTCAGCGCCATGTGGACGATGCGCCGGTCGTGCGGCGTCATGGCGTCGAGCTCGATCTCCTCGCCGTGCTCCAGCGCCTCGGCGGCGGCCTGGCCCGCGAGGTCGACGAGGGCGGCCTCGCGGCGCGCCCGGTATCCGTCGGCGTCGAGGCTCACCCGGCGGCGGGCCCCGCCCTCGGCGCGGCTCGCGATCTGCGCGAGCAGGTACTGCAGGGCGTCGAGCGTCTCGCCGCCGCGGCCCACGAGCGCCGCGGTGCCGTCGCCCTCCACGCTCACCGCGAGGTCCGTGTCCTCGCCCGCCGCCACGACCACCGTGGCGTCCAGGCCCATCCCCTCGACCACGGCCTCGAGCGTGCGGGCCACGGCCGCGGCGCCGGGACCCTCCGCGTTCACCTCACTCGACACCACGCACCCCCTGGATCAGCGCTTCTTCTTCTTGGACCGCGACGAGGGCGCCGGGCGCGACCCCTTCGCGGCGCCCCGCGGGCGCGGCTGGCGGCGCCGGGCGCCACCCCCGCCGCCCTTCGCCCCGTTGGTGCCCCCTGCGGCGGGCGCCTCGGCCTCCGGGGCCGTGGCGGGCTCGTCCTCGGACGCCTCGGCGGGCTCCGGGGCGTCCTCCCCCTCCGGGACGTCCGTCGCCTCGGGGGCCTCCGTCGCCTCGGGGGCGTCGGCGGGCTCCGGGGCCTCGGCCGGCTCGGGCGCGTCGACGCCCTCCGCGGGCTCCTCCGCCGCGGCGGCCTGCCCGCGGCGCCGGCGCCGGCGCGGCGTCTGGCGCGTGGCGGGGGCGGCCTCGGCGGCCTCCTCCGTCGCGTCGTCCCCGGACTCGACCTCGTCCTCGCCCGCGGTCAGCGCGGCCGCCGTCTCGCTCTTCGGCGGCGTCCGCGACCCCTTCTTGGTGACGCCGATCTTCTCGTTGAACTTCGCCACCTCCTCGGGGTCGGCCACGTGGAGGCCGATGCGGTGGCGCATCACGAGCTGCTGGCCGCAGGTCCAGAGGTTGGTCGTCATCCAGTAGAGGACCAGGCCGGCCGGGACCGGGAACTGGAACACGAAGATGATGACCACGACCGGGAGCACCCGCATGATGCGGCGCTGCGACTCCGGCATGTTCGGCGTGGCCGAGAGCTCGGTCGACAGGAGCTGGCTGAGCCCGTAGATCGCGATGATGATCACCACGGGCCATCCGAGTTCCTGCAGGTCCAGGCGGATGTCCGAGATCACCCACATGAACGACAGGGAGTCCGTCGCCGCCGTGCCGGCGACCGCCTCCTCCGAGAACTCCCGCAGCACGTAGTAGAGCGCGATGAAGATCGGGAGCTGCGCCACGAGCGGGAGGCACGAGGCGAACGGGTTGATCTCGTTCTCCTTGTAGAACCGCATCAGCTCCTCGTTGAGCTTCTGGCGGTTCCCCTTGTACTTGCGCTGCAGCTCCTTCAGCTGCGGCGCGACCATCTGCATGCTCCTCATCGAGGAGTACTGCTTGATGACCAGGGGCAGGAGGGCCGTCCGGACGATCACCGTCAGGACGACGATGGACCACCCGTAGGTGAGGTTCGCGTTCTCGTGGAGGAAGTCGAGGAGCCCGCGGAGGGGGTCCTCGAGGAGCTGGAGCGGGTTCACGTGCGGAACACCGTCTGGTCGGCCGGGTAGTCCACCCCGCCGTGGCTCCACGGGTTGCAGCGCAGGAGGCGCCAGCCGGCGAGCACGAGGCCCTTGAAGGGGCCGAACTCACGGATCGCGCCCGCGGCGTAGGCCGAGCAACTCGGGTGGTACTTGCACCGCTGCGGGAAGAGCGGCGAGATCGCCTTCTGGTAGAGGCGGATCGGGGCGATCAGCAGCGCCCTCACGGGGCGCTCGCGGCGGTGGCGCGCTCGGCGAGCTCGGCGAGGCGGGCGCCGAGGGCGGCGGAGCCGCGCTCCTCGACGTACTCCGCGGCGCCGGGCCGGGCGATCACGACCACGTCGATGCCGCCCGGCAGCCCGGGCGCGATCGCGGCGAACTGCTCGCGCAGGACGCGCTTGACGCGGTTGCGCTCGACGGCGCCGCCGACCTTGCGCGACACGGACAGGCCCAGGCGCGGGGGCGCCGTCGCGGGCCGGTCGTCACGGGTGAACGCGTAGACCACGAGGTGGCGATTGGCCGCGGAGCGGCCGCGGCGGTAGACCGCGTCGAAGTCGCCCGACCGGGTGATCCGCGCTCGGCGCCGCGGAGCGGTGCCGGCGTCGCTCACGCGTCAGGCCGACAGGCGCGCACGGCCCTTGGCCCGGCGGCGCTTCAGCACCGCCCGGCCGGCACGGGTGCTCATGCGCACCCGGAATCCGTGCGTCTTCTTACGCTTGCGCCGGTTGGGCTGATAGGTCCGCTTCACGCGCGCCGCACTCCTCGACTCGTCACGATCCCCCGGCACCCGTCTGCGGGCAGGCCAACGGCCCGCCGGGGGTGGACGAGCATAGCAAAGGGAGAGATGCTCCCGGAGAGCGGCGGCGCGGCCGGGCCGGACGGGGTCGACCGGCGCCCCGGAGCCCTGTATCAGGCGCCCGCGGAATCCTTCCACAGATGTGGAGACACCTGTGGAGAAACCGTGTGATCCCGCATGACCATGCCGATCCGGTGATTGTCCGATTCGGCACGAAGTGGGGTGGCCGCGCGATTTCGCCGCATGGACGGCCGTTTGTTTTCCACAGCCCCGGAGACCCCCTTCCGGCGGCCCCTCCCGCCGGGTTACAGTGCCCGCCCCCGACCCCCCGAGCGATGTCCACGACCCTCTCCCCCGCCACCCCGATCACCGCCGCGCGCCGCGCGCCCTCCCCCCACCAGGCCATCCGCATCGCGGTGTGGCGGGGGGCGGCCGAGGCACCCGTGGTGGAGGTCGTGGAGGACGACGATCCGGTCGTCCTCGTGGAGCGGGCATGCGAGGCCGTGTACAGCCGCTCGCCGGTGCCCGCCCCGGCGGTGCGCGAGGTCATCGAGAACCTCGTGCACGCCGGGTTCCGCGACGCGGTCGTCTCGGTCCTCGACGCCGGCTCCACGCTGCGCGTCGCGGACCACGGCCCCGGCATCGAGGACCCCGCGCGGGCCCTCCTGCCGGGCGTCACCGGCGCCCGCGCCGAGGCGCGCGCGGTCGTCCGGGGTGTCGGGGGCGGCCTCCCGCTCGCCACCGCAGCCCTCGCGGAGGCGGGCGGGAGCCTGGAGATCGCGGAGAACCTCGGCGGGGGCACGGTCGTCACGCTGACCGTGCCCGCCGGAGCGGCGGCGCCACCCGAGCCCGTCGTGTCCGAGGCCGCCCGCGAGATCCTCGCCGTCCTGCTGGAGCTGGGCGAGGCCGACCCGGCCCGCCTGGCCGGCGAGCTCGGCCGTCCCCGCGCCGAGTGCGGCCGCGAGCTGGCCTCCCTGGGCCACCGCGGTCTCGTGAGCCGCGACCCCGCCGGAGCGCGGAGGCTGACGGAGGCGGGCGCCTCCCTCGTCGCCACCCTGTTCTAGGCGCATCCCGACCGGTACCACCCGATCCCTTCGGAGCCGTCCCCCATGTCCTCACAGATCGCCCCACCCCACGAGCGCGACGCCGTCTGGAGCGAGGTCCGCGAGCGCCTGCGCTCGACCCTCAACTCCCAGACGTACAAGTTCGCGTTCGCCGGGGCGCGGCCGCTGATGCTCGCCGACGACCGCATCGTCCTCGCGGTCGACACCGAGCTCCTGCGGCAGTGGATCCGCCAGCGCTACCTCCCGCTCCTGCGCGACGCCCTCTTCGAGGTGCGCGGCACGGACCTGGAGGTCGAGATCACCGTCGACCCCGACAAGCAGCCCGAAGCGGAGGCGGCCCCGGCCGAGGAGGAGCCGGCGGCGCTGTCGCCGGCGGCGGTCCCGGACCTCCCGCCGCGCCGCACCCACGGCCTGCAGCCGCGGTTCACCTTCGAGGCCTTCGTGACCGGGCCGTCCAACCGCTTCGCCCAGGCGGCCGCCCTCGCGGTGGCGGAGGCGCCGGCCCGCGCCTACAACCCCTTCTTCATCTACGGCGGGGTCGGCCTCGGCAAGACCCACCTGCTGCACGCGATCGGGCACTTCGTCGCGGCGAACCACCCGGAGCTCTCGCTCACCTACGTCTCGGTGGAGACGTTCACGAACGAGTTCATCAACGCCCTCCGCGACGGGGGCATCCGCTCGTTCAAGGACCGCTACCGCAGCACGGACATCCTGCTGATCGACGACATCCAGTCGCTGCAGGGCCGCGAGCAGACGCAGGAGGAGTTCTTCCACACCTTCAACGCGCTGCACGACTCCGGCAAGCAGATCGTCATCTCCTCGGACCGCCCTCCGAAGGCGATCGCGACCCTCGAGGACCGGCTGCGCAGCCGGTTCGAGATGGGCCTCATCACCGACGTGCAGCCCCCGGACATCGAGACGCGCATCGCGATCCTCCAGAAGCGGGTCCGCGCGGACCGGTACGAGATCCACGACCCCGAGGTGCTCCCGTTCATCGCCGGGCGGGTGTCGACCAACGTCCGCGCCCTGGAGGGCGCCCTCACCCGCGTGGTGGCGCACGGCTCCATCTCGGGCCGGCGCATCACGGTCGAGCTGGCCAACGAGATCCTCGAGGACCTCTTCCCGGCCGGCGAGGGGACGCTCACCATCGAGCTCATCCAGTCGGAGGTCTGCCGCTCCCACTCGGTGACCCTGGCCGAGCTGACCGGCGACAAGCGGACCCGCCGCATCGTGCAGCCGCGCCAGATCGCCATGTACCTGGCCCGGGAGCTCACCGACGCGTCCCTGCCCCAGATCGGGCGGGCGTTCGGCGGCCGCGACCACACCACGGTGATGTACGCGGTCCAGAAGGTGCGCGACCAGATGAACGCCGAGGGCGACGTCCTCACGGCCGTCGAGTCCCTCACCGGGCGCCTGACGGGCCGCCGGTCCACCGACGGCTGACGGTGGAGGGGGCGGGGGACAGGGTGTCACGGCAGTCCACGTCCCCCACCGGGGGCCCCGGTCACGGCGGGGCCCCTGGGGACGGGTGGGGACGGATCGGGGCCCCGTGCGCGTTCCGCCCACCGCGCGGTGCACAGCGTGTCGGTGGCCGTATGCAGGGGTTTCCCGCTCCGTCCACCCCCTCCACACGCCCTACTGCGGTTGACGTCCAAAGACCTCTTAAGTCCTTTCATCAGGACTGGCGGGCCATGTCACGGTGGACAGGCGCCCCGACGGCCGTCCTCGCGGATCGCTAGGGTCGCGCGGTGCGCCTCGTCTCGCCCAAGGATGAGCTGGCCGGCAAGCTCGGCGTCGCCGGCCGTGCCGCGTCGGCGAAGAGCACGATCCAGATCCTCTCCCACGTCCTGCTGCGGGCCGAGGAGGGGCACTGCGAGCTCGCCGCGACGGACATGGAGCTGTCGCTGCGCGTGCCGCTGCAGGCCACGGTGGAGGCCCCGGGCGCGGTCGTGCTGCCGCGCCTCGCCGGCGACATCGTGCGCACGATGGCGGACGGGCCGATCACGCTGGAGCACCGCGCCAACGAGGGCGTCGTCTCCCTGTCCGGCGGCGGCTCGTCGTTCACGCTGAACTGCCTCCAGGCGAGCGACTTCCCCGAGCTGCCGGCGGACGAGGGCTCCGGCCTGTCCGTGCCGGCCGAGCCGCTCGTCGAGGCGATCGACCGGGTGGCGCGCGCCGCGTCGCGCGACGAGACCCGCCCGGTGCTCACCGGGGTGCTGCTGCGGCTCGCGCCGGACGGCATGACGATGGTCGCCACCGACTCCTACCGCCTGGCCGTGCGGCAGACGCCGCTCGACAACCCGCCGGCCGACGCCCGCGAGTCGATCGTCCCGGCCCGCGCGCTCTCCGAGGTCGCCCGCCTGGTCGGCGCCGCGAAGGCCGACGCGGTGGAGATCGTCCTCGGCGAGAACCAGGCGCTGTTCCGCATCGGCGACCTGCGGCTCACGAGCCGCGTCATCGAGGGCCAGTTCCCGGACCACCGGCAGCTCGTGCCGGACGCGTTCGAGCACGACGTCGTCTTCGACCGGTCCGAGTTGCTCGGGGTGCTCACGCGCATCGGCGTGCTGGCGCAGCGCAGCACCCCGGTGCGGTTGTCGTTCGAGGCGGGCGCGGTGACGATCTCGGCGTCCAGCGACCAGGTCGGCGAGGGCCGCGAGTCCCTGCCGGTCGCGTTCTCCGGCGAGGGCCTGGAGATGGGCTTCAACGTGGAGTTCCTGCGGGCCGGCGTGGAGAGCGTGGGCGGCGACGAGCTGCGGCTGGGCCTCATCAGCCCGCTGCGGCCGGGGCTGCTGCGCGGAGCGGGGGATGAGTACCGCTACCTCCTCATGCCGATCCGCCTCAACGCCTGACGCCGCCCCGGCGGGCGCCGCGTGGGCCGCGCGCCGCCTGGAGGTGCGCGACGTCCGCTGCTGGGAGCGGGCCTCCCTGGAGTTGCCGCCCGGCCTGGTCCTGATCACCGGCCCGAACGGCGCCGGCAAGACCTCCCTGGTGGAGGCCGTGGTGCTCGGGTGCCTCGGGGTCTCCCCGCGCACCGCCCGCGAGGCCGAGGTCATCCGCCGCGGCGCGCCGGCCCTCCACGTCACCCTCGACCTGGACGGCCCGGGCGGCGCGCGGACCCGGGAGATCGGCTTCGCCCCGGGGCGCGGGCGCCGGCTGCGGATCGACGGCGACCCGGTGCGCTCCCTGGCCTCCTGGCGGGCCCGGGCGGTGCTCGTGTTCCTTCCGGACGAGCTCCGGGCGGTGAAGGGGCCGCCGGCGGCGCGGCGCCGGGCGCTCGACCGCGTGCTGGAGGCATCGGTCCCCGGGTTCGCCGAGGACCTGGCCGGCTACCAGGGCGCCCTGGCCCAGCGCAACGCGCTCCTGCGCCGGGTGCGCGCGGGCCAGGCGACCGAGGCGAGCCTGCCCGCCTGGGAGGCCCCGATGGCCGAGCTGGGTGCGCGGGTCGCCGCGGCCCGCCGCGCCGGCGTGGCCGCCCTCGCCGGCCCGTTCGCCGAGTGGCTTGCGCGGCTCGGCGGCGGGCCGGGCGGCACCCTGCGCCTGGAGGCGTCGCCGTCGGCGCTCGCCGAGGTCCCGGACGACGGCCTGGAGGAGGCGCTGCGGCGGTACCTCTCCGAGCGGCGCCCGCGGGAGATCGCCGCGGCCGGCACCTTCGCGGGCCCCCACCGGGACGACCTCTGGATCGGCGCGGGCGACGCCGACCTGCGCCGGGAGGGGAGCCAGGGGGAGCAGCGCACGGCCGCCCTCGCCCTGCTGCTCGCCGCCCGCGACCACCTGCGCGCCCGGGCGGCGCGCCCGATCCTTCTCCTGGACGACGTCCTCTCCGAGCTCGACCCCGTCCGCCGGCGCCTGCTGCTCGAGGCCGTCCGCGACGGCGGGCAGACCCTCGTCACCACCGCCGATCCCGGGGCGGCCGACGCGCTCGACGACCCGCCGGACGCCCTCGTGCGCGTCGAGGGCGGCGCGCTGCGATGAGCGGGCGCCACCCCCGCCGCCGCCGCCGCGCCGACCCCGTCGCCGCCGCGGACGCCCTGCGCCGCTTCCGCCGCGCCTCCGGCGCCCCCGCGCCCGGGCCCGCCGGATCGGCCGCCGCGGCCTGGCCGTCGGTGGTGGGCGACGCGGCCGCCGTCCACAGCGCCCCGGTGCGGCGCACGCGGGCCGGGGTCCTCACGATCGCCTGCTCGTCGGCCGCGTGGGCGCACGAGCTCGGCATGCGCCGCGAGGAGCTGCTCGCGCGGCTGCGGGAGGCGGCTCCCGAGGCCGAGGTCGCGGGCCTGCGGTTCGCCGTGGCGGACCACGTCCCGGGCGCGCCGGCGCAGGCGTCGGAGCCCGCCCCGGCGCCGCCCGATCCGCCCCGCCCCACCGCCGCCGACCGCCGTGCGGGGGAGGCCGCGGGGGAGGGCGTGGGGGACGATCGGCTGCGCGCGCTGGTGGCGCGCGCCGCGGCGGCGTCGGCGGCTCGCGCACGCCGCTCACCTGACAGGTGATTTACCTGCAAATAGGGACAAAAAGCCGGGCTTCCGGCGGGTGGGGGTGCTAAACTCCGGGCACTCTCTCCGAGGAGGCAGCACATCACGCCCGCACCCGACGCTCCGTCGGCCACCACGCAGTACGACGCCGGGGACATCACGGTCCTCGAAGGCCTGGAGGCGGTCCGCCGCCGGCCGGGCATGTACATCGGCTCCACCGGACCCCGCGGCCTGCACCACCTGGTCTACGAGATCGTGGACAACAGCGTGGACGAGGCCCTCGCGGGCTACTGCGACCGGGTGCAGGTCACCCTGCATCCGGACGGCTCGTGCACGGTGTCCGACAACGGCCGCGGCATCCCCGTGTCGGAGATGGACGGCCAGGGCGGCAAGAGCGCGCTCGAGGTGGTCCTCACCGTCCTCCACGCCGGCGGCAAGTTCGGCGGCGAGGGCTACAAGGTCTCCGGTGGCCTCCACGGCGTGGGATCCAGCGTGGTCAACGCCCTCTCCGAGACGCTGACCGCCGAGATCCACCGCGACGGCGGCGCGTTCCAGATGCGCTTCGCCCGCGGCGAGGCCCTCGGCGGCATCGAGCGGGTCGGCGACGCCGCCGACACCGGGACGACGATCACGTTCCTCCCGGACCCGGACATCTTCGAGGAGCCGGACTTCGACTTCGAGACGCTGGCCCAGAGGTTCCGCGAGACCGCGTTCCTCACCAAGGGCCTGCGCATGGAGCTCGACGACCAGCGCGGTGAGGGCCGCAGGGTCGAGTACCACTACGAGGGCGGCATCCGCGACTTCGTCCTGCACCTCAACGAGACGCGCGACGCCGTCCAGCGGGACGTGGTGTACCTCGAGGCCGAGGGCCCGGAGGCCTCCCTCGAGGTCGCGATGCAGTGGACCGGGGCCTACTCCGAGGCCGTCTACTCCTTCGCGAACAACATCAACACGCACGAGGGCGGCACCCACCTCACCGGGTTCCGCACGTCCCTCACCCGCACGCTCAACGACTACGCGCGCGCCAAGGGGCTCCTGAAGGAGAAGGACGACAACCTCGAGGGGCCGGACACCCGCGAGGGGCTCACGGCGATCATCTCGGTCAAGCTGCGCGAGCCGCAGTTCGAGGGCCAGACGAAGACCAAGCTCGGCAACTCCGAGATCACCGGGTTCGTCAACGCCGCCGTCAGCCAGCGCCTGGCCGAGTACCTCGAGGAGCACCCCACCGAGGCCCGGGCGATCTGCACGAAGGCCATCAACGCCTCCCAGGCCCGCCTGGCCGCCCGCAAGGCGCGCGACCTCGCCCGCCGCAAGGGCGCGATGGACTCCACGAGCCTGCCGGGCAAGCTCGCCGACTGCTCCGACCGCGACCCGGCCTCGACCGAGATCTTCCTCGTCGAGGGCGACTCCGCGGGCGGCTCGGCGATCATGGCCCGCCAGTCGAGCTTCCAGGCGATCCTGCCCCTGCGCGGCAAGATCATCAACGTGGAGAAGGCCCGGATCGACAAGGTCCTCTCCAACACCGAGATCCAGGCGATCATCACGGCGATGGGCACGGGCATCGACGAGGACTTCGTCCTCGAGAAGGCCCGGTACCACAAGCTCATCATCATGACCGACGCCGACGTGGACGGCGCCCACATCCGGACGCTCATCCTGACGTTCCTGTTCCGGCACATGCGGCCGCTCATCGAGAGCGGCTACGTGTACATCGCCTGCCCGCCGCTCTACAAGGTGAAGCAGGGCAACCAGGAGCAGTACATCGAGAAGGAGAGCGAGCTCGAGGACTGGCTCCTGGAGCGCAACCTGGGCGACCTGAAGCTGGAGGACGCCGAGGGGCGGTCCAACGGCCTCACCCGCGCCCGCTACCAGCGGTTCCAGCGGGCCCTGAAGGAGCACGAGGCCTGGGCCGGCAACCTGCGGGCCACGTTCGGCGGCGCGACGATCGACTTCCTGCAGGAGCACGGCCTCGTGGAGGCCGAGCCGGCCGACATCGAGGCGCTCGGGCAGGCCATCGACGCGGCGTCCGGCGAGCGCGCGACGCTCACGGTGGAGGGGGTCGACGAGGAGGCCGGCACGATGCTGGCCCGCTCGGTCGAGGCCCGCACCGGCGAGGCGCGCACGGTCACGATCCCGCTCGAGGTGTTCCGCACCCGCGAGCTCGCGGGCCTGCGCGGCGCCCGCGCCAAGCTGCGCGACCAGATCGGCACGGCGCCGTTCCGGCTCTCCCGCGGGGCACGGTCGCGCACCCCGGCGACGTACGACGCGCTGCGGCTCGCCGTCCTCGAGCTCTGCCGGGAGGGCGTCCAGCTCTCGCGCTTCAAGGGCCTCGGCGAGATGAACAGCGAGCAGCTCTGGGAGACCACGATGGACCCGGAGCGGCGCATCCTGCAGCGGGTGATGATGGAGGACGAGGCCGCTGTCGGCGAGCTGTTCTCCAAGCTGATGGGCGACAAGGTGGAGCCCCGCCGGGCCTTCATCGAGGACAACGCCCGTAGCGTCGCCAACCTGGATGTGTAGAGCCCCCCTGACTCCCGACTCAGGACTCCGATAGATGGCAATCGACCGCCACGGGCGCATCGAGCCGCGCGAGCTCGAGCGCGAGATGAGCTCGTCGTACCTCGACTACGCGATGAGCGTGATCGTGGGCCGCGCGCTCCCGGACGTGCGCGACGGGCTGAAGCCCGTCCACCGCCGGGTGCTCTTCGCGATGCACGACATGGGGCTGCAGCCCGACCGCGCCTACGTGAAGAGCGCGAACATCGTCGGCCGCGTGATGGGTGAGTTCCACCCCCACGGCGACTCGGCGATCTACGACACGCTCGTCCGCCTGGCCCAGGACTTCGCGTCCCGGTACCCGCTCGTCGACGGCCAGGGGAACTTCGGCTCGTCCGAGTTCGCCGCCGCCGCCATGCGGTACACCGAGGCCCGCCTCTCCCGCCTCGCCACGGAGATGCTGCGGGACATCGACGAGGACACGGTCGACGACGTCCCGACGTACGACGACCGCCGCTCCGAGCCGGTCGTGCTGCCCGCCCGGGTGCCCAACCTGCTCATCAACGGCTCGTCGGGCATCGCCGTCGGCATGGCCACGAACATCCCCCCGCACAACATCGGGGAGACGATCGACGCGGTGGTCGCCCTCATCGACGACCCGGCGATCGAGGTCGAGGGCCTCATGCAGCACATCAAGGCGCCGGACTTCCCGACGGGCGGCATCATCGTCGGCCGCGCCGGCGTGGTGGACGCGTACCGCACCGGCCGCGGCCGGGTGGTCGTGCGCGGGCGGGCCCACAACGAGCCCCTCAAGCACGGCCGCAACGCGATCGTCTTCACCGAGCTGCCGTACCAGGTCAACAAGGCCGAGCTCATCCGCAAGATGGCCGACCTGGCCAACGACAAGGTCATCCCCGAGATCGCCGACCTGCGCGACGAGAGCGGCCGCGACGGGGTCCGCGTGGTCGTGGAGCTCCGGCGCGACGCGGTCCCGATGGTCGCGCTCAACAAGCTCTACAAGCACACCGCGGCCCAGAGCACGTTCGGCGTCAACGCCATCGCCCTGGTCGACGGCGTCCCGCGCACCCTCGGCCTCAAGGACATGCTGCGCCACTACCTGGCGCACCAGAAGGAGGTCGTCACCCGGCGCTCGCGGTACCGCCTCGCCCGCGCCGAGGCCCGCGCCCACATCCTCGAGGGCCTCCTCAAGGCGCTCGGCCACCTCGACGAGGTCATCGCGCTCATCCGCGCCGCGGCCGACCCCGAGACGGCCCGCGAGGGCCTCATGTCGCGCTTCGACCTCACCGAGGTCCAGGCGCGCGCGATCCTCGACCTGCGCCTCCAGCGCCTCACCCAGCTCGAGGCCGGGAAGATCCAGGCCGAGTACGACGAGCTGCAGCAGCGCATCGCCGAGCTGCGCGCGATCCTCGGCGACGAGGCCCGCGTGTACGCCCTCATCCGCGAGGAGCTGCTCGAGATCCGCGGCCGCTTCGCCGACGAGCGCCGCACCGAGATCGTGCCCGGCGAGGGCGACATCGACCTCGAGGACCTCATCGCCGAGGAGGAGATGGTCATCTCCATCTCCAACGGCGGCTACGTCAAGCGCCTCCCGGTCTCGACCTACCGGGCGCAGGGCCGCGGCGGCAAGGGCCTGCGCGGGGTGCGCCTCAAGGACGACGACTACATCGAGCACCTCTTCATCGCCTCGACGCACCACTACCTGCTGTTCTTCACGAACACGGGCAAGGTGTACCGGCAGAAGGTGCACGAGCTCCCCCAGGGCTCCCGCGACTCCCGCGGCCGGCACATCGCCAACATCCTCGCGCTGCACCCCGACGAGAAGGTGCGTGCGGTGTTCGCCACCCGCGACTACGGCGAGGGCAAGTACCTCGTGCTCGCGACCCGCGAGGGAATGGTCAAGAAGACCGAGATGCGCTCCTACGACACCGTGCTGCGCGAGAAGGGCCTCACGGCCATCCAGCTGCAGGACGACGACGAGCTCGTGGGCGTCCAGCTCACCGACGGCGACGAGGACCTGCTCGTGGTGTCGGCCCGCGGCCAGGCCGCGCGCTTCTACGAGCAGCAGGTGCGCCCGATGGGCCGCGACACCCGCGGGGTCCGCGCCATGAACCTCGACGAGGGCGACCGGGTGCTCACCATCTGCGTCGCCCGCGACGACGAGGAGCTCCTCGTCGTGACCGGCAACGGGTACGGCAAGCGCACCCCGATGAGCGACTACCCCCGCAAGGGGCGCCCCACCAAGGGCGTGCGCACGATCAAGGTCACCGACCGCAAGGGCGAGCTCATCACCGCCCGCCCGGTGCGCGAGGGCCAGGAGCTTCTGCTCATCTCGCTGCTCGGCCAGGTCATCCGGATCCGGGTGGACGACGTGCGCCGCACGGGCCGCTCCACCGAGGGCGTCCGCGTGATGAACATGGCCGAGGACGACATCGTCTGCGGCGTCGCCTCCGTGGTGGAGCCCGGCGAGGCCGACACGGCCGGCACCGGCGATCCGTCCGAGGTGCCCGACGACACGGTCATGGACGGCGGCTCGCTGCCCGCCGGGGACGCCGGATAGTGCCCGAGGCCTCCGGTCCACCCCCCGCGCCACGCCGCGGCGAGGCGGGCCGGGGCCCCGAGTGGCGGGTCGAGGGGGCCCCGCCCCCCGCGCCCCCGAAGGAGGAGGCCCGCGGCTCGCGGATGCCGCGCATGCCCGGCGGCGCCCGCTTCTGGTGGATCCTCCTCGCGCTGCTCGCCCTGAACTGGTTCATCGTCTCGCTGATCCCCGACCGGGAGAGCCGTCTCTCGGTGCCGTACACCGAGTTCCGGGAGCAGGTGCAGGCGGGGAACGTGTCCGAGGTCACCTCCCAGGGCGACACGATCCAGGGCGAGTTCAAGAAGGCCGTCACCTACCCGGCGGGGTCCGAGGAGTCGGACACCTCGTTCGAGACGCAGCGCCCGGCGTTCGCGGACGACGAGATCATGGAGCTCCTGATCGCGCAGGACGTCGAGGTCAACGCGAAGCCGGTCGACGAGGGCCGCTCGCTCTGGATCACCCTGCTCTTCTCGTTCGGCCCGGTCATCCTGCTGGTGCTGCTGTTCGTGTTCCTCATGCGGCGCGCCGCGGGCGGCGCGGGAGGCGCCCTCACCGGCCTCGGCCGCTCGAAGGCGAAGCGCTACGACGCCTCCGCGCAGCGGGTCACCTTCGAGGACGTCGCCGGCATCGACGAGGCCGAGGACGAGCTCGTCGAGATCGTCGACTTCCTCAAGAACCCGGGGAAGTACCGGCGCCTCGGCGGGCAGATCCCGCGCGGCGTGCTGCTCTCCGGCCCCCCGGGCACCGGCAAGACCCTGCTCGCCCGGGCGGTCGCCGGCGAGGCGGACGTGCCCTACTTCTCGCTCTCGGCCTCGGAGTTCGTGGAGATGATCGTCGGCGTGGGCGCGAGCCGCGTCCGCGACCTGTTCGCCCAGGCGAAGGAGACCGCCCCCGCGATCATCTTCATCGACGAGCTCGACGCCATCGGGCGCGCCCGTGGCGGCTCGGCGTCGCTCGGGGGCAACGACGAGCGCGAGCAGACGCTCAACCAGATCCTCACCGAGATGGACGGCTTCAGCGGGTCCGAGGGGATCATCGTGCTCGCGGCGACCAACCGCCCGGAGATCCTCGACGCCGCCCTGCTGCGGCCCGGCCGCTTCGACCGGCGGGTGGTCGTGAACCCCCCGGACCGCGACGGGCGGGCCGCGATCCTGAAGGTGCACCTGCGCGGCGTGCCCCTCGCCGACGACGTGATGGTCGACCAGCTCGCCCAGGCGACACCGGGGATGGTGGGCGCCGACCTGCGCAACCTCATCAACGAGGCCGCCCTCACCGCCGCGCGGCGCGACCACGAGCGGGTGCGGGCGGCCGACTTCACGGACGCGCTGGAGAAGATCGTCCTCGGGGCCGAGCGGCGCATCATGCTGTCGCCGGCCGAGCGCGAGCGCACCGCGTACCACGAGAGCGGCCACGCCCTGCTCGGCATGCTCATCCCGGGCGCGGACCCGGTCCGCAAGATCTCGATCGTCCCGCGCGGCCGGGCCCTGGGCGTGACCTTCCAGGCGCCCGACGCGGACCGCTACGGCTACGGGGCCGACTACCTGCGCGGCCGCATCGTCGGGGCGCTCGGGGGGCGGGCCGCGGAGGAGGTCGTCTACGGCGACAACACCACCGGCGCCGAGAGCGACCTGGAGCAGGTGACCAACATCGCGCGGCGGATGGTGGGCCGCTGGGGCATGTCCGAGGCGATCGGCCCGGTGTCCGTGCTGCCGGGGCCGGCCGACGAGCCGCTGCTGTTCCCGGGCCAGGGCGGCCAGGCCTCGCCCCACACCCAGGAGATCCTGGACCGGGAGGTCCGCCGGATCGTGGACGAGTGCTACGCCGAGGCCCTCCACAAGCTCCAGGCCAACCGCGACAAGCTGGCGGCCCTGGCCGAGGCGCTGCTGCAGCGCGAGACCCTGGACGAGGCCGACGCCTACCGGGTCGCCGGCATCCCCCGGGAGCCCGCGACGGCCTGACGTGATCGACCGCGCAGCCCTCCACGTCGGGCTGCGCGCCGGCGTCGCCCTCACCGCGGGCTTCGCCGTGGGGCGCTACGTCCTCGACGAGCCCCAGTTCGCGGTCTTCGCCGCCTTCACGTCCCTGGCGCTCGTCGCCTACGCCGACTTCGGCGGCCCGATGCGCCGCCGCCTCGCCGCCCTGGTGGTCGCCACCGTCGTCGCCCTCGGTCTCGTGGCGGCCGGGACGGCCGTGTCCACGAGCGCGTCGGGCGCGCCCCTCCTGGTCGGCGCCGTGACCCTCGTCGTCGCCTACTCGGCGGTGCTCGGCGGGTACTTCGTCGCCGGCGCCAACGCGATCGTCCTCGCGGTCGTGCTGGCCGCGGGCATCCCGGCGCCCGACGACGCGCTCGGGTGGCGACTCGGCGGCACCGCGCTCGGGGGCGCCCTGGCGATCGCCGTGACCCTGACGATGTGGCCGCGCCGCCGCGACCCCGACCCCACCTCCGAGCTGGCCCGCGCCGCGGCGGCGCTCTCCCGCTGCCTGCCGGGTGGGGAGGGCGGGCCGCGCGCGCTGGACGCCGCCGCGGACGAGGTGCGCGCGCTGCGCGCCGACCTCGCCGGGCCCGGGGGGCCGCGGCCGGCCGAGCCCACCGCGCGGGACCGGGCGGTCCTGCGCCTCGTCTTCGACATGGACCGCCTCCTGGTGCGGATCGGCACCCTCCTGCGGCGCCCCGGTCCCCCGGCCCCCGATGCCGGCCCCCTCCTGCGCCGTGCGCGCGCCGACCTGTCGGGCGCGCCGGCGGGCCCGGAGCCGCCGGCGCTCCTCGACGCCGCCTGGGCCGGCGTGGCCGCCCACCCGCCGTCGAACCCGCCCGCCCTGGCCCGCGCGGTCGAGGACGTGGCCATCGCGGGGGAGATCGCCCAGGCCGCCCGGCGCGCCGGGATGGACGCCGCGGTCGCCGCGGGCGGGCCGCCCCCGCCGGCCGACCCGCCGCCGCTCGCCGTCGCCCGGCGCCGCCTGCGGAACAACCTCACCCTCCGGTCCGTGCACCTGCGCAACGCCCTCCGGCTGGCCGTCGCGCTGGCCGTCGCGATGGCGATCGTGCAGGCGTTCGAGCTCTCCCACGGCTTCTGGGTGGTGCTCGCCACCCTCACCGTGGTCCACAGCGCCGCCTCGACCACGGGGATCACGGCCGGGCAGGTCCTGCTCGGCACCGCCGTCGGCTTCTGCCTCGGGATGATCATCGTGCTCGGCGCCGAGCAGGACGCCCATCTGTACGTCGTCCTCCTCGGGCTGGTCGTCCCGGCGGCCATCTACGCGGCCCGCGCCGAGGGGCTCGTGGCCGGGCAGGCGGGCTTCACGGTCGTGTGCGTCGTCCTGTTCGGGCTGCTCGCGCCGGAGACGTGGACCCTCGCCGCCGTCCGGGTGGAGGACGTCGTCATCGGGGCGGCCGTCGGCGTCGGCGTGGGGATGCTTGCCTGGCCCCGCGGCGCCGGCGGGTCCCTCCCCGCCGCGGTCGCGGAGGCGCTCGCGCGGGCCGCCGAGGAGGTGCGCGCCGCCGGGCGGGCCGCCCTCGGCGGGGAGGCGGCGGGCGCGGACCGGGCCGCCCTGCGGGAGGCCACGCTCGTCGCCGTCCAGCGGGCGGAGGACGACCTCGCCGTCGCGCTCGCCGAGCGCCACCCCCGCGCCGCCTCGCGCGGCACCTGGCCCGCCCTGCTCGGCGACATCGGCAGCCTCCGCTACTCGCTCGACTGGCTCGACGGGATCCCGCGCCCCCGCCCCTCCGGCGCCGGATCACGCGCGCTGGCCGCCTCCCTGTCCGACCGCCTGGAGGCGGTCACCGATCGCTACCGCGAGGTCGCCGCCGCCCTGGAGGCGGGACGGCCCGCGCCGGCCGCGCCCCCGGTGCCCGCCGACGACCCGGGGGTGGCGGCCGCGGTCGCCTCGGCCGGGGACGCGGACCCGCGCGGGCTCGTGGATTTGCTGGCCGTCCGGAGCTGGGTGCGGGAGGTCGAGTCCCGCCTGGTGCACATGACGGACCGGCTCGGCGCGGTCCTCCCCGGGCCGTAGCCTCCCCGCATGACCCGCTCCCGCGCCCTCCTCCTCACGGCGCTCGGCTGCGCCCTCGCCGCCACGCCGGCCCTCGCCCAGGACCCGGAGCCGCGGGAGATCCCGGTCGCCGAGGACGGGACCGTCTGCGGGCCGGGGAGCGCCACGGTCTCCACGCCGCGACTGACGGCGGAGGTGTCCGCCGTCTCCGGGAAGTGCGTGACCCCGGACCCCGACACCGGGCTGCCCCGGGCCACCCTCCACGCGGACGGCGGCCTCCGCCCGCACGCCGGGACGCCGCGCCTGGTGCTCCGCCCCGGTGAGCGCGTCCGGTTCGCGTTCACGGGGACCCCCACGGCGGTGGTGAGGCTGGAGGCGCGCCCCGGTCCGTCCGCGCAGGCGCGGACGCGCACCTACCGGCTCTCGCCCTTCGCCCCGGTCTGGAGGGCGCGCCCCGGCAGCGGCCTGCTCGTCGTCACCGCGACCCTCCCGGCGCCGACGCTCCTCGAGCGGTCCGGGACCCAGGTCGCCACGTACTTCACGACCTATCGGACGGTGAGGGCATGAGCCCGCGCCGGCCCCTCGCCGTCGCCCTGCTCGGCCTCGCCGTCGCCGCCGGATACGCGGTGGTCCAGGAACCGCAGCACGGGACACGCCGCCCGCCCCGGACGGGACCGTCTGCGCACCCGGGACCGCGACCGTGACCACACCGCGGGTGGTCGCCGAGATGCCCCCGGTCTCGCGGGCCTGCGTGGTGCCGGGACAGCCCGGGACCCGCCTCGCGACGACCCACCTCCTGTCCGACGGCGGCGTCCGCCTGCTGCCGTCCACGCCCGCCTGGTCCTGCGCGCCGGCCGGCGCGTGCGGTTCGCGTTCACGGAGACGCTCGCCGAGACGGTGATCCTCGAGACCTGGCCGGGCCCGCCACCGGCCTCCGGCCGCCGGCCGTACTACCGCCTCTCGCCCGACCGGACGGTGAAGGCCTAGCTCACGAGGCCTTCCGCTTGCGGGCGGGGGCCTTCTTCTTGGGGGCCTCCTCCCCGGCGGACCCCTCGCCGCCGCCCTCCACCTTGCGCAGGCGGCTCTGCTCGATGTCGAGCTGGTCGTCGTCCGTCGCGGCGGGCTTCTTCGCCCGGGAGCGGGAGGCCGGCTTCTTCGCCGCGGGCTTCTCCTCCTCCTCGGGGGAGGCGTCGTCGGAGTCCGACCCGCCAGCCGCCGCGAGGCTCGCCTTGAGGGCGGCCATCAGGTCGATGACCGGGGCCGGCGACTCGGCCTCCTCGGGCTCGGCGATCTCGGTGCCCTGGGCCTTCGCCTCCAGGAACTCCAGCAGCGCGGCCTTCGTCTGGTTCGGGTACTCCTCGGGCGCGAAGGGCTTCGCCAGCCCGGCGACGAGTTGCTGGGCCATCTCGAGCTCCTGGGCGGAGACGTCGACCTCGGCGAGCTTGTCGACGATCTCCTCCTTGTCCTTCATCCGGATGTCCTCCGGGTAGTACAGCGTCTCGAGCGTCAGCATCCCGTCGATCGGCCGCAGCAGCACCAGGTGCTCCTTGGTGGAGAGCACGAAGCGCCCGATGGCGGCGCGGCCCGACTCCTCCATGGCCCGGGTGAGCAGCTTGTACGGGCGCTCGGCCCGCTCCTGCGGGTCGAGCCAGTACGACCGCTCGAAGTAGACCGGGTCGACCTCGGGCAGCTCGACGAACTGGAGGATCTGGATCGTCTTCTCCTGCCGGGCGGCGAAGCGCTCCAGCTCGGAGTCCTCGACCGGGAGGTAGCGGCCCTTCGAGACCTCCCAGCCCTTCACGGTCTCGTCGGTCGTGACCTCGACGTCGCGCTCGGGGTCCCAGCGCTTCTGCTTCACCGGGCGGCCGGTCTCCCGCGACAGCGTCCGGAACGACACGTCGCTCCGCTGCTGGGCCAGCCCCACCGAGACCGGGATCGTGACCAGGCCGAACGAGATGAAGCCGTTCCAGATCGCGCGCACGTCCTACCCCTTCCCCGTCTCCGTCCGGTCTAGCCCGTCCCGTTCGCGCCGTCGCGGCTCGGGACCCGCGACCCGATGCCCGACAGCGCCTCCAGCATCTCCACCGGGAACGGCAGGATCAGCGTCGTCGTGCGCTCCGACGAGCCGATCTCGTTCATCGTCTGGAGGTACCTCAGCTGCAGCGCGCCCGGCGCGGCGCTGATGACCGCGGCGGCCTGGCCGAGCTTCGCGGAGGCCTCGTACTCACCGTCGGCGGCGATGATCTTCGCGCGCCGCTCCCGCTCGGCCTCGGCCTGGCGGGCGAGGGCCCGCTGCATGCTCTGCGGCAGCTCGACGTCCTTCACCTCGACGACCGAGACCTTCACGCCCCAGGGGTGGGTCTGCTCGTCGATGATCGTCTGCAGGCGGTCGTTGATCTGGTCGCGCTCCGACAGGAGCTGGTCCAGGTCCACCTGGCCGAGCACGCTGCGCAGGGTGGTCTGCGCGATCTGCGACGTCGCGACGAGGTAGTTCTCGACCTGCACGATCGCCTTCGACGCGTCCACCACGCGGAAGTAGGCCACGGCGTTCACCTTCACCGTGACGTTGTCCTTCGTGATGACCTCCTGCGGCGGCACGTTCAGCGTGACCGTGCGGAGGTCGACCTTCACGGCCTTGTCGATGAAGGGGATCAGGATGAAGAGGCCGGGGCCCTTGATCCCGATGAGGCGGCCGAGCCGGAACACGACGCCCCGCTCGTACTCGCGGGCGACCTTCACGGCCGAGAACAGGAACAGCAGGCCGATGACCAACAGGATGATCACGGCATATGCAGCGGCCATGTCGGCGTCACCCCTCTCTGGGTTCGACGATCAGTGACAGGTCCTCGGACCGGACTCTAACGACACGGACCTCCGTCCCCTCCGGGACCGGGGTGCCGTCGGCGGTGCGGGCCGACCAGATCTCGCCGTTCAGGGTGACGTGGCCGCCGCCCGGGCCGATCTCCTCCCGGGTGACGCCCACCTGGCCGATCATCGCGCCCCGGCCGGTCGTGACCGGCTGCCGGCGGGCCCGCCGCACCAGCCGCGCCGACGCCAGGAAGCCGCCGCCCACCGCCACGGCGAAGGCGACCGCGATCCAGGGCGAGGTCTCCAGGCCCGGGTCGTCCGAGTCGAACAGGAACACCCCGCCCAGGGCGAGGCAGACCACCCCCGCGAGCGCGAACAGCCCCACCCCGCCGACCTGCGTCTCGGCGACGAAGAAGCCCACGCCTATCGCGATCAGGATGCCGCCGATCCAGTCGACCGGGAGGTGGGTGAGGCCGGCGATCGCGACGATCAGGGCCAGGATCCCGATCACGCCCGGGAACACCGCCCCCGGGTTGGTGATCTCGAACCCGATCCCCGCGATGCCGAGCAGCAGGAGCAGGAAGACCACGTTCGGGTCGCCCAGCGCGTCGACGATCCGGTCGAACCAGCCCATCTCGTCGGTCTCGACCTGCGCGCCGGCCGTCTCGATGGGCGCTCCGTCGCGGCCCGGGCGCCCGTCGAGCCACCCGATGAAGTCGTCGAGTGTGGGCTGGATCGTCTCGATCACGTCCTGGTCCAGCGCCTCCTCCGCGGTGAGGTTGTCGGCGGAGGTGACCATCCCGCGGTAGGCCTCCGCGTTGCGCCCATGCTCCTGGGCGAGGGCGGCGATCGAGGCGGCCGCGTCGTTCACGACCTTGTCGTCGAGGTCCTCGCCGCCGCTCGTGATGGGCGTGGCGGAGCCGATGTTGGTGCCGGGCGCCATGCCCACGTAGTCCGAGGCCGCGGCGATGAACGCCCCCGCCGAGGCGGCGCGCGCGCCGGAGGGCCCCACCCACACGGCCACCGGGACCGAGGACTCGCCCATCGCCTGCACGATGTCCCGCGTCGAGGTGAGGACCCCGCCGGGGGTGTCGAGGCGGATCACGACGGCGCGGGCGCCCTCGCCCTCGGCCTCCTCGATCCCGCCCTCCACGAAGTCGGCCGCGACCGGGGTGATGTCCGAGTCGAGCTCGATCACCCGCACCGTCGGCGCGGCGGGCGCGTCCTGGGCGGTGCCCGTGACCGCGCAGGCCAGCGCCAGGAGCAGCGCGGCGAGGAGGGTGCGGACCGGGTGCATTGCCGTCACCGCCGACGATAGCAGCGCTCCGGCGCCGGGCCGATGGCCCCGGCGGGGATGGGCTACGATCCCGCGGATCGTGCCCGATCGCCCATTCCCGGCACCGACGGACCTGCTCCCGCACCGTCCCCCGTTCCTGTTCGTCGACGAGATCCTCGACCTCGTCCCGGGAACGTCGGCGCGGGCCCGCTGGCACGTGGACCCCGACGCGTTCTTCTTCCCCGGCCACTTCCCGGGGAACCCGATCCTGCCCGGGGTCATCATCATCGAGGCGCTCGCCCAGACCGGGGCGCTCGCGGCCATGGCCGAGGCGGAGACCGCGGGCAAGCTCGCCCTCTTCGCCGGCATCGGCAAGGCGCGCTTCCGGCGGGTGGTCCGCCCCGGGGAGGACCTCGTGCTGGAGACGGTGCTCACCCGCCGCCGGGGGATGCTCGGATCCGGCGAGGGCACCGCGACGGTCGACGGGGTGACCGCCTGCGTGACCGAGTTGTCGTTCGCGCTCGTGGACGCGGGGGAGGCCGGGTGATCGCGGTCCGCGGCGGGCCGCCGCGGCGGGCGCGCCTGGCGGCCCTCGGCGCCTACGTCCCGGAGCGGATCGTCACGAACGACGAGATCGCCGGGCGGGTGGACACCAGCGACGAGTGGATCACGTCCCGGACGGGCATCCGCGAGCGGCGTTTCGCGGCCCCGGACGAGACGGCCGCCGACATGGCCACCGCCGCGGCCCTCCGCGTGCTGGAGGACGCGGGCATCGAGGCGGCCGGCCTCGACATGGTGATCGTCCCCACGGCCACGCCGGACCACATGTTCCCGAGCACGGCGGCGCTCGTCGCGGGCCGCATCGGGGCGCGGGGCGCCGCCGCGTTCGACATGTCCGTCGCGTGCTCCGGGTTCGTCTACGGCCTGGCGCAGGCCGCGGCCCTCGTGGACGGCGGCGTGGCGCGCACCGTGCTCGTGGTCGGCTCCGAGGTGCTGTCCCGGGTGACCGACCAGGACGACCGCGCCACCTGCATCCTCTTCGCCGACGGCGCCGGCGGGGCCCTCGTCGCCGGCGGCGACCCCGGCTCCACGACCGGCTTCCTCGGCTTCGACCTCGGGGCCGACGCCGACGGCGCGGACGACCTGCGGCTCGCCGTCGACGGCCCCCGCGCGTCGGGGCCCGGCGAGGGAGTGCCCGCCGCGGGGTGCATCCAGATGGACGGCCCGGCGGTGTTCCGCTTCGCCACCCGCGTGATGGTCGAGTCGTGCGAGCGCCTGCTGGGCGCCCTCGGCATCGGCATCGACGCGATCGACCTCGTCGTCGCGCACCAGGCCAACAGCCGTATCCTCGCCCTGGCCGCCGAGCGGCTCGGCATCCCGGAGGAGCGGATGTTCAACACGCTCGACCGCTACGGCAACACGTCGTCGGCGTCGATCCCGATCGCCCTGGCGGAGGCCCGCGACGCGGGCCGCCTGCAGCCGGGGGACATGGTGCTGCTCGTCGGCTTCGGCGGCGGGCTGACCTGGGGATCGACCGTCGTCCGCTACGAGCCCCTCGGGGCGGAGGTGCCCGCATGATCGCCGCGATGTTCCCGGGGCAGGGGGCCCAGGCCGTCGGCATGGGCCAGGCCCTCGCGCAGGAGCACGACGTCGCGCGCCGCGTCTTCGAGGAGGCCGACGACGTCCTCGGCTGGTCCGTCACGGCGCTCTGCGCCGAGGGGCCGATCGAGGAGCTGACGGCGACCGACGTCTGCCAGCCGGCCCTGCTCACGGCCTCCGTGGCGGCGTTCCGCGCGGCGCGCGAGGCGGGCCTGGAGCCGGACCTGGTGATGGGCCACTCGCTCGGCGAGTACTCGGCCCTGGTCGCCGCCGGCGCCCTGCCCTTCGACGAGGGCCTGCGGATCGTGGCCGAGCGCGGCTCCGCGATGCGCGAGTGCGGGAGGACGGCGCCCGGCGCGATGGCCGCCCTGCTCGGCCTGTCCGACGAGGACGCGCGCGCCCTGGCGTCCGAGGCCGGCGAGGCCTGGCCCGCCAACTACAACTGCCCCGGGCAGGTGGTCGTCTCGGGGGCGGTCGATGCGATCGACCGGCTGATGGAGCTGGCCTCCGAGCGCGGCGTCCGCGCCACCCGCCTGGTGGTGGACGGCCCGTTCCACTCGCCCCTGGTGGCGCCCGCCGCCGAGCGGCTGCGGCCGGCGCTCGAGGCATGGGACCCGGCCCCGCCGTCCCCCGGGTTCCTCTCCACGACCACCTGCGCGGTGGAGCCGGCGGAGCGCCTGCGCGAGGTCCTGCTCGACCAGCTCACCTCCCCGGTCCGGTTCGGCGACGCGGTGCAGGCGGCCATCGGCCTCGGCGCGGACGCGATGGTGGAGGTCGGCCCCGGCCGGGTCCTCTCCGGCCTGGTGAAGCGCGTGCGCCGCGACCTTCCGACCTCCCAGGTCGGCGAGCCGGCCGACCTGGCGGCGATCGGGGCGTCCCGATGAGCGTCGCCCTCGTCACCGGCGCGAGCCGGGGCATCGGCGCCGCGATCGCCCGCCGCCTCGCCGCGGACGGGTTCGACGTCGCCGTGGGGTACGCCGCGGACGCCGATGGCGCCGCGGCGACGGCCGCCGCCGTGGAGGCCGCCGGGCGGCGCGCCTCGGTCCACGCCGCCGACGTCTCCGACGAGGCGAGCGCCGCCGCGATGGTGGAGGCCGCCGAGGAGGCCCTCGGCCCGCTCGACGCACTGGTCCTGAACGCCGGCATCACCCGCGACGGCCTCGCCGTGCGGATGGGCGCCGACGACTGGGACGCGGTCATCGGCACCAACCTGAACGGCGCCTTCTACACCGCCCGCCCCGCGCTCCGCGGCATGCTGCGCCGCCGGTCGGGCAGCATCGTGGCGGTCTCCTCGATCGTGGGCCTGATCGGCAACGCCGGCCAGGCCAACTACGCCGCCGCCAAGGCCGGGATGATCGGCATGGTGCGCGCCCTGGCGCGCGAGGCCGGCGGCCGCGGGGTGCGGGTCAACGCCGTCGCCCCCGGCTACATCACGACGGACATGACCGCCGCGCTCTCGGACGAGCAGCGCGAGGGCCTGCTGGCGCAGACGCCGCTCGGGCGCCTGGGCGAGCCGGACGACGTCGCGGCCGCGGTGGCCTTCCTGTGCTCGGCCGACGCGGCCTTCGTGACGGGGGCGGTCCTGTCGGTGGACGGCGGGCTGGCGATGTCATGAGGGAGCTCCGCAGGGTCGTCGTCACCGGCGTCGGCCTCGTCACGTCCCTCGGCATCGGGCGCCGGGAGAACTGGCAGGCGGCGATCGCCGGGCGCAGCGGCGCGGCGTCCATCACGACGTACGAGCCGCTCGACACCGACACGACCGTCGCCTGTCAGATCACGGGCTTCGAGCCGACCGACTTCATGGACCGGCGGGTGGCGCGGCGGATGGACCGCTTCGCTCAGCTCGCCGTCGCCGCGGGCCGCATGGCCCTGGAGGACGCCGGGCTGCAGATCGACCCGGCGCGCGCCGCGCGGGCGGGCGCCATGGTGGGGAGCGGCATCGGCGGCCTGAAGACGTTCGAGGAGCAGGTGCTGCTCACCGACGATCGCGGGCCCGACCGCACGTCGCCGCTCTTCATCCCGATGGTCATCGCCAACATGGCGGCGGCCCAGGTGTCGATGGTGCTCGGCCTCAAGGGCCCCCTCTCCTGCGTCTCGACCGCCTGCGCGTCCGGCAACCACGCGCTCGGCGACGCGACGGAGGCGATCCGCCGCGGCCGCGCGGACGTGATGCTCGCCGGCGGCACCGAGGCCAGCATCACCCGGGTCGGCATGGCGGCCTTCAACTCCATGAAGGCCCTCTCGACGCGCAACGACGACCCGCAGGGCGCCAGCCGTCCCTTCGACGCCGGGCGCGACGGGTTCGTGATGGGCGAGGCCGGCGCGATCCTGGTGCTCGAGAGCCTGGAGCACGCCATCGACCGGGGGGCGGAGCCCCTCTGCGAGGTGCTGGGCTACGGCCTCACGGGCGACGCGCACCACCTGACCGAGCCCGACCCGACGGGCACCGCCCCCGCCGCGGCCGTCACGATGGCCCTGGAGGACGCCGAGCGGGTGCCCGCGGACGTCGACTACGTCAACGCGCACGCCACCTCGACCCCGGTCGGCGACCCGAGCGAGATCCGCGCCCTGCGCCTCGCCCTGGGCGACGCGGTGGCCGAGGGGGTCGCGGTCTCCTCGACGAAGTCGATGCACGGCCACTGCCTCGGCGCGGCCGGCGGCGTGGAGGGCGCCCTCACCGCCCTGGTGATCCGGGAGGGGGTCATCCCCCCGACCATCAACCTGCAGGAGGTCGACACGGCGTGCACGGGCGTCGACCACGTCGCGAACACGGCCCGCACCGCCGACGTGCGGACGGCCCTCTCGAGCGCGTTCGGCTTCGGCGGGCACAACGCCATCCTGGTCCTCGGCCGGCTGGAGGACGCGTAGGCGCCCCGCCGCCCCCGGGGCGCCCGACCGGCTGGCGTGCGGCCGCCAACCGCGCCAGCACGCGGATCTACGGACCGCGCAGGGGGCTCGCGGGCATGTCCTGGCTCGGCGACGAGCGCATCGCGATCGGGGCGGTCCCCGTGGGGGACGCCGTGTCGCGCCTGCCCGAGGCCGGGGTGACCCACGTCGTGAACTGCCGCGCCGACCTCCAGACGCGCATCTCCCAGGACCTCTGGGCCGAGCGGGCGGTGCTGGGCCCCGACCACGTCGCCCACGCCCCGATGTGGGACCACGGCCGCGACCAGCCCCCCCGCCTCTGGGCCCCCGCCGCGCGCTTCGGCGCGGCGGCGCTCGACGACCCGGACGCCCGGGTCCTCGTCCACTGCCAGCAGGGCCGCCGCCGCTCCGCGATGGTCGCCTACGCCATCCTGCGGCTCCGGGGTCACGACCCGGACGAGGCGCGGCGGCTGGTGCTGGACCACCGCGCCCCCGCCGTGCTCGTGCCCGCCTACGTGGACAGCGTCGAGCGGTGGCTCGCCGCCCCGTCCGACCCCCTGACATAATCGGGTGTCCGTGTCCAAGCGCCCCATCACGGTCTCGGTCGACCGCCTGCGCCGCAAGCGGCCGGACGGCCCGCCGCCCCGCAAGCTGCCCGCCGACGACCGCTCGTGCCCGAAGTGCTCGAGCCACTACCGCGCGGACGAGCTGCGCCGGAACCTCGGCGTGTGCTCCAACTGCGGCCACCACTTCCCCGTCACGGCCCGCGACCGGCTCGACCAGCTCGCCGAGGGCGGCCCCTGGACCGAGCTGTGGTCCGAGCTGCGGGCGAGCGACCCGCTGCAGTTCGTGGACCTGGAGCCCTACCCGGACCGGGTGCGCAAGGCCGAGCGGGCGGGGAACACCGAGGCGATCATCACCGCCGAGCTGTCGATCCGCGGCCACGAGTGCATGGCCGCGATCATGGACTTCGCCTACCTCGGCGGCTCGATGGGGTCCGTGGTGGGCGAGAAGCTCGCCCGCGCCGCCGACCGCTGCGTCGAGCGCGGCCTGCCGCTGGTCTGCATCACGGCCTCCGGCGGCGCCCGCATGCAGGAGGGCGTCATCGCCCTGATGCAGATGGCGAAGTCCGTCGTCGCCTTCGACCTGCTCCAGGACGCGGAGCTGCCGGTCGTCATGGTGCTCGTGCACCCCACCACCGGGGGCGTCTGGGCCTCGTTCGCGTCCCTCGGGGACGTGACCTACGCCGAGCCGGGCGCCCTGATCGCCTTCTCGGGGCCGCGGGTCATCGAGCAGACCACCCGCGAGAAGCTGCCGCCCGAGTTCGGGCGCGCCGAGACCCAGCTCGCCAACGGCCAGGTGGACGACGTGGTCGACCGCCGTGAGCTCGCCGCCCGCATCGGCGGGGTCCTCGCGATCCTCGACCGGCCCACCGGCCTCGACCCGGCGCCGGCCGTGACCTGGGCGCAGGACAAGGCCGAGCGCGCCGCCGCCGCCGCCCGCACCATCCCGGGCCGCTCCCGGCGCCTGGTCTCCAAGGTCCTGAACACCGACGACGAGGGGGGCGAGGCCCGATGAGCGTCGCATCCCGCCGCGGGGGCCAGTTCGTCCGCCGGCTCGCGCACCGCCTGGGCGGCGCGCAGGCCGAGACCGAGTCGGCGATCTGGGACACCATCCAGCTCGCCCGGCACCAGGACCGGCCCTACCCGCTGGACTACATCCCGCGCCTGTTCCCGCAGTTCGAGGAGCTGCGCGGGGACCGCCTGTTCGGCGACGACCCGGCGATCGTGGCGGGCATCGGCCGCGGCGCCGACGGCCCCGTGGCCGTGATCGGCCAGCAGAAGGGGCGCGACACCAACGAGCGGACCCACCGCAACTTCGGCATGCCGAGCCCGGAGGGCTACCGCAAGGCGATGCGCGTCATGGCGCTCGCCGACAAGATGAACCTGCCGGTCATCACGCTCATCGACACCCCCGGGGCCTTCCCCGGCGCGGGCGCCGAGGAGCGGGGCCAGGGCGGCGCCATCGCGAAGAGCATGCAGACGATGCTGCGGCTGCGGGTCCCGACGATCGCGATCGTCATCGGCGAGGGCTCCTCCGGCGGCGCGCTGGCGCTCGGGGTCACGGACCGCGTGATGATGCTGGAGAACTCGACCTACTCGGTCATCTCCCCCGAGGGCGGCGCGGCGATCCTCTGGCGCGACGCCGCCCGGGCCCGCGACGCGGCCTCGGCCTTCCAGCCCACCGCGGCCAACTGCTACCGCTGGGGCATCACGGACGTCGTCGTCCCGGAGCCGCCGGGCGGCGCGCACCGCGACCACGACGAGGCCGCGCGCCTGCTGGGCGGCTACATCTCCCGCTCCCTGAAGGAACTGCAGGCCCTCTCGCCGGCGGACCGCCGCCGCACCCGCCGCGACCGGTACCGCCGCATCGGCGCCTACCGCGAGGTGGCCGCGGGCGACCCCGCTGCGATGGCCGCCGGGCGCGACCCCAAGGCCAACGGGAACTCCCCGACCTAGGAGGGGTTCCGGCATCCATCCCCGGCGGGAGCCGGTGATGCCGGATGCGGCCGAGACCGCGCGAAAAGCGGCGAAGCCGCCGCGCGAGGCCGCTTAGTCGCTGAGGGCGGCGACCAGTTCCCGGCAGAAGTCGGGGATGTCCGCCACGACACGGCCCCAGACGAGCTGCCCGTCGCGGAACGCGGGCTCGTCCACCCACTCGGCGCCCACGTTCACCAGGTCGTCCTTGATGCCCAGGGACCCGGTGGCGCGCGCGCCGACGATGCCGGCGGAGATCGCGACGCTGCCGCCGTGGCAGATGATCCCCACGATCTTCCCGGCGCCGTGGACGGCGCGCACCAGCTCGAGGATCGCCGGGTCGCGGCGCATCTTGTCCGGCGCCCAGCCGCCCGGGATGACCAGGCCGTCCAGGGTCGCCGCGTCGACCGCGTCCGCGGTCGTCTCGGCGCGCACCGCCAGGCCGTTCTTGCCGTGATGGGGGTCGGTGTCCGACCCCACGGTGACGACCGTGGCGCCCTCCTCCTGGAGGCGCATCAGAGTGACCCAGAACTCCAGGTCCTCGACGCCCTCGGCGACGAGGACGGCGTACGTACGTCCGCTCAGCCTCATGGGCCGAGTGTACGACCCCCCGGGGTGCTCACGCCCGGGGGGCCGAGGGACTCGGCCTACCGCGCCCGGAGGCTCTCGGCCTCGGCGGCCGCGGCGTCGTCCTGGGCGGTGCGCGCCCGCCCGTTCAGCACCTGGGAGAGGCGCAGCGCGCCGTCCAGGAGCTCACGGTTGGTGGAGGGGTGCTCGGGGATGACGCCGATGGTGGCGGCGAGCTCGCGGTGCCAGCGCTGCATCTCGGTGCTCGGCCGGCGATCCGGGTCGACCCGGACCATGTCCAGGACGAGAGCCATGAACCCCCGCAGCGTGGCCCGTGGGTCGGGTCCCTGCGTCATCTACGAGCCTCCTTGCTCGACGGGACGGGTATGAGCGGGACGATCCGTGTCCCGCACAATCAGGTCGGCGCGCCGCCCCCCGACTTGAGCCCCGCGCCGCCCCGCGGATCCACGACGCGCAGCAGCGGGCCCTCGGTCACGCGCACCTCGCGGTGGCGTCCGAGCGGCTCCCCGTCCGCCTGCACGGCGGCGGGCAGGTCGGACCCGATGACGATGCCGTGCGGCGCGGGCCCGCCCGCGAGCGCGCCGCCCTCGCGCACCGGCAGGTCCCGGCCGCGGAGCGCCCGCCAGCCGATGTGGGCCAGCTCGTGGGGGCGCATGCGCGTCAGGGCGATCCAGGCCAGGCCGCCGTCGAAGGCCGCGCCGGGGACGAGGTCCAGGGGGCGGCGCCCGAGGTAGGTGTACGGGGTGCCGGACGCGACGAGCACGGCCATGGCGCCCTCGACCGGCTCCACGCCCTCGCCGCTCACGCGCAGGCGCGGCGCCCGCCCGGCGCGCGCCGCCGCGATCGCGGTGCCCGCCGCGAACCCGGCATGGCGCAGCCGGTGCTTCGTCCGCGGCCGCGCCTCGATCCACTCGACCGTGGCCGCGTCGATGCCCACGCCGGTGTTGATGGCGAAGACCCGGTCCAGGCCGTCGTCGCCGGAGACCCGGCCGAGGCGCGCCTCCCGGACCTCCCCCGACGCCAGCGCGGCCTTCAGGGCCTCGAGCGCCCGGCCGAGGTGGTTGGGCCAGCCGAGGGCGCGTGCGAAGACGTTGGCGTTGCCCCCCGGCAGGGGGGCCATGGCGACGGGCCCGCCGGCCAGCGCGCCGGCCACGTCGGCGGCGGTGCCGTCGCCCCCGAGGGTCACGACCACGAGGGCACCCGCGCCGGCCGCCTCCCGCGCCAGCCGCCGCGCGTCGCCCGGGCCGCGGGTCGTCTCGGCCGACACAAGCCCGAGCGGGCCGAGGGCGTGGACCACCTCGGCGCGCAGGGTCCGCCCCGCCTTGGTGGCGGCGGGGTTCATGACGAGCGCGATCGGCCCGTGGGTCACGCGCCGTCCAGGGTCAGCTCCAGCCGCGCCAGGTAGGCGCCGAGGAGCAGGTTGACCGTCACGTCGAACTCGGCGTGGACGAGGTGGCGCGCGCCGGGCACCACGACCAGGCGGCCCATGGGGAGCGCCCGGGCGAGGGCCTCGTTGTGGTGGAGCGGCGTGAAGGGATCGTCGTCGCCGCAGATCACCAGGACGGGGACGCGGATCCCGGCCGCGGTGTCCCGCAGGTCCACCGACCGGCACGCGGCGTAGTCGGCGGCGAGCGTGTCCGGCCCGCAGGCGTCGAGCACCGCGCGGGCCGTGGTGGTCATCGCCGCGCCCGGGTCGGCGAACGAGCCCTCCACCAGCCGGGCCGCCTCCGCGGCGAAGTCGTCCCGGGCCCGCGCCACCGTCGTGTCCGGCACGGGCAGGCGCAGGCCGCTCGCGACGACCACGACGCCGTCGGCCAGCTCCGGCCGCGTCCGGGCCACCTCCAGCGCGACCGCCCCGCCCAGCGAGTGCCCCACCAGGGCCCGGGGGCCGGGGACCGAGGCGACCCCGGCCGCCACGGCCTCGGCGAGCGCGGACAGGGTCGTGAGCGGGGCCCCGTCCGGGTGCCCGGGCAGGTCGACCGCGACGGCCCCCGCCAGCACGGCGGTCTGGGCGGCCCACAGCCGGTGGTCCCCGCCGGAGCCGTGGATGAGGATGGGCCGCGGGGCGCTCATCGGCCGATCGTAGTGGCCGCCGGGCGCGGCGGGTGGCGACGACCCCTCTGGTACCCTCGGGCCGGTGGAGAAGCTGCTCATAGCCTGCGATTTCGACGGCACGATCACCCGGCACGACACGCTCCACCTGATCGTCGAGGAGTTCGGCACCCGGGGGCTGTGGGCGGCGATCGAGCCGCGGCTGCGCGCCGGCGAGGTGACGCTGGAGCAGGCGATGCAGGAGGAGTTCGCCTCGGTGCGGGCCACCCCGGAGCAGGTGCGCGACCTCGTGCTGCGCGAGGCGGGCCTGCGCGCCGGCTTCCCGGAGCTCGTCGCCTGGGCCGAGGGCAACGGCCACCGCCTCGTCGTGTTCTCGTCGGGCTTCCGCTCCGTCATCGAGGCCGCCCTCGATCACTGGGGCCTCGGGCACCTGCGCGTGGAGAGCCACGAGGCCGTCTTCACGCCGGACGGCTGCCGCCTGGTGTGGAGCGACCGGGGCGAGGTGTGCGGCGAGTGCGGGCGGCGGTGCAAGCGCCACGACCTCCGCGCCCACCGGGACGGGGACGGCCTCGTCTACGTGGGCGACGGCATCTCGGACCGCTGCGGCGCGCGCCTCGCCGACCTGGTGTTCGCCCGGGCCGACCTCGCCCGCGACCTCACGATCGACGGCGTGCCCTTCGTCCCCTTCGAGGACTTCACCGAGGTCCGGCGGCACCTCGAGTCCACGGCGCAGATCGCCGCGTGACCGGCCGGTGGAGGGAGGTCCCCCCGGCCTCGGCCTGGGGGGCGATGGAGGAGCGCGTGCTCGCCTTCTGGCGCGAGCGCCGCATCTTCGACCGCAGCCTCGAGGAGCGCGCGGGCGCCGAGCCGTGGGTCTTCTACGAGGGCCCGCCGACGGCCAACGGCCGGCCCGGCTCCCACCACGTCCTCTCGCGGGTGTTCAAGGACATCTTCCCGCGCTTCCAGACCATGCGCGGCCGGTTCGTGGACCGCCGCGGCGGCTGGGACTGCCACGGCCTGCCGGTCGAGCTCGAGGTGGAGAAGCGTCTCGGCATCTCCGGCAAGCCGCAGATCGAGGCGTACGGCATCGCCGAGTTCAACGCGCTCTGCCGCGAGTCCGTCCTCACCTACCTGGACGAGTGGGAGCGGCTCACGGAGCGGATCGGCTTCTGGATCGACACCGACCGCGCCTACCGCACGATGGACACGGACTACATCGAGTCCGTCTGGTGGAGCCTCGCCGAGCTGTTCGAGCGCGGGATGCTCTACCAGAGCGACAAGGTGGTCCCGTACTGCCCGCGCTGCGGCACCGCCCTCTCCAGCCACGAGGTCGCGCAGGGCTACCGGGAGGTGGACGACCCGTCCGCCTACGTGCGGTTCCCGCTGCGCGACGGCGAGGGCTCCCTGCTCGTCTGGACGACCACCCCGTGGACCCTGCCGGCCAACCAGGCCGCCGCCGTCCACGCCGACGTGGTCTACGCCGTCGCCGAGGCCGGCGGCGAGCGCCTCGTGCTGGCCGAGCCGCTGGTGGAGCGCGTGCTGGGCGAGGAGGCCCGGGTGGTGGAGCGCATCCCGGGCGCCGACCTGGTCGGCCGCGAGTACGCGCCGCCGTTCCCGTTCCTGCCGGGTGCCCACCGGGTCGTGGACGCCGACTTCGTCACGACCGAGGACGGCACCGGCATCGTCCACATCGCCCCGGCCTTCGGCGAGGACGACATGCGCGCCGGGAAGGCCCACGGCCTCGACGCCCCCAACCCGGTCGGGCCCGACGGGCGGTTCACCGAGGCCGCCGGGCCCTGGGCCGGGCGGCTCGTGAAGGAGGCCGACCCGGACCTCATCGAGGACCTCGCCGCGCGCGGCCTGCTGCTGCGCTCCGACGTCCACCGGCACTCCTACCCGCACTGCTGGCGCTGCGGGACGCCCCTCCTCTACTACGCGAAGCCCTCCTGGTACATCCGCACGACCGCGGTCAAGGACCGGATGATCGCCCTCAACGCGGAGATCGGCTGGCACCCCGAGCGTGTGCGCGACGGCCGCTTCGGCCGCTGGCTGGAGGGCAACGTCGACTGGGCCATCTCGCGGGACCGCTACTGGGGCACGCCCCTGCCCCTCTGGCGGTGCGAGGCCTGCGACCGGGTGGAGGCCGTCGGGTCGTTCGCGGCCCTCGCCGAGCGCGCCGGGGCGCCCCTGGCGGAGCCCTTCGACCCGCACCGGCCGTTCGTGGACGACGTGGTCCTCACCTGCTCCTGCGGCGGCGCGATGCACCGCGAGCCCGAGGTCATCGACGTCTGGTACGACAGCGGCGCGATGCCGTTCGCGCAGGAGCACCACCCCTTCGCGACCGGCGGCGACCTCACCGGCCGCCTGCCCGCCGACTTCATCTGCGAGGCCCTCGACCAGACGCGCGGCTGGTTCTACTCGCTGCTCGCCGAGGCGACGCTGGTCTTCGACGACACGGCCTACCGCAACGTGGTCTGCCTCGGGCTCATCCTGGACGGCGAGGGCCAGAAGATGAGCAAGAGCCGCGGCAACGTCATCGAGCCGTGGACGGTGCTCGACCGCCAGGGGGCCGACGCGTTCCGCTGGTACCTGCTCACCGCGCAGAGCCCCTGGGACTCGTTCCGCTTCAGCCTGGAGGCGGTCGACGAGGCCATGCGCCGCTTCCTGCTGACGGTGTGGAACACGTTCGCGTTCCTCGTCACCTACGCGGCCCTGCCCGACGGCTGGACGCCCGGCGGCCCGGAACCGGACCCGGCGTCGCTGCGGCCCGTGGACCGCTGGATCCTGAGCCGCCTGGACGCGACGGTGGCCGAGGTCACCGAGCGCATGGAGGGCTTCGACGCGACCGGCGCCGGCCGGGCGCTGGAGGCGATGGTCGACGACCTGAGCAACTGGTACGTCCGCACGTCGCGGCGGCGCTTCTGGGGCGGCCGCTCCGGCGACGGGGACGCCGCCGGGCGCGCCGACGCCGACGCGGCGTTCGCCACCCTCCACGAGTGCCTCTCCACCCTGGCGCTCCTCGTCGCGCCGTTCTGCCCCTTCGTGGCGGAGGAGATCCACGGCACGCTCGTCGCCGCCCACGACCCGGACGCCCCGGAGTCCGTGCACCTCGCCGCCTGGCCGGAGGCGCGCGGGCGCCACGACCCGGAGCTCGAGGCGTCGATGGCCGACGTGCGCGAGGCGGTCCAGGTGGGCCGCGGCGCGCGGGCCGAGGCGAAGCTCAAGGTGCGCCAGCCGCTGGCGGAGGCCGTCATCGCCTGCCCGCCGGCCACCGCCGCGCGCATCGGGGCCCTGTCGGACCTGGTTGCCGAGGAGCTCAACGTCCGCGCGGTCCGCTTCGTGACCGACCCGGGCGAGCTCGTGGACGTCACCCTGAAGCCCAACTACCGGCGCCTCGGCCCCCGTTTCGGCAAGTCGATGCCCGCGGTGGCCGCGGCGGTGGCCGCGCTGCCGGCGGCCGAGACGGCGCGGGCGCTCGACGGGGGCGGCGGGGTGGAGATCGTCGTGGACGGCGCCTCCGAGGTCCTCGACGGCGAGGACCTGCTGCGCGAGGCGCGCCCCACCGAGGGCTACGCCGTCGGCCAGGAGGCCGCGCTGGCGGTGGGCCTCGCCACCGAGATCACCCACGACCTGCGCCTGGAGGCGCTGGCCCGGGAGGTGGTCCACGCCGTCCAGGGCGCCCGCCGCACCGCCGGGCTGCGGGTGGAGGAGCGGATCGTGCTCCACCTCGACGGCTCGGGCCTCGTGCGCGAGGCGATCGACGCGCACCGGGCGTCCATCGCCGCCGAGACGCTCGCCACCGCGCTGTCGGTGTCCCACGGCGCGCCCTTCGCGGGCATCGCCCGCGAGGAGCACGTGGTGGACGGGGAGCCGCTCGCGCTGCGGCTCGACCGCTCCTAGCTAGGCGCCGCCGCCGCCCCAGGTCGCGGCGCGGGCGCTGGACATCACGTCCTCGTCGGCGCGCAGGCGCGGCCAGATGCGCTCCGGGTCCAGGCCGAGGCGCTCGATGATGCCGTCGAGCTCCAGCACCTTGCGCGGCTCCTCCAGCCGCAGGCCCACGACCTTGCCGTCACCCTTCACCAGGATGACGCCCTCCTCGACGGTCTCGGCGCTCATGTCGGCGAACGGCTGCACGTTGCCGAGGCGGAAGTAGATGGCGGGCATCGGGGCGTCCTTCAGTCGGGATGGGCGAGGTGGCCGGCGACGGCGTCCTCGATGGTGCGGGGCGTCACGCGGCCGGTGAGGCGGGCGACCGGCGCGCCGCCGTCGAACAGCATGACGGTCGGGAGCTGCAGCACGTCGTAGCGGCCGGCGACGGCCGGCTGGTCGTCGACGTCGAGGGTCGCCACGTCGACGCGGCCGGCGTAGCGCTCGGCGACCTCGGCCAGGGCGGGCTCCAGCCGGATGCACGGCGCGCACCAGGGGGCCCAGAAGTCCACGAGCACCGGCCGGCCCGCCCCCAGGACGCGCGCGTCCCAGTCGGCGCCGGTCACCGCCTCCAGGCCCGCCCCGCCGCTCACGCCCGGATCGAGACCTGCATCCCGAGCGAGACCTGCTCGTAGAGCTCCTCGACGTCCGGGATGTGCATCCGCATGCAGCCGTGGCTCGCGGCGGTCCCGATGGACGAGTCCGCGTAGGTGCCGTGGATGCCGATCGCCGGGGCGGTGGTGCCGATCCAGCGCGTGCCGAGCGGGTTGCCCGGACCGGGCGGGATGGTGGAGAGCTCCGCGGCCCACGGGGAGTCCGGCGGGTACCAGGTCGGGTCGACCTGCTTGTCGTTGATCTCGTAGTCGCCGGTCGGCGTGGGGTAGGCGGCCTGGCCGATGGCGATGCGGTAGGTCTTCCAGACGCGGCCGTTGCGGATGAGGCGCAGCTTGCGCTGCTCCAGGTTCACGACGATGCGGCCGACCATCGCGGTGCGGGTGCGCTCGTCGACCACGCCGGTGCGCGGCAGGTCGTAGCGCTTCTGGTACCGCTCGATCGACTTCTGGGTGGTCTTGTCGACCACGCCGGTGAGCTTGGCCTTCTTCGGGTACACCTTGGCCTCGCGCAGGCGCTGCTGCAGGGCGGTGACGTCCGCGCCCCGGGCGCCGGCGGCGATGTCCACGGCCCCGAACTCGTCGGTGGAGTCCACGTGGACGACGGTCTTCGTCCGGGCGGTGTTGCCGGCCGCGTCGCGGGCCGTCACGACGATCGCGCTGCGGCCCTGGGGGAGGACCCCGACGGCCATCGCGAAGCGCCGCCCGTCGACCTCGAGGGCCGCGGTGGTGCCCGAGGCGTCGCCGTAGGCGGCCGCGTACTCGTCGGGGGAGGTGGCGTCCGCGCCGCGCACGGTCGCGACCTTCCTGCCGTTGACCGTCGCGGTGAACGTCAGGTTGCGGGGGTCCTCGGAGGCGACGGCGCCCTGGACGACGGGCTCGTCGGTCTCGGTGATCTGCTGGCCGGCGGCCGGGGAGGAGAGCGCCAGGTCGGGGGCCGTGGTGTCGACGCGGACGGTCCGCGCGCGGCGGGTGGTGTTGCCGGCGGCGTCCTCGGCGGTGACCGTGGTGCGCACCGCGCCCTCGGGGAGCCGGGCCACGGCCTCCCAGCCGCCCTTCGGCCCGGCGGTCGCGCCGGACTGGCCGCCCTCGAAGGCGACGGTCACGCGGCTGCCGGGCTCGGCGCGGCCGGTGAACTTGACGGCCCGGCGGGCGCGCAGGTCGCCCTGGCCCGGCGCGGTCACGGCGAGCTTCGGGGCCGCGGTGTCGACCGCGAAGGCCCACTCGCGCGAGACGGAGCGGGCGAAGACGTTGTCGCTGCTGAAGGAGACGGCCACCGTGTGCTCGCCGTCGGCCAGCTGCCCGGGTGCCGGCACGACGATCGTGTCGCCGTCGGCGCGGGCCCCGGCGGTCACGTCCTCGCCGTCCACGACGACCTTCAGGTCTCCGAGCCGGGCGCCGTCGGGGACGGTGAAGGCGATCTCGGGCCGGGCCTGCGACACGGCGCTCCCGGGGGCGGGCACCGGCGCGTCCACGGTGGGACGTTCCATGAGCTGCCACACGACGAAGGCCGCGGCGGCCACGACGGCCACCGCCACGAGCGCGAGGGTGACGAGGCCACCCCTGCGCGTGCCCAGAACCTGCACCTCGACCTCCGCTCGGACCCCGGCGGACCCTAGCATCCGCTTCCGCCGTCCCGACCGGGATTCGGCATGGCGAGCGCGGTCCCTGCCGGCGGGGCGCGCGGGGGACGCCCGCGACCCGTCCACCGGCCCCGGCGCGCAACCCTTCGCAAGTTCCGCGTGGCGGCCTCGCGGTCCTCTTACGGATTGATCACAGTTCGCGTGCGCCCCCGCTTACAGCCGTGGCCGAGATTGCCCGCATGACCGGTGACGAGCGCAACGCCCTGTTGCTCACGGCGCGACTGCTGGAGAGCGGCGTTCCCGCGGCGTTGCCCGACCCGGTCGGCGAAGGGGGGCACGTCTCCGTCGCGCTGGCGCTGACCGAGCGGCTCCAGCGCGTCGTTGACGGCCCGGAGCACGCGCGTCAGATCATCGACTCGCTCCGCTCCGCCGCCCTGGAGCCCGCCGAGGCGTAACCAGGCGCGTCCTCCCCGCGGCGTCGCCGGCGCGGGGAGGAGCTGCGCCTAGACTCACGGGGATGGCACGGGACCTCCCGACGAACGCGGAGATCGCGGACCGGCTCGCGCTGCTCGGCGACCTGCTGGAGCTGGAGGGCGCGGTGCGCCACCGCGTGCTCGCCTACCGCCGCGGGGCCGCCCGGGTGCGGCAGACCTCGTCGTCGGTCGCCGAGATGGCCCTGGCGGGCCGTGCCGTGGAGCTGCCGGACATCGGCGCGACGCTCCAGGCCAAGATCGTCGAGCTGGCCGAGACCGGGACGATCTCCGCGCTCGACAAGGTGAAGGTCCGGGTGCCGGAGGGCCTGGCGGCCGTCGCGTCCCTGGAGGGCATCGGCCCGAAGCGCGCGGTCGCGCTCTGGGGCGCCCTCGGCATCACCGACCTCGACAGCCTCACGGCCGCCGCCGCCGAGGGGCGCCTCTCCGAGGTCCCCGGGTTCGGGCCGGCGACGCGCGACAAGCTCGTGGAGCAGCTCGCCCGGCGGGTGGAGGAGGGCGGCGACGGCCCGCAGCGCGTGCCGCTGGGCGTCGCCCTGCCGCTGGCCGAGGCCATGGCGGACGGCCTCCGCGCCGCGGTGCCCGGCGCGCGGGTCGAGATCGCCGGGTCGCTGCGCCGCGGGCGCGAGTCGGCCCACGACATCGACCTCGTGGGCGCCGCGCCCCGCCCCGGCGACCTGCTCGACGCCCTCGCGGGCCTCCCCGAGGTGGAGCGCGTCCTCTCCGGCGGGGACGCCGCCCGGGCGGTCTCCACCCACCTCGGCCCCCGCGTCGAGCTGTCGGTCACCACGCCCGAGGCGTTCGGCAACCTGCTCCAGCACGCCACCGGGTCCAAGGCCCACAACATCCGCCTGCGCGAGCTGGCCGTGCGGCGGGGGCTGTCGGTCTCCCAGCACGGCATCGCCGGCGAGGACGGCACGGCGGTCCACGCGGACGAGGAGGGCGTCTACGCGGCGCTCGGCCTCCACGTGGTGCCGCCGGAGCTGCGCGAGGACGACGGGGAGATCGAGCGCGCCGCCGCCGGGCCGGTCCCCGAGCCGGTCACGCGGGCCGACCTGCGCGGCGAGCTCCACTCGCACACCACCTGGAGCGACGGCACCCTCTCGGTGGCCGAGATGGTCGAGGCGGCGCGGCGGCGCGGCCTGGAGTACCTGGCGATCAGCGACCACTCGCGCAGCCTCGCCATGGCGGGCGGGCTCGACCCGGAGCGGGTGATGCGCCAGTGGGAGGAGATCCGGGAGGCCGACGCCCGCCACGACGACATCACGGTGCTGCGCGCGACCGAGGTCGACATCCTGGGCGACGGCCGCCTTGACTTCGACGACGAGCTGCTCGCGCGGTTCGACTGGGTCACCGCGAGCGTCCACTCGGCGCTGACCCAGGACCGCGAGCGGATGACCTCACGGGTGCTGGCGGCCGTCGAGAGCCCCTTCGTCGACGTCATCGGGCACCCCACCGGCCGCATGCTCGGCCGCCGCGCCCACTCGGCCCTCGACGTCGGCCGCCTGGCGGAGGCCGCGGCGCGCACCGGCACCTACCTCGAGGTCAACGGCCAGCCGCGGCGCCTCGACCTGGACGCGGCCATGGCCCGGACCGCACTCGACGCCGGCGCCCGGCTCACGATCGGCGCCGACGCGCACTCCGAGGAGGCCCTCGACTACGCCCGGTTCGGGGTCCTCGTCGCCCGCCGGGCGGGCGCCCTGCCCGGGGACGTCGGCAACACCCTCACCTGGCCGGAGCTGGCGGCGGCCCGCGCCGCGCGCCTCGCGGCCGCGGGGGCTCAGCCCTGAAGCAGGTGGCGCAGCACCCCGAGCGCGCCGGCGGGGCCCTGCACCTCCAGATCGGCCGCCTCCCGCACGGCGGGCGGCACCTCACCGGCGGCCACGGCGATGCCCAGGGCCTGGTCCAGGCCGCCCTCGACCCGCAGGGCGCGCAGCGCCCGCCAGGCGTCCGCGTCGGTGCGGTCGTCGCCGATGTAGAGCGCCGTCCGGGCGCCCGAGTCGCGCAGCAGGGCGCGGACGGCGGTGCCCTTGTCGACCGGCACCGGCGGCCGCAGCTCCAGCACCTCGCGCCCGGTGGACGGCACGAGGCCCCGGTCCAGGGCGTCGGAGGCGATCTGCGCCATCAGGAGCCGGGCGGCCTCGGGGTCGCGCGCGCCGCGGGCGTGGACGCTGACGGTCGCGCCCTTCGCCTCGATGCGCAGGTCGCCCGGCGCGAGGCGCTCGGGCGGCCAGCCGGCGACGAAGGCGGCGACCGCGGGCAGGTGCTCCTCGACCCCGTCGGCCAGCTCGGGCTCCCGCCCGACCCGGTGGATCTCCATCCCGTGGTTGCCGGCGTAGGCGCAGCCGGGCAGCGCCACCAGGCGCTCCAGGTCGGCCAGGCCCCGGCCGCTCACGAAGGCGAGCAGGCGCACCCGCCCGCGCAGCTCCACCAGGGCCTCGGGGACGCCGTCCAGCAGGCGCGAGTCCTCGGGGCGGGGGACGATCGGCGCGAGCGTGCCGTCGACGTCGCAGAAGACCGCGGCATCGCCGAGGTCCTCGCGCAGGGGGGCGAGCGCGGCCTCGAGGGTCCGGTCGGAGACGGTCACGCCGCCCGACCCTAGCACCGGCCCGCGGTCCCCCGGGGGGGTCCTCCTGCCCCTGGCCCTGACGGGCCTGACGGCCGGCCTGTTCGCCTCCCTGTTCGGGGTGGGAGGCGGGGTCGTGATGGTCCCCCTGCTGATCGCCCTGCTGGGGTATAACGCCCGTGTCGCGACGGCAACGTCGCTGGCCGCCATCATCTTCACGGCGACGGCCGGCACCGTCACCCACGGCGCCCTGGGCAACGTCCAGTGGGACACCGCCCTGCTCGTGGGGCTCCCCGCCATGGTCGGCGTGAACCTGGGGATCGCGCTCAAGGACCGCATGTCGTCGCGGGCCCTCACCTACGCGTTCGTGGTCCTCCTCCTCGCCGTGGCGGTCCGGATCGCGGTGGCCTGAGTGGAGGTCCTCCTCGTCATCGCGCTCGGGGTGGCCGCGGGCGCCGTCGCCGGCCTCTTCGGCGTGGGCGGCGGCATCATCTTCGTGCCGGCCCTCACGCTGGTGCTGGGGCTCACCCAGCTGGAGGCGGAGGCGACCTCGCTGCTGGCGATCATCCCGGTGGCCGTGCTCGGCTCCTGGCGGCAGACCCGCGCGGGCACGGTGCGGTGGCGCGACGCGACCGTGATGGGGGTCGTCTCCGTGGCGACCGCCGTGCTCGGCGCCTTCCTGGCCGACGCGGCCCCCGAGCGGGCCCTGCGCATCGGGTTCGCGCTGCTCCTGGTCGCCACCGCGGTCCAATTGATCCTGCGGGCCCGTCACCAATCCGAGTGATGCGGACCGCCGCCGAACGGTAAGTATCCTGTGAGGTTGTCGGCGACTCCGGCCGCCGCGCCCGGACGCCCCTGGTAGGAAGGCCGGGTGCCCACCCGGCTCCTGACCATCGTGGCCGCGCTCGTCCTCGCCCTCGTCGCGGCCCCCGCCGCGCTGGCGCTGCAGGTGAGCGTGTCCGTCGCCGGCACCGGCGTGTCCGTGTCGCTGGCCGAGCCCGGCGCCCCCGTGGGCGTCGCGGTGACCCCGGCGGCCACGCCGGCGGCGGCCCCCCCGGTCGTCACGCCGGTCGTCGAGACCGCGGTCCGCACCGTGGCCCCGGTGATCGATGCCGTCACCCCGGCCCCGCCGCCCGCCCCGTCCACCGCCGCCACGGCGGCCGCACCGCCGGCCCCGGCGGACCCCGCGCCCCCGGCGCCCGCGGCCGCCCCGGCGGCCCCGGCCGCGGCGCAGCCCGCGCCCACCCCGGCGCCGACGCCGGCGCGCGAGGCCACGCCCGGCGCGTCGCCGGCCCCGGACGCCCTCCCGGACCGCCGGCCGCCGACCGCGATCGCCCCGGCCCGGCCGGAGCCCGCGCCGGAGCCCGCCACCGCCGAGCTCACCCCGGAGGCGGTCCCGGCCGCCGCGGGCGACGCGCCCGCCGGCCCGGCCGACGCGCCGTCGGCCGCCGCCGCCGGGCCCGCGGGTAGCGGGCCGGACGGCCCCGCGCCCGCCGCCGTGTCGGGGACCTCCTCCGCGAGCGCCGTGGCGCCCGGCGCCGGCATGAGCCTGCTCCTGGCCGCCGTGCTCGCCGGCCTCCTGCTCCTGCTGCCGCCCCCGGCGGCCCTGCGGCGCCGTGAGGCGCCTCGGGCCGCGCCGGGACCCGCGCCGCCACAGCCCTCCGAGCGGCCCGGATAGGCGCGGCGCGCCCCCGCCCACGGCGGGAGCGCGCCCACAGCCCATCCGAACCGCAACGAGAGGAACACATCACATGCGACGCCACATCCTGGCGGTGGTGGCCGGTGCCCTGACGCTGGTCGCCGCCCCCGCCCTGGCCCTCGGGGCCCCCTCCGAGGCGCCGGACGCGGCGGCCGTGGTGGCGGTCTCCGCCCCCGGCGCCGACGCGGCCGTGACGGTCTCGGCCGACGTCCCCGCCCTCCCCGCGCTGCCGGTCGACCCGGCCGCGGTGATCGCGGACCCGGTCGGCACCGTGACCGGCGTGGTGGAGGACCCGATCGGGACGGTGGAGTCGGTGACCGGCGAGCTGCCGGTGGCCCTCCCGCCGCTGCCCGTGGACCCGGCCGCCGTGGTCGCCGACCCGGTCGGCACCGTGACCGGCGTGGTGGAGGACCCGATCGGGACGGTGGAGTCGGTGACCGGCGAGCTGCCGATGGCCCTCCCGCCGCTGCCCGTGGACCCGGCCGCCGTGGTCGCCGACCCCGTCGGCACCGTGACCGCCGTGGTCGAGGACCCGGTCGCCACCGTCGAGACGGTCGCCGACGCGCTCCCGAAGCCGAAGCTGCCCGCCCTGCCGGCGCTGCCGGTGGAGCTGCCGGTCGACCCGCAGGCGGTCATCGACGACCCGGTGGGGGCCGTCACGCACGTCGTGGCCGACCCGACCTCCGTCATCACGCCCCTGACGGGCCCGCTCCCGATCCCGGCGCTGCCGGCCCTCCCGGCGCTGCCGGCCCTGCCGGC
>JBFWPT010000005.1:93199-109194 GCA_050249835.1 Thermoleophilia bacterium
TCATCGACGACCCGGTGGGGGCCGTCACGCACGTCGTGGCCGACCCGACCTCCGTCATCACGCCCCTGACGGGCCCGCTCCCGATCCCGGCGCTGCCGGCCCTCCCGGCGCTGCCGGCCCTGCCGGCGCTGCCCGCGATCGAGCTGCCCGCCCTGCCGGCGCTGCCGGTGGACCCGGCCGCCGTCATCGCCGATCCCGTCGGGACGGTGACCGGCGTGGCCGCCGACCCGGTCGGCACCGTCGCAGGCCTGCTGGCCGGCCTGCCGCTCCCCGCGCTGCCGCTGCCCGCGCTGCCGGTCGACCCGGCCGCCGTGCTCGCGGACCCGCTCGGCACGGTCACGGGCCTCACCGGCCCGCTGCCGCTGCCGGCGCTGGAGCTCTGACCGCGGGTCATCCGCACGCCGCCGGTCCCCTCGGGGACCGGCGGCACCCGCGGCTCAGGGGGCCAGCAGGGACTCCGCGGCGCCCCGGCAGGCGTCGAGCACCGGGGAGGCCATCAGGCTCAGGACGACCACGCTGATGCCGGCGGCGATCGTGGCGATGCCCACCGGGCCCGGGATCGGCAGCACCTTCCGCGGCCCGCCCTCGGGGCCCGGCGACCAGGCGACCCAGACGACGCGCAGGTAGTAGCCGAGGCTCACCATGCTGCCGACGGCGCCCACGATGGCGAGCCAGGTCATCTCCTCCTCCACGGCGGCGCCGAAGAGCAGGAACTTCCCGATGAAGCCGGAGAGCGGCGGGAACCCGGCGAGGGACAGCATCGCGATCGTCAGGACGACGCCGATCACCGGCCGGGCGCGGCCGTAGCCGGCGAGGGCGGCGACGGAGTCCCCGTCCTCCACCTCGCGCTCGCGGATGATGACGACGGCGAAGGCCGCGAGGGTCATGGCCGCGTAGGCGAGCAGGTAGTAGATGACGGCCTCCGCGCCGTCGATGCTCCCCGTGGCGACGCCGATCAGCAGGTACCCGGCCTGGGCGATGCTCGAGTAGGCGAGCAGCCGCTTCATGTTCGGCTGGACGAGCGCGGCGACGTTGCCCACCACGATGGAGGCGACGGCCAGGACGGCGATCACCACCGACCAGTCGTCCTGGATGTCGGTGAAGACGCCCGAGAAGATCCGCAGGAAGGCGGCGAACGCGGCCGCCTTCACGGCGGTCGACATGAACGCCGTGACCGTCGTGGGGGCGCCCTCGTAGACGTCCGGCGTCCACATGTGGAACGGCGCGGCCGACGCCTTGAACGCGAGGCCGGCGGCGATCAGCGCCATCGCGGCCACCACCAGCGGCTCCCCGGTGAAGGACGAGCCCGCGAGCTGCTCGCCGATCACCGTGAGGTTGGTGGACCCGGTGGCGCCGAAGAGGAAGGTCAGGCCGTACAGCAGGATCGACGCGCCCACGGCGCCCGCGATCAGGTACTTGAGGCCGCTCTCCAGCGAGCGCTCGCGCCAGACCTCCAGGGCGCAGAGCACGTACAGGCTCACCGAGAGGATCTCGATGCCCAGGAAGATCGTGATGAGGTCGCCGGCCCCGGCGACGAGCATCATCCCGGTCGCCGATATCAGCAGCAGGGCGACGTACTCGCCGCGCCGGTCGACGGCCGCCGGCTCGCGCCAGGCGAGCAGGATCGTCACGAGCGCGACCGACAGGAACAGCAGGTTGAAGAGCAGGGAGAAGCGGTCGGCGCGCAGGCCGCCGCCGAAGGCCTCCTCGCGGTCCCCCCAGAGCACGATCGACATGACCGCTGCGGCGGCGATGCCGGCGATGCCCACGAACGCGGGCCCGTGGCGCCGCATGGTCCGGCCCGGCAGCAGCCCGGCGGTCATCGCGAGCGTGCCGGACGCGGCCATGATGATGACCGGGGTGGCGGCGACGACGTTCAGGTCGCTCACGGCGCGGCCTCCTCGGGCGCCGTGGTGCCGTCGTCGGCGGTCTCGGCGGGCTGCTCGTCACCCGGCAGCGGCAGGGCCTCCGCCGGCGGGTTGGCGGGCGGGCGGTACTGGATCTGGTCCTCCGGGCGGTCGGCGGCGATCTGGGCGGCGCCGAGGGCGCGCTCGACGCTGGCGGTCGTCGCGCCGACGATCCCCTGCGGCCAGAGCGCGATGAACAGCATGGCGGCGACCAGCGGCAGCAGCACCATCAGGTCGCGGGCGCGGAGCTCGGCCTCGGCCGGCCGGACCGTCCCCTTCAGCGGCCCGTTCATCGACGACTGGTACAGCCGCAGCATGTAGACGGCCGCGTAGGCGATGCCGATGCAGGCGAGCGCGGCGAGCCAGACGTGCTGGCGGAAGACGCCGGTCAGGATGAGGAACTCCCCGGCGAACGAGTTCGACCCGGGGATGGCGAGCGCCGCCATCGCGACGATCAGGAAGACCCCCGCCAGGCGCGGGGTGCCCGCGGCGAGGCCGCCGATGCCGTCGATGCGGTCGTCCGGCCGCGCGCGGTTGATGACGCCGACGATCACGAAGGCCGCCGCGACCACGATGCCGTGGTTGACCATCTGGAGCACCGCGCCCTGGGACGCCTGCACGTCGATCGCCACGATCGCGAGGGCGATGAAGCCGAGGTGGGCGAGGCTCGAGTACGCCACCAGCATCCGCATCGTCGGCGCCCGCCAGGCGATCAGGGAGCCGTAGACGATCCCGATGACGGCCAGGATCCCGAGCGGCACGGCCAGGCGGTCGGCGCCCACCGGGAAGGTCGGCATGCCGATGCGCAGGAAGCCGTACACGCCGGCCTTGCTCATCACGGCGGCGAGCAGGCCGGTCACGAGGATCGGCGCCGCGCGGTACGCCAGGGGCAACCAGGCGTGGAACGGCCAGAGCGGCAGCTTGATCGCGAAGGCGAGGGCGAAGCCCAGGAAGAGCCAGGTGCTCTGCGTGTCCGTGAAGGCGACGCCGGCGAGGTCGCGGATCTCGAAGGTGAACTGCCCGGTGATGTCCCGCGCCACGAACGCCGTGCTCAGGATCGCGACGAGCATCAGCAGGGAGCCGATCATCGTGTAGATCACGAAGAGGTTGGTCGCCCGCCGCCGTCCCTCGCCGCCCCACATGGCGATGAGGAAGTAGAACGGGACGAGCATCGCCTCCCAGAAGACGTAGAACAGCACCAGGTTGCCCGCGGCGAAGAGCCCCAGCAGGCCGGTCTCGGCCAGCAGCAGCAGGGCCAGGAACCCGCGCGCGCGGTCCGGCAGGCGCCAGCAGGCGGCGGCGACGCCGAGCAGGAAGATCGCGGCCGTCAGGACCAGGAGCCACAGGGAGATCCCGTCGACCCCGACGTCCCACGAGAGGCCGATCTGCTCGGCCCAGCCGTGGTGGTCGATGAACTGCAGCTGCCCGCTGTCGCGGTCGAACAGGCCGACCAGGATCGCGACCAGCACGGCGGTGCCGCCCGCGGCGATCAGCGCCTGGATGCGCGCCTGGAGGCGCCCCTCCGGGCCGGCCGGCACGAACAGCAGGGACAGCGCCCCCAGGAGGGGCAGCAGGACGATGGCGGAGACCCAGGGCACCGGCTACCGCACCACCAGCGCGAGGATGGCGCCCACGATCGCGGCGCCCGCGACCATGAAGAAGGCGTAGGAGCGGACGAGGCCGGTCTCCATGGACGAGAGGCCGCGGGCGGCGCCCACCACGCTCGCGACGACCCCCTCCACGGACCCCTGGATGCCGTAGCGCTCGACCTTGTTCGTCAGCACGTCGCCGAGGTCCCGGCCCGGCTGCACGACCGTGTCCTCCAGGACCTCGTCCACGCGGTACTGGTCCTGCAGCAACTGGCGGGTCGCGGGGGCGGGCATCAGGCGCAGGCGGCGCGAGGGGTCGGCCACGAACACCCAGTAGGCGAGGGCGATGGCCGCGAGCGCGAGGCCCACCGAGATGATGGAGATCGTCCACTCGCCGGCCACGGTCGGCTCGATGTCCGGGGCGGCCGTGAGGGAGGGCTCCAGCCAGGTGTCCAGCGGGTGCCACGCGCCCGGGACCTGCAGGAAGCCGGCCGTCGCGGCGAGGACCGTCAGCACGCCGACCGGCGCCGACATGAGCCACGACGGGTTGTGCGGCGCGTGCGGGTAGCCGCCGTCCGGCTCGGGGCCCCAGAAGGCCCGGAAGAGCAGGCGGAACATGTAGAAGGCGGTCAGGCCGGCGCCGGCGACGCCGACGCACACCAGGACCTTGCCGAGCGTGCCGGCCTCGAAGGCCGTGGACAGCAGCTCGTCCTTGCTGAAGAAGCCGGAGAAGGGCGGGATGCCCGAGATGGCGAGGCAGCCGGTGAGGACCGCGACGTACGTGAAGCGCATGTGCTTCCGCAGGCCGCCCATGCGGTCCAGGCTCTGCTCGCCGGCGAGGGCGTGGATGACGATGCCGACGCCGAGGAAGAGCAGCGCCTTGAAGAAGGCGTGCGTCAGGAAGTGGAACATCGACGACGAGTACACGCCGAGCCCGGCGCCCATGATCATGTAGCCGATCTGGGAGACGGTGCTCCAGGCGAGCACGCGCTTGATGTCCACCTGCACCAGGGCGATCGTCGCCGCCATGAACAGCGTGACGGCGCCGGTCACGGCGACGATGTCGCCCGCGAGCGGCGCGAGCTCGTAGAGCACGTTGGTGCGGCACACCATGTAGACGCCGGCCGTCACCATGGTGGCGGCGTGGATGAGGGCGGAGACCGGGGTCGGGCCCTCCATCGCGTCCGGCAGCCAGGTGTGGAGCGGGAACTGGGCGCTCTTGGCCGCGGCGCCCACGAACAGGAGCATCGCGACGGCGAACGCGACGCCGCTGTCCGACCCGAGCCCGGCCGGCGCCTCCGAGAAGACCTCGAGGTAGTCGAGGGTGCCCATCTCGCGCACCAGCAGGAAGGCCGCGAGCACCATGCCGATGTCGCCGACCACGTTGATCACGAACGCCTTCTTGGCGGCGGCGACCGCGGACGGCTTGTCGTAGTAGAAGCCGATCAGCAGGTACGAGGCGAGGCCGACGAGCCCCCACCCGACGATGAGGAAGAAGAAGTTCGCGGCCTGGACCAGCAGCAGCATCGCGAAGAGGAAGAAGTTCATCTCCGCGAAGAAGCGCCGGTAGTCGCGGTCCTCCTCCATGTACTCGGTCGAGTAGAGGACGATCAGCGAGCCGACCCCGGTGATGACCAGCATCATCAGCACCGAGAGCGGGTCGGCCATCAGCGCCAGGTCGATGTCGAGGCCGGCGGTCTGCACCCACGTCCAGAGGCTGGTGACCACCACCCGGTCGTCGGAGTCGCGCCCGAGCAGGGCCACGAAGATCACGACGGTCAGGACGAAGCCGATCGCCGGCAGGCCGACGCCGACGACGCGCGTCAGGCGGCGGTCCGGCTCACCGGGCCAGAGGGAGAGGATCACGCAGCCGAGCAGCGGCAGGCCGAGGACGATCCAGGCGAGGACGTCGATCACGAGGTGCTGCGCCTAACCCTTCAGGGTGGACATCTCGTCGACGTCCAGCGCGAGGCGCTGGCGGAACACGGCCACGATCAGGCCGAGGCCGATGACGACCTCCGCGGCGGCCACCACCATCACCACCAGGGCGAAGACCTGCCCGTCGGTGACGTTCCAGTAGCGGCTGAACCCGACGAGCGCGAGGTTCGCCGAGTTGAGCATCAGCTCCACGGCGAGCAGCAGCAGCAGCGGGTTGCGGCGGATCATCACGCCGAGCAGGCCGAGCAGGAACAGGCCGCCCGAGACGGCCAGGTAGGCGACGAGGGGCACGCCCTCGATGGTCTCGGGGCTCACCGGCCGCCCTCCGAGCGCACGGCGCGCTTCGCGAGCATCACGGCGCCGACGGCGGCGACGAGCAGGGCCAGCGAGGTGGCCTCGAAGGCCACCAGGTAGGTGTCGATGAACGACCGGCCGATGGCCTCGGGGCTGCCGATGTCACCGGTCTTGGCGGGGTCGTCGGAGGCGCCGGGCAGGTCGGTGGTGAGCAGCACCACCACGAGCTGGATCGCCAGGGCGATGACCGCGATCCAGGCGAAGGGCGCCCACCGCCCCAGCTTGTCCCCGAGCTCCACGACCGGCCGTTCGCCGAGGTAGGCGATGACGAACAGGAAGAGCACCACGATGGCGCCGGCGTAGACGATCACCTGGATCGCGGCGACGAACGGGGCCATCAGCAGCACGAACAGGACCGACACCGAGAGCAGCGTGCCGATGAGCGCGACGGTGGCCCGGAAGGGCTCCTTGAGCGAGATCACCAGGACGCCCGACGCCAGCGCCGAGGCCGCGGCGATCGTGAAGACGATGCGCTCACCCACGGTCGGCCACCCTACCCGTCATGGGATCTCCGAGCGGACGGGCACCGGCTTGGGGTGCGGGGCCAGGAGCATGTCCTTCGTGTAGAGCAGGTCGGCGCGCGTGCGCTCGCTCATCTCGTACTCGTTCTCGAGCGTGATCGCGTCGAACGGGCACGCCAGCTCGCAGTAGCCGCAGAAGATGCAGCGGGCCATGTTGATCTCGTAGATGCGCGCGTACCGCTCGCCCGAGGAGACGCGGTGCTCGTGGGTGTTCTCCTCCGCGACCACGCGGATGCAGTCCGCCGGGCAGGCGGCGACGCAGAGGGAGCAGCCGACGCACTTCTCCAGGCCGTTCTCGTGGCGCCACAGGCGGTGGCGGCCGCGGAAGCGGGGGAAGACCGGCGTCTTGTTCTCGGGGTAGCCGATCGTGATCGGCTTCCGCAGCATCTGGCGGAAGGTGACCGCGAAGCCCTTGAGCTGATCGTCGAGACCCATGGGAACGACCCCCTAGTTCGCGAAGCCCAGCGCGACCACGATGGCGGTCACGACGAGGTTGATGGTCGCGAGGGGCAGCAGCACCTTCCAGCCCAGCTTCATGAGGCGGTCGTACCGCAGGCGGGGCAGGGTGGCGCGCAGCCAGATGAACAGGAACAGCAGGGTGGCGACCTTGATCGCCAGCCAGACGATGCCCGGCAGCCAGGGGCCCGAGAAGCCCCCCAGGAAGAGGGTGGCCCCCAGCGCCGAGATGATGATCATGTTGATGTACTCGGCCAGGAAGAACATCGCGAACTTCAGGCCGGCGTACTCGGTGTGGTACCCGGCGACCAGCTCGGACTCGGCCTCCGGCAGGTCGAACGGGGCCCGGTTCGTCTCGGCCACCGCGGCGACCAGGAAGATCAGGAAGCCGACGGGCTGGAACAGGATGTACCAGGCCGTGTCCTGCTGGGCGTGGACGATGTCCACGAGCGAGAGGCTCTGGCTCAGCATGATCACGCCGATGATCGAGAGGCCCATCGCGACCTCGTAGGACACGAGCTGCGCCGCGGTGCGGGCCGCGCCCAGGAGGCTGTACTTGTTGCCCGACGCCCAGCCGCCCAGGATGAGCCCGTAGAAGCCGATCCCGGAGAGGGCGAACAGGTAGAGCACGCCGATGTTCAGGTCGGCGCCGACGAGCTCGACCTCGTGGCCGAAGATGTCCACCGTGCCGCCGAACGGGATCACCGCGACGGCGGCCACGGCCGCGAACACCGAGATCATCGGCGCGATCTGGAAGAGGAGCTTGTTGGCCCCGCTCGGGACGAAGTCCTCCTTGAAGATCAGCTTGAGGACGTCCGCGAGCGGCTGCAGGTAGCCGACCGGCCCGGCGCGGTTGGGGCCGTAGCGGGCCTGGAAGCGCCCGAGCAGCTTCCGCTCCCACAGCAGGGTGTACGCGAAGGCCGTCACCAGCACGAAGATGACGATGACGGCCTTGATCAGGATGATCAGGAAGGGCTCGTCCACTAGCGATCACCCCCCCGCGACGTCCGACCCACTACGCGATCCCGATCTCGACCCTCACGGGGCCGCGGTCGGCGGGCATGAGGCGCTCCACGCCGGCGCCGGGCACCCCGGCGGCGACGAAGGCGGCACCCGCGGGGTGGGCGTCGTCCACGACGACCGGCAGCGTGCACTCGCCGTGCGGCGAGCGCAGGCGCGCGCGGCCGCCGTCGGTCAGGCCCAGGCGGCGGGCCTCGTCCGGGTGCAGCACCAGGTCGGCGCCGGTGCGCACGCCCTCGAGGGCCGGCGCGCGCCAGGCGGAGGCGTTGCCGAAGATGCGGACCGTCGTGACCAGTGGCAGGCCGGTCCCCGCCCACTCGCGCGGGCCGTTGGCCCCGTTGGGCGTCACGACGGCGCCCCCCTGGGGCAGCGGCGCGCCGAGCACGCCGAGCACGTCGTGCGAGAGGCCGGCCAGCGCCGGGCGCGCGGCGGCCGCTGCCGCGAACGCCGTGGCGGCGGTGCGGTACGGCGGCGGGCTGCCGAGGCGGTGCGCGAGCGCGATGAGCAGCTCCCAGCCGGGGGCCGCGCCCTCCGGGGGCAGCGCCGCGGGCCGCAGCCGCTGGGCGCGGCCGTTCATGGAGACGTAGACGCCCTCGGTCTCGTAGTGCGTCGCCGCGGGGAGCACGACGGTGGCCGTGTCCGTGGCGGCCGAGGTGAAGGAGGCGAGCGCGATGCGCGTGCGCACGCGGCCGAGCGCCCAGCCCCACTCCGCGCCGCCGGGCCCGTCGAGCGGGTCGGCGTGGACGGTCAGCAGGCAGTCGATCTCGCCGCGGCGGACGGCCTCCAGCACATCGCCGCTGCCGAGGCCCAGGGCGCGCAGGCCGGCGCCGTTGACGTCGGCGCCGAGCTCGATCTGGCGGGCCCCGAGCGAGGTCGCCAGGCGCGCGAGCACGCCTGCGGCGTCGGGCTCGGCGGCCAGGTCCGCCTCGTCCCAGAGCACGATGACCCCGGTGGCCTCGGGCAGCTCCAGCGCCTCGACGGCGGCGGCCAGGCGGGCCGGCTCGGAGCGGACGGCCGTGCCGAGGTCCTCCAGGGCGTGGGGCCGGGGGCCGACGGTCACGATCTGCGCGCCGGCGCGGCGCGCCTTGCGCAGCCGCAGCTCCACGATGGGCTGCTGGTTGGCCGGGTCGCCGCCCACCACCACGAGCAGGCCGGCGCGGTCGATCTCGCCGAGCTGGGCCGACGGCAGGGAGCGCAGGGCGTCGAGGCCGTCGCCCGGGATGCCGAGGCGCTGCACGACCGCGCCGGCGAGGGCGCCGCCCGCGAGCTCCTGGGCGAGGAAGCCCTCCTCCACCGTCGCCGCCGGGCCGACCAGGATGCCGACGCGCTCGGCGCGGCCGAGCACGAGGGCCGCCGCGTCCACCGCCGCGTCCAGCGAGGTGGGCCGCACCCGGTCGCCGTCGCGGATGAGCGGCTCGCTCAGCCGGCCGGGGGCGTCGTTGCCGGTGTACGCGAAGCGGGAGAGATCCGACAGCCACCCCTCCTCGACCTCGTAGTTGGGGTCGGGCCGCCCGTTGACGCGGGCGACGCGGCCCTCGCGGGAGGTGAGCTCCACGTTGGCGCCCGTCGCGTCGTGGCCGCACACGGACGGCGCGTTCTGGATGTCCCAGGGGCGGGCGACGAAGCGGTAGGGGATGCTCGTGAGCGCCCCGACCGGGCAGAGGTCGATGATGTTGCCGGTGAAGCGGCCGGTGTAGGCGTCGCCGGTCAGGGTGCCGATCTGCGAGTGCGCCCCGCGGTCCTCCATCACGAGCGTCTTGTCCTCGGCCACGTCCTGCGAGAAGCGCACGCAGCGCCAGCACGAGATGCAGCGCTCGCGGTCGAGGGCGATGAGCGACGACAGGTCGAGCGGCTTCGGGAAGTGGCGCTTCGGCTCCACGAAGCGGGTGCGCCCCGGACCGAACTTGAAGGTGCGGTCCTGGAGGGGGCACTCGCCGCCCTTGTCGCAGACCGGGCAGTCGAGCGGGTGGTTCTCCAGCAGGAACTCCAGGACGCCGTCCTGGCCGTCCTTCGCCAGCTCGGACTGGGTGCGGACCACCATGTCCGGCTGCACCGGGGTGGAGCACGCGGTCTGCAGGCCGCGCATGCCCTCCACCTCGACCAGGCACATGCGGCAGGCGCCGACCGGCGGGCCGAGGCGCGGCTCGTAACAGAAGATCGGCACCTCGACGCCGTGGGCGTGGGCGGCGTCCACCAGCATGGTGCCGGCGGGCGCGGTCACCTTCCGGCCGTTGAGCTCGAACGCGACCTGGTCCGCGGCGGTGAGGTCGACGGGCGCGTAGTCAGCCACCGACGGGCACCTCCATCATGGGCTCGGGCCGCGGCTCGCCGCCGTTCTCGATCGCGTGGACGAACTCGTCCCGGAAGCGCCGGATCGCGCTCCGGACGGGGAGGATCCCGGTGTCGGCCAGGGCGCAGAGCACCCGGCCCCCGATCCGCCCGGAGAGCGACTCGATCAGCTCCAGGTCCTCCATCCGGCCCTCGCCGTCCACGATCCGCTGGAGGATCTTCTCCAGCCAGGTCATCCCCTCGCGGCAGGGCGTGCACTTGCCGCAGGACTCGTGCCGGTAGAAGGACGCGAGGCGCAGGCTGGAGCGGACGATGGAGCCGGAGTCGTCCATCACGATGCAGCCCGCCGAGCCGAGCGAGGAGCCGGCCTCGGCCAGGGCCTCGTAGTCGAGCGGGACGTCCAGGGCCTCGGAGCCGACCACGTTGACGCTCGACCCGCCGACCCAGGCGGCCTTGAACTCGCGCCCGGGGCGCATGCCGCCGGCGATGTCGAACACCAGCTCGCGGAGGGTGGTGTCGTGGAGGACGATCTCGTAGTTCCCCGGCTTCATGACGTGGCCGGAGATGGAGAAGACCTTGGTCCCGGTGCTCTTCTCGGTGCCCATCGCCGCGTACCAGTCGGGGCCCTGCTCGATGATCGGCGGCAGCGCCGACAGGGTCTCGACGTTGTTGATGAGCGTCGGCGACGCGTAGAGGCCGGCGACGGCCGGGAACGGGGGCTTCAGCCGCGGCTGGCCGCGCTTGCCCTCCAGGCTCTCCAGCAGCGCCGTCTCCTCGCCGCAGATGTAGGCGCCCGCGCCGCGGTAGAGCGTGATGTCGAAGTCGAAGGACGAGCCCATCAGGCCGGTGCCGAGCATCCCCGCGGCGCGCGCCTGCGCGATCGCGGAGTCCAGCACCCGCGCCTGGTGCTCGTACTCGCCGCGGATGTAGATGTAGCCGCGCACCGCGCCGATCGCGTAGCCGGCGATCGTGATGCCCTCCAGGAGCTGGAAGGGGTTGAACTCGATCAGCTCGCGGTCCTTGAAGGTGCCCGGCTCGCTCTCGTCGGCGTTGCACACGACGTAGGCCGGCAGCGGCGAGTCCTTCGGGATGAAGGAGGCCTTGCGGCCCATCGGGAAGCCGGCGCCGCCGCGGCCGCGCAGCCCGGAGCGGACGAAGGCGTAGATCGCCTCGTCGCGGTCCATCTCGCTCATCACCTTGCGCAGGGCCTCGTAGCCCCCGGCCCGCCGGTAGTCGGACAGGTCCGTGAGGGGGCGCCCCGCCGTGCGCTGGCGGTAGATCACGTTCTCGATGGGCATGGGCTGGCCCCTACCTCCAGAGGCGGTCGGGCCGCGGGTTGGTGCGGAGCTCGTCCAGCAGGCGCTCGCCGTCCTCCAGCGTCAGCGGCCCCTGCGTCTCCTCGGCGTCCACCTGGACGCAGGGCGCGCGGTCGCAGTAGCCCAGGCACTGGGCCTCCTGGATCGTGATCGCGCCGTCCTCGCTGGTGCCGCCGTGGTGCGGCAGCCCCTCGCGGTCGCAGAGGTGCTCGAGCAGCTCGTCGGAGCCGCGCAGCATGCAGGAGAGGGTCACGCAGACCGACACCACGCGGGTGCCGTTCGGCTGCAGGTAGATGCGGTCGTAGAAGGACGCGACGCCCTCGATGTAGGCGGCCGAGTAGCCGGTCGCCTCGGCGACGGCCTGGAGGTCCTCGCGGGTGAGGTGGCCCTTCTCGGTCTGGGCGAACTTGAGGGCGGGCAGGATGAGCGACTTGCCGTCGGCGTACTCGTGCCGGATCGGCTCGATGTGCTCCCGGATCTCCTCCACCGTCACGGACGACCCCCCTGTCGGGGGCTCGCCGGGAGCATCAATCGCCCCCGCCTGGCGGCGTGGTCGATCCCTGTCATCGGTCGACGCCCCCCATCACGTTGTCGAGGGAGCCGATCATGGTGATGAGGTCGGCGAGGTAGGAGCCCTTGGCCATCGGCCGCAGCGCCTGCAGGTTCACGAAGCTGGGGTCGCGCACGTGCACCCGGCGGGGCTTGGGCGAGCCGTCGGCGACGACGTAGCAGCCGAGCTCGCCCCGGGGGCTCTCGACGGCGCAGTAGGCCTCGCCCTCCGGCACGGTGAAGCCCTCGGTCACGAGCTTGAAGTGATGGATGAGCGCCTCCATCGAGGTGGCGAGCTCCCCGCGCGGCGGCAGCACCACCTTGCGGTCGTCGGCGATGTGGCTCCCCTCGGGCATCCCGTCGAGGGCCTGCCCGATGATCCGCACCGACTCGCGCATCTCGCGGATGCGGACGGTGTAGCGGTCGTAGGCGTCGCCGGTGGCGCCGAGCGGCACCTGGAAGTCGAAGTGCTCGTAGCCCGAGTAGGGCGTCGTCTTGCGCAGGTCCAGGTCCACGCCGGCCGCGCGCAGGGCCGGGCCGGTCACGCCGAGGTCCAGGAGCTGGTCGGCGGGGAGCACCCCGACGCCGCGCGTGCGGTCGATCCAGATCGGGTTCTCGGAGAGCAGGGCCTCGTACTCGTCGATGCGCGCCGGCATCTCGTCGATGAACGCCCGCAGGCGCTGCTCGAAGCCGGGGGGCATGTCGTCGGCGCAGCCGCCCACCTGGAAGAAGCGGGTGTTCATGCGCTCCCCGGCGATCATCTCGCCGAGGTCGAGCGCCTTCTCGCGCTCGCGGTAGGTGTAGAACATCACCGAGAGCGCGCCGAGCTCCAGGCCGCTCGTGCCGAGCCAGACCAGGTGGCTCGTGATGCGGTTGAGCTCGCACATGATCACGCGGATGTACTGCGCGCGGTCCGGCACCTCGAGCCCGAGCAGCTTCTCCACGGACATCGTGTACGCGTGGATGTTGAAGTAGGACGCCAGGTAGTCCATCCGCGTCACGAGCGTGATGGCCTGCCAGTACGTCTTGTTCTCGCACTGCTTCTCGATGCCCGTGTGCAGGTAGCCGATCACCGGGTGGATGTCGCGGATGACCTCGCCGTCCAGCTCGGTCACCAGGCGCAGCACGCCGTGGGTGGAGGGGTGCTGGGGGCCGAGGTTGATGACCATCGGCTGGCGGGAGCCCGGGTCCTCCCGGGCGATCTCCAGCGTGGCCATCGCCTCCTGCGGCGTCATGGCCTCGGCGCCGGCGATCGCGCGCTCGGTCTCGGTGAGGGCCCGGCCCTCGCGGCGCGCGACCTCGAACGCCTCGCGCGCCTCGGTCTCGAGCGGGATGCCCGCCCCCGGGGAGTCGATGCTCATGGGCTACACCGCATCGGTGAACTGCACCTCCTCGCCGCCCAGCGGGTAGTCGCGCCGGAGCGGGTGGCCCTCCCAGTCGAGCGGCATGAGGATGCGCGCCAGGTCGGGGTGGTTGCGGAAGCGCACCCCGAACATGTCGTACACCTCGCGCTCGTGCCAGTTGGCGGTGGCCCAGACCGACGTCACCGAGTCGAGCTCGGGGGTGTCGTCGTCGCCGGGGTCGGCCCAGGCGCGCAGCCGCAGCCGCGACCCGCTCTCCAGCGAGAACAGGTGGTACGCCACGCGGAAGCGGCGCGGGTCCTCGGGGATGTCCGCGCATGACACGTCGGAGAGCAGCAGGAACGAGAGGGGCGGCCCCTTGACGAAGCGGGCGACCTCCAGCAGCCGGCCCGGCGCGATCTCGACGGTCGTCTCGCCGGCGTGGGCCACCTCGTCGGTGACCGACGCCGGGACCGCCGACTCTATCGTCGTGCGGACCTCGCTCACCCGGCGACCTGGCCCGCGCGCTCGCGGCGCAGCTCGGAGGAGGCCGGCAGGCCGTTGGCGCCGATCATGCGCTGCAGGATCAGGATGCCCTCGATGAGGCCCTCGGGCCGCGGCGGGCAGCCGGGGACGTAGACGTCCACCGGGACCACCTTGTCCACGCCCTGCACCAGCGCGTAGTTGTTGAAGACGCCCCCGGTGGACGCGCACGCCCCCATGGAGATGACCCACTTGGGCTCCATCATCTGGTCGTAGATGCGGCGCAGCACGGGGGCCATCTTCTGGGCGACGCGGCCGGAGACGATGAGCAGGTCGGCCTGGCGCGGCGAGGCGCGGAACACCTCGGCGCCGAAGCGGGCGATGTCGTAGCGCGGCGTGGCCGTGTGCATCATCTCGATCGCGCAGCACGCCAGGCCGAAGGTGGCCGGCCAGATCGACGACGAGCGCGCCCAGGCGAGCGCCTTGTCGAAGGTCGTGAGCAGCAGGCTCTTCTCGAACTCCTGCTCGAGGATCTCGCGGAGGTCGCGGTCGATGTCCGGGTCGGTGCGCGGCGCCCGCTCGATCGGGCTGCCGGGCGGCGGGATCAGCGCCATTCGAGCGCCCCCTTCTTCCAGATGTAGACCAGCGCCTCGACGACGGTGAAGACGAAGATCAGGAGGACCACCAGCCCGAGCACCCCGTCGTCGCGGAGCGTCACCGCGATCGGGTAGAGAAACGCGAGCTCGATGTCGAACACGATGAACAGCATCGCGGTGAGGTAGAAGTCGATCGAGAACCGCTGCCGGGTGGGCGCCCCGGGGAGGATGCCGCTCTCGTACGGGAGCATCTTCACGGTCGACGGCTTGCTCCGGACGACCTTGCTCAACGCGAAGATCGCACCGGCCACGGCGAGGCCGCCGGCGAAGTAGACGAGGATCGGCAGGTAGTCGGAGAGCTCCACGAGGCCCTCTCTCTGGTCGAGCTTTCGCGGGATCGAGCAGGCGTTCCCGGGCCGCACGCTACCAACGCCTCCGGGGGGCCGCATCAATGTGACGATCGGTACCGCTCCCCGGACCGCGCGCGGCCCCGTCGGGATCATGTCGCACGCCCCGGCGCCCGGGCCCGGGCCACCTGTACCGTGATCGCATGATGGACCGGCTCGACTACTTCGCCCGCCTCGTGGACGAGGATCCCACCGTCGCCCGCGCCCGCTTCGCGTACGCCAACGAGCTGATCCGGGCGGAGCGCTGGGAGGACGCCGTGGAGCAGCTCCGCGCCTACCTCGGCCTGGCCGAGGACGAGGGCAACGCCTGGGGCCGGCTGGCCGAGGCGCTCACCGCGCTCGGGCGGGTCGACGAGGCCGCCGACGCCTACCTCACCGGCATCGACCAGAGCATCAAGCACGGCCACACCGGCATGGCCGCCGACTTCGAGGCCGCGCTCGAGGCATTGTGAGCGGCCCGGCGGCGGGGTACGCCTTCTGGCCCCGCGGCGCGTTCCACATGTGGGCCCGCAACGCGACCGTGGGCCGCACGACGATCCTCACCAGCCTCACCCCGCGGTTCCTGGAGGCGATCGCCTACCTGGGGATCATGGGCCTCGGGCTCGGGACCTACCTGACGTCGGTCGACGGGGTCGACTACGTGGACTTCATCGCGCCGGGCGTCGCGGCGAGCACGGTGATGTTCGGGGCGATCATCGAGACGACCTACAACGCCTTCGTGCGCATCCACGTGCGCAAGGTGACCGAGGCCGTGGTGACGACGCCGCTCTCGCTGGCCGACGTGGTGGTGGGCGAGTACCTGTGGGCCGCGACCCGGGCGGTGACCTACGGGGTGATCTTCCTGATCGTGATGGCGTGCTTCGGCCTGGTCCACTCGCCGATGGCGCTGCTGCTGCCGCCGGTCTTCGCCATCGGCGCGCTCACCTTCGCGGTGCTGGGGATGGCGTACACGGCCTGCGTGTCCTCGATCGAGCACTTCAACATCCTCTTCACCGGGCTCCTCACGCCGATGTTCCTGTTCGGCGGCGTGTTCTTCCCGTTCGACGAGCTCCCCGGCTGGGCGCAGGTCGTGGGCTGGTGCCTGCCCCTGTCCCACCTCGTCGCGGCCACCCGGGAGCTGACCCTGGGCGACGCGGACTGGTGGACCCTGGCGCACATCGGGGCGCTGGTCGCGCTGCTCGTCGCCGTCTTCCCCTTCCCGGCCGCCCGCCTGCGGCGCACCCTGATGCG
>JBFWPT010000006.1:0-100466 GCA_050249835.1 Thermoleophilia bacterium
CGGGGCCCGGGACGGAGCACCAGCCGTCCCGGGCCCTCTTTCTGTCCGGCCGGCCCCCATCGTCTAGCGGCCCAGGACACCGCCCTTTCAAGGCGGCGGCACGGGTTCGAATCCCGTTGGGGGCATCACTCCCCGCGCCTTCTCACGCATCGTGCGCGACGAGGGCGCGCCCGGGATCGCCGATGACGGTCGCACCCGGCGGAATTGCGCCGGACGGACCGGAGGATGGAGATGGTCGCTCGGAAGCGTTGGATGATCGGCTGCGCGGCGACCGCCGCGCTGGCGCCCGCGGCGATCGGCGCGCTGGCGTCCACGGCGTTCGCCGGGAACGGCCCGCCGGGGCAGGTCACGATCTGCCACGCCACGGAGTCGGCGACGAACCCCTATGTCGTCATCCACCCGGCGACGCCGGCGGTGCTGCTCGCCCACCTCAAGCACCACGACGGTGCCGACATCGTGCCGCCGTTCACCTACAAGGGCACCTCGTACCCGGGCCAGAACTGGACCGCAGAGGGCAAGGCGATCGCCGACAACGGATGCCTGGCCGTCGCGCCGCCGCCGGAGCTGTCCCCGCCGGCCGAGGAGCCGGAGCCGGTCGAGCCGCCCGAGCCGCCCGCCGAGGAGCCGCCCGTCGAGGAGCCGCCCGCGGAGGAGCCGCCGTCGGTCTTCGGCTTCTAGCGGTGCACCGCAGGGCGGCCGTCTGGGCCGTGGTCGCGGCGATCGTCCTGGCCGGGGGCGCCCAGAGCGCCCTCGGCCTCTCCGCGCCCGCCTACCGGGCGACGGCCGACCGGGTCTGCGCGACCACGAACGCCCGTCTCGCCGCGCTGCCCGCGCCCCGGACGGCGGACGAGATCCGGACGTGGGTCGGCCGGGCCGTGCCGATCGTCGCCGCGTCGACCACGCGGCTCCGTGGCCTGGCGCCCCCCGCGCGCCTGCGCGCCGGCCACCGGGCATGGAGCCGCGCCCTCGCCCGTCGCGCCGCGACGGCGCGGGCCCTCCGGGACCGCATCGCGGGCGGGGCGCCTCCCGTCGCCGCGCTCGCGGACGCCCTACCCGGCCTGAACGCGCTGAAGCGCTCCGCACGGGCCCGGGCCGGGGCGATCGGCCTGCGCTCCTGCGCCGGGCGCCCGCCGCGCCGGGGGGCGTGACGCGCCGCCCCGCCCCCGGTGAGCTGGAGGCCGCCCGGGACCGGGTGGTCCCGGACGTCGTCGCCGACGACCTCCGCCTGCTGATCGCGGGCATCAACCCGGGCCTCTGGACGGCCTGGAGCGGCCACCACTTCGCCCGGCCCGGCAACCGCTTCTGGGCCGCCCTTCACGCCGCGGGCATCACCGACCGTGTGCTCGATCCCTCCGAGGACGGGACCCTGCCCGCCCTCGGGGTGGGGATCACGAACATGGTGCAGCGCACCACCGCGGCCGCGGCCGAGCTCAGCCGTGAGGAGATCCGGGCGGGCGGGGAGCGCCTCACCGCCCTCGTGGCCACGCACCGGGTGCGGGCCGTGGCGATCCTCGGCATGGGCGCCTACCGCACGGCGTTCGGGCGCCCGCGCGCGCCGATGGGACGCCAGGAGGAGGCGATCGCCGGCGCGCCGGTCTGGATCGTCCCCAACCCGAGCGGCCTGCAGGCGCGCTACGGCATCCCCGAGATCGCCGCCCTCCTCCGCGAGGCCTGGGAGGAGAGCGCCCACCTCGGCGCGCCGCGCGCTCAGTAGATGTGCAGCTTCTCCAGCAGCGCCATCGGGTCGTCGATCGACTCGAACAGGTCCTTGTTGTGCTTGATCATCTTGCTGCGCATGTAGACCCGGAGCCATTGCTTGTAGATGAAGTGCTCGTAGCGGTCGAGCATCTCCCGCAGGGGCATGCTGTCCCGCTGGGCGAGGAGGCCGGTGAGGTACATCGCGCTCTCCATGCCCAGCGAGATCGACTGGAAGTACGGCGACCCGATGGCGGAGTCCCCCGTGAGGAAGACCGGCGACGTCGCGAACGGGTGGTCCGCGGGGCCGGACATGAGCCAGCGCCGGTTCGTGGCGTTGCGGGCGCGGTAGACGTCGAGCGGGATGCGGATGATCTCCAGGTCGCCGAGCAGCTCGCCCTGGGTCTCCTCCTTGACCTTCCCGATGAAGCGGTCCATCGACTCGGCCACCACCGGGTAGTTCTCCCGGAGCCACGCCCCGTCGAAGCGGGTGGGCATGGCCGCGTAGTCGTCGGCGGTGATGTTGACGATGCCGCACACGTGGCTGACCTCGCCGTCGTAGTGCGTGCGGTTCACCATCGGGATGAACTTGTAGAGCGCGTTCCCGGCGTTCTTGTAGTACTTGCAGTACTCGTTGCAGTCGTACGGCTGGCCGTAGAGGAAGGTCACGACGAGCGCGTACTCCAGGCGGATCTGGAGCGTGTTCGCGCCTCCGCCCAGCTCGACCGAGCCGGGGGTGAGCCCGTCGCGCAGCAGGGACCGGGCGCCGGTGCAGTCGATGAGGACGTCGCCCGGCTCGAGCAGCGCGAGGGCCTCGTCCTGCGACAGGTCCGTGTGGACGCGCGTGATCGGGTGGTCCGTGCGCCGGTCGATGAGGTCGCTCACCGACCGCTCGATGGCGTTGAGCGGCACGAAGCCGCGCGTCCAGTCGCGCAGCAGGCCGGACAGGTCGGCGGGGATGGACTGCCGGAAGGCGAGGCCCTCGTCGAGCTCGGGCGAGTCGAAGATCGCCTCGATCTGGTCAGCGTCGATCGCGTCCGTGCGGTAGCTCTCGACGCTGTCGGCGACGAGGTACGAGGCGAGCTGCACCATGCGCTTGCGCGTGTAGGCGTCGCGCTTCTCGTAGAGGTGCACGTCGAAGTCGTCCATCGGCTGCAGCAGCGCCGCGAGCATGAGCCCCACGGGCCCCGCGCCGACGATGTGCACGCGCCCGCCGGAGGGCGGCGCCTCGAGGGCCGCGCCATCGGTTCCCGAGACCATCTCCCCACCCCCCTGTCCGGTTCCGAGCGGGGCGATCATGCGGTCGTCGTCGGCACGAGGTCAAGCAACGGGAGACGTCCGTCCCGCCGCGCGTCCGGGTCGTGCGGGATAGCCTCGGCGCCGGAATGCACCCGGCTCACGCACTGGCGGTGCGGCGCGTCGCGCTCGCGGCCGCCGCCCTCGGCTCGACGCTCGGCGCCCACGCGGCCGCCGTCGGCGGCCTGCACCTGACGGCCGCCGCCCCGGTGCTCTGCGGCACCGGCCTGCTGGCGGCCGCCATCTGCGGCGGGCGCCGGCGGTTCCTGCCGCGGGGCCTCCTGCACACCGGCGCCCTGCTCGTGGGCCTCCAGGCCGCACTCCACATCGTCATGACGGCCGCGCCCTGGGTCTTCGGCATGGCGCCGCACGGGGCGGGGGTCCCCCTCGCCGACGCGCGCGCCATGGCGTTCCACGGCCTCGCCGCCGTGGTCCTGGCGCTGCTGCTGCGGGGGCTCGACCTGGTGCTCGCGGCGGCGCTCGCCGTCGTCCGCCTGCTGGGCGGCCTCCCACGGCCCGGTCGCGCGCCCGCGGGACCGCGGCGCGTCGTGGCCGTCGTGCGCCGGCCCCACGGGCGCCCGGCGCTCGGCCCCCTCCCCGCGCGCGGCCCACCGGCGGTCACCCTGCCGGCCGCCCTCCTCACCGCCTGAACGGGCGGGCGCCCCCGCGCGCCCGCGGTCACCGGCCGGCTCCCCGATCGTTTCCATGCGGCCCCGCCGGCCGTGCCTCCGGGCGCGTCCGCGGCGCCGCGCCCACCCCCGGCCGCGACGGCCGGGCGATCAGGAGATACCGAACGATGAACCGCACCATCCGCGCACTCGCGTGCGCCACCGCATGCGTGGCCGCCGCCGGCGGCGCGACCGCCTCCGCGCACCCCGGTGAGGCCCACGGCGACCAGCGCGTCACGATCCGCTTCGCGGCGGTCAACGGCGACGCGCCCGTGTCCTGCGCCACCCCGCTCACCGGCCTCGGCACCGGCGGGACCACGGCCGTCCTCACCGATCTGCGCTTCTTCGTCTCCAACGTCCGCCTCACGCGGGCGAACGGGACGTCCGTGCCGCTGAAGCTCACGTCGCGGCCGCGCTGGGCGGCGACCGACGGCGGCCAGCGCACCACGCTCATCGATCTCGAGAACGGGAAGGGCGGCTGCACGGAGGGCGACGGGGCCGTGAACGCCGTCGTCACCGGCACCGTCCCCAAGGGGCGCTACACCGGCGTGCGCTACTTCATCGGGGTGCCCTTCACGATGAACCACACCGACACCGTCGGGGCCCCCGCGCCGCTGGCCTCGGCCGCGATGGCGTGGTCGTGGCAGGCGGGCCGCAAGTTCGCGAAGGTCGAGGTGAGCGACCCGGGCGGCGCCACCGGGGCCTGGTCGGCGAAGACCTTCTTCGTCCACCTGGGCTCCTCCGGCTGCGTCGGCAACCCGGCCACCGGCGCGACGACGAACTGCCGGGCGTCGAACCGCGGGGCCGTCCGCCTGCCCCGCTTCGACCCGGCGCGCCAGCGCATCGCCTTCGACGTCGGGGCCCTGCTCGCCGGCAACGACATCACGGCCAACCGGGCGGGCGCGCCGGGCTGCATGTCGGGCGGCACCGACCCCGAGTGCGCGGCGGTGTTCGGCGCCCTCGGCATCGGCTGGAGCCCGGACGGGGCCGGCTCCGGCCTGCCGGTCGCCGGCCAGACGACGTTCCGCGCCATCCGATGACCGACGTCGTCCTGCGCGGCCTCGCCGGCCTCGCGGTCGTTGCCCTCGCCCTGGTGCTCCTGCGGAGCCCAGGGTCGGGGGCCCCGGCCGGCGCGGCGCAGGCCGCGGGACCGCGCGACTGGACCTGGGACCTGCCGAAGGGCTTCCCGCAGCCGCGGGTGCCGAAGGGCTCCCCGATGTCGGAGGCCCGTGTGCAGGTGGGGCGGTGGCTCTTCCACGACAAGCGCCTGTCGGCCAACCGCCGCCAGTCGTGCGCGACCTGCCACGTCCAGTCCCTGGCGTTCACCGACGGCCGGGCCACGGCGGTCGGATCCACCGGGCAGGCCCACCCGCGCAACACCCCGTCCCTGGGCAACGTCGCGTACGCGCCCACCCTCACCTGGGCCAACCCGGCCCTGGTGACCCTGGAACGCCAGGTGGAGGTGCCCCTGTTCGGCACCGACCCGGTGGAGCTGGGGCTGACGGATCGCACGAAACCGGTCGTGCTGAAGCGCCTGCGGGGGGACGCGCGCTACCGCCGCATGTTCGCCCGGGCGTTCCCGCGGCGGTCGCAGCCGATCACCTGGCCGGCCATCGTCCAGTCGCTCGCCGCCTTCCAGCGGAGCCTCATCTCGGGGGACAGCCGCTACGACCGGTACGTGGCCCGGAAGGGGCGGCTCACCCAGTCCGAGCGGCGCGGCGCCGACCTGTTCTTCGGCGAGCGCGCCGAGTGCTTCCACTGCCACGGCGGCTTCACGTTCAGCGACCAGGTCACCTACGCCGGGGCGCCGCGGGAGCGCATCCCGTTCCACAACACCGGCCTGTTCAACACCGGCGGCACCGGCGCGTTCCCGGAACCCAACCGGGGCGTGTTCGAGCTGACCGGCCGGCCCGAGGACATGGGGGCGTTCCGCGCGCCCAGCCTGCGCAACGTCGCCGTCACGGCCCCCTACATGCACGACGGGTCGATGCGGACGCTGCGCGAGGTGGTCGACTTCTACGCCGCCGGCGGGCGCGTCATCCCCGACGGCCCCCACGCGGGCGACGGCCGCGCGAGCCCGTTCCGCGATCCGCTGGTGGCCGCGATCACCCTCGGCGAGCAGGACCGCCGGGACCTCGTCGCCTTCCTGACGACCCTCACGGACCGCGGGTTCCTCACGGACCCCCGGTTCTCCGACCCGTTCCGACCCTCCCGGAGGAGATGACATGGCACGTGCACGAACCCGCCATCTGACAATCGCCGCGCTCGTCGCGCTCGCGGCCGCCGTGCCGGCGACGGCGCTCGGCCACGGGGCGTCGCCGGTGGTGACCTCGCCCAAGGACGGCGCGAAGCTCACCCGCGTCCCGGCGACGATCACCGTGAGCTTCGGCGACCCGATCGGCCGCCTCGGGGCCATGCGCGTGACGCGCAACGGCGCGGGCAACCTGGTCAGGTCGGCCCGCATCTCCCCGCGCAACGCCGCGAGGGCCGTCATCACGCTCAAGCGGCCCGGGCCGAAGGCCCAGAAGGGCGCCTACCGCCTGAAGTGGACCGTCACGCACGCCGACGGGCACGTGCAGAGCGGGATCGTCCGCTTCACCGTCCGCCGTTAGGCGGCCGGGCCGGCCGGGGGCGGGGCGGACGGCGGTCCGCCGTCCGCCTTGCCCCCGAGCCGGTCGCGCCAGCGGTCGAGGCGCTCGGTCCGCGCCTCCCCGTAGCGCTTCTGCGCCCGCGCCATCTTCCGCGGACGCCGCCGGTAGAACCACCGGGCCCACGGCGAGGTGGGCTTGGCGAGGCGCAGGGCCCCGATGAGGTTGAGGGGCGGGAGGAAGAGTCCGATCAGGCCGAACGCGATCTTCCCCTTCAGCACCGAGAGCAGCGAGAGGCTCACGTGCACGAGCACCACGCCGGTGGCCTGCGCGAGCCCGCCGGTCTCGCCCTCGTCCACGCCGAACGGGGTCGTGCCGAGCAGCATCGCGGCGCCGATGCCGCCCGCGATGAGCACCGCGTCGATCGACTTGCGCCCCTCGTCGGTCCAGTAGACGTCGTCGAGGTAGAGCCAGAGCGCGAACTCGTCCAGCGTGAGCGCGGCCCCGGCGCCGAACATCGCCCCCAGGATCTCCAGCCAGGGGGAGTCGGGCTGGTACGCGAACTCCAGTCCGGCCGAGACCAAGATGAGCAGGATCCCCCACACCTGGTGGTGGATGTGGACGCCGCCGATCGTGATGTCCCCGATCAGGCTGCGGCCGTCGTGGGGCGGCGCGCCGCCCGCCTCGCGCGCCTCGTTCTTCGCGCGGATGTGCCGGGTCACGCCGCGCGTGATCGCGAACGTGACGACGAACGCGATGAGCATGAAGAAGATCCCGGACCGGCCGGTCTCGAGGATCGTCTCGCGGTAGAGGTCCAGCACGCCCGCAGGCTACCCGGGCCTCCGGTGCCCACCCACGGCTAGCCTGGCCGCGATGCCCGCCGCACGCCGCCCCCGCGAGGAGCTGTCCGCGGCCCAGGCCCGCCGCATCGCGCTCCACGCCCAGGGATTCGGCGACGCGCGGCCCGCGGGGCGGGTGGACCGGCGCCACGCCCGCCGGGTGCTCGGCCGGGTGGGGCTGCTGCAGATCGACTCGGTCAACGTCCTCGTGCGCTCCCAGGAGCTCCCGCTGTTCGCGCGGCTGGGCGCGCACCCCCGCGACCTGCTGCCGCGCATGGCCGCCGACGGCGAGCTCGTGGAGTGCTGGTGCCACGAGGCGTCGCTGGTCCCCGCGACCCTGTGGCCGCTGCTCGGCTGGCGCCGCCGGGCCGCGGACCGGGAGATGTGGGAGGGCACCGTCCGCATCGCCCGCGAGCACCCCGGCTACGTGCGGGCGGTGCTCGACGAGGTACGCGAGCGCGGGCCGCTGACGGCGGGCGAGCTGTCGGATCCGGGCCCGAAGGTGGACGGGATGTGGGGCCGCACGCCGGGCAAGCGGGCGCTGGAGTGGCTGTTCGGCACCGGGGAGGTGGCGGCGGTCCGCCGGCCCACGGACTTCGCGCGCGTCTACGACCTCACCGAGCGCGTGCTGCCGCCCGGGGTGCTGGCGCGGCCCGAGCCGGGCGAGGAGGAGGCCTGGCGCGAGCTGCTGCTGCTCGCCGCCCGGTCGCTCGGGGTCGCGACCGAGCGGGACCTGTGCGACTACCACCGCCTCAACGTCCCGCGCGCCCGCCCGCGCATCGCGGAGCTCGTGGACGACGGGCGCCTGCTGCCCGTCGCGGTGCGCGGGTGGGACGCGCCCGGTCTCATGCACCCCGACGCCGCGCTGCCCCGGTGGGTCCGCGGCCGGGCGCTGCTGTCGCCGTTCGACTCGCTCGTCTGGGAGCGGGCGCGCACCGAGCGGATCTTCGGCTTCCGCTACCGCATCGGCATCTACACGCCCGCCCACCTGCGCGAGCACGGGTACTACGTGCTGCCCTTCCTGCTGGGTGACGCGCTCGTCGCGCGCGTGGACCTCAAGGCAGACCGCGCCGCGGGTGCGCTGCGGGTGCAGTCGGCCCACGCCGAGCCGGACCGCGCCACGCCCCAGGTGGCCGCGGAGCTCGCGGCCGAGCTGGCGGCGATGGCCGCGTGGCTCGGCCTGGAGACCGTCTCCGTCGCGCCCGCCGGGGACCTTGCCCCCGCCCTCGCGGGCGCCCCCTGGGCATTGCCTCTAGTTCCCTAGGTCCCCGCCGGGGGCGCGGCGATACTCATCACACAACGGGCCGCTCACTCCCTCGAGCCGCCTCATATACACCGCGACCGCAGGGCAACGGTCGCACGACGGGCGCCGGCACACCGGCGCCCGTGACGTTTCCGGGGCTAGTCGAGGCGGACCGTGACGTCCCGCTCGACCGACTGGTTCGGCTCGGCCACCGTGAAGACCGCGTCGGTGCCGCTCTCGCCGCTGCCGATGGCCGCGCAGTAGCTCGGCAGGCTGCCGTCCATGGGCTGGCCGTTGACCGCGGTGACGAGGACCGGCCCCTGCCCGAAGCCCGCCTCCGCGGCGGGCGAGCCGGGCACCGCCGTGGTGACCACGAGGCCGGGGCTGGCGGGGAGACCGGCGGCGGCGAGCTGGTCGGCGACCTCGGCCGGGTCGGTGACGTGGATGAAGCCCATGCCGGTCCAGCCGATCGAGCGGCCGGAGCGGAGCGTCGGGATGATCTCCTTCACCCGGTCGACCCCGATGGCGTACCCCTGGCCCTGGATGGTGCGGCCGCCCAGGAGCGTGATGCCGGCCGAGTTGACGCCCACCAGCTCGGCGGCCTCGTTCACGAGCGGCCCGCCCGAGTTGCCCGGGTTGATGGCCGCGTCCGTCTGGATGACGTTCGGGTACTGCGGCACGTCCACGGCGAGGCGGTCGAAGCGCGTGTTCACCACCGAGACGACGCCCGTCGTGGTGGTGAGGTTGTCCCGCTCCGATGCCGTGCCGGGGAACCCGACCGCGATGACCGTCTGACCCTGGCGGAGGGCCATCTGGTCGCCGAGCGGCAGCGTGACGAGCCCGGCGCGGTCCGCGACCTGCAGCAGGGCGAGATCCTCGCACGGGGCGGCGCCCACGAGCGTGGCCTCGCGCTGGTCGTCATCGACGCCGACGGTCCAGCCCGTGCCGCCGTTGACGACGTGGTTGTTGGTGACGATGAGGCCCTGCTCGGCGTCGAGCACCCAGCCGGTGCCGCTGCCCGAGGGCTGGCCGTCCTCGAGCGTGGTGACGGCCACCGTGGACGGGCGGACCGCGTCGACGATCTCGGGGATGGTCTTGGCCGTGGGCTCGTCGTCGTCGCTGCTGAAGACGCCGGTCACGGCGAGCACGACGGCCACCCCGGCGATCACGACGGCGAGGGCGCCGAGCACGACCGACCAGCGGGTGGTGCGGCGCAGCTTGATCCGCTCGATGACGGACGGGGTCGGCCCCTGGTCGCCCAGGCTCCGCGGGGGCGGCGGGTTGTCCACCGGCTGCCGCGGGGGCGGGGGCGTGACCGGCGGCGGCGCCTCGCCGACGACGGTGGCGGTCTGGGAGACCGGCTCCCGCGTCGCCGACATCACCGTGTCGCCGAACTTCAGCTCCTCGCCGCCCGACAGGGTGACGGGGCCGGTGAGCTTGTGCCCGTTGACCCAGGTGCCGTTGGCGGAGTCCAGGTCGTGCAGCTCGGCGCTGCCGTCGGGCAGCACGCGCAGGTAGGCGTGCCGGCGCGACGCGCGCGCGTCGTCGAGCGTGAGATCGCACGAGGGATCACGGCCGACCACGAAACGGTCACCCGTGGCCTGGACGCTACGCCCCTTCGCCGTCCCCTCAGTGAACGTGAGCCACATGGGCCCGGCCTCCTCCGCCCGCCCGATCGACGCCGGGAACCTACCTGCCGGTCCGGCCGGTGCCCATCCCCCGCCCGGATGGCCGACACTCCTCGCGGGACTGGTATCCTTCGCCGTCGCCGTACGAGGTGCGGGCGGTTAGCTCAGCGGTAGAGCGCCTGCTTTACACGCAGGTGGCCGGCGGTTCGAACCCGTCACCGCCCATTCTCCGTCCCGTCCCGCGACGTCGGTCGCTGGGGGTGTAGCTCAGATTGGTTAGAGCACCGGACTGTCAATCCGGAGGCCGCGGGTTCGAGTCCCGTCACTCCCGCTTCACGGAAGCCCGCTGAACAGCGGGCTTCCGCCGTTCAGGCACCGGGAGGCAGGTGCCGCCGCGCCGCCTCGATGACGAGTCCGGGCGAGATCGCGCGCCCCCTGGCCCTGTCCAGCCAGTCCAGGTACTGCTGCGACTCGTAGACCCCGTCCACGAAGCCGGCGGGCCAGCACCGGCGGCACGGGCCCAACGTGCCCAGCCCGTGGCCTTCGGGCAACTCGCTCGCGTCGACGCCCGCCGCCTCCTCCAAGGGGAGGGGGACGAGCTCCCGGGTGTGCTCGGCGGCCTCGGTCTGCGCGGCGAGGACCACCGGGCAGTCCGATACGCGGTGGAACGCACGGTCCGTGGGCGGGAGACGGCCCGCCCGGAACAGGACGAACACCTCCACCTTCGCCGGGTCGGATCGTGCGTCCACACCGAGGAGGCTAGTAGGGGACGGACATGTGCTCACGCCCGTCGAGCCGGAGGTGGCGTGATGCGGTGGGTCGCCCTCGTGGCGGCGATCGGCGCCGCGTGCCCGCTGGGTCCGGCGGCGGGCACGGCGGGGGTCCCCGGTCACGGCGACGCAGACCGATCCTCGCCGTGGTGCGCGGCGGCGACGTCATCGGCCTCGTGGGCAACGCGGGCAACTCGGGCGCCCCCCACCTCCACGTCCACGTGACGCGTGGCGCGTCGCCGATCGCCTCGGATGGCGTCCCCTACGCCATCGACCGGTTCACCGTCACGGTCCGGACCGCCGGCACGGAGGCGTTCGACCGCGCCGAGGGCGAGGGGGTCGTCCTGCTGGTCACCCCCTTCTCCCCATCCCGCCCGGTCCGCCGGGCGCTGCCCCTGGACCAGCTCGTCATCCACTTCGGCTGATCCGGAGGCGGCTCAACTCCGGGATCCGGACCTCGTCCATCCGAGGTTCGGATCCCAGATCCCGCCCGTTGCGGACCCGTCCAGGACAGGATCGACGAACGCACGCGCCACGGTCAGCGCGTCGTCGAAGCCGAGCGGTGCCCCGCGTGCAACCTTCGGCCAGCGCGAACGCCAGTCGTCCTCCTGCGCGGTCACCAGGGTGAGCGCCATGGGGAGGCCGGCCGGCAGGGTGCCCCTGGCCCGGCGACGCTGCGCCTCGTCAGCGGTCCGGCGGACCAGCTCGGCGCCGTCCAGTCCGCCGACCTGGGCCGCGATCAGGGCCAGGTCGGCGAGGTCGCGGGCCCGGGAGGACGGCGCACCCTCCACGCCGTGGACCTCGTGTACCGCGCAGACCTTGTCGGCGATCTGCTGAGGGAGCGCCAGCGCGACGGCGCCCGGCACCTGGTCGACCGCGTCTCGCCCGGTGAGCGGCGTCTGCGATGCGAGCTCCTCGGCCGGGAGCTCGACCTCCGGCAGGTGAAGGTCGACCGAGAAGCGCGCCCACTCCTTCGCGCCCAGGCGGGCGACGACCGGCACAGCGAGCGACGCGTGGTCGCCGTCGGGACGATGCGCCTCGGAGCCCTCACCCACGACGAAGGTGAAGAAGTCCCCGAGGTCGGTCGCAGCGTCCGCGCGAAGGGCCTCGATGGCGATCGCGTGCCCGGCGGCCTGTCCGACGAAGCTGACGTCGACGTCGTTCGAGGTCCGGTTGGGATCGAGACGGAGGATCAGCGACACGCCGCCCTTCACGAGCCATCCCGTGGGACGAGCGGCGAAGAGGCGGGCCAGGAGCCGCCGGTATGCGACCTCGCGCATCCGCACGGGACGCTGCTCCTCGGGGAAGGCGGAGGCGACGAGCTGCGCCAGTGCGGCCCGCGTCGCCTCGGGGGTCTTCCATGGCCAGTCGCTCATCACCCGGCGTCCAGGCTCTCGATGAGATGAGCGATCCGGGGACCCGCGCGCGGCCTGCGGATGATGGCCGACCGCAGGTCCCGGTCGCTCATCAGCCCGCGGCTCATCGCCTCGCGCGCCGCCCTGAGCACGTGATCGGGTTCCTCACCCGCGAGCGCCAGGTCGACGACGGTCCGCGCCGGCGTCGTGACCGGCATCCGCAGCAGGATCTCGGGGTGGGTCCACTGCCAGTCGTCCCGGTCGAAGCGGCTCGTGTGTATCTCGAGCCGCGACTTGGGCACGGCGCCCCGCACCGTGAGGGACGGGAGGTCGGGGATGATGGTCCCGAGGTCCCAGAACGACGCCGCACTCGCGTGGGAGACGATCGCCCGCGGATCGCCGTCGTGCCACTCCCAGGGAAGGAGCGTGCGTTCCACGGACAACCAGGCGGCCATCTCCCGCTCGTGGGGATGGTGGGTCCCCCGCATGGCGTAGACCCCCCGGCGCACGCGTCGCAGGTCCCCTCCGCGCACCAGATCCGAGAGGACCGTCCGCTCGACGCCGAGGCGCGCGGCCTGCGCGGTCGTGAGGTACCCACCCTGGTCAGCGGAGATCTGGATGAGGCGGTCGAGCGCCTCCCGGCGGGTCACACCGGTGAGGCTACCGCTTTGTAGTTGATATGGCTACAAATCGGGTGTCTTGATCCTCACGCAGACCACCGAAGCATCCACTCGTAGAGCTCCGCCTGGCCGTAGACGTGGTTCCAGTAGCCGCCGACGTGGGTGCCGTCCGGATCCACGCGGAGCACGGTGCGGGGCTCACCGCCGCGACGGGCGGCGTCGGCTTCGATCGCGGCGACGTCCGCGTGCCGATCCTGGGCGCCGACGGCGATCCAGGCCGGGACGTCGAGGTCCCTCGCAGAGTCCGGCGGCTGCCAGGAGATGGGCGCGATCGCCGCGATCCGCGGGACCGCCTCCGCCACCTGCCACGTGCCCACGGACCCGAGCGAGATGCCGGTGACGTAGACCCGTCCCCGGTCGGCCCCGTGCCGCTCCGCGAGCGCGTCGATGAGCCGTTCGATGCGGTCCGTCTCGTCGCCCCAGCCGCCCGCGGTCTGCGGGCAGGCGACGATGAACGGGAACGGGCCGCCGGCCACGTCCGGAAGCGCGCCCTCGGTGGCGAGATACGGGAGCGAGTGGACCCGCAGCCGGTCGAGCGTCTCGTCGGTGTGCCCCCGCTCGCCCACCCCGTGGAGGAACACGATCAGCGGCCGCGGCCCATCCGCCGGCGCCCGCGGCGTGAACAGCAGGCAGGGCATGACGCCGTCCGGGACGGACTCGCCGAACGGGCCGCCGGCCGTCACGCGCCCGTCAGCAGGGGGACCAGTTGCGCCGAGGGCGGAGGACCGCGACCACAGCTACACCGGCACGGAGCCGTCGGGGGTCGGCACGGGGAGCGGGAAGTCACCGGGCCCGAGGGCCTTCGGCGGCGCGGGCCGGATGCCCCAGGTGCCCGTCGTCCCGGTGATCGTGCCGAGGGCCTCGAGGAACGTGACGTAGTGGTACGGCCGCACCTGGTCGCCGTTGCTCATGATGCTCTCGTCGTGGTGGGCGAGGATCGGCTGCTGTCCCGGGATGAGGCGCTCGGCGAGCGCGGAGTGCCCGGTCGGCGTCCCCACCGGCCGCTCCGTCGCCGGTCCGCCCGGGGTCGCCGGATCGGCGGTCGGGTACTCGTCGTCCAGGCCGAGCATGTGGCCGAACTCGTGCACCACCACCGTCCGGGTCGCCTCGAACGCCCCGACGGTGATCTTCGCCACCCGCCAGGCCGGGTCGTCGGGAGCGGCGCCGGCCTCGCCCTCAGCCTTGACGTCCGGGGTCTTGTGGGGCTTGCCCTTCATGATCGCGTCGGCCACGGCGTCCGCCCGCTTCCGCGAGAGCGTGAGGTTCTTCTCCTCCTCGCCCTCCGCGCTCGCGTGCCCCGTGACCGTCACCGGGAACGGCGGGATGTCGGGGGCGCCGAGCGTCTGGCCGAACGTCTCCAGCCGCGCGGCGTCCGCGGGGGCGAGCGTGTGACCGGCCTTGGGGAACGAGATCGTCCCGGGGTTGTCCGTGTCCACCTGGCCGTACCGGGCGCGCGATCCGGTCGTCCGGGTGCGGTGCACCGAGTCGGGGTCCCCGATGCCGCCCGCGTCGCGGGAGCTCTCGTGCAGCCGCCCCTTGTTCTGGTCGCCCCGCACGTGCGGCCAGGACATGGACTCGGTGAGGCCGGCGTCGTCCGGCCACTTGTTCACGGCGACGACCCACTGGGCCTTGCCGGTGCCGGTCTTCGGCGCCTCGGCCACGACCACCTTCACGTTCACGGGCGGCAGCGACTCCCACCCCGGCGTCTGCGAGAAGAACACGTACTTCTCGCTCCAGATGTCCTGGATCTCCGCGATCGCGTTCGCGGCCCACGCGGTCTCCTCATCCTTGGTCCAGATGAAGTCCTGCCACGTGTAGCCCCGACGGAACACCTCGGCCAGGCCGCCGATCGCGGCCAGCCACGCGGGGTCGAAGATGTTGCCGTTCGTGAAGTCGAAGCAGACCTTCACGGTGACGATCATCTCGCCGGTGGTCGGCTCGTAGGCCATGTCGAAGAGGCCGCCGCCGGTGGTCGGCTTGACGTCCTTGAAGATGTAGGACATCGACATGAACGCGGCGAGGTCCGCCGGGATCGCGCCGGCCGCCGGCACGGGCAGGGGCGGGGCGACGTCCACGGCCGGATCCGGGTCGCGCTGCAGCACGCCGCCGGCGGGCGCGCCCATCAGGCGGGCGACGGCGGCGTTCCCCGTCGTGCGCTGCAGCGCGAGCAGGGGGTGGTTCCGCGGGAGGTCGGGCGCGGGCGGGGCGGGCGCGCGCTCCTCACCCGGGGGCGCCGGGTCGTGCCGTGTGCCGTGGCGCGCGAGCCGTGCCGGGGGTACGCCCATCTCCCGACCGACCCCCTATGAGCCGACGAGGAGCGGGACGAGTTGCTCGGTGAGCCGGGTGAGCTCGGGGAGCCGGGCGCTCCCGACGAGGCCGACCGCGACGGGCCCCTCGTCGAGGCGCGCCTGGAACCACAGGACGGCGTCGGTCGGCCGTGAGTCCGGGTCGTGGTGCGCGCCCGCGATGGCGGGGAGGTCCGCGCCCTCCAGGGTGGCGCGCACCTCGGCGACGGCGGCCGACGACAGGCGCGGCGCCGCGGTCCAGTCGCCCCCGGCGCGCATCCCCTCGTGGCGGCCGTCCTCCCACACCCGCCAGCCGGCGGGCACGCCCTCGGGGCTGGTGTAGACGGACTGCACCAGCACCCCGTCGGGGGGCGGCGGAGGCGGCGGCGGGTCGGCGGCGGGGGGCATCGATGCGCTAGACGGGGACGGGGCCGTCCGGATCCGGCACGGGGAAGTCCCCCGGACCGATGACCTTCGGCGGCGCGGGCCGGATGCCCCAGGTGCCGGTCGTCCCGGTGATCGTGCCGAGGGCCTCGAGGAACGTCACGTAGTGGTGCGGCCGCGCCACCTCGCCGTTGCTCAGGACGCTCTCGTCGTGGTGGGCGAGGATCGGCTGCTGTCCCGGGATCAGGCGCTCGGCGAGCGCGGAGTGCCCCGTCGGCGTCCCCACCGGCCGCTCGGTCGCGGGGTCGCCCGGGTTCGCGGGGTCGGCCGTCGGATACTCGTCGTCCAGGCCGATCATGTGCCCGAACTCGTGGACGATCGTGCGCTGGTCGCTCTCGAAGGTGCCGACCTCGATCTTCACCATCCGCCACGCGGGGTCGTCGGGCAGGGCGCCCTCCTCGCCCTTGGCCTTCGTCTCCGGCGTCTTGTGGGGCTTGCCCTTCATGATCGCCTCGGCCACCGCGTCGGCCCGCTTCCGCGAGAGCGTCAAGTTCTTCTCCTCCTCGCCCTCCGCGCTCGCGTGCCCGGTGACGGTCACCGGGAACGGCGGGATGTCGCCGGCCCCCAGGGTCTTGCCGAAGGTCTCGAGGCGGGCGGCGTCGGCCGGGGCCACCGTGTGCCCGCCCTGGGGGAACAGGATCGTCCCCGGGTTGTCCGTGTCCACCTGCCCATAGCGCTGGCGGGTGGACGTCGACCGGCTGAAGTGGTTCGTGTCCGGCGTGTCGGCGCCGCCGGCGTCGCGCGAGCTCTCGTGGAGCTCGCCCGGGTTCTGGTCGCCGCGGGCGGCGGGCCAGGTCATCGACTCCTGCAGATTCGCGTCGTCCGGCCACTTGGTCACCGAGATCGCCCACTGGGCCTTGCCGGTGCCGGTCTTCGGCGCCTCGGCGACCACCACCTTCACGTTCACGGGCGGCAGCGACTCCCACCCGGGCTTCTGGGAGAAGAACACGTACTTCTCGCTCCAGACCGACTGGATGTCCGAGATCGCGTTCGCCGCCCAGTTCTTCTTCTCGTCGTCGGTCCAGACGAAGTCCTCCCACTTGTAGCCGCGCTTGAAGACCTCCCCCAGGCCTCCGATCGCCGCGAGCCAGGTGGGGTCGAAGATCCAGCCGTTCTGGAAGTCGAACGCCATCTTCACCGTGACGACCATCTCGCCGGTGGTGGGCTCGTAGGCCATGTCGAACAGGCCGCCGCCCGTGCTCGGCTTGACGTCGATGTCGATGTACGACATCGCCATGAAGGCGGCGAGGTCCGCCGGGATCCCCGCGGGCGGGGCCGTTCCGGGCCCGGGCGGGGCGACGTCCACGGCCGGGTCGGGGTCGCGCTGCAGCACGCCGCCGGCCGGCCCGCCCATCAGCCGCGCGACGGCGGCGTTGCCCGTGGTGCGCTGCAGGGCGAGCAGCGGGTGGGTGCGCGCGAGGTCCGGCTGCGGCGGCGCGGGCGGGCGCTCCTCGCCGGGAGGTTTCGGGTCGTGCCGCGCGCCGTGGCGCACGAGCCGTGCCGGAGGGACGGCCATCGCACCGCCGACACTACGTCTGCGGCGTCCCGCGGCCCACTCCCATTCGGGCAGACAAACGCGCACGGGCCCGGGCGACCCCCGCGAGGGGGGTCACCCGGGCCCGGGGGGAGCGGTCGCCCTAGGAGACGACGAAGCGGCCGACGGACTCCGAGAGGCGCTCGGCGGTGCGGGCGAGCTGCTCGCTGGAGGAGGCGACCTCCTGGCTGGCGGCGCTCGTCTCGCGGGTGGCGGTGGAGACCTGCTCGGCGGTGGCGCGCGTCTCGCGGGTCACGACCGAGACCTCGCGGGTCGCCCCGGCGAGCTGGTCCACGCACCCGGAGGTGCGCTCGATGGAGCCCGCCAGCTCGCTGAAGGCGGCGCGCGTCTGCTCGGAAGCGGCGGACGCCGACTCGGCCAGCTTGCGCACCTCGTCGGCCACGACGGCGAAGCCGCGGCCCTGCTCGCCGGCCCGGGCCGCCTCGATCGCCGCGTTCAGGGCGAGGAGGTTGGTCTGGTCGGCGATCGACGCGATCTCGACGGTGAGCTGCACGCCCCGCTCGGCCACCTGGCGGGCCTCGGTCGCGAGGGCGACGGCCTCGTCGCCCACCCGGGCGGCCGTCTCGATCATCTGGTCCTGACGGCCCGCGCCCTCGGCCACGCCCACCATGAGCTGCGCGATGCCGTCGACCGACGAGCCGGTCTCCTCGGCGGTCGCCGACATCTCCTGCGAGGCGGCGGCCAGGCTGCCGGACATGCCGCGGATCTCGTCGATGACCTCGCCGAGCTCGCCGCGCATCCGGTTGTAGTCCTCCACCGAGCTCTGCATCTTCTCGAGCGTCCGGTTGAAGGTGGAGGCGAGGGTGCCCAGCTCCGCGCCCGGCTCGGTGGTGACCGGGGTCGTGACCGGGATCACCGCGTGGGTCAGGTCGCCGGCGGCCATCTTCGAGAGGCCCTCGGTGAGGCCGGCGAGGCAGTTGTCGGTGAGCGAGTCGAGCCGCGACTGCAGCTGCTGCAGGCTGGAGTGGTCGCCCAGCGCGGACGCGAACTCGCCGCTGACCGTGTTGTACGCGTCGACCGCGGCCTGCACGTTCAGGATGAGCGCGTTCATCTTGTCGGCGAGCGCATCGGCGACGGGGTCGCCCGAGCGGTCCTCGATGAGGGTGGTCACCGGGACCACGCGGCGGGTCAGGTCGCCCTGCTGGATGGCCTGCAGGCCGGCGACGAGCTCGGCGGCACAACGGCCGTTGAGGCTGTCGAGCCGCTCGCCCACCTGCTGGAGGACGTCGGTGCCGCGACGGGACGACGAGGCGATGCGCATTCTGAGGGGCCCCCTGGACGGGTGAACGGTTACCCGTTCGGCATCGGAATTCGTCCGGCCGTCTTTAACCAAATGCGGGCCGGCGGGTCCGGGCGCCACGGGTACCCTCCCGCCATGGACGATCCCGAGGGCCACGACCCCGGCGCGGACGGGCCGGCGCGCCGCCCCACGTTCGTGATCGTCGGCCTCGCGGGGGCCGCGCTCACCGCCGTGGTGATCGTCGTCGCGTTCCTCACCGGCACCGCGGACGACCTGCCCTGGGGCGCGATCATCGGCATCGGGATCCTGCTCGTCGCGATGGCGGTCGTCGCCCGCCGCCGGCGCCGGGCCCTGGAGCGCCACGAGGACGAGGGGGGCTGACGGGCCCCCGGGCGGGGCGGAAGGGGGTGGCGGCTATGCTCCCGGCGTGCGATCCGGGGCCCTGAACGCGCCGCTGTGGTTCACGGCGGTGCGGATCGCCGCGATCCCGCCGCTCATGGTGCTGATCCTGGTCGACGACATCCCGGACAACCGGTGGTGGGCGTTCGGCGTGTTCGTCGCGGCCTGCGCGACCGACTCGATCGACGGCTGGCTCGCGCGCTCGCGCGGGCTGGTGACGGTCGCCGGCGCCTTCCTCGACACCCTCGCCGACAAGCTGCTCATGTCGGCCGCCCTGCTCGCCCTGATCCAGACGGGCGACGTGGCCGCGTGGGCGGCGATGATCATCATCGGCCGCGAGTTCGCCGTGACCGGGCTGCGCATGATCGCGGCCGCGGAGGACGTGATCATCTCGGCCGGGAAGTTCGGGAAGGCGAAGGCGCTCAGCCAGAACGTCGCGGTGGCCTGCATCATCGCCCCGGGCGTCAACCAGGGCGTCCAGGACGGCCTGCTCTACCTCGCCCTGGTGCTCACGGTGCTGAGCGGCGCGCACTACTTCCTCGTCGCCCGCTGGCGCATCTTCGCCCGCAAGGGCACCACCACCCCCGACGCCCTCCGGGAACCGTAGGGGGCGGTCGTGGACGTCGTGCTCGCCCTCGCCATCGCGTACCTGCTCGGGTCGATCCCCTTCGCCTACCTCGCCGGCCGCGCGCGCGGCATCGACCTGCGGACGGTGGGCAGCGGCAACCTCGGGGCCGCCAACGTCTTCCGCGCGCTCGGCAAGTCCTGGGGCATCGCGGTCATGGCCGCCGACATCGGCAAGGGCGTCCTCGCGGTCGTCCTCGCGCGGATCCTGGTCGACGACCCGTGGCCGGCCGTGGCGGCCGGCGCGGCGATGGCCGGCCACGTGTTCCCGGTGTGGCTGCGCTTCAAGGGCGGGAAGGGCGTCGCCGTCGGGGGCGGCGCGGTCATCGGCCTCATGCCGCTCGCCGCCCTGCTGCTGCTCGCGTTCTGGGCGATCGTCCTGGTCACCACCCGCTACTCGTCGCTCGCGAGCATCCTGGCCGCGCTCGCCGCGACGCCGGTGGTGTGGGCCCTCGGCTACGCCCCGTCGAAGGTCATCTTCGTGGCGATCGGATCCGCCGCCGTGCTGGTGTTGCACCGCGGAAACATGGTTCGCCTGGCGCAGGGCCGGGAGAACCGCATATCGTTCGGCAGGCGCCCCCCGTCACCCGGCTCGGAGCCCCGCTCGCCGGCCTGACCGCCCGATCCCCGGCCTCGCGTCCCCCCGGGGGCTTACATTGTAAGGGCAATCGCCGAAACCTGCCGGCGAGGGCGCCGAGAGGGTTCTCAGCGGCGGGTCGGCGGCGCGATACTCGTGCTGATCGATACAACCCGTGAAAGGGGGAAGCGTGGCCGAGGAAGCAGTGGCACGCCCCGGGGTCCCGCCGGGGAAGACCGGGTGGAGGGGGACGCTCGCCGGGGAGTACCTGGCGGAGTTCCTCGGGACCTTCGTCCTCATCGCCTTCGGTACCGCCGTCGTCGCGATGTACGTGGCGGCGCTCCCGCTCTCCGGCAGGGGAGAGGGCATCACCACAGACTCCGACTGGCTGCTCATCACCTTCGGGTGGGGCATGGCCGTCACGTTCGGCGTCTACGTCGCCGGTGGAGTGACCGGGGCGCACCTGAACCCGGCGGTCTCGATCGCGTTCGCGTCCTTCGGGCGCTTCCCGTGGGCCAAGGTGCCCGGGTACATCGTCGCCCAGGTCCTGGGCGCGATGGCCGGCGCGGCCCTGGTCTACGCGGTCTACCGGGACGCCATCCAGGCGTTCGAGTCGGCGAACAGCATCACCCGCGACGGGGGTGACGGCACGGTCGGCATCTTCGTCACCGGTCCAGCCGGATACTTCACGGACTACTGGGGACCGTTCCTCACCGAGGTCGTCGGCACCGCCTTCCTGCTGCTGATCATCTTCGCGGTCGTCGACCTGATGAACCTGCCGCCGAAGGCCAACCTGGCGCCGCTGATCATCGGCCTCGGCGTCTTCGCCATCGGCATGTCGTTCGGCGCGAACTCCGGTTACGCGATCAACCCGGCGCGCGACTTCGGCCCGCGCCTGATCGCCTGGATGATGGGCTGGGGCGACGCCGCGTTCCCCGGCGCTCAGGGGAATCTGGACGCGTACTGGTGGGTGCCGATCGTGGCACCGATCATCGGAGGCGTGATAGGCGCCGCGGTGTACAAGTTCTTCATCGAGGACATCCTCCGCGCCCGCCATACCCCCGAATCGTCCGGGGTGGAGTCCAAGGGACGCGTGGTGGAGGACGAGTGATGAAGAAGCTCCTCAACGACCCGGCCGACCTGGTCGCCGACTCCCTGCGCGGCTTCGCCGCCGCGCACTGCGACCTGGTGAGGGCGAACCTCGACCCGATGTACCTGGTGCGCGCGGACGCCCCCGTCAAGGGGAAGGTCGCGATCCTGTCGGGCGGCGGGTCGGGTCACGAGCCCATGCACGGCGGGTTCGTCGGCATGGGGATGCTGGACGCGGCGTGCCCGGGGGAGGTCTTCACCTCCCCCACGCCCGACCAGATGTACGAGGCGACCAAGGCGGTCGACGGCGGCGCCGGGGTGCTGCACATCGTCAAGAACTACACGGGCGACGTGCTCAACTTCGAGATGGCCGCCGAGCTCGCGCGGGCCGACGGCATCGAGGTGTCGGCGGTCGTCACCAACGACGACGTCGCGGTGCAGGACAGCCTCTACACCGCGGGCCGCCGGGGCGTGGGCGTCACCGTCCTCGCCGAGAAGATCGTCGGGGCCGCGGCCGAGGAGGGCCAGGACCTCGCGGCCGTCACCGCGCTCTGCGAGAAGGTGAACGCCCAGGGGCGGAGCATGGGCATGGCGCTCACGTCGTGCACCGTGCCCGCCGCGGGCAAGCCCACCTTCGAGCTGGGCGAGGACGAGATGGAGATCGGCATCGGCATCCACGGTGAGCCGGGCCGCACGCGCGCGAAGCTGGCCTCCGCGAAGGAGATCACGGAGATGCTGGCGGCGCCCATCGTGGACGACCTGCCGTTCGAGCAGGGCGACCGGGTGCTCGCGTTCGTGAACGGCATGGGCGGGACGCCCCTGCTGGAGCTCTACCTCGTGTACCAGGAGCTGGCCGGCTTCCTCGGGGGCCGGGGGATCGAGATCTCCCGCAACCTGGTGGGGCCGTACATCACGTCGCTCGAGATGGCCGGGTGCTCCATCACCCTGCTCCGCCTCGACGACGAGCTCACGCGCCTTTGGGACGCGCCGGTCCGGACCGCCGGGCTGCGCTGGGGCGCATGAGCGACGACCGGCGCATCCCCGCCGGCGAGGTCGCGGACTGGGTCCGCGGCTTCGCCGGCGCGGTCGGCGAGGCGAAGGACGAGCTGACCCGGCTCGACTCCGCCATCGGCGACGCGGACCACGGGATCAACATGGACCGCGGCATGCGCGCCGTGGTGGAGAAGCTCGACGCGGAGGAGCCCGGGGACGTCCCCGGGCTCATGCGCGCCGTCGGCATGGCCCTCATCTCCAAGGTGGGCGGCGCCGGCGGGCCGTTGTACGGCACCTTCTTCCTGCAGTTCGGCTCGGCCGCCGGGTCCGGCGACCTCACGCCCGACGTCTGGGTGGCCTGCTTCGAGGCCGGCGTCGCGGGCGTGCAGGCGCGCGGGAAGGCCGAGCCCGAGGACAAGACGATGGTGGACGCGCTCCTGCCGGCCGCCGCCGCGATGCGCGCGGGACTCGGGGAGGGACTCTCCTTCCCCGACCTGCTCGCGCGCGCGGCGGACGCGGCCGAGGAGGGCGCCCGGGCCACCATCCCGCTGGTCGCGCGCAAGGGGCGCGCGAGCTACCTGGGGGAGCGCAGCGCCGGCCACCAGGACCCGGGCGCGACATCGAGTTCCATGCTCGTGCGGTGCGCCGCGCGGACGTGGGCCGCGGAGAGCGACGGATCGGAGGACTAGATGGCCGACTACGTGGGCGCGATCGACCAGGGCACCACCAGCACCCGCTTCATGATCTTCGACCACGGCGGGCGCGTGAAGGGCATCTCCCAGAAGGAGCACGAGCAGATCTATCCGAAGCCGGGCTGGGTGGAGCACGACCCGGCCGAGGTGTGGTCGCGTACGCAGGAGGTCGTCACGACGGCGATGAAGGAGGCCGGGCTCGGTCCCGGGGACATCGCCGCGATCGGCATCACCAACCAGCGCGAGACCGCGGTGGTCTGGGACAGGAACACCGGCGAGGCCGTCTACAACGCGATCGTGTGGCAGGACACGCGCACGGACCGCATCTGCGACGAGCTCATGGCCGACGGCGGCCAGGACCGCTTCCGCGGCAAGACCGGCCTCCCCATCGCCACCTACTTCTCGGGGCCGAAGATCCGCTGGATCCTCGACAACGTGGACGGGGCGAAGGCGAAGGCCGACTCCGGTGACCTGATCTTCGGGAACATGGACACCTGGGTCATCTGGAACCTGACCGGCGGCACCGACGGCGGCCTGCACATCACCGACGTCTCCAACGCGAGCCGCACGCTCCTGATGGACCTGGCGACGCTCGACTGGGACGACGAGCTGCTGTCGGCGATCGGCGTGCCGCGCTCGATGCTCCCGGAGATCCGCTCGTCGAGCCAGGTGTACGGCGACGCGGCGCTCGACGCCGTGAAGGGCGTCCCGGTCGCGGGCGACCTCGGCGACCAGCAGGCGGCCCTCTTCGGCCAGACCTGCTTCGCCGTCGGCGAGGCCAAGAACACCTACGGCACCGGTAACTTCCTCCTGCTCAACACCGGCACGGAGGCGGTGCAGAGCAAGAACGGCCTCATCACCACGGCCGGGTACCGCATCGGCGACGAGCCGTGCGTGTACGCGCTCGAGGGCTCCATCGCCATCACCGGCGCCCTCGTGCAGTGGCTGCGGGACAACCTCAAGCTCATCAAGGCCGCCCCCGAGGTGGAGGAGCTGGCGATGAGCGTCGAGAACAACGGCGGCGTGTACTTCGTGCCGGCGTTCTCGGGCCTGTTCGCGCCGTACTGGCGCAGCGACGCGCGCGGCGTCATCGCGGGCCTCACCCGCTTCGTCAACGCGGGCCACATCGCGCGGGCGACCCTCGAGGCCACGGCGTACCAGAGCCGCGAGGTGGTCGAGGCGATGGCCGCCGACTCCGGCGTGACCCTCGAGTCGCTGAAGGTGGACGGGGGCATGGTGGCCAACGACCTGCTCATGCAGTTCCAGGCCGACCTGCTCAACGTGGACGTCATCCGCCCGGCGGTGGCCGAGACCACGGCGCTCGGGGCGGCCTACGCCGCCGGCCTCGCCGTCGGCTTCTGGGCCGAGCAGGAGGACCTCCGCGAGAACTGGGTCGAGGACAAGCGCTGGACGCCGGCGATGGACCAGTCGCAGCGCGAGGTGGAGTACCGCCACTGGAAGAAGGCGGTCACCAAGTCCTTCGACTGGGTGGAGAAGGACGGTGAGGGCTGACCGGGGAGGCCCTCGAATGTGACGTCCTCGTCATCGGCGGCGGCGCGACCGGCCTCGGGGTCGTTCGCGACGCCGCCATGCGGGGGTTCCGCGCGATCCTGGTGGAGCGCGTGGACCTGGGCCAGGGCACCACGGGCCGCTTCCACGGCCTGCTGCACTCCGGCGGCCGCTACGTCATCTCGGACCCGCAGTCCGCGACGGAGTGCGCCGAGGAGAACGCGATCGTCAAGCGCATCGCCGCCGACGCGGTCGAGGACACCGGCGGTCTCTTCGTCACCACGCCGGCCGACGACCCGGACTACGCGGACCGCTTCGCCGCGGCGGCCGTCGAGACCCACGTGCCGGTGCAGGAGATCCCGGTCGCCGACGCCCGGGCGCGCGAGCCCCGGCTCAACCCCGGGATCAGCCGGGCCTTCGAGGTGGCCGACGCGTCGGTCGACGCCTGGAAGCTCCTGTGGGGCAACGCCGCCTCGGCGAAGGCCTACGGCGCCAGGATCCTCCCCTACCACTGGGTGACGCGGGTCCTGCGCGACGGCGACCGGGTGGCCGGCGTCGTGTGCCAGGACAACCGGGCCCACCGCGAGGTGCGGATCGAGGCCGGCTTCACGATCAACGCCGGCGGCATCTGGGCCGGCCAGATCGCCGACATGGCCGAGTGCCACGGCGTCACGGTGGTCCCCGGCAAGGGGATCATGATCGCCATGAACCACCGCCTGGTGACGCATGTGGTCAACCGCTGCGAGCACCCGGGCGACGGCGACATCCTCGTCCCCATCCGCACCGTCTGCGTCATCGGCACCACCGACTCGGCCGCCGACGGCCCCGACGACCTCGACATCCCGGTGGACGAGGTGCAGCAGATGCTCGACGCGGGCGAGGTGCTCGTGCCGGGGTTCCGCCAGGCCCGGGCGCTCCACGCCTGGACCGGCTCGCGCCCGCTGTTCAAGGACGAGCGCGCGAGCGAGGGGGCGGCGGACACGCGCCACATGAGCCGCGGCCTGGCGCTCGTCGACCACCACTCCCGCGACGGCGTCTCCGGCTTCCTCACCATCACCGGCGGCAAGCTCACGACCTACCGGCTCATGGCCCGGATCGTCGTGGACGCCATGTGCGATCAGCTCGGCGAGACCCGCGCGTGCCGCACCGCGGACGAGTCCCTGCCGGGGTCGGAGGAGGGCCGGAACTACTGGCTCGGGTCGCGCCTCGCCGCCCAGGAGGAGGCGATGGCCGACGACCAGCTCCTCTGCGAGTGCGAGCTGGTGCCGAAGCGGCGCCTGGTGGAGGCCGCGGCCGCGCGCCCGGGCATGAACCTGGATGACGTGCGGCGCGTGCTGCGCCTGGGGATGGGCCCCTGCCAGGGCGGGTTCTGCACCTACCGCGCCTGCGGCCTGCTGCACGGCCTGGGCGACGCGGACGCCGAGGACGCGGACCGCCTGCTGCTGCAGTTCCTCCAGCACCGCTGGCTGGGGCTGGAGCCGATCCTCTACGGGGACCAGATGCGCCAGGCGTGCCTGGACGACTGGATCTTCCAGGGGACCCTGGACGTGGAGCACCTGCCGGTGACGCCGCCCACGTGACCCGGGTCGTCGTGATCGGCGCTGGGCTCGCGGGGCTCACGGCCGCGCTGCGGCTCGCGGAGGGCGGCGCCCGGGTGACGGTGGTGGCGACGGGTTCGGGGTCGCTGCCCCTCTCCCCCGGCACCATCGACGTCATGGGGTACGACGAGAGCGGCCGGGTGGACGCCCCGGGCGCGGCCGTGGCCGCCCTGGCGCACTCGGGCCACCCGTACGCCCAATTGAGCCAGGTCCTCGACGAGGCGCTCGGCTGGTTCCGCGAGCGGGTGCCGGCGCTGCGGTACGTGGGCGGCACCGACACGAACATGCTGCTTCCGACGGCGGTGGGCGCGCCGCGGCCGACGGCCCTCGCGCCTGCGTCGATGGCGGCGGCCGACCTGCGCCGCGGGCCGAGGCTCGTCGTGGTCGGGCTGCGGGTCCTGAAGGACTTCTTCCCGTCGCTGCTGGCCGACAACCTGGGTCGGGCCGCGGGGCTCCCCGCGGCGGTCGAGGTGCGCCACGCCGAGGTCCCGGTGTCGCCCCACCCCGGCCGCGCCGACGTCGCGCCGCAGGTGTTCGCCCGCGCGCTGGACGACGAACCGGGCTTCCGCCACGCCCTCGCCGACGGCCTGCTGGGGGTGGCCGCCGCCGGCGAGACGCTCGCCCTGCCCGCCGTCCTCGGGCTGAAGCACCACGCCGAGGTGCACGACGAGCTGCAGCAGCGCCTGGGCGTGCCGGTCGCCGAGATCGCGACGATCCCCCCGTCCGTGCCGGGCCTGCGCCTCGATCGCGCGCTGCGGGCGGCGGTGGACGCGGCCGGGGGACGCGTCGTCGTCGGCACGTCGGCGGTCGCGGGCGAGGACGCCGGCGGGGCGCTGACCGGCGTCGTGGTGGAGGAGGCCGCCCGGCGGCGGACCCTCCCCGCGGACGCGGTGGTGCTCGCGACGGGCGGGTTCTCCGCGGGGGGCCTGCAGCTCGACTCGCACGGCGGGCTGCGCGAGGCGGTGCTCGGGCTCCCGGTCGACGGGCCGCCCGAGGGCGAGCGCGGGCTGAGCAACCGCCACCTCGACCACCAGCCTCTGATGGCGGCGGGGGTCCGGACCGGCGCCGACGGGCGGGTGGTCGACGGGGACGGGTCGGTGGTGTGGGGGAACCTCTGGGCGGCGGGCACGATCGTCGCTGGCGCGCACCCCTGGAGGGAGAAGTCCGGCGAGGGCATCGCCATCGCGGGCGGGTACCGCGCGGCGACCGGGATCCTGGAGGCGACATGAGCACGCACGAGCTCCACGAGCTGATGCGCGACTCGCTCGACCACTGCGTGAAGTGCACGATCTGCGAGACGTACTGCCCGGTCGCGGCGGCGACGCCGCTGTTCCCCGGGCCGAAGTACGAGGGCCCGCAGGCGGAGCGGTACCGCGGGCGCGGCATCGCCGACCACTCGGTGGACCTCTGCTCGAGCTGCGGCATCTGCACCCAGGTCTGCCCGCAGGGCGTGAAGATCGCGGAGATCAACTCGCAGGCCAAGGCCGCCCTGGCCGCCGAGCGCGGCGTGAAGCTGCGCGACAGGCTCATCTCCCGGCCGACCCTGGCGGGGTGGATGGGCGCCCCCGTCGCCCCGGTGGCCAATTGGTCGGTGGGGTTCCGTCCGTTCCGGCTCGGCCTGGAGAAGCTCCTCGGCATCCACCGGCGGGCGGCGCTGCCGAGGTGGGCGGGGCGCACGTTCCAGAGCCGCGTGAAGCGGCGCCTTCGCAAGGGACCCGCCTCCTTCCCGGCGGCCGCGGCGCGGCAGGTGGTCTTCTTCCACGGCTGCGCGGCGAACTTCTACGAGCCCGGCACCGCCGCGATGGCCGTCGCGGTGCTGGAGCACAACGGCCTGGAGGTCGTGGTGCCGAAGCAGGGCTGCTGCGGGCTGCCGCTGCAGAGCAACGGCCTCTACGACGACGCCCGCGCGTACGTCCGCAAGCTCACCGCCGCCCTCGTCCCCTACGCGCGCGCCGGCCACGACATCGTCGCGACGTCCACGAGCTGCGGGCTGATGTTGAAGCGTGAGGCCAAGGAGATCCTGGGGATGGAGGACGAGGATCTTCGGGTGGTCGCGGAGCGCCTCTACGACATCTCCGAGTACCTGGTCCTGATGCACGAGCGCGGCGAGCTGCGGACCGACTTCCAGGACCTGGACCTCGCCGTCCCGTACCACGCCCCCTGCCAGCAGCGCGGCCACGGCGTCGGCACCCCCGCCATGGAGCTGATGGACCTCGTCCCCGGCCTGCGGGCCACCCAGGCCGACGCCGTCTGCTGCGGCGTCGCCGGCACCTACGGGATCAAGGCCGAGAAGTACGACATCGCCATGGAGGTCGGCCGGTCCCTCTTCGAGCAGGTGAGGGACTCCGGCGCCCCGCTCTCGGTGTGCGACTCGGAGACCTGCCGCTGGCAGATCGCCAAGGCGACCGGCATCCCGTCCGTCCACCCGGTGGAGATGCTCCACCGGGCGTACGGGCTGGGATAGCGGCCCGCGGCCCCGGAGCCCGTCGTGGTCGGCATCGTCGTCGTCTCGCACAGCGCCACCCTCGCCGAGGGCGTGGTCGAGCTGGCGCGCGGCATGGCCGGCCCCGACGTCCCCATCGAGGCCGCCGGGGGGATCGAGGAACCCGGCGAGCTCGGCACCGACGCCGTCAAGGTCATGGAGGCCATCGAACGCGCCGGCGACGGCGACGTCCTCGTGCTGATGGACCTCGGCTCCGCCGTCCTCTCCGCCGAGACCGCCCTCGACTTCCTCCCCGACGACCGCCGTGACCAGGTGCTCCTCTGCGAGGCCCCCGTGGTCGAAGGAGCCGTCGCCGCCGCGGCAGCCGCCCGCGCCGGGGGCTCCCTGGAGGACGTGGCGCGGGAGGCGAGGGGCGGCCTGGCCGGCAAGGTGGCTCACTTGGGCCACGGGGATGGCTCGGTCGGGGTGTCGGCCCCGGATGAGGGCGGCCCCGCCGACGAGGAAGACGGCGCCCCCTGGACCACTGCGGAGACCGTGGTCGCCGCCCCCCATGGCCTCCACGCCCGCCCTGCCGCCGCCGTGGTCCGCGCCGCCGCGGACGCCGAAGCCGAGGTGCGCCTGCGGAACCTCACGACCGGAGCGGGCCCGGCCCCCGGCACGAGCCTCACCGCGCTCGCCACCCTCGGCGCCCTCGAGGGCCACCGGGTCGGCATCGAGGCCCGCGGCCCCGGCGCGGAGGCCGCGATCGCCGCGGTGCGGGCCATCGTGGAGGACGACGAGCGCGGCGGCCCGTCAGCGAGGCCCGAGGCCGCCGCGGAGGAGGAGCCCGCCCCCGCCGTCGCCCCGTCCCCGCCGGCGCCCGGCGAGGAGGTGCGCGGTGTCCCGGCGGCTCCGGGGCGGGGCGCGGGCCCGGCTCGTGTGCGTGGCGGGGCGCCTGAGCTGCCGGACGAGCCCGCGGGTGACCCCGAGGCCGAGGCGGCCGCCCTCGACGCGGCGCTCGCCCGCTCGGGACGCGAACTGGAGGAGCTCCGCGCGGCCGCCGACCCCGAGACCGCTGACATCCTCGCCGCGCAGGCGCTCATGGTCTCCGACGAGGCCCTCCTCGGTCCCGCCCGCCGCGCCATCGCCGCCGGCGTCCCCGCCGCCCGGGCTTTCCACGACGCAACGATCGCCGCAGCCGCCGCCTACGACGCCCTCGACGACCCCTACATGCGCGCCCGCCGCGACGACGTCCTCGACCTCGGCCGCCACGTCGCCGGCATCCTCACGGGGGCCGCCGACGCCGGGCCCAGGGCTGGGGTGATCGTCGCGGCCGATCTCGGCGCGGCCGAGGTCGCGAGCCTCGACCCGGCGGTCGTCGCGGCCGTCGTCACCGCGGGAGGAGGCCCCACCTCACACGCCTCGATCATCGCCCGCGCGCTCGGCATCCCCGCCGTGGCCGGGATCGGGCCGGGCATCCTGGAGCTCGCCGAGGGCACGACGCTCCTCGTCGACGGCGACGCGGGCACGGTCGTCGCCGACCCCGGGCCGGACGCCATCGCGCTGCACGAGGCGCGGGTGGCCGAGGACCGCGCCGTCGCCGAAGAGGCCCGGGCCCACGCGCACGAGCCGGCGGTGACCCGCGACGGGCGCCACGTGGAGGTGGCGGCCAACGCCGGCGCGCCCGGCGACCTGGAGGCCGGCGTCGCGGCGGGGGCCGACGGGGTCGGGCTGTTCCGCTCGGAGTTCCTCTACCTGGCCCGCCGCGACGCCCCCGACGAGGCGGAGCAGCGGTCGGCGTACACCGCCGCGGTGGAGGCGCTCGGCGGCCGGCGCCTCGTGCTGCGCACCCTCGACGCGGGCGCCGACAAGCCGCTCCCCTACCTGGCGATGCCGCCCGAGGAGAACCCGTTCCTGGGCGTGCGCGGCCTGCGCCTGTCGCTCGCGCGGCCGGAGGTGCTGCGCACCCAGCTGCGCGCCGCGCTGGCGGCGTCGGCCCACGGCCCGGTGTCGATCATGTTCCCCATGGTCAGCGAGCTGCGGGAGCTGCACGAGGCGAAGGCGATCCTCGGCGAGGCCCGCGAGGCGCTGGCCGGCGAGGGCGTCGCCGCCGGGGAGGTCGAGGTGGGGGCGATGGTCGAGGTTCCGGCCCTGGCGCTGCTCGCCGACGCTGTCGTCCCGGAGGTGGACTTCCTGTCGGTGGGGACCAACGACCTCACCCAGTACGCGCTGGCCGCGGAGCGCGGGAACGGCGCCCTCGCGCGGCTCTCCGACCCCGTCCATCCGGCGGTGCTGCGGCTCATCGCCGGCGTCTGCGAGGCGGCGGCTCCGCACGGCTGCCGCGTGGCGGTGTGCGGGGAGGCCGGATCGGACCCGGTGGCCGTCCCCCTGCTGGTGGGCCTCGGTGTCGACGAACTGAGCGTCGCGCCACCGCGGGTGGCGCTGGTGAAGCAGTGGGTACGGGCGCTCGACCGGGCGGAGGCGGCGGAGCTCGCCCGGCTCGCCCTCGCCGCCGCCGACGCCGACGCGGTGCGCCGCCTCGTCGCGGTGAGCGGCTCGGCCTGACGCACCGGTAGGGTCCGCCCCCGTGGGGAGCGAGCGCGTCCTGATCACCGGCGGCGCCGGCTTCGTCGGCCGCGCCATCCTCGACCGCCTGGTCGCCCGCGGCCGGGACGTCCGCGCCCTCGCGCGCAGCGACGACTCCGCCATGGTGCTCGGCGAGGCCGGGGCCGAGGTGGCGCGCGGCGACCTCGCCGATCCCGCCTCCCTGCGCGCGGCGATGGAGGGCTGCGACGTCGTCTACCACGTCGCCGGGCTGAACGGCTTCTGCCTCCCCGACCCCTCCGAGCTGACGCGCATGAACGTGGACGGCACCCGGGAGGTGGTGCGGGCGGCCGCCGCCGCGGGGGTGCGCCGCATCGTCTACACGTCCTCGGCGGCGACGATCGGCGAGGAGGGCGGCGCCGTCGCGACGGAGGACTCCCCGCACCGCGGTTCCTTCCTCAGCCACTACGAGCGGTCGAAGTTCGCGGCGGAGCGCCTGGCGTTCTCGGAGGCCGAGCGGCTCGGCGTGGCGCTCGTCTCGGTGAACCCGGCGTCGGTGCAGGGCCCCGGCCGGACGCGCGGCACGGCGAAGATCCTCATCGACGCCCTCAACGGGCGGCTGAAGATGGTCGTCGACTCGCGGATGTCTCTCGTCGAGATCGGCGACTGCGCCGAGGGCCACCTGCTGGCCGAGGAGCGCGGGATCGCCGGGCGGCGCTACCTGCTGTGCGGCACCGTCCTCACCGTGTCGGAGGCGGTCGACCTGCTCGGCGGGATCGCCGGCCTCGACGAGGACCCACGTCGCCTGCCCGGTCCGGTGGCCCTGACGATGGCGACCGGGGTGGAGGCGATCGCCCGCCTGCGCCGCCGCCGACCGCCCGTCTGCCGCGAGATGGTGCGCACCCTGCTCCACGGGCACGCCTACGACGGATCGCGCGCCAGCCGGGAGCTGGGGCTCGTCTACACGCCGGTCGCCGAGTGGATGGCGCGGACCGTCCGCTGGTACGTGGACGAGGGGCTGGTCACCCGGCCCCTTCCCGGGCTGGCCGCCACCGGGGCCGGGACCGCCTGACCCACCCGGACCGGGCGGCTCGTCGAGCCACCGGGCCTCGCGGAACCAGCGCTGCATCGTCTTGACCGACGGGATCACCCCGTCCCCCGGCACCGCGGCCGCCCGGATCTCGCGGATGACCCGCGCCGGCGGCTCGCCCGCCGCGAACCGTTCCTCGGCCAGCGCCCGGACCCCCGGCCACGAGTACGACCCCGGCCTCGTCCGCTCCGGCGGCGGCCCGAACCGGCGGCGATACGACTCGAGCGCCTGCGGACGGCGCCCCTTGAAGCACCCCGACGCGCGCCAGACGTGCATCAGGGAGACCGTCAGGTCCCGCCCGACCCGCGAGGTCAGGAACGCCGGATCACGGTGGTCCTCGCACAACCACACGCTGACCCCGCCCGGCAGGTGCAGCTCCGCCCGCTTCCCCCGCCCCTTCCCGACGCAGATCGCGCACGCCGGGATCGATCCGAGATTCTCTCCCTTGTAGAAGGACCGCGCCACGGATCCAGGGAACCACCCCCGGACGCACGCGGGTCGCACGAACCGTGCCGAGACTCGCGCGCGTCCGTCATGGGCGCATTCACGCCATCCGGGTGGCCCGAGTGCGCCATCCCCTCCATGGCGCACTCGGGCCACGACGGTGGCTCACTTGGGTTCAGGGACCCCCGCGCCCTGGGCGCGAGCCTCAGCCCGGGGGTTGGTGGAGCCCGAAGTGGGAGCCCTGGTCGTCCTTGCAGATGGCGAAGCGGCCCAGGTGGGCGCTGCCGCTGCCGTCGCCGTCCTCGTGGATCATCACCTGCTCGCCGCCCAGGCGGCCCACCTCGGCCAGGGTGGCGTCCAGGTCGTCGACCGCGAAGAAGGCCATCGCGGTGGCGCCGGCGTCGTTGCCGTGGAGGCCGCCTCCGGCGCCGCGGCCGTTGTCGGTGGCGATCAGGTAGCCGCCCCCGAACGGCGTCAGATCCCAGTCGAGGAGCGCCCCGTAGAACGCCCTCCCCTTCTCCACGTCCTCAACGCCGATCTCGAACCAGGTCGGATGGCCTGCCATGTCGTCCTCCCCTCGTGTGCGCTGCTTCCTGGGGGGACGCTACGACGGGGGCGGCGGATCCTCTTGTACGGATGTGACCTTCAGCGCGCCCTCGTAGTACGACCAGGCCGCCATGACACGCCCGATCCGGTCCAGCTCGTCGTCGAGGAACTCCTCCCGGTTGCGCCCGTCGCCGAGCGCGACGGCGACGAAGTAGAGCGCCGCGAACCCGCCCATGGCGCACGCCACCCGCACGAGCGCCTCCGAGATCACCACCTCGCGCCCCGCCGCCTCGAGGGAGAGGAGCACATGGGGGTCCTCACCGACCCATTCGGCCGTGAGCGCGCGGTCCACGATCAGCAGGCCGAACACCAGGAAGGCGAACCCGACCACGACCCCGACCGCCAGCACCCGGACGCCCAGGGACACGAGCAGGGCCGTCGCGACGTTGATCCGGGCGAGCCGGTCGAGCGGCGGCGAGGCCGGCTCGACGCCGGCGTCCACGAGCGGCGCGGCGGGCGTCCGGCGCGCGGCCTCGGCGAGCGCGGGCCCCGGCTCCGGGCGGTAGAGGGCGCGGCGCTCCTTCCGCAGCCCGGCCACCAGGATCACCCCCGCCAGCAGCCCGAAGGCGATCAGGACGGCCCCGAAGCGCCAGCCCTCCAGGCGCCCGAACGCCCGCCAGGTCTCCGACGCCAGCGACAGGAACAGGAGGACGGCCAGCAGCGGCGGCAGGGCGCGGACCGCCACCGACGCCGTCGCGGCGAGGCCCTCCAGGGCGGGGCGGCCCTGGTGGAGCAGCAGGGGCACCACCCCCATGCTCGTCAGCACGTAGAACACCGCCGCCACGGCGAGGGAGCCGAGCGCGATCAGCGCCACGCGCCCGAGGCTGTCCCCCAGCACCGCGCTCGCGAGGGCCGGCGCCAGCACGAGCGCGAACGCCTCCGCGAAGCCGACCCGGTCGCCTCCCAGCGCCGGCTGACCCCGCAGGAGGTTCAGCGCGACGAGCACGGCGGCGGCCACGGCCAACCCGACGAGCACCGCCGGGATGCGCTGCCACCAGGGCCAGTCCGGCCGGAGCACGATCGCCAGGCCCACCGCGAACAGCACCACCAGCGCGGGACGCAGGCGGGTGAGGGTGTCCTCGCGCGGGTCGTAGTCGGCGGCGAGGTGCGGCATGCCGCTGCGGAGGAAGAACTCCTCGACGGCCGCCAGCTCCTCGCGCCGGCCGGTCATCCCCGGCGCGCCGCCGGCCGGCGCCGCATCAGGGTGATCGGCCGGGTGAGGGGCACCGTCTCGGCCCGGATCCCCGCCGGCCCCACCTCCATGATCCCCACCGACGGCTCCCGCGCGGCCGGCTCCAGGTTGAGCCGGAAACGGCGGTACCCCCCGCCGCGCACCCCGGACCAGTCGTAGCCGGGGTCGATCTCCGGCACGTACACCGCCCCCGGGGAGAAGTGCAGGACGCCGTCCACGATCCGGTTGAAGGGCATGTGCAAGTGCCCCGTCACGATGGCATCGACCGCGCCGAAACGGGCGCGCATGGTCCGGGAGAAGCCGAGCAGCACCGGCCGGCCGGACGCCAGGGACAGGGCCGCGGCGGGGAACTCGACCAGGGCGGTGCGCGACCCGTGGGTGAGGCCGATGCGCCGGTCGCCCACGCGCACGACGATGTCCCGCGGCAGGTCGCGCAGGCCCGTGTCGTGGTTGCCGCGCACCGCGACGACGGGCGCGATGCGCTCCAGCTGGCCGATCACCGCCCGCGTGTTGAGGTCGCCCGCGTGGAGGATCAGGTCCACGCCCGCGAGCGCCTCCGCCACCTCCGCGGGCACGGCGGCCACGTGCTCCCCGACGTGCGTGTCGGCGACGACGCCGATCCGCACCGTCCGGCCTCGGGTCAGAGGCCCATCGCGTGGAAGCCCGCGTCGACGAACACCGTCTCCCCGGTCACGCTCGCCGACAGCGGCGACGCGAGGAAGAGGGCGACATCGCCCACCTCGTCCTGGGTGATCTCGCGGCGCAGGGGGGCGCGGGAGTTGATCGAGTCGGCCATCGTCCCGAACCCCGGGATGCCACGCGCGGCGAGGGTGCGGACCGGGCCGGCGGAGATCGCGTTGACGCGGATGCCGCCGTCGCCGAGGTCCCAGGCCAGGTACCGGACGATCGACTCCAGGGCCGACTTCGCGACGCCCATGACGTTGTACCCCGGCACCGCGCGGTCGGCGGCGATGTACGAGAGCGCCATGATCGACCCGCCGCCGCGCGCCCGCATGTGGGGCTCGGCCTCGCGCGCGAGGGCGGCGAGGGAGTAGGCGGACACGTCGAGGGCGAGGTGGAAGCCCTCGCGCGTCGTGTCGACGAACCGGCCGCCGAGGTCCTCCGGCTTCGCGTACGCGACGGCGTGGACGAGGATGTCGATGCCGCCGAGCGCCTCGCCGGCCGCCGCGACCGACGCGGCCACCTCGGCGTCGTCCTGCACGTCCAGCGGCAGCACGGCCGCGGGCGGCGTGGACAACTGCTCGGCGAGCTTGCGGACCTCGCCCTCGGTGCGCTCGCCCTGGTACGTCAGCACCAGGCGAGCGCCCGCCTCGTCGAGCCGCCGGGCGATGGCCCAGGCGATGCTGCGCTTGTTGGCGACGCCCACGACGAGGCCGGTCTTCCCCTCGAGGAGCTCGGGCACGGGACCTCCTGGCTGGCTCCATTCCCGGGCCCCCGGCCCGGATCCGGGGGCCACGCTAGCACCTGGGCGGCGGCCCCCTCCGGTTGCGCCCGGGACGCTGCATCGACAGCATCGAGCGGGTGCGCCACCTCCTGATCGCCGTCCTCGCCTGCGCGGCGTTCCTCATGGCGGCGGGCACCGCCTCGGCCCACGCCGTGCTCGAGTCGAGCACCCCCGCGGCGGGCTCGTCGCTCGACACGCCGCCCGGCGCGGTCACGCTCGTGTTCAGCGAGCCCGTGGAGCTGGTGCGGGGCGAGGATGCGGAGGTCGTGGACGAGGACGGGACCGTCGTCTCGTCGGGGCCCGCGGGCCCCGGGACGGACCGCAGCGTCATCGTCATCCCCCTCGAGAGCGGGCTGGGAGACGGCACCTACACCGTCCGCTTCTCGGTCATCGGGGCCGACAGCCACGTCATCCCGGGCATCTTCGTGTTCGGCGTGGGCGATGGACCGCTGGGCGAGCCGGTCCTCGCCCAGGGCGGTGGCGGCCCCACCGAGACGGGGGCCTGGGGCACCAGCTCGCGGTTCCTGGAGATCGTGGGGCTCGGGGGCCTGCTGGGGCTGATCGCGTTCCGCTGGCTGGTGTGGGCGCCTGCCGCGCGGCGCGGGCTGGAGGGGCGCCCCGACCGCGAGCGGGAGGCCGTGCTCGGCTGGGGCCGCGACGCCTTCTGGATCGGCTTCGGCGCGCTGGCGGTCGGGTCGATGCTCGCCGAGGGCTACCTGCTGGTGGTGCACAGCGCGAGCGTCCTCGGGGTCGGGGTCTGGGCCGCGCTCGGCGACGCGCAGGGCATCAGCCAGGTGCTCGGCGACACTCGGTTCGGCTCGCTGGTCCAATTGCGCGGGGCGCTGCTGTTCGGGCTCTTCGCCCTGGGCTGCGTCCTGTTCCTGCGCGAGTACGGCTCGGGACGCGACGCCCGCGCGCCGAGGGCCGCCGGCCCCTGGTGGTGGGCGGTGGCGATGACGGCGCTCCTCGGGGCGGTGCTCGGGGCCGTGTCCGCCCAGGGCCACGCGAGCGTCACCGACTTCCCCGTCCTGCAGGTGGGCGCACACCTGGTGCATGTCGCCGCGGTCGCCGTGTGGCTCGGCGGCCTCGCCCTGCTCGCCGTCGCGCTCTGGCGCCTGCCGCGGGTCGACCCGGCGGCCGGGCCCGTCGTCGCCGGGCGCCTGCTGACCCGCTTCTCGCGCATCGCCCTGGCGGCGGTCGCCATCGCCATCGTGACCGGTGTGGTGCGGACGCTGGGCGAGCTGAGCGACCCCGCCCAGCTCTGGGAGACCCCCTACGGCCGCAGCATCCTCATCAAGCTGGCCCTCCTGATCCCCATCGGCGCGATCGCGCTCTACGAGCGGAGGATCACCGAGGCCGTAGCGCGCATCTCGCGCCCCAACCTCCCCACGCTGCGCCTCGTGCGCCGCACCGCGGCCGTCGAGCTGGCGTTGTCACTCGTGGTCGTGCTCGTCGCGACGGTACTCGTGGCCCAGGTCCCCGGGGCCGCTTGAACTTCCCCGGGTCGGTAGTCTCCGGGGGTTGCCGCGACGAGGAAAGGTGCAACGCACGCCATGAGCACGATAACCCTGCCCGAGGGAGTCCAGATCAGCGCCGAGGTCACTCCGGAGTTCGCGGAGATCCTCACCCCGGAGGCGCTCGTACTCGTCGCGAAGCTGCACCGCGCGTTCGAGCCCCGCCGGCGGGAGCTGCTCGCCGCCCGCGAGGCCCGCGCCGCGCGCCTCGACGCCGGCGAGCTGCCGGACTTCCTCCCGGAGACGAAGGCGATCCGCGACGACCCGTCGTGGAAGGTCGCCCCGGCGCCGGCCGACCTGCAGGACCGCCGCGCCGAGATCACCGGCCCGGTCGACCGCAAGATGATCATCAACGCGCTCAACTCGGGCGCGAAGGTGTTCATGTCCGACTTCGAGGACTCGAACACCCCCACCTGGGAGAACACCCTCCAGGGCCAGATCAACCTGCGCGACGCCGTGGACGGCACGATCTCGTTCTCCCAGAAGGGCAAGGAGTACGCCCTCGGGGAGAACCTCGCCACCCTGCTCGTGCGGCCCCGCGGCTGGCACCTGCTGGAGAAGCACGTGACGGTGGACGGCGACCCGGTCTCCGCCGGCATCTTCGACTTCGCGCTCTTCATGTTCCACAACGCGGCGAACCTGCTCGCGAAGGGCTCCGGGCCGTACTTCTACCTGCCCAAGATGGAGAGCCACCTCGAGGCGCGCCTCTGGAACGAGATCATCGTCATGACCCAGGACGAGATCGGCGTCCCGCAGGGCTCCGTCCGCGCGACGGTCCTCATCGAGACGATCCTCGCGGCGTTCGAGATGGAGGAGATCCTCTACGAGCTGCGGGACCACTCGGCCGGCCTGAACTGCGGACGCTGGGACTACATCTTCAGCGTCATCAAGAAGTTCCGCAGCCGCCCGGACTTCGTCCTCGCGGACCGCGCCCTGGTCACCATGACCACGCACTTCATGAACAGCTACTCGCTGCTCGCGATCCAGACCTGCCACCGCCGCGGCGCCCACGCCATCGGCGGGATGGCGGCCCAGATCCCGATCAAGAACGACGAGGCCGCCAACGCGGAGGCCCTCGGCAAGGTGAAGGCCGACAAGGAGCGCGAGGCCAGCAACGGCCACGACGGCACCTGGGTCGCCCACCCGGGCCTGGTGCCGATCGCCGTCGAGGCGTTCGACGCCGTCATGCCCGGCCCGAACCAGATCGACCGGCTGCGCGAGGACGTCACGATCACCCAGAAGGACCTCCTCACCTTCGTGCCGGAGGGCCCCATCACCGAGGCCGGCCTGCGGCTGAACATCTCGGTGGGCGTCCAGTACCTCGGCGCCTGGCTGAACGGCATCGGCTGCGTCCCGATCAACAACCTGATGGAGGACGCCGCCACCGCGGAGATCTCGCGGAGCCAGGTGTGGCAGTGGATCCACAGCGAGAAGGGCGTCCTCGACGACGGCCGCAAGGTGGACACCGAGCTGTTCCGCACGCTCCTCGCCGAGGAGCTCGAGAAGATCCACGGGCAGTACCCGGAGAGCCTGCACTCGTTCTTCGACCGGGCCGCCGTGCTGTTCGATGAGATCTCGACGTCGGACGACTTCGTCGACTTCCTGACGCTCCCGGCCTACCAGCTCATCGACTGAAGCGGCGCCGGTGGCCCCTCCCGCCGGGCGGGAGGGGCCACCGGGGTCAGTCGTGGTCGCGATGCCAGTAGCCGACGGCCGCGAGCAGGTCGCGGGGGAAGCCCCGCTCGCGCAGCAGGTGGTTCCGCAGCGCCGACACGACGTGGGTCTCGGCGGCCACCCACACCTGGCCCCGGCCCTCCGGCAGCACGAGGCCGGCGAGCGCGGCGGGCAGGCCCGAGTCCACGCCCGGCGCCCGGTCCCGCCGGTACACGGCGCGCACCTCCAGCCCGTCGCCCGACGGCAGGGCCGGGCCCTCGGCCTCGTCGGCGACCTCCACGACGGCGACGGTGCGGTGGCCCGCCGGGCGGCTCTCGGCGATGGCGGCGAGGGCCGGCAGCCCGGTCTCGTCGGCGACGAGCAGGCTCCAGGAGGCGGCGGGGTCCGTGACCCAGTGGGTGCGGGTGCCGCCGAAGCCGACGGCGTCGCCCGGCACCGCACGGGCGGCCCAGTCGCCGGCGTGGCCGGGCTCGTCGTGGAGGAAGAAGTCGATCGTGATCCGCAGGGCGCCCCGGTCGAAGGCGCGGACCGTGTAGTTGCGGACCTGCTGCGCGGGGGCGTCGTCCGGGAACCGCCAGCGCCCCTCCTCCGGGAGCACCAGGTCAGCTCCGGCCGACGGCCAGACCAGCGTGATGATCTCCCCCGGCTCGTCGACGCGCAGGCTCGCGAGGGCGGGGCTCGTGAGCACCAGCCGGCGCATCGCGGGCGTGAGGGCGACGGCCTCCACGACCTCCAGCACCCCGACGCGCTGCGGGAAGGGGCGGCGGGGCGGGAGGGGCGCGCCGGCCCCGGGCACGTGGGCGACGACCAGGGCGACGTGGCCGGTGGGCGTCTCCGCGAAGTCGACCTCGTCGACCTCGATGCCCTCCCGGGCGCAGAACGCGGCGAACACGTCGTCGAGGTCGGGGCCCTCCGGGTGGACCGGCCAGCGGGCCAGCACGTCGCCACCGGCCGTCGGCGCCGCGCCGAGGGCGCCCGCGAGGGCCACGGCGTCCGCGGGCGCGATCGGGTCCCGCACGGCGAGGTGGACCACGTCGTAGGCGCCGGGCTCGAGGGCGGCGGCGGCCCCGGCGGGGTCGAGCACCTCCACGGCGGCGCCCCCGGCCGCCAGGGCGGCGACGGCGGGATCGGAGGGGTCGCCGACGTGCACGACGCGCGCCCCGTCGCCCGGCCGCAGGGCGGCGAGGGCGCCGGCGACGACGTCCCGTGTGACTTCGTCGTCTCGTATGTCCTGCATTCGGTCAGCCTAACGACTTGGACGCCGCCCGGTCCGTGGAGGATGCTCCGCGGGTGCTGCTGATGCTTCTCCGCCACGGGGTCGCCGAGGACGCCGGCCCCGCGACCGGCCACCGCGACGAACCGCGGGCGCTCACGCCGGAGGGGATCGCGAAGATGGAGGCCGCGGCGCGCGGGATGGCGGCGTTGCGCCTGGTGGTGGACGGGGTGGTGACGAGCCCCCTGGTGCGGTGCCGTCAGACCGCCGGGATCGTGGGCGCCGCGCTCGGCGCCACCTGGCGCGAGGACCGGCGGCTGCGGCCGGGCGCGCGCCTCGACGCGGTGGAGGACGTGCTGATCGAGCACCCGGACGCGGAGGCCCTCATGCTCTGCGGGCACCAGCCGGACCTGTCCCTCGTCGTCGCCGAGCTCACGGGCGGGGCCCACGTGGAGTTCCGCAAGGGCTCACTTGCGCTGCTCGAGGTGACGTCGGCACGGCCCGGCGGCGGCGTGCTGCGGGCCCTCTACCCCCCGGCGGCGCTCCGCCGGATCGGCGAGCCGGCGGGCTAGGAGGTCAGGCGGTGGCCGCGAAGATCACGCGGCCGCGGCGCACCTCGACGACGATCGCCCCCTCGGCGCCGGACGCGCCGGACCAGCGCAGCGCGGCGCGGGCGCCGTGCTGCTGGGGCGCCGACCACCCCTCCGCCGCCGACGCGACGGCAGCGTGGGCGGAGGCGGCCGCCTGCCGGCCGCGGAGGGTGCCCTCGGGGGCGAGCCAGACGGCGTCCTCGGCGTAGAGGTCCGCGAGCGCGGCCGCGTCGCGCGCGGCTGACGCCGCGATCACCCGCTCGAGGACCGGGAGCGCGTCCCGCTCGCGGTCCTCATCGCTGGGGTGGCCGCCGGCGATCGGCTACATCCCCGGCGGCGCGGGCTCGATCGAGCGGGAGAAGAGCACGAGCAGCTCCGGGGAGAGGAGCGTCTCGGAGGAGTCCACGACCTGCGCGACCAGCTCCAGCCGGTCCTCCTCGGCCTTCTCGCGGATCTTCTCCCAGCCGAGGCGCTCCTGGTCGCGGTCGACCGCGAGGTCGGCCATGGTCATCGCGACCTTCTCGCTGATCCGCGGCGACGAGAGCTGATGATGGGCGTCGACGAGCAGGATCAACCGCACCCAGCCCTGCTCACCGTTGTCGCGCGCGTGGCGGCTCCACTCGGGCGACACGTGCGGCTCCAGCCGCCCGAGCAGCTCGTCCCAGCCCTCCGGGGCGCTCAAACCCGCGACAGGAGCTCGGCCTTCTTGGCCTGGAACTCCTCCTCCGTGATGAGGCCCTCGTCCCGCAGGCGGCCGACCTCGCGGATGAGATCCGCGGGCGCGTCGGCCTTCTTGCGGGGACGCATGGTGGTCCGGGGATCGCCGACGAGCCGGCTGAGATCCTCCCCGGCCTGCTTGGCGAGCTTGGTCAGCTGGTCGATGACGCGCTGGAGCTCCTGGCCCACATCGCGCGCCGCCTGGCGCATCTGCTCCTGGGAATCGGTCATGCCCTGAGCCTATCGCCTCGGCGCCGGAACCACCCGTCCCCGCCGGCGGCCGCCCGCGACCCATGGCTCACTTGGGCCACGCCTCTGGCTCGGTCGGGTTCGAGCCCATGGCGCGGTCGGGGCAGGCAGATGGCTCACTTGGGCCATACAGGGCCGAGGAACCGTGGCCGATGAGGGGAGGTGACCGGGTCCCCCTTACTCATGGACGCCGACGCCGTCCTCACCGCGATCGCCGGAACCCCGGGGGGTGTCGGGGTCGGCGAGGTCCTCGCCGCCGTGGCCCCCGGGCGAGCTCTGAAGGAGGCGTGGCATGCCGGCGACGACGGTGCCCGTGTCGTCATCGCGCGTGCCCTTCGCGATCGAGGGGGCGAGCGGTGGTCCGTCCCTGTGCTTGCGGCGGCACTCGACGGGGGTGTGGAGCCGGGGGTACGGCACGAGGCGCTGCGGACGCTCGGCCACATCGGGACGCCGCGGGCGCGGCGAGCTGTTCTCGACCGGGCCGAAGCGTTGTGGCGGGACGCACCGGCCGATCTGCTCCAGGCCGCGGGATCCGCGGGGCTGACCGAGCTGGCGCCGCAGGCCTTCGAGGCTCTTGTGCACGACAGCCCCGTGATGCGCTGGCGCGGCGCGGTCCTCGTCGCCGTCGCGGCGTCACCCGGAGCCGCCGCGGCGATCCAGCGGTCGGCCGACGGGATCGCCGACGCCGTGTGGAGGCGGACGGTCCAGGAGGCCGTGGACAGCATCGGCCGGAACCGACGCCCTCTACGGCCCGTCGCGACCCGGTCCCTCGCCATCCGGTCACCCTTGTTCGGCACCCTGCCGCTGACGATCGTGGTCGGCGCGCCGCATGCATCCGCCGGGGCGGGCCGCCCGTACGCCCGCTGGGCCGTGCGGACCAGGTACGCCCCGTTGCGGTTCCCCCCGCAGCACCTCGCCCGGGGTGACGACGAGCTCGGCGCGCTCCACCAGGGCGATCGAGGAGGCGGAGTTCGCCGTGGCCGGGTCCTACGAGGCCCACCGGGGCTGGGTCACCCACCCGGATGGGTCCCCGCTGGAGCCGCAGGAGTAGCCGTGCCCCATGGCGCGGTCGGGGCAGTCAGGTGGCTCACTTGGGCCGTCCACGGAGGGCAGGGGCGGCCGGCCACGGCGCGTGAGATGCCCCGCTTGACCCCCGGTGGCCGGATGGTGGTACCGTCGAGGTTGTGAACCGGGAAACGATCGCCGGGGAGGGGGATCGCGCCGAGCTGGCGCGGCGTGCGACCGACGCCTTGGAGCGGGTCGCGTGCGCGTCGTCCCGGGATCTGGACCGCCACGCCGCCGGGTTCGGGCTCTCGGACGCCAAGCTCGAGGTGATCGAGGCGCTCTGCGTCCGCGATGAGCGGTGCGCGTGCCTCCACGCCCTCGGCGCCGAGCTCGGGGTGACGCGGCCCAACGTGACGAAGCTCGTGGACGGGCTCGAGCGGGGTGGGCTGGTGGAGCGCCGGCCGCATCCGACGGACGGGCGGATGGTCCACGCGCACCTCACCGACGAGGGCGTCGAGATGGCCGAATCGGCGCTGCCGGGGCGCCGGGACACCATCCAGCGCATGTGGGACGTCCTCGGCGACGAGGAGCTCGCCCAGCTGGTGGAGCTGCTGGACGCGGTGGCGGACCGGACGGCCGCGGGGGCCGCCGCCCGCTGAGCCCCCGCCCGCCGGCCCGGCGCGACGCCGGGCCGACGGGGGAGCGGAACGGTCCTAGCGGGAGCCGATCTCCACGTAGTCGCGCTCGCCGGAGCCGATGTAGACCTGGCGCGGGCGCGAGATCTTCTGCTCCTTGTCGTTGATCATCTCCCGCCACTGGGCGACCCAGCCCGGGGTGCGGCCGATGGCGAAGAGGACCGTGAACATGTCGGCCGGCATGCCGAGGGCCTCGTAGATCAGGCCCGAGTAGAAGTCCACGTTCGGGTACAGCTTGCGCTTGACGAAGTACTCGTCCTGGAGCGCGATCTTCTCCAGCTCGACCGCGATCGCGAGGAGCGGGTTGACCCCGGTGACCTCGAAGACGTCGTCGCAGGCCTTCTTGATGATCGTCGCCCGCGGGTCGAAGTTCTTGTAGACCCGGTGGCCGAAGCCCATCAGGCGCTCCTTGCCGCCCTTCACGCCCTCGATGAAGTCCGGGATGTTGTCCACGGTCTTGATCCGGCGGAGCATCTGGAGCACGGCCTCGTTGGCGCCGCCGTGCAGCGGGCCGTAGAGGGCGGCGATGCCGGCGGTGACGGCCGAGTACGGGTCCACCTGGGACGAGCCGACGCTGCGGACGGCGCTCGTCGAGCAGTTCTGCTCGTGGTCGGCGTGCAGGATGAAGAGCACGTCGAGGGCCTTCACCAGGCGGGGGTCCGGCTCGTACTTCGGGACGCCCGTCGTGAAGAGCATCGAGAGGAAGTTCTCGGAGTAGGACAGCTCGTTGTTCGGGTAGACGAACGGCTTGCCCGTGATGTGCCGGTACGCGAAGGCGCCGAGGGTCGGCATCTTGGCGATGAGCCGGACCACCTGCTCCATGTTGACCTCGTCCGAGGAGAGGTCCTTCGACTCCGGGTAGAGCGTGGAGAGCATCCCGACGCTCGACTCGAGCATCCCCATCGGGTGGGCGTCGTAGCGGAAGCCCTGCATGAACGTGCGGACGTTCTCGTGGACGAACGTGTGGTGCGTGATGTCGTGCACCCACGAGTCCAGCTCGGCCTGGTTGGGAAGCTCGCCGTGGACGAGGAGGTACGCGACCTCGAGGAAGCTCGACTTCTCGGCGAGCTGCTCGATCGGGTACCCGCGGTAGCGGAGTACCCCGTTGTCGCCGTCGAGGTAGGTGACCGAAGAACGGCAGGATGCGGTGTTCATGAACGCCGGGTCATAGGTCATCAGCCCGAAGTCGGACTCGTTGACCTTGATCTGGCGCAGATCGGTCGCCCGGATGGTCTCATCCGTGATCGGGAGCTCGTAGCTCCGTCCCGTCCGGTTGTCGACGATCGTGAGGGTCTCGGCGCCGGACCCTGCCGGAGCGTCGCTGGTCGCCGTCTGCTGAGTCGTCATGAAAAGCATTCCCTTGACGCGTTTTGCGCACCTGCCCGGTGCCCCTTGTGAAGTCGCTCCGAGGGATTCTAGGCGTCCGGAGCCCGCTTTGGGCTGAACGGAGGGGCCGGACGGCCCGGCCGGAGGGGGCTGGTAGCATCCAGGCGCCTGCGTACGCGCGGGCACTCGGCGATCACGCCGCCTGACCCGCCGCCCGCTCCGGGCGGCCACACATTGGAGGACCCCCCATGGCCGAGCACGAGAGCTCTCTCGCCGTGCTGGTCGACTTCGAGAACATGGCCCGCCCCGGGGCCAAGGGACGAGGCGACTTCGACATCCACCTGGTGCTGAACCGCCTGGCCGAGAAGGGCCGGGTGCTGGTGAAGCGCGCCTACGCGGACTGGAGCCGCTACCGCGACGCCCGGCACGAACTGCAGAACGCGGGCCTCGGGCTCATCGAGATGCCCTCCGCCCGCGAGGGCGCCAAGAACCGCGCCGACATCCAGATGGCGGTCGACGCCATGGAGCTCGCGTACAGCCGCGAGCACGTCGACAACTTCGTCATCGTCTCCGGCGACAGCGACTTCACGCCGCTCGTCGGCAAGCTCCGCGAGCTGAACAAGCGCGTCATCGGCGTCGGCAACCGCGAGTCCGCGTCCGAGCTGCTCATCGCGAACTGCGACGAGTTCATCTTCTACGACCTCCTCGCCGCCCGGGCCGCCGGCGGCGGGTCGCGCCGCGGCGGCGCGGGCAGCGGCGCCGGGCTGAACCCGGTGCAGCTCCTGCAGGAGACCCTCATCGCCCTGCAGCGCGAGGGCGTCGAGTGGCCGCTCGCCTCGATCGTCAAGGACTCGATGCGCCGCAAGTACCCGGCGTTCGACGAGAGCGAGCACGGCTTCTCCACCTTCTCCAAGTTCCTGGAGGACGCGGGCGGCACCGGCATGGTGCGCCTGGAGACGGATCCCCGCAGCGGCACCTACCGCGTGGAGCTCGGCACGACGGTCGCGGCCCCGCCCGTCGCCGCGCCCGCCCCGGCCGCCGAGCGCGGCGGGAGCGGCGAGGAGACCGAGGGCAGCCGCCGGCGCCGCCGCCGTGGCGGCCGCGGGCGCTCGGAGGGCTCCACGGCCCAGGCGGCCCCCGCCGCCGAGGCGCTCGCGCCGGACGCCGAGGTGTTCGAGGTCGTCGTCACCCCGACGCCGGACCTCGACGTGGGCACCCTGCCCCCGCTGGACGAGCCGATCTCCTACGAGGACATGATCATGCTCGGCCCGGAGGTCGAGGAGGACGTCCCCGAGCTGGTCGAGGCCACCGACGTCTCCGAGGGCGAGCCGCCGGCCCGCAGCTCGCGCCGCCGGCGCCGCCGCGGCGCGGGGGCCGACCCCGAGCCGACGATCGAGGACCTCGAGCCCGTGACGGCCGAGGACGTGGCGCCCGCCGCCGAGGCGGAGGCCCCGGCCGAGGAGGCCGAGGCCGAGGCCGAGGGGACGACTCGCCGCCGCCGCCGTCGCCGCACGGCCGCCGAGCCCGCGCCGACCCCCGGCGACGAGAGCTTCACGCCGCCGTCGGGCGACGCGCTGCTCGACGCCGCCCCCGCTGCGGAGGAGGCGCCCGCCGAGGAGGAGGCCCCCGCGCCGAGCCGGCGCCGCGTGCGCCGCCGGTCCACGGCCGCCGCCGAGGAGGCCCCGGCCGCCGAGGCGGTCGCGGAGCCCGTCGCGGAGCCCGCCGCCGAGGAGGAGGCCCCCAAGCCGAAGCGGCGCACCCGCGCCAAGAAGGCCGCCGAGCCCACCCCCGAGGAGGCCCCGGCCGCCGAGGCGGTCGCGGAGGCCGCCGCCGAGGAGGAGGCCCCCAAGCCGAAGCGGCGCACCCGCGCCAAGAAGGCCGCCGAGCCCACCCCCGAGGAGGCCCCGGCCGCCGAGGCGGTCGCGGAGCCCGCGGCCGAGGAGGAGGCCCCCAAGCCGAAGCGGCGCACCCGCGCCAAGAAGGCCGCCGAGCCCGCCCCCGAGGAGGCCCCGGCCGCCGAGGCCGAGGAGGCCCCCAAGCCGAAGCGGCGCACCCGCGCCAAGAAGGCCGCCGAGCCCGCCCCCGAGGCCGAGGAGACGCCGGCCGCGGAGTGACGCCGCGCGTGCGTCCCCGGCCCGGCGGGCCGGGGGCGCTCCGCGCAACGCGCTACGGGGTGGCGCTCACCTGCGCGTAGAGCTGCTTGGCCGTCTCGACGAGGGCGTCCTGCGGCAGCGTCTCCGCGGCCGTGCTGACGCCCTGGAGGCCGTAGACGTACGGGCCGGCGGCGAAGGTGACGAAGGCCACCGAGCCGGTCGTGCCGCCCTGGTTCAGGTCGAGCCGCAGGCCGCGGGCGCCCGGGATCTCCGGGACCTCGATCGGGATCGACGGGGCCGAGCTGGCCGTCTCGACCTCGTCCGCGGCCGCGTCCACCTCGGTCTGGGCCGCCGCCTCGTCGCGCACGGCGATGGCGTAGGTGCGGAACAGCGCGATGCCGTTCGCCGGGTCGGTGCCGGTCTCGTCGCGCAGGATGCCGCCGGCGTACCCCGCCGACTCCAGGCGGGCCTGGGCCGCGGGCTTCGACGGGTCGCCCACCTGGTAGAGCCCGTCCACGAACTCCTGGGCGTCGTCGAGGGTGCGGCTCGCGCCGGCCGTCGTGTCCGGGATGGACCCCGCGGGCGGCAGCCGGTCCTCGCCGACGGAGGCCGTCGTCGCGGTGGTCGTCGTGGTCGGCGCCGCCGTCGTGGTCGGCGCGGCCGTGGTGGTCGGGGCGGTGGTCGGAAGCTGGTCGGTCGTGATGGTCTGCGTGACCGTCGCCGAGTCACCGCCGCAGCCGGCGGCGATGCCCCCCGCCACCAGCAGGGCGGCCGCGGCCGCCGCGAGTCGTGCCTTCATGCGATCTCCACCCTCTCCTCGGCGATCTGCTCCCCTTCGGGAGCCCCCTTGGTCAACCTGAACGCGCGGATCTCCGGAGCGTTACGGTCCGCGATCGACACGATCAGATACAGCGTATCCGGGTAGAAGGCCAGCTCCACATCCGTGCGTGAGGGGTACGCCGCCGAGCGCGTGTGCGAGTGGTAGATCGCGAGCAGGTCGTCGCCGGAGTCGTCGATGGCGTCCATGATGCGCATCTGCTCGCGCGGGTCCATGACGTACATGAACGGGCTGCCCTGGCTGTTGGTCGCCCGCAGCACCCGGGTGGCGGTGCCGCCGCGGCCGGCGATCATGCCGCAGCACTCGTTGGGGAGGTCGGCCACGGCGTGATCGACCAGCTCGCGGGCGAGCTCGGGGGAGATCCTCATGCGCGGGGTCCTACCAGAAGATCCCGTTGTCGACGCGGTCCTCGACGGCGTCGACGTCGTCGGTCCAGAGCCCCGACGACAGGTACTTCCAGCCGCCGTCGCAGACGATCCCGACGATGGTGCCGCGGGTCATCTTCTCCGCCATGCGGACGCAGGTGTGGATGACGGCGCCGGACGAGACGCCGGCGAAGATGCCCTCCTCGGCGGCCAGGCGGCGGGTCATCACGATCGCGTCGCGGTTGGCGACGAGCAGCTTCCGGTCGAGGCGCGCGACGTCGAGGATCGGCGGCACGAAGCCGTCGTCCAGGCTGCGCAGCCCGCTCACCGGGTCGCCCTGCAGCGGCTCGCAGGCCACGATGGAGATCTCGGGGCGGTGCTCCTTGAGGCGCTGCGACGAGCCCATCAGGGTGCCGCCGGTGCCGAGCCCCGCCACGAAGACGTCGAGCTCGGGGCAGTCGCGCACGATCTCCTCGGCCGTCCCCTCGTAGTGCGCCCTCGGGTTGGCCGGGTTGCCGTACTGGAACGGCATGTAGAGGCCGTTCTCCGCAGCCAGCCGGCGCGCCACCTCGACGGCGCCGTTCGAGCCGAACTCGCCGTCGGTGGGGACGATCTCCGCGCCGTAGAGCGTGAGGAGCTGGCGGCGCTCCTCGGTCACGTTCTCCGGCATGACCGCGACCAGCCTGTAGCCGCGCACCCGGCAGATCATCGCGAGCGAGATGCCGGTGTTGCCGGAGGTGGGCTCCATGATGGTGTCGCCCGGCTTGACCATTCCCCGCCGCTCGGCGTCCTCGATGAGCGACAGCGCCGTGCGGTCCTTGATGGAGCCCGTCGGGTTGTGGCTCTCCAGCTTCGCGAGGATGCGCACGTCCGGGTTGGGCGTGATGCGCGAGAGCTCGACCAGCGGCGTGTTGCCGATGGTCCCGACCAGGTCCTTCGAGACCTGCATCGGCGGGGGCGCGAGCCCCGCGGACGGGGACATCAGGCGGCCCCACCCGCCATCGCGGGGAGGATCAGGAGCGTGTCCCGCTCCGCGACCTCGGTGTCGAGCCAGGACAGCAGCCGGACGTCCTCGTCGTTGAGGTAGACGTTGACGAACTTGTGGAGCTCGCCGTCCTCCGTGACGAGCTGGGTCCGCACGGCCGGGTGCTTCTCGTAGAGCGCGTCGAGCACCTCGCTCACCGTGGTCCCGGCGACCTCGATCTCGCGCTCCCCCCCGGTCGCCTGACGGAGGACCGGGGGGATGCGGACGACGCTCATGCGGACGCCACCGCCGCCGTGTGGCGGCCGACGCCGGCGCACCAGGCGTCGTAGTCGCGGAACTCGAGGGTGGCGTTCGGGCCGCAGGCCGGGCAGTCCGGGTCGCGGCGGATCTTGAGCTCGGTGTACGACATCTCGAGGGCGTCGTAGATGAGCAGGCGGCCCGACAGCGTGTCGCCGATGCCGAGCAGCAGCTTGATCGCCTCGGTCGCCATGATCCCGCCCATCACGCCGCAGAGGACGCCGAGGACGCCGGCCTCGCCGCACGACGGCGCCATGTCCGGCGGCGGGGGCTCGGGGAAGAGGCAGCGGTAGCAGGGGCCGTCGTACGGGGTGAACACCGAGGCGTGGCCCTCGAACCGCAGGATGCTCGCGTGGACGAGCGGCTTGCGCGCCATGAGCGCGGCGTCGTTCATGAGGTAGCGCGTCGGGAAGTTGTCGGTGCCGTCGATGATCACGTCGTAGTCCGCGATCAGGTCCAGCACGTTCGACCTGTCCACCCGGAACTGGTGCGTGTTGACCGTGACGTCCGGGTTGAGCGCGTTGATGGCGACCTTCGCCGACTCGCCCTTGTTCATCCCCACCCGGTCGGTGGTGTGGATGATCTGCCGCTGCAGGTTGCTCGCGTCCACGACGTCGTCGTCGACCAGGCCGATCGTGCCGACGCCGGCCGCGGCCAGGTAGTAGGCCGCGGGCGACCCGAGGCCGCCGGCCCCGATGAGGAGCGCCTTCGACTCGAGCAGCTTGATCTGGCCCTCCTCGCCCATCTCCGGGATGAGGATGTGGCGCGAGTAGCGGGAGCGCTGGTCCGGGGTGAGGGTCTTCGGGACGTCGTAGTCCTGCCCGCTCTGCTTCCAGCGCTGGAAGCCGCCGGCGAGGCTCTCGACGTTGCCGAAGCCCATCTCCCGCAGGGTGATGCCCGCGAGCAGCGACCGGTTGCCCGAGGCACAGCTCAGGATGACCTCCTGGTCCGGGGTGGCCACCCCGGCGATGCGGCTCTCGAGGAACGACCGGGGGATGTGGATCGCCCCGGGGATGTGCCCCTCGTCCCACTCGCTCTGCTCGCGGACGTCGATCACGAGCGGGCTGTCGCCCGCCGTGCGCCGGGCGGCGAGGTCGGCGACCTGCACCTCCGGCACTTGCTCGCGCGCGGACGCGAGGAGATCCTGGTAGCTACGCGCCATTGCGTCTCCCGTGCTGCGGCTGGTTAACCAGCGATTCTACGTGGGGATTCTACCCTTTTCCCGTCCGGCGTCCTCATCGGCGGTCGGCGGGCCACCCTTATGCTTCACGAAATGTAGTGGCTGGGGGCGCCATGATGCCCGGTACGGCCATGAGCGATACGCCGACATTGCGAAAGAGCGCGTTCGCCAACATCGACGCGCGCCTGCGCTGCCCGACGCCGGACTGCTGGGGTGACCTGCTCCTGATCCCGACCGGCCGCGCCGACGAGGACGGGATCCCCGCCTTCCAGCCGTTCACGGCCTGCCCCCTGTGCGGGACCGCGTTCACGCTGGAGCAGGACATCGGGGACCGCGACCTCTTCCTGCGGATCTCCTGGCTGCGGGCGAACCCCCACGCGGAGGAGGACGAGGCCCCGTGAGCGCCGCGGACCGGGACGCGGGCGGGGGCCTGGTCGGGCGCATCGCCCGGTCGATCGTGGCGCCGGTCATCAGCGGGGCGACGGCCGCGATCGTTTTCCTCGTGATGATCCAGGGGTCGTTCCACAAGGGCTACACCGACCTCGACTTCAACCACGTCCTCGGCACGCTGATCGAGGGCGACGCCGACGAGGTCGGGAGCACCCAGGAGGCCCTGGGCGTGGTGGGCGACTCGGTCGGGCCGACGGGCCTCTGGGCCACCATCGTCGGCGGGATCATCCTCATGGCGATCCACGAGTTCGTCATCACCCGGTTCGTGCGCCGGCGCTGGCTCATCCAGGCCATCCCGTTGTCCGTGCTGACGATCTTCGCGGTCGGGGTGGTCTTCGCGGGGATCGCCGACGCCCGCTTCGACACCCCGGTGGGGTGGTTCGGCATGGACTCCGGTGGGATCAGCGTGATCGTGGTGCTGCTGAGCTCGATCGGCTTCGCGCTCGTGGGCGCCCGGATCCACGACCTCGCCAGCCGCGCGTGGTGGTGGGAGACCCGCCCGGACCCCCTCGCCGAGGAGACGCTCGAGGACCTCGCCGGCATCGAGACGCCGGACTAGTGCGCCTGGAGCCTCACTCGAACTCGCCGAACAGGGGCGCGAACAGGGCCGCGTGGGCGCCGGGCGTGAGGCCGAGCGCCTCCGGCGGCGCGGCGGCGCGCAGCGCCTCGTAGGACGGGAACAGGTCGCCCGGCCGCACGGCGGCCGCCAGCGCCGCGCCGTCGACGGCCACGCCGCGCGCGGTGCGCGCCGCGGCCAGCACGTCCCTCCCCGTGATCCAGCGCCCCCCGGGCACCGGATGAGCCTACCCGGGGCGTAGTCTCACGGGATGAGCGCGACCGCCCCCGCCGTCGCCGCGCCCGCCACGCCGGGCGGGGCGATCGACCGCCGGGGGATCGGCCTCCTGGCGACCGGGCACTTCGTGATCGACGCGACCGTCGGCGCGGTGCCCGCCATGATCCCGGTCTTCACGGCCCTGTACGCGCTGTCGGACCTGGCCGCGTCCATGATCCTCGGCGCCTCCCTGCTCGTGTCCTCGGCGATCCAGCCCTTCTTCGGGCTGCTCGCCGACCGGCGCGCGATGACCGTGTTCATCTGGGGCGGGGTGGCGGTCGCCACGGTCGGCCTGGCGCTGTCCGGCATCGCGGGCGGCTACGCCGGGGTGCTCGCGTGCATCGTCGGCTCGGGCCTCGGCATCGCCGCGTTCCACCCCGAGGCGGCGCGGGTCGCCAACCGGATCAGCGCCGACCGCACGGCCACGGGGCTCGCGTGGTTCATGCTCGGCGGCAACGCCGGGTTCGCGGCCGGCCCGCTGCTGGCGGCCCTCTTCATCCCCCTCCTCGACGCGCAGGCGACCCTCGTCTTCCTGGTGCCCGGGCTCATCGTCGCGGTGTGGCTGCACCACCAGCGCGCCCGGGTCGCCGTGCCGGTGGCCCCCCGCGCGGCCTCCGCCCCCTCGCGCGCCGCCGCCCGGGCCAGCGCCTGGAGCGTCGGGCTGCTGCTGTTCGTGACGAGCATGCGCACCTGGACCCAGTTCTGCGTCCTGGCCCTCGTGCCGCTGCTGCTGGTCGACCAGCGCGGGTTCTCGGACCAGGCGGCCGGCTTCGCCGTGGTCGCGTTCTCGGCCGCGGGCGCCGCCGGGACCCTGGTGGGCGCGAACCTCGCCGACCGCGTCGGCGGGCGCCTCATGCTCATCTGGAGCATGCCGGTGGTGGCGCCGCTGCTCGCCGGGTTCCTGCTGCTCGACGGCTGGGCCGCCATCGCCCCCCTGGCGCTGGCGGGGTTCGTCCTGATGTCCTCCTTCTCGGTGACGGTGATGATGGGCCAGGAGTACCTCCCCGACCGGCTCGCCCTGGCGGCCGGGCTCATGATCGGCTTCGGCGCGATCGGCTCGGCGCCGCCCGGGCTCGCCCTGTTCGGCGCGATCGCCGACGCCACGAGCCGCGAGACGGCGCTTTGGGGCGTCGCGATGCTGCCCATCATCGGCGGCCTGTCGGCCCTGCTGCTGCCGGACAGCCGCCGCCCGCGCGCGGGGGCGGCCTGATGGCCCGGGGCGGGGGCCCGCCGCAGGGCGACCTGTTCGGCGAGGCGGTCGAGGCCCGCCTCCAGAGCAGCCGCCCGCTCGCGGCGCGCATGCGGCCGGAGTCGCTGGACGAGGTCGTGGGGCAGCGGGCGCTGCTCGGGCCGGAGGGGTCGCTGCGCGCGGCCATCGCCGGGGACCGGGTGCCGTCGATGGTCCTCTACGGGCCGCCCGGCAGCGGCAAGACCACGCTCGCGCGGGTCGTCGCGCACAGCACCTCGGCGGCGTTCGAGGAGCTCTCGGCGGTCTCGGCCACCGTCGCCGACGTGCGGGCCGGCATGGCCCGGGCCCGCGACCGCCTGGCCGCCGGCACCCACACCGTCCTGTTCCTCGACGAGATCCACCGCTTCAACCGCGCCCAGCAGGACGCGCTGCTGCCGGCGGTGGAGGACGGCCTGCTGACGCTGATCGGGGCGACGACCCAGAACCCCTGGTACGAGGTGAACGCGGCGCTCGTCTCGCGGATGCGGGTGTGGGTGCTGGAGGCGCTCTCCCCCGAGGACGTCGCCGCGCTGCTCGACCGTGCCACGGCGTCGCCCAAGGGCCTCGCCGGGCGGGTCGTGCTGGGCGCGGACGCCCGCGACGCGATCGTCGCCCGCGCCGGCGGCGACGCCCGCGGCGCGCTCAACCTGCTGGAGGCCGCCGCGGCGGACACGGCGGACGGCGGGACGGTCGCGGTGGAGACGGTGCAGGCGGCCGCCGGCGGGCGCGCCGTGGTCTACGACCGTCAGGGCGACGCCCACTACGACACCATCTCCGCGTTCATCAAGAGCCTGCGCGGCAGCGACCCGGACGCGGCGATCTACTACCTCGCGGTGATGCTGAAGGGCGGCGAGGACCCCAAGTTCATCGCCCGCCGGCTGATCGTGGCCGCGAGCGAGGACGTGGGCAACGCCGACCCGCGGGCCCTGGAGGTCGCGGTCGCCGCGGGCCGGGCCGTCGAGTTCGTCGGCCTGCCGGAGGCCCGCATCGCGCTGGCCCAGGCGACGACCTACCTCGCCCTGGCGCCCAAGTCGAACGCGTCCTACCGCGCGATCGACGCCGCCCTGTCCGAGGTGGAGGACCGCGGGGCGCGCCGCCCGCCGCTCGCCCTGCGCGACTCGAGCGTCGCCAACGCGCGGGGCCTCGGCAACGGCGAGGGCTACCGCTACCCGCACGACTACCCGGACGCCGTGCTCCCGGGCTCGCTGCTGCCGGAGGGCCTGGAGGGGCGGCGCTTCTACGAGCCCACGGACCGCGGCCCCGAGGGCGCCCTGGCGGAGCGCCTGCGCCGGCTGCGCGGTGACGACCCGGACGCGGGGCCGGAGGCCGGCGAGCCCTTCTGACCCCCCGGCGACGTGGAGCTGCTCTCCGCCCAGCACCTGATCGTCCTCGGCGTCACCGCCATCGTCGCGGTGGCCGCCGCCCTGGCCGCGCGCCGCGACCCGGACGCGCCGTGGGCGCCCCTCGCCTGCAAGGGCCTCGCCGTCGTCCTCATCCTCAACGAGGTCGCCTTCCACGTGGTCGACGGCCTCGACGGCGGGCTGACCGCCCGCGGCGACCTGCCGCTCCACCTGACCGACGCGGCGACGATCGCCGCGGTGATCGCGCTGTGGTGGCCGATCCCGCTGGCCTTCGAGCTGACCTACTTCTGGGCCCTCACGGCGACGGTCCAGGCGCTCGCGACGCCGGACCTGCGGCAGGGGTTCCCCGACTACCGCTGGTGGTGGTTCGTCATCGCGCACGCGGGCGTCGTGATCGCCGCGGTGCTGCTGGCGTGGGGGCGCGAGCGCACCCCGCGCCCCGGCGCGGTGCGCCGGGTCTTCGCCTGGAGCCTGGCCGTGACGGCCTGCGCGGCGATCGGCACGCTCGCCACCGGCGGCAACTACATGTTCCTGCGCGAGCCGCCGCCGGGCGGCAGCCTGCTCGACCTGATGGGCCCGTGGCCCTGGTACATCGCGTCCGCGGCGCTGCTCGCGCTCGCGCTGTTCTGGCTCCTGGACCGGCCCTTCGACCGCCGCCGCAGGGGCCCCGGCGGCCCCGGCGGGCTAGAGTCCCCCGGGTAGCCAGGGGGAGGGACGAGGGTGCCCGACAGCGAGACCGGCGTCGCCGCGCGGCTCGACGCCGACCTGAAGGACGCGATGCGCGCCGGCGACGCGGTGCGCCGCGACGCCATCCGCCGCGCCCGGTCGGCGCTCAAGAACGCCGAGATCGAGGCGCGCGGGCCGCTGAGCGACGACGCGGCGGTGAAGGTCCTGCGCGGCATCGTCAAGCAGCACAAGGAGTCGATCGAGCAGTTCACGGCCGGTGGCCGTGACGACCTCGTCGCGCAGGAGAGGCGCGAGATGGAGGTCGTCGACGCGTACCTGCCCGCGCAGATGGACGCGGCGGCCATCGAGGCCGTCGTCACCGAGGTGATCGCGGCCGAGGGGGCCGCCGGACCCGGGGACATGGGCCGCGTGATGAAGGCGGTGATGTCCCGTGTCGGCGGCCAGGCCGACGGGAAGGAGGTTCGTGTGATCGTGCAACGCGTTCTGGGAGGAGACCGATGAGCACCACTCCCCCGCCGGGCCCCGGCGGCCCGCCCCCCGAGGGCGTCGAGCCGGCCTCCGCCGTCGGCGGCGGCACCCACTCCCCGTCGGACGCGATGACGCGCTACGACAAGGAGAAGGACGCCTACCACTGCTCCTACGGCATCCCGAGCCCGGCGCTCGCCGTGCTCGACCCCGAGCGGGAGCTGATCGTCCGGGTGGACCGCCACTCGTTCCGGGTCGTCGGGTTCTCGATCCCGAACTTCACCGAGTGGCACGCCAAGAACGCCGACGATGAGGGGAACTTCAACGTCGACCTCCCGGAGGTCTGGCCGATGGAGCAGACGGACACGAGGCACGCCGGCCCGTCCTGGTGACGGCGGACGCGGGGCCGGGGCGGGAGTCCGTCTGGGACTACCCCCGGCCCCCGCGCGTCGCGCAGGACGCGCGGCGGGTGACCGTGACCCTGGGCGGCGTGCTCGTCGCCGACACCACCCGGGCCCTGCGGGTGCTCGAGACGAGCCACCCGCCCACCTTCTACCTGCCGCGCGCCGACTTCGCGCCGGGCGCCCTGCGCCGGGCGGAGGGCTCCTCGTTCTGCGAGTGGAAGGGCCACGCCGCATACCTCGACGTGGTCGGGGGCGACGTCGTCGCGGGCCGCGCGGCCTGGTTCTATCCCGACCCGGTTCCGGCCTTCGCGGAGCTGCGCGACCACGTCGCCCTCTACCCGGGCGCGATGGACGCCTGCCACGTCGCCGGCGAACGGGTGCGGGCGCAGGAGGGCGGCTTCTACGGCGGCTGGATCACGGACGAGATCGCCGGGCCGTTCAAGGGCGGGCCGGGCACCAGCGGCTGGTAGTGATCAGCGCAGGCGCAGGACCCGCGGCGCGCCGCGGGCCGGGATGATGACGCGGTAGGAGACGGCGCGGGGCCTCACCCCGGCCCGCGCCGGGGCCGTGACCCGCACGACGAGGGTGCGGGCGGAGAGGCGCACGACGGCGCGCCCGCCGCGCACGGCCACGCGGCGCCCGGCGACGCGCACCACGGCGCGCGGCGCGAGGCGCGAGAGGCGCAGGGTGAGCCGCCCGGCCCGGCGATCGAGGCGGGCGGCGAGCCCGCTCGCGGCCGCGGGGGTCGTGGCCGTCCGGGCCGCGGGCGCCGCGGGCGCGACCGGGGCCGCGGGGGCCGCCGGCGGGGCGGGCTGCGGCGCCGGGTCACCGGGCGTCGCGGGCGCGGAGGGCGCCGGGGCGACGGGGATCGGTGTCACGGCCGTGGGGGGCTTCGGCATGACGCCGAGCGCCGGCAGGGCCGCGATCGCGGCCGCCACGTCCGGGCGCGGCCCGATGAGGCCGTCCACGCCGGCCGACACCTGAGGGGTGCCCGTGGCGACCAGCAGGTCCCGGACCTCGGCGGGGGTCAGCGGGGTGCCGTCGCGCGCGATCTCCGCGGACTGCACCGCGGCGGCCGCGGCCGCGATCGTGGCCGCGGCGCTGGAGGTGCCGTCGAAGCACGCGGTGTAGGCGAGGTCGCCGCTCGCGCTCCACGGCGCGTCGCCGTACCCGGCCGTCACCACCCCGGCGCCGAAGCCCTGCAGGTCGACGCGGGCGCCGTGGTTCGAGACCGGCACCCGGCGCAGGTCCTCGGTGCCGGTCTGGTCGCGCCCGGCGCCGCCGGCCCCCACGATGATCGCGCCCGAGTGATCCTTGTGCGTCGCCGACGCCAGCCACGGGCGCGTCGGGTACGGGTCCGGCAGGGCCGCCAGGTCCACGGCCCCGTTCCCCGCGGGCTCCACCACGACGATGCCCCGGTCCACGGCCGCGCGGATGGCCGAGCGCGCGAGGTCGTAGTGCTCGATCGGCACGAACGGCCACGATCCGTCCCTGCCGAGGCCCGCCTGCAGCTCGATCAGCAGGACGTCGCCGGGGCCGAGGTCCTTCGCCGCCGCCGTGATCGTGTCCCAGGGCGCGTACGCGGCGCGCGGCAGCACCGGCTGGTGCATCACGAGCTCCGCCTCCGGCACCAGCCCGCTCACGCCCATGCCGTCCTCGGCCCCGCCGAGCAGGGCGAGGACGGCGGTGCCGTGGTCGCGGTAGTCGAAGAGCATCCCCGTGGTGGCCGCGGCGGCGAGCTTCCGGGGCGCCAGCTCGGCGTGCCCGGCGCGCCACTCGTACTCGACGTCGGCGATCGTCACGCCGAGCCCCCGGTGCTCCGGGGTGAAGCCGAGGGCGTCGCGGTAGTCCTGCAGGCCGCTCAGGTCGGGCGCGACGAGCGCGTCCGCGAAGGCCGGGAAGCCGGCGTCCGGGGCCACCCTGCAGGTGGAGGCGGGCGGCGGCGCGGGGACGATCTCCTCCCCGCCGGGGGCGGGCGCGGACGCGGCCGCCGCGCCCGCGAGGACGCAGGCGGCGAGCAGCGCGGCCAGCAGGGCCGGGAGATGACCGGGACGCACCCCTCTAGGATTGCGCGGCCCGGCCCCATGCGGAACCGCACCGAATGGCATGAATTGACCAACGTCGACCTGAACGGACGAGAGCGCGAACGGGTGGCGGCCTACGTCACCGACACCACCGGCCCGGTGTTCGCCCTGACCGGGCTGCCGGAGGTGGTGAAGGGCGCGCTGTTCGCCCGTTACTCCCGCAGCCCGAAGTCCCTGCGCCGCCTGCTGGTGGACGAGTTCCTGCCGCCGGACGCCGAAGGCGGCCCGGGCGGCGAGGGCCCGGGGGTGGGCGCGGCGCGGGCCGAGGCCCTCTACGAGCGCGTCCTGGCCGAGTACGGCGACGACTCCGTGGCCCAGCTCGGCGGCGCGCACATCGCCGTCGAGGGTGCCTCGAACATCCTGACCAAGGTCCTCCAGTGGGGGCGACTCGCCTCGTACCTGGAGCAGTCGACGCGCTACATCGCCTTCACGGACCGCCCGGGGGGCCACTTCCGCTACCACCGCCCGGCGGAGGTGATGGCCCATCCGGAGCTGGGCCCGCTCTACGCGGAGGTCCTGGACGGCGCCTTCACCGGCTACGGCGACCTGCTCCCGCGTCTGGTGGACCACGTGGGCGCCGGCGTCCCGGAGGACCCGGCCACGCCGCCCGCCGCCCGGGAACGGGCGGTGCGGGCGCGGGCGCTGGACCTGCTGCGCGGCCTGCTGCCGGCGGCCACCACCGCCAACGTCGGCATCTACGCCTCCGGCCAGGCCTACGAGGCGATGCTCGTGCGGATGGGTGCCCACCCCCTGCCGGAGGCGCGCGAGTGCGCGGCGGCGATGCTGCGCGAGCTGCGCAAGGTGATCCCCGCCTTCCTCACCCGCGTCGACCGGGTCGACCGCGGCGTGGCCCACGGGGCCTACCTGGCGGCGTCCGACGGCGTGGCCGCCGTGCTCGCGGAGCGGCTCGGCCCCGCCCCGGCCAGGCCCGCGGAGCCCGGCGTGCGCCTGGTGGACTTCGACCCGGACGGCGAGGAGCGGGTGCTGGCCCACGCGCTCTGGCCCGCCTCCGGCCGCGAGCTGGCCGACGTGCGGGCCGCCGTGGCCGCGATGGACCCGCCCGCCCGGGCCGACGCCCTGCGCGCGTGGGCCGGCGACCGCGCCGACCGCCGCCAGCGCCCGGGCCGGGCGCTCGAGGCCACGACCTACACCTTCGAGGTCGTCTGCGACTACGGCGCCTACCGCGACCTGCAGCGGCACCGCCTGCTCTCCCTGCAGGTCCAGCCGCTCACGCCGCGCCTCGGCTACGACGTCCCCGCGGCGGTGGAGGACGCCGGGGCGGCGGACGACTACGTCGCGGTGCAGGAGCGGTGCGTCGCCCTGCACGACGCCCTCGCCGCCGGCCTTCCGGTGCACGCGCCCTACGCCGTGACGCTCGCCCACCGGGTGCGCTTCACCATGGTCATGAACGCCCGCGAGGCGATGCACCTGATCGAGCTGCGCTCCCAGCCGCAGGGCCACGAGTCGTACCGCCGGGTCGCCGTCGACATGCACCGCGCCATCGTCGAGGTGGCGGGGCACGGGGCCATCGCCGGGATCATGCGCTTCGTGGACACGAGCGAGGACGGCGCGGGCCGCCTCGCCGCCGAGCGTCGGCAGGAGGCCCGCCGCCGCGCGTGAGCGCGGCTACCTCCGGCGGAGCGGCACCGTCCGGGCGATCGTGCGGCCCCGGGCCGGGTCCAGCTCGACCCGCACCCGCACCTGGCGCCGGGCCGTCATGAGCTGGCGGGCCCGCGGGGTGAGGGCGATGCGCAGCACGGCGCGGCGGCCCGCGGCCACGGAGTAGCGCCGGGGCGCGACCACGGTGATGCGCGCGGCCTTGCGGCGGCCCACCTTCACCTTCCCCGCCGTCCGGATGCGGAGCACGCCGCGGCAGGCCGTCGTGCGGCCCTGACAGCTCACGGTCACGGCCACCCGGTTGCGGGTCACCAGCAGGCGCGAGCCGGCGAGGCGGCCCGGGGTGACGAGCGGGACCGGCGCCGGCGGGGCCGGGACCACCGGCTGCGCCGGCGGGGCCGGCGGGGCCGGGGACGCCGCGGTGGCGACGGCGATGGCCGGCGTGTCGAGGTTGGCGTCGATCGCGTAGCGGCCGGCCGAGCCCGCGGGCGGCGCGCCGCGGCCGGCGTTGGACCAGACGATGCCGCCGTCGTCGATCGCGACCGCGCCGGTCACGCAGTCCAGCGCCGCCGGGTTCGCGCCCGTGCCGAGGCGCAGCACGACGCTGCCGTAGGGCGAGGCCGTGAAGGTCGTGCCGGCGACGGGGCCCGCCGGTCCACCGGACGCCGGGCCGGTCACGGTGATCGGCGCGGTGGATGCCGGCGGGGCCAGGGTCACGACCACCGGGCCCGCGCCGGTCGGCGTCCACGTCGTCGGCGGGAGGTCGAAGGCGATCTCGGCCGCCTGCCAGGGGCTCGACGACGTCACCGGCATCGCCGCCGGCTGGGGCGTCCAGGACCCGGTGACCTGCAGGGTCCGGGTGCCCTCCGCCGTGTTGGCCGCGGCCAGGGTCACCCAGGCGGAGACCGGGTAGGTCGCGCCCGGCGCCACGAGCGCGCCGCCGCCGTCCGGGAAGCGCCCGAGCGTCGCCACGGTCCCCGGTGACAGGGTCGTCGTGAGGCGGCCGGCCGGCAGCGTCCAAGTCGCGCCGGGCGTGAACGTCGCGGCGGCGCCGGGCGCGCTCACGACAGCGCGCAGCGGGTCGAGCTCGCGGTTCTGGCCGCCCGGGAAGTCGGCCTGGAGGCCGACGCGCTGGCGGCCGGCGTCGTTGAGGCAGAGCAGGTTCTGGGGGCCGGCGGCGGTCGCGGCGACGGCGGGCGCCTGCGGCGCGAACCCGTCACCGGAGAAGTCGAACTCGATGCCCGTCGTCGCGCCCGGCTGGCAGTCGAGGTAGAGGCTCGGCGACGGCACCACCGGGGAACTCGTGAAGGTGAGCTGGATCGCGGCGCTCCCGGTGAGGGCGCGCGGGGCGTCGCCCGGCCCCACCGGCAGGACCGGCAGCGTGCCCGGGCCGGCCTGGGAGATCGCGACGTCGCCGCCCACCGCGAGCCAGTCGAACTGGGGGAGCACCGGGGCGGAGTACGACCACGGCGTCGCGCCGATGAAGTCCCCGGACGACGGGTCGGCGTCGATCGTCGTGGTCGCGGAGATCGTCACCGGCCCGACCACCCGGGTGCGCTCCTTGGTGTTGGTCGCGCGCACCGCGAGCCACACGTCGGCCTGCACCGTGTTCGGCCCCGGCTTCAGCAGCCCGAGCCCGTACCCGAACCGGGCGAGGTAGTCCGGGAGGTCCACGTCGAAGGTCCCCGTCGCCGAGCGCACCGTGAGCCCCGGGACGACCTCCGTCGGGGACGGGTAACGCGGGTCGGGGAGGATCGAGACGCTGGTCGTCACCTCGAGCGGCATGTCCCGCCAGAGCCCGTCGATCGAGTAGCGGCAGGCGTTGGGCGTCGTCGCGGTCGCGGCGGCCGCGGGGGCGGCGAGGGCGAGGCCGGCGGCGATCACCGCGGCGGCGGCGGCCACGAGGGCGAGGAGGCGGGCGGGCAGGGCGGTGATCACGGCGGCCGGGGCTCCGTTCGGGGCGTCGATCGTGGGAATTGCTTGACGGCGACCATGGGACTGGTGGTAGCTTGCCGCCGTTTCTTAGGCATACCTTACTCAGAGACCCCACAGGGAGGCTCCCCCACTCATGAGGTCCATCCGCAGGACCGCGATCGCGGGCGCGCTCGCGGTCGGGATCGGCCTGACCGGCGCCGCGTCGGCGTCCGGCGCCGGTCTCGACGACACGTTCGGGCTCGACGGGGTCGTCGTGAACCCCCTTTCTGGTGACAGCGATCGTTACCTGAACGCCACCCGCGCGCCGGGCGGCGGCACCTACAACGTCGGCTACACGACCGCCTCCGGCACCGACCGGGCGTTCCTGCTGACGAAGGTGGACGCCTCCGGCGAGCTCGACGACGACTTCGGCACCAACGGCGTCGTGACGCTCAACGTGGTGACCGGCCCGTTCGCCGCCCCGCCCGCCGGCGCCACCCCGAGCGGCTCCGCCGAGGTCGCCCGCGGCGTCGTGGTGCAGCCCGACGGCAAGATCGTCGTGGCCGGCCAGGCCGAGACGCCCCCGGCGGCCGGCAAGCCGGACAGCCGCGACATCGACATCTACGTCGCCCGCTTCGAGGCCGACGGCGACCTCGACGGGACCTTCGGCACGGGCGGCATCACCCGCGTGGACCTCAGCGACGGCGTCACCCCGGTGCCGGCCACGGTCAACACCGACCAGGCGTACGGCCTGAACGTCCGCCCCGACGGCACCCTCGTGGTGGTCGCGGCCCGCGGCCAGGACACCGCCGCGCCGGCCCGCACCGACCGCGACCTCGCGCTCGTGCAGCTCACCCCCGGCGGCGTCCTCGACCCGGCCTTCACCGGCCAGGGCGGCGGCACCGGCGTGGCCATCGCGCCGACGCCGGGCCTCAACGAGAACCCGCGCCAGGCCCACATCAACGCGGACGGCTCGGCCGTCGCCGTCGGCTACGGCTCCGTGAGCGGCGGGCCGGTGCGCCCGTACATCGCCAAGTTCGGCGCGACGGGCACCCTGGACGCCTCCTTCGGCACCGGCGGCATCGCCACCGGCGACGTCGGCGGCCCCGCCCCGGGGTTCGCCGAGGCCTACGAGATCGCCCCGCACAACGGCGGGTACGTCCTCACCGGCTACGGCAGCCGCTCGACCACCCCGGCCAACGGCATCGACGTCGTCGTGTACCGCTTCAGCGGCACCGGCCAGTACGACACCAGCTTCGGCCAGAACGGCCTGGTGACCTACAACCGGGTCAACGGCGCCGACCGCGGCCGCGACATGACCATCCTGCGCGACGGCCGCATCGTGGTCGTGGGCTCCTCCGCCACGGCGGACGCGACGCCGAACCTGGACGGCCTCGTGCTCGTCCTCAACGCCGACGGGACGCCGGACACCTCCGTCAGCCCGACCGGCGCGATCGTGAAGGACCTCGGCGGCCAGAACGACGCCTTCTTCGGCGTCACGACGGTCTCCAACGGCACGAAGGTCGTGGCCGCCGGCTACCGCGGCGGCGCGACCGCCGCCGGCGACGAGTCCGTGCTGGTCCGCGTGGACCTGCCGACCCCGCCCCCGGCCGCCGCCGCCCCGGCGCCGGCCTCACCGGCGCCGCCGGCCACCCCGGCGCCGGTGGTGAAGGCGCCGACGGCCGCCCCGCGGCCGAAGCTCGCCACGCTCGTGCGCGGCGGCAAGGTGTACCTGCGGATCACCGCGACCCTGCCGAAGACGGTCGCCGGCCGCACCCTCGTGGTGCAGCGCCGGATCAAGACCCGCAACCTCACCGTCACCACCCTGAAGGTGCCGGCGAGCGGGAAGGTCTCCAAGCTGGTCCGGCTCCGGCCCGGCACCCGCTCGGGCGCCCTCGGCGTCCGCGCCACCAAGTCGATCCGCATCCGCGCCACGCTGACCGGCACGGCCACCGCCCGCCCGGCCTCGAGCGCCTTCCGCACCGTGAAGGTCGCCACCGTGCGCCGGTAGCACCACCCGCCGCGGACCGGCCGGCGCCCCCCCGGGGCGCCGGCCGGTACCGGCACGGTCCGCCGCCCGGCCCATCCACTACGCTGGGCCCGATGGGTGAGCAGCAGCAGAAGCGCGCCAACCGCCTCGGCGGCATGGCCCTCGCCAACGGGCTGCTGGTGCACGGGCCATCCCACTGGGCCGCCGCCGTCCGCGACGCCGACGGCCGCCTCGTGGTCGCGTCCGGCCGCAAGCAGCTCTTCCGGGCCGGGAAGCTCACCGACCTGCCCCTCGCGCGGGGCCTCGTGCGGCTGGGCGAGGCGTTCGCCGTCCTTCCCGCCGTCCGGCGCGGCCTGCCGCAGGCCCGCTTCGCGATGGAGGACCGTTCGACGCTCGGCATCGCCCTCGGCGCCACCGCCGTCGCCGCCATCGCCCGCCGCCGCCTCCGCTCCGTGCTCGCGCAGGAGACCGTCGGCGCGGTCGCCGGGCTCGCGCCGGCCATGCTCACGCTGCGCGGGTCGCAGGCCGCCGTGTGGCACGCCGTGGAGCACAAGAGCATCGCGGCCTACGAGGCCGGCGGCGAGGAGGAGGTCGCGCACGCCGGCGCGCACGCCAAGGAGCACGACCGCTGCGGCTCCAACCTGATCCTGCCGCTGCTCGTGGCGAGCGTGGCGGGCAACACGGTGTCCCGGAAGCTGGTGCCGCGGCGCTCCGTCGCCGTGCGCGCCGCCGTCTCGGCCCTCTCGATCGGCGCGGCCGTCGAGGTGTTCTCGTTCTCGGCCCGCCGCCCCGAGCACCCCGTGTCGCGCCTGGTGCACGGCGTGGGCCACGCGATGCAGGCCGGCTTCGCCACCCGCGAGCCGAGCCCCGGCGACCTGCTGGTGGGGCGGGCCGCGATGGAGGCCCTGCTGCGAGCCGAGGCCGCCGGGACCACCTGACCCGTGGCGGTCATGGTGACCGTGGTCGTCCCGGCGGGGCCCCGCCCGGTCTGGGACCGCTGGACGGGGTTCGCGGGGTGGGCCGACTGGAACCCCCACTGCGTGTCGGCCGCCATCGACGGGCCGCTCGCGCCGGGCAGCCGCCTGGACCTGCACCTGCGGGCGCCGAGCGGCCGCGACTTCTACACGCGCCCCAAGGTCACCGAGGCGGCGCCGGGGGAGCGGATCGCCTGGGAGGCCCGCGGCCTGGGGCTGCGCGCCCGCACGGTGACGACGCTCACCCCCGAGCCGGACGGCACCCGGGTCACGCTGGAGTCGGACGTGGCCGGCGGGCTGGCCTTCACGTACCGCATCGCGCTGGGCGACAAGGTGCAGGCACTAATGTACGTCGGGATGCTGGACGCCCTGACCGACTCGCTGCGTCCGTGAGGGGCGGCCCGGCGGTCCTCGCGGCGCTGGTCGCGCTGCTCGTGGCGGCGGCCACCGCGCACGCGCACGTCGACGTCCTCCCCGCCACCCTGGAGCAGGGCACGGCGGCCGAGCTCACGGTGCGCGTCCCGAACGAGCGCGACGTACCCACCACCCGGGTGCGCGTCGACGTGCCCCCGCAGGTGACCGTCTACAGCCTCGGCGAGCCGCCCCCCGGGTGGAGCGTCACCGGGGTGCGGGCGGCCGACGGGCGCATCGGCTCGGTGATCTGGGCCGGCGGCGCGATCCCGCCCGGCCGGTACGCCGACTTCACGATGCTCGGCACGCCGTTCGACGAGGGCGTCGCCACGTGGCCGGCGCGGCAGACGTACGCCGACGGGCAGGTGAAGCCCTGGACCGGGCCGCCCGAGGACGAGGGCGCGGCGCGCACCGAGAGCGGCCCCACCGACCCGGGCCCGGCGGCGCAGACGACCATCGTGGCGGTGGGGAGCGCGCCGGCGGCGGCGGCGGCCGCCGCGGGCGGCGGGGACGACGACTCGGGCGCCGCGATCTGGCTCGGCGTCATCGCGATCGGGGTCGCGGCCCTCGCCCTGATCGGCGTCGGCTTCCTGTGGTCGTCCCGCCCGGCGCGCCTGCCGGAGGACGAGGAGGGCGGCGCGTGACGACCGCCCGCACCACCCGCCTGCCCCCGGAGACGTTCGGGCTGCCGGTGGAGAAGATGCGCGACGGCTACTACTCGGACGCCTACTTCACGTTCACGCGCGCCGTGCTGGAGGCCGACGACCACCATCCGGACGTGCTGGTGCAGGTGTTCCAGCGCGAGCGGTCGGTGCTCGGCGGCGTGGACGAGGCCATCGCGATCCTCAAGCTCTGCTCCGGCCGCCGCCGGCCGGACGGGTCCTGGGACGACGGCTGGCCCGCGCTGGAGGTCGCCGCGCTGCACGACGGCGACGAGATCGAGCCCTGGGAGCCGGTCCTGTCCATCCGGGGCGACTACAGCCTGTTCGCGTCGCTCGAGACGCTCTACCTGGGCGTGCTCGCGCGCCGCACCCTGGTGAGCCGCAACGTCCGCGACGTGGTCGCGGCCGCCGGGGGCAAGCCGATCCTCTACTTCCCCGCCCGCTTCGACCACTGGCAGGTGCAGACCGGCGACGGGTGGGCCGCCCACGTGGCCGGGGCGATCGGCGTCTCGACGGACGCGCAGGCCTCGTGGTGGGGCGGCAAGGGCATGGGCACGGTGCCGCACGGCCTCATCGCGGCCTACGGCGGCGACACGGTGCTGGCCGCGCGCAAGTTCGCCGACCGCTTCGCGGAGCACCTCCACGTGACCGTGCTGGTGGACTTCGAGAACGACTCGGTCCGCACCGCGCTGGAGGTGGCCGAGGCGCTCGGTCCCCGGCTCTGGGGGGTGCGCCTGGACACGTCCAACACGATGGTGGACCGCTCTCTCTGGCACGAGATGGGCCGCTTCCGCCCGACCGGGGTGGTGCCCGAGCTGGTCTGGAAGGTACGCCAGGCGCTCGACAACGCGGGCCACGGCGCGGTGCGGATCGTCGTCTCCGGGGGCTTCGACGCCGCCCGCATCCGGACGTTCGAGGCGCAGGGGGTGCCCGTGGACGCGTACGGCGTGGGCAGCTCGCTGCTGCGCGGCCCGAACGACTTCACCGCGGACGTGGTGCGCGTGAACGGCGTGCCCTGCGCGAAGGTGGGCCGCGAGGAGCGCCCCAGCCCGCGCCTGGTGCCGGTCCCGTGAGCGCCACGGCCGGGCTCGGCCCGATCCACCACGTCGGCTACGTCGTGGCCGACCTCGACGCCGGCCTCGCCGCGCTCGCCCGGTCCTTCCCGGTGGAGGTGACCGTCCGCGAGGTGATGGAGGCCCAGGGCGTCGAGGCGCTGATGGCCGTCGGCGGTGGCGGCGGCGCGATCGAGCTGATCCGGCCGCTCGACCCGGAGGGCGCCATCGCCCGCTTCCTGGCGAGCCGCGGGGAGGGCTTCCACCACGTCGCCTTCGCCGTGCCGGACGTCGACGCCGCCCTCGCGGACCTCGTGGCGCGCGGCGCCGAGGTCATCGACGCGACGGCCCGCCGCGGCCTGGGCGGCCACATGGTCGGCTTCATCCACCCCCGCTCCACGCTCGGGGTGCTGACCGAGCTCGTCGAGGCCGGCCACGCGCCGGGCGCGTAGACTCCCCGCCCATGGCGACACGACGACTCGAGCTGGGATTCGAGGGGGGCACGGTCCTCCGCCTGACGGTGGACGCCGCCCTCGCCGAGAGCTTCACCTCCGACCTCGCCTCGGGCAAGGGCCCCTCCTGGCGCTCCCTGGAGGCCGAGGAGGGCACCTTCTGGATCGACGGGGGCGAGCTGATCTACGTCCGCCTGCCTCCGGGCGAGGCCCCGTCGCGCGTCGGGTTCGGGGGATCCTGACCTGGACCTAGGCCTGGTGGGCCGCGCGAACGCCGGCAAGACGGCGCTGTTCGCGCTCGTGACCGGCGCCGAGGCGGAGATCGCGCCGTACCCGTTCACCACCCGCGAGCCGGCGCGCGCCATGGCCGACGTGCCCGACCCGCGGCTCGCCGCGATCGCCGACGCCCAGGACATCCCGAAGCGGGTGCCCGCCCAGGTGCAGCTCGTGGACATCGCCGGCCTCGCCGCCGGCGCCGGCCAGGGCGAGGGGCTCGGCGGCGCCGCCCTCGGCCAGCTCCGCCAGGCCGACGCGCTGCTCCACGTCGTCCGGGCGTTCGCGAACGCCGAGGTGCCCCACCCGGAGGAGCGCGTCGACCCCGTGGCCGACGCCGAGGCCGTCGACCTGGAGCTGGCGGTCGCCGACCGCGAGCAGGTGGAGCGGCGGCTGGAGAAGGTGCGCAAGGGCGCGCGCGCCGGCGAGAAGGACGCGAAGGCGGAGCTCGGGTCCCTGGAGGCGATCGCCGCCGCGCTCGACGCCGGCACCCCGGGGCGCCTGGTGGACGACGCCGACGCGCGCGCGCTCGGGCTGGAGATGGGGCTGCTGACCGCCAAGCCGGTCCTCTACCTCGCGAACACCGACGAGGCCCTGGAGCCGCCGGAGGACCTCGCCGCCCACGCCTCCGCCCAGGGCGCGCAGGCCCTCGCCCTGCCGGTCGCCACCGAGCTGGAGCTGGCGGCGATGGACCCCGAGGAGGCCGCCGAGTTCGCCGCCGAGATGGAGCTGGGCGACACCCGCGGCGCCGACGCTGTCGTGGCCGGCGCCTACCGCCTGCTCGACCTGGTCACGTTCTTCACCGGGTCCGGCCCGCCCGAGGCGCGGGCGTGGCCCATCCCGCGCGGCACCGGCGCCGCCGTGGCCGCCGGCAAGATCCACTCGGACCTGGAGCGCGGGTTCATCCGGGCCGAGGTCGTGCCCTGGGAGGACCTCGTCGCCGCGGGCTCGTGGTCGAAGGCCCGCGAGAACGCCACCCTCCGCATGGAGGGCAAGGACTACGTCGTCCAGGAGGGCGACGTGCTGCAGATCCGCTTCAACGTCTGAGCGGACCGCGCGGGACCGGGGAGGGGGCGGCGCGCCGCCCCCTCCCCTCGTCCGCGACTAGCGCTTCTTCTGGACCGTCACCGTGGTGGTGGCCCGGTCCGTCGTCCCGCCGGTGGGCAGGCGGGTGACACGGAGGCGCCAGAGCCCGGCCTTCGGGTTCCGGACCTCGATGAACTGGAACGTCTTGCCGCGCACGAGGCGGACGTTCTTGACCGTGCGGCGGTAGACCTTGCCGCCCGGCTGGACCGCCGCGAGGCGGTACCGGCCCGTGCCCCACGAGACGAAGAAGGTGGCCTTGCGCTGGCCCTTCTTCACCTTGCGGGCGTAGGCGCGGGTCTGGCCGACGCGGTAGTTGGCCGTCTTCTTCAGCAGCGTGGTCGCGCCGGTGGAGCGGCCGCTGCACTGGAAGTAGAGGTTCTCCAGAGCCGAGTTGGTCGAGGTGGCGCTGAAGGTGCCGCCCGTCTCGGCCGCGATGCGCTTGAGGCGCGCGGTGTCGGTCGCCGAGAAGCTCCTCCCGAGCTGCACCACGCAGACCGGCCACGACTGGCCCGTCCCGTTGAACGCGAAGCGCAGGTGCGAGTTCTGGTAGGTGCCGTTGTGCGCGCCGTCGGTGAGGAAGATCGCCGTCTTCGGCGTCGCCGGGTTGAGCGGGTCGGCCGAGAGCGCCGTGTACGCGCCGCCGAGGCCGATGTCGTAGTTGGTGCCGCCGGCGTTGACGATCCGCTGGCGCGCGAGGGTCTTGAGCGGGTTGCGGCTCGCCGGGGTGGTGATCGTCGTGCGGCCGAAGATGTCGACGAAGCCGTCGTCGAAGCCGGTCGCGACGAGGCGGTCGCCGGTGCTCGACAGGTCGACGAGCAGCTGCACGGCGTCCTTGCGGCGGAACGTCGGGTCGGCGCCGCTCATCGAGCCCGACACGTCGACGATCGCGGCCAGGTCGGTCGAGCCGGTCGGCGGGTTCGGGTTGACGACCTTGCCCGACACGAGCGTCGCGAGCTGGCGCGTCGTGGTGACGCCGGCGTCGGTGTAGGTGAGGTTGAGCGGGCCGGTGTAGTTGGCGGCCGGGGCGGTCAGCGTGAGGAGCGACTCGTCGGTGCCGCCGCCCACGTTGGTGCCGTCCTGCAGCGTCAGCGCGAAGCCGGTGGCCGCGCTCGGCGCCAGCACGCGCAGGTAGGTGATCCCGCCCGGGCCGGAGAGCACCTGGCCCGTCTCCGGCCAGGCGTTGCCGGTCGGCTCCGGCTGGCCGCTGGGCGCGAAGGACGGCGCGCAGAAGAGGTAGGGGTCGATCACGAGGTTCGGGGCCACCGCGGTCGCCGGCAGGCCGCCGACCGTCGCGGTCAGCTGCGACACGCTGAAGTCGCGGCAGGCGTCGCGGAAGGTCGCGGTGACCGTGAACGGCGGCGTGTCGCCCGTCGTCGAGAGCGAGTAGGCGCCGGCGGCGTCCGTGGTGTCGAAGCCGGCGGAGCTCCCGTCGGGCTCGGTCAGCGTGACGCTGACGCCGGGCAGCGGAGTGCCGGCGGAGTTGGTCACCGTGCCCGTGACGTCGGCGAGGGCGGTGCCCGATGCGCCGAGCGCCAGGAGCGCGGCGAGCGCGGCGGAGCGCCTGATGAGGCGCGCCGGCGCAGTCGTGCGAGTCATGTGCTGTACCCCTTGATGGTGGAACGCAGGCGCCGGACGCCGCCGGACGGCGTCCGCGCCGCGTAACGGTATCCCCGGGTATCGGCAGAATCGGCGCGACGAAGGAACAGGTCGGGTGGCCGCAGGTCCAGGGCGGGGTCCCGAACCTGCGCGAACCTCTCAGTCCAGCGCGGTCCCGGGACCCTCCAGGCGGGCCTTCACGGACGTCTCCAGCGAGTTCGCGCGCCACAGGGCGAGCGCCTCCGGTCCGGCCGCCCCGGGGTTCTGGCCGGGCGGCGGGCCGTGGTGCCAGTCGATGACATGGAGCAGTTCCGCCCGGCGCGTGGCGGTGAGGCCGGCGCGGCGCGCGGCGTCGCCGACGATGTCGTGCCCGATCGCCACGTGCCCCAGCAGGCGGCCCTCCTCGGTGACCTCGAAGGTGGCGCCGAGGCGGAAGGCGCGGGCGTGGCCGATGTCGTGGACCAGCGCGGCCGCGAGGAGCAGGTCCGGGTCCAGGCGCGGGTGCCACTGGCTCAGCGCCTGCACCACCGACGCCACGCCGACGGTGTGCTCCACCAGGCCGCCCATGTAGGCGTGGTGGCCGGAGCGGGTGCAGGGCATCGTGCGCCAGGCGCGGGCGAGGTCGTCGTCGCCGGTGAGGGCGGCGAGCACGGCGCGCAGGCCGGGCTCCGTCACCTCGTCGGCGAGGTGCAGGACGAAGCCGAAGAGCTCCTCGGGGTCGCGGTGGCTGCGCGGCAGCAGGTCCTCGGCGGCCGTCTCGTCGCCGGCCGGGCGCACGTGGCTCAGCACCAGGCGGGGGCGCCCGTCGCGCTCGGTCACCCGCCCGGCCACGCGCACCCGGTCGCCCTCCTCGAACTGCTCGGCGAAGAAGTCGGCCTCGTCGAAGATGACCGCGGGCACGGCGCCGGTGGCGTCGGCGAGGGTCAGCGCGAGGAAGGGCTTGCCGGTGCGGGCCAGGCGGCGTTCCTTGCGCCGGACGGCGTACACGCCCTCCACCGCGCTGCCCGCCGCGAGCGCCGACACGGGGGTCGTCACCGGTCGACCGCCGGGCAGATGAGCGCGAAGTCGCAGGTGCGGCAGGCCCATGACGGCCGGGCCGGGAACGCGCCGGCGGAGATGCCCTCCGCCGCGTCGCGCACGGCCTCCACCACCGAGGCGTCGTCGGCGGCATCCGGGTGGACGCCGCGGGTGTCGCCGTCGAGCACGTGCACGAGGGTGGCGCCGCGCGGCTCGATGCCCCACGCCTCGCGGGCGCCGAGCAGGTAGAGACGCAGCACCAGGTCGTCGGCGTCGCCGCGCGCGCCCGGCGACGGCGGGCGGCCGGTCTTGTAGTCGATGAGCTGGTGGCCCCCTGCCGGGTGGGCGTCGATCCGATCGACCCGGCCGTGCACCCGGTGCGGTCCGACGGTGAGCGTGAACGGGCGCTCGACCGCCACCGGGCGGGTGCGGCTGCGGACGAGGCGATCGTGGTACTCGGGCAGGCGCTCCCGGCCCCGCGCCAGCGCCTGGCGGCCCTCGGCCGTCTCGGCGACCCCCTCCTTGCGCAGCATCACCGCGAAACGCCGCACGAGCGCCTCGCCGTCGCCGCCCGAGCCCTCCGGCCGGTAGTGGGCCTCCAGCGCCGAGTGGGCGGCGACCCCGATCGACCGGGCGACGCTCGGGGGCGCCGGGACGTGGTCGACCATCGCGAAGCGGTAGCGCAGGGGGCAGCCGCGGTAGAGCTCGATGGCGCTCGGGCTGAGCTCCAGGCCGGGGCGCGCGGGGCGCGGGGTCGCGACGACCGGATCGGGCGGGGCGGGCGGGCGCAGGACGTCGGCGCGCGACTGCACGAGGGCGGCGGCCGCGTCGGCGGCCTCCGCGCGCAGGGCGTCCGCATCTGCGGCGCCGTCGGCGACGGCCTGCGCGGCCCGCATCGAGGCGCGCTCGAACTCCTCCCGCCGCGCGCCGACCCGGGCGAGCAGCGCGCGCTCGGGGGCCTCGCCGACGTCCTCCACCTCGACGCCCACCGCCACGCGGGCCTCCTCGTAGAAGGGCGAGGGCACCTGCGGCACGCCCCCGCCGCCCACGGCGAGGGTGCAGAGGACCAGGTGGCGCCGGGCCCGCGTCATGGCGACGTACGCGAGCCGGCGGGCCTCCGCCACGTGGGCGTCGCGGCCGCGCGGCAGGGCCTCCTGCAGGAGCTGGTCCGGGATGTCCACCCGCCCGCGGTCCGCCCCCGGGAACCCGGCGCGGGTCATGCCGACGACGAAGACGGCGTCGAACTCCAGGCCCTTCGCCTGGTGGACGGTCATCACCTGGACGCCGACCCGCTCGCGCGGCGCGAGCCCCTCGCCGCGGTAGCCGATGTCGGCGAGCCCGCCGAGCAGCTCCGCGAGGCCCCGTGCGGTGAGGGCGGGATCGCGGGCGGCGATCTCGCGGCCGAGGCGCTCGAGGGCGGCGAGCCCGGCGAGGCGCGACGCCCCCTCGGCGCCGCCGGTCGCGATCGCGGCGGAGCGCAGCCCGGACCGGTCGATCGCGACGCGCAGGGCGTCGGCCGGGCCCTCCTCCGCCGCGGCGCGGCCGACGTCGGCGAACGCCGCCGCCAGGGCCTCCGCCCCCGCCGCGGTGGCCGCCCCCTCCAGGGCGCCGGTCACGGCGCCGCCGCCCGCGGCGGCGGTGGTGACGGCGTCGGCGAGGGCGGCCCACGGGATGCCGAAGCGGGGGTCGGCCCCGACGCGCAGGTGCTCCTGGACGGCCGCCGGGTCGCTCGCCGCCCGGAGCCAGGCGACGGCCGACCGCACCTCCCGGCGCTCGAACAGGCCGATCCCCCCGCGCACCTGGTGGGGCACCCCGGCGCGCTCCAGGGCCTCCACGAACGGGCGCGCCTCCAGGCGCACCGCGCGCATGAGGACCGCCTGCTCCTCCAGCGGCACGCCGTCCTCCGCCAGCTCCAGCACCCGGTCGACCACCGCCCGCGCCTGGCCGTCGGGGTCGGGGGCGCGCCAGAACCGCGGGGCCGGGCCGGCGGCGTCGGGCAGGGCGACGCTGCGCTTGGGGGCGCGGTCGGGGATCGGCTCCACGACGGCGGTGGCCGCGTCGAGGATGGACTGGGTCGAGCGGTGGTTGCGCTCCAGCCGCAGCTCCGCCGCGCCGGGGAAGCGTGCCCGGAAGTCGGCGATGTTCTTCGCCGAGGCGCCGCGGAAGCGGTAGATGCCCTGGTCGTCGTCACCGACCACCACGAGGCTGTCCGCCTCACCGGCGACGACGTAGAGCAGCTCGGCCTGGGCGTGGTTGGTGTCCTGGAACTCGTCGACGAGGACGTGCCGCGCGCCCGCGCGGGCGGCCTCCAGGCGGTCGGGGTGGGCGCGGAGGAGGTCCAGGGCGCGGACGATGGAGAGGCCGAAGTCCTCGCGGCCCTCCTCGTCCAGCCAGCGGTCGTGCGTCTCGTAGACCCGGGCGATCTCCAGCTCCCGCCGCGCCCGGTGCTGGGCCGACCCGGACGCCGCCGCCGCGACCGACGCCTCGGCCCAGCGGCGGTACGCCTCGGCCGGCACGAGCTGGTCGCGGCAGGCGTCGATGCGCTTGACGAGGTCCTCCACGAGGCGGGCGCGGTCGCCGCGGAGGTCGTGGAGGCGCAGGTCGAGCTCGTCGAGGCGGTCCAGGAGCATGAGCATCCGGTCCTCCTCGCGCGCCACGCTGACCGGCGGCAGCAGGCCCCGCTCGACCCCGTGGACCCGGGTGAGCTCCTGCGCGTAGGAGTGGAAGGTGGTGACCCGGAGCGTCTCGTGCGAGGACCCCAGCAGTTCCTCGGCCCGCGCCCGCAGCTCGACGGCCGCCTCCCGGGTGAACGTGAGGGCCAGGATCTCCTCGGGCGCGGCGCCCCCCTCCACCAGCCACGCCAGGCGGCGGCAGAGCACCCGCGTCTTGCCCGCACCGGCCCCCGCGAGGACGATCGCGGGTCCGCCGGGGTGCGTGACCGCGGCGTGCTGCTCGGGGGTCAGATCGCTCGTCACGGGACCGGTCATGGTAGCCCCCGGCCGGGACGGCACCGGCGTCCCGGCCGGGCCTCGATCCCCCTGTGCCGGATGCGTCACGACTCCGTGCCGCGGGAGGGGTGGCGCAAGTGAGCCACTTCCATGCCCCGACCGCGCCATGACGCGGTCGGACGGCGGGGATGGCGCGAAATGAGCCACGCCCATGGCCCGACCGCGCCATGGAGGCCTCCCGGAGGGTCGCGTCAGGGCCGCGTGGGGCCCGAATCCAGTTTCACGCTAGGCCCAGCCCACTGCCGCTCCGAGAGTGCGCGGGGCATCGCGTTCCCTCACGGAGCTCGCCAGTCAACGCCCAGAGAGCGGGCAGCTGCTTCAAGCGTTTCACCCAAACCCGAGGGGGTGATTTCGAAGTCTTGAAGGGATCTGTCGGGCACGGGTCGCCCATCCTCATACAGGCCACCCGTGGAGCTGACATACAGGTAGGCCGTGGCCGTGACGAATGGAGGCTCACCGCGCATCGATGACAGGTAGCTGCGGCTGGCGATAGGCCAGGCAGCGGCATCGCGGCTCGTGCCAAAGGGGCCGCGCTCCCGGACGAGGATCGCCCTCTTTGCGTTCGCTCGAACCATCGCTGACCCGAAACTCGCCAGCAACGCGGCTTGCCTCGCCACCGCCGCCGCTGAGGCGCGCTCGGCCTCTTCGCGCATCGCGTTGGCTCGACGGGTCGCCTCACGCCGTTCACGTCGTAGCCGCTTGACGATATTCCGGTCGTCCACGATCCCCTCCGGCTCACCCCCGGACTCTTGAGCGGGAGTCTGGCACGGCGGCCGGCGCAAACCGAAGCGGGCCTTCCTCGCAGGCCACCTGCAGCTCGGAGCCGGGGCGAATGAGCGAGCCGGTGGCGCCAGCTCGCCAAAAGGGCCCCGGAAGGAGATGGTGCAAGTGGGCAAATCGCGTAGCCACAGTGCGCCATGGGCCTCGGCGCGGGGGAACGGCGCGACCGGGCCGGTGGGGTGGCTCACTTGCGCCACGACGGTGACGGGGAGGTGACGGTCGGCCCCGTGGCCCCTTGGTAGAGTCGCGACCCGTGGCCGACGTCCGACCTTTCCGTGCCCTCCGGTACGCCGCCGCGGCGGGCCCGCTCGGCACCCTGGTGTCCCCGCCCTACGACGTGATCTCCCCGGAGGAGCGTCGCGGGTACCTGGCCGTGAGCCCCTACAACGCCGTCCGGCTCATCCTGCCGGAGGTCGGCTACGACGAGGTCGCGGGGCTCATCGCGAACTGGCGGGAGGAGGGCGCGCTCGCGGCCGAGGAGCAGCCGGTCCTCATCGCGTGGACGCAGAGCTTCACCCTCGCGGACGGGGTGCCCCGGGAGCGGCGGACGATCCTCGCCACGGTCGGGCTGGAGCCCTACGAGGCCCGCGTCGTGCGCCCCCACGAGCGCACCCACGCCGGCCCGAAGGAGGACCGCCTGCGCCTGACGCGGGCCGTCCGCACCAACCTCTCACCGGTGTTCGGCCTCTACCCGGACGCCGAGGGCGCCGCCTGGGCGGCGGTCGCGCCGGAGGGTGAGCCCGACGCCGAGGTCCGCGACGCCGACGGGACGGTCCACCGCTTCTGGCGCATCGGCGACCCGGCCGCCGCCGAGGCCGTCGCCGAGGCGATGCGCGACCGCTGGATCCTCATCGCCGACGGCCATCACCGCTACGAGACGGCGCTCGCCTACCGCGACGAGATGCGCGCCGCCGGCGCCGGCGAGGGCCCGCACGACCGGGTGCTCATGGGCCTCACGGCCCTCGACGACCCCGGCCTCGTGGTGCTCCCCACCCACCGCCTGCTGACCCGGTGGCCCGAGGGCGCCGACGCGGCCTTCGCGTCCCGCGACCTCGGCGACCTCGACGACCTCCTGGCCGCCCTGGCCGAGGCGCCCGAGGACGCGCCGGCCGTCGGCCTCGTCACCCCCGGCGGGTACCGCCTGCTCACCGGCACGCCGGGCGACGGGCTCTCGCCGGCCGAGCGCCTCGACGTCGCCGCCATCGAGCGGGAGATCCTGATCCCCCACCTCGGCGCCGACCAGGCCCACCTCGCCCACGACGAGGTGCTCTCCTACACGAAGGACGCGACCGAGGCGGAGGCGCTCGTCCGCTCGGGGACGGTCGCCGCGGCGCTCATCCTGCGCGGCATCCCGAAGTCCGCGGTGGCGGACGTCGCCGAGGCGGCGGAGACGATGCCGCAGAAGTCGACCTACTTCTTCCCGAAGCTGCTGACCGGCGTGGCGTTCCACTCGCTGGTCGATGCCTGACGGAGGGCCCGGCCCGCGCGACCAGGAGTGGCTCGCCGCGGCGCGGCGGGCATGCGGGAGGATCGGGGAGGCCGTGCGGCCGCTGACGTCCGCCGAGCGGCGCGAGCCGCAGGGCCGGGGTGCCGGCGGCGACACGACCGTGCGGGTCGACCGCCTGGCGGAGGACATCGTGCTGGAGGAGCTCGGCGCCCTCGGGATGCCGCTGCGCGTGCTGAGCGAGGAGGCCGGGATGGTGGCGCTGGGCGGCGCCGGCGCCGGCGATCCGCTCGTCGTTGTGGACCCGATCGACGGCAGCCTCAACGCCAAGCGCGGCCTGCCGCTGTTCGCGACCTCGATCGCGCTGGCCGGCGGCCCCGCGATGGGCGACGTGCGGATCGGCCTGGTGCACGACCACGGCAGCGGTGAGGAGTGGCTCGGGGTGCGCGGCGAGGGCTCCTGGGTCGACGGCGTGGCGCTCGCCCCCGCGCCGCCCCCGGACGGGCGCCTGCCGATCGTGCTGCTGGAGGGCGCCTCGCCGCGGCGCGTGGGCCGCGCCGCGGAGGCCCTCGACGGGCGCACCGGCCGCATCCGGGCCCTCGGATCACTGGCCCTCTCCCTCTGCCACGTCGCGGGCGGCCGCGGCGACGCGATGGCGGGGATGGGACCGGGCCGCTCGGTCGACGTCGCCGCCGCCCAGCTCATCGCGCGGGAGGCCGGCGTGCTCGTCGGGATGCCCGGCACGGGCGACCTCGCGGGGACGCCCCTCGACCTGGACGGCCGCTTCGGCGTGACCGCCGCGCACGACGAGGCGGCGATCGACCTGCTGCGAGGGCTGACGGAGGGCTAGGCTCCCTGGCCGTGGCCTCCTCGGCGACGGACGACGACGCGGACCCGGGCCCCCACGGCTGGGGGCTGCTCATGTGGCGCGGGACGGAGTGGGCCCGCCGCTCGCTGACGCGCTTCGCCGACGCCCGCGGGTCGCGCGGGTCGGCCGCCATCGCCTACTACGTCCTGCTGTCCCTGTTCCCGTTCATGCTGCTCATGGCGTCGATCGCCGGGCTCGTGCTGAGCGACCCGGAGACGAGGCAGGACTTCGTCGAGGCGGTCACCGACATCCTGCCCCTCAGCGAGTCGGGCGCGGACGGCCTGGAGTCGGCTCTCCAGGGGGTGAGCGACAACGCCGGCACGGTCGGGCTCGTGAGCCTGGTGGCGCTGCTGTGGTCGGCCAGCGGGATGATGGGCGCGATCCGGGGCAGCCTGGACGACATCGACCCGGACATCGAGCCGCGCCCCTTCGCCCGCGGCAAGGCCGTCGACCTGCTGATGGTGGTGATCGCCGTCGTGCTGCTCGCGGCGTCGGCGGGCCTCACGGTGGCGACGCGCCTGCGCTCGGGGGACGCGCAGGACCTGGTCGGGGTGGGCGGGGCCCTGTACGAGGCGGCCAGGGTCGTGGTGCCGATCGTCCTCGGGACCGCAATGCTCGTCGTCGTGCTGCGCTGGGTGCCGACACGCGGGCCGGGCATCCGGGACCTCTGGCCGGCCTGCGTCGTGGGGGCGGTCCTGCTCTGGGCCCTCTCCATCGGGTTCGCGGCCTTCATCGAGCATTTCGGCCGCTACAACGTCATCTACGGCTCGCTCGCCGCCGTCGTGGTCTTCCTGATCTACGTCTACCTGGCGGCGAACCTCGTCCTGCTGACCGCCGCGTTCGCGGCCGAATGGCGCGGCATCCGAACCGGGAAACCCGGCAACGAGCCGGGGCCGGGCCTGGGCGAGGAGGTGTGGCGGTTCATCCGCGGCCTGTTCGTCCGCGACGAGGGCCCGCCGCCGCCACGGCCCCCGCGCCCGCCCCGGGACAGCCCCTACTAGTCCGCCTCCGGGACCCGCAGGGCCATGAGCGTCGGGCTCACCGACAGGCCGGGCTCGGGGCCGCCGAGCGCCTGGTACGCCGTCCGCCCGATGCCGACGACCGCGGTGCCGTGGCGCGGGCGGGGGCTCGGAGCCAGCGAGCGCCAGGTGCCCGTCGCCGGGTCGAAGGCGTCGACCCGGGCGATGGTGCCGTCGGTCCGCTCGCCGCCGATCGCGACCACCTGGCGGTTCGCGGTCGCCGCCCCGTTGCCGCCGCGCTTGGTCGGGGCGTCGGGCAGGCGCACCCAGGTGCGGCGCACCGTGTCGTAGGCCTCGGCGGCGGCGACGTTGGTCTCGAAGCCCGCGGTGCGCCCGCCGACGGCGTAGACCCGCCCGCCGAGCGCCGTGACGCCCAGGTGCTCGCGGGCCGGGTCGATGCCCTTGAAGCGCCTCCAGGTGAGCGTGCGCAGGTCGAGGTGCAGCGACGTGTCGGCGAGCGCGCCCGGAGCCCGGACGCCGCCGATCACGTAGAGGCGGTTGCGGACGATGGCCGCCCCGCCCGCCGCGCGCGCCTCGGGCAGGCGCGGCAGCGCCCGCCAGCGGCGGTCGAACAGCACCCAGACCGTCTGGGACGGGCCCCCGCCCACCTCGTCGGGCCGGTACCCGCCCACGACGTAGAGCCGGCCCTCCCGGGTCGCCGCCATCGCGTGGTGGCGCGCCTCGGGCAGGTCGGGGAGCCGGATCCAGCGCTTGCGGCGCGGGTCGTAGAGGTCGACCCGCGCCGACGCCCTCCCGTCGGCGGTGATCCCGCCCACGACCACGACCCGCCCTCCGAGGGCGGCCCCGGCGACCTCGGTGCGCGCCAGCGGAGCCGGGTCGAGGTGACGCCAGGCCGGCGCCTGGTCGGAGCATCCCCCCAGGACCACGAGCGTCGCGAGTGCGGCGAGCAGGTAACGCACGTGCGGCCCAGCGTACTATCCGCCGGGGGGGCACCCGCCGAGGGGAGGGTCCGATGGGACTGCTGCGCAACCGCGGTATCAGCGACGACGAGCGGGCACGGCTCGCGCCGGGGCAGCACCTCGTGCGCGACTTCCCGGTGCTCCACGCCGGCTCGATCCCCTACCACTCCGTGCCGGACGGGTGGGACCTCCGCATCTGGGGCCTGGTGGACACGCCGGTCACCTGGACCTGGGATGAGTTCACCAGCCAGGACATCACCCCGGTCACCTGTGACATCCACTGCGTCACCACCTGGACGAAGCTGGACACGCGGTGGGAGGGCGTCGCGGTGCGCCCCCTGCTGGAGCGCCTCGGCCTGCAGCCGGGGGCGACCCACGTGATCGCGCACGCCGAGGAGGGCTACACGGCGAACATGCCGCTCGAGCGCGTCATGCGCGACGACGTCCTGCTGGCGTACCGCTACGACGGCCAGGCCCTGGAGCCCCAGCACGGCGGGCCGCTGCGCCTGCTGGTGCCGAGCCTCTACTTCTGGAAGAGCGCCAAGTGGCTGCGCGGGCTGGAGATCCTCGACCACGACCAGCCGGGCTTCTGGGAGCGCCTCGGGTACAACAACGACGCGGACCCCTGGAAGGAGGAGCGCTACGCCTTCTGACCCCCGGCTGGACCCGCTCGACGAGTTCGACCAGGTCGAGGAGCTCACGAAGCGCGTCGGGCGGATCGCGCTCATCGCGATCCCGGTGTGGGTGCTGCTGCTGTTCCTGCTGCCCTTCACGGGCATGGGGCCGCTGCCCTGCCTCACCCTGGCGACGTTCCTGACGGCGGGCCTGGTGGTATGGGCGGAGCGCCGGCGCGGCCGCCGGCTGCGCGAGGCCGCCGCCGGGGACGACGGCGCGGAGGCGGGCGGGCCGCGCCCCGCGCGCGGGCCGATGTCGGCGGGCACCGCCGTCGCGCTCACCCTGGGCGCCGTTGCGCTGCTCGTCTACGTGATCTTCGTCATCCGGGCGGCCTGAGCCCCCGGCGCCGGCGGGGGCACGACCGCCCCCGTGTGGCTAATCTGGCGTCCATGAGCCCACTGATCCCGATGGTCGTCGAGCAGACCTCGCGTGGCGAGCGCAGCTTCGACATCTACTCCCGTCTGCTCAACGAGCGGATCATCTTCCTCGGCACGCCCGTGGACGACCAGATCGCCAACCTCATCGTGGCGCAGCTCCTGCACCTCGAGAGCGAGGACCCCGACAAGGACGTCTCCCTCTACATCAACTCGCCCGGCGGGTCGGTGTACGCGGGGATGGCCATCTACGACACGATGCAGTTCATCAAGCCGCAGGTCGCCACGATCTGCTGCGGCATCGCCATGAGCATGGGCGCCCTGCTCCTGGCGGCCGGCGCGCCCGGCAAGCGCATGGCCCTCCCCAACTCGAAGGTCATGATCCACCAGCTCTCCGGCGGCTTCAGCGGCCAGTCGAGCGACATCGAGATCCACGCGCGCGAGGCCATCGCCATGCGCAAGCGGCTCGACGAGATCATCGCCAAGCACACCGGCAAGCCCCTGGAGAAGGTCTCCCAGGACACCGAGCGCGACTACTTCATGAACGCCGACGAAGCCCAGGAGTACGGCATCGTCGACCGGGTGATCGCCTCCCACTGACACCGCGGAGGGAGGGGCGGAACGCGGCGGTCCCGCCCCTCCCTTGTGCATCGTGTGTTTTTCTTGACGGGCCCCAGCGGGTGGTGGTTGTCTGTCGGCAGGGATGAGCCGCCCGGATCCGGGCTCTGGAGTCCGGGCCCTATATCCCGTACTGCAGCGTCGGACCGAGCCGTGGAGCGCATGCGTCACCGACACACGCCGGCGGGCTCCGTACCCCTCGTCCCAGACGATGGCCGCGCGCGGCCACTGGGAGGCACCGCGCATCGGCGCGGAGGACGGGTGCCGCGGTGGACGCGGGAGGCGATGCACCTGCACGGGCCGGCCCCCTCGCCGACGGCGCGATGGCGGGAGCGCGTGGGCTCCCCGAGCCACGGCGCCAGGGAGGGGCGACGAACGAGATGCGGCCATCGGGAGTCCGCCGGCACGGGCGGGCAGGCCGTGGGGAGGTGACGCCTCTGGATGCGGCGACCGAGGACGGTCTTCGCGGCCCATGAGGCCGCCGGGGGCCGTCCGGACCCCGGCAGCACCGAGAGCCCCGCGCTCCCCGCGCCCCCGTCAGGGGGCGCGGAGGACCGGGACGAGGGATGGGATGGGGCCGTCGTCGCGGCGGGATCCGGCGGCGGCGGCCCCGGATCCTGAGGACGCGGCGCCCGGGCTCAGCCCGGGAGCTCGCGCACCTCGACCGAGACGGTCATGAGGTCGGTCGGCGGCCCGAGGTAGCTGCCCTTGAGGGGCGGCACGTCGGCGTAGTCGCGGCCGACGGCCAGGCGCACGTAGTGCTCGCTGGCCGGCTCCGGGTGGGTCGGGTCGAACTCCACCCAGCCGAGGCCGGGCACGTTGAGCTCCACCCAGGCGTGGCTCTCCCCGGGCCCCTCGTGGTTCGGCAGGTGCAGCCAGCCCGAGATGTAGCGCGCCGCCACGCCGCGGCGGCGGGCGCAGGCGATCATGAGGTGCGCCATGTCCTGGCAGACGCCGCGGCCGACGCGCACGACCTCCTCCACCGGCGAGTCGACCCGGGTCGCGCCCGGCGTGTAGGCGATGGACGAGTTGACGCCGGACTCCAGCGCCCGCGCCCAGGCGAGCACCCCGCCGTCCTCCGGGAGCCCGAGCCCCTCGGCGAAGCCGGCGACCGGCTCGACCCAGCGGATGTGGGTGGAGCCGGAGAGGAAGTCGGCGTGGTCGTCGCCGTAGGCCGGGTCGTCGAGGGCCGCGAAGCCGAGGGACGCGTCCGGCTGCCGCGGCGGGGCCGGCCGGGTGCGGACGACGGCCTCCGCCTCGACGGTCAGGGCCTCGTGCGGCTCGACGAGCTGGAACCACTGGACCTCGTTGCCGTAGGCGTCGTGGTGTTGCACCAGCTCGGCCGCGGGGCTGACGCGGAGGTTCGCCCACTCGATGTCCTGGCGCCCGTTGGGCCGGGGCAGGAGGCGGATCTCGTTGACGCTCTCGCCGACCGCGCCGGCGTAGCGGATCTCAGTTCTGTGCTTGGCGTGAAGCCTGGGCATGCTGTCCGATCGGGGTGCGCTCGTAGGCGGCGAGGAAGCACGACTCGCCCAGGGCCGCGTCGATCGACGAGCACCGGGCGAGCAGCCGGTCGAGGAAGTCGGCGACCTCGGTGCCGCCCCAGGGACGCCGGGCGGCGGCGTCGATCATGTCGCGGGCGGTGCGCGCCAGCACCAGCGGCGCGGGGTTCGGCGCCATCGCGTCCATCGCGATCAGGTCCTCGATCGCCGACTCGACCTCCGAGATGCAGAACGCGACCGAGCGCGGGAAACGGGGGTCGAGCATCAGGAAGCGGCTGATCGACTCGGGCGACAGGGCCGCGGCGTCCACCTGCAGGTAGGCCTCGTGGATCGAGGCGTCGCCCATGAGCGCCCGCCACCCGTGCATGTCGAGGACGTCGTCGACGCCGTCGAGCGCCAGGTCCGCCTGCCGGGTCTGCACGAGCCGCGTCGACCGCTCGGCCCGCTCCAGGAACCGGCCGAGGCGCATGAACTGCCAGCCCTCGTCGCGCCGCATCGACTGGGCGATGAGCCCCAGGATGAGGTGGCACGAGCGCCGGATGGTCTGGCAGAACGGGTAGACGCCGTCGCGGGTGACCCGCTCGGGCGGCCACTCGATCAGCTCGAGCCACGCGTCGTTGATGCCCTCCCACACGTCGGTCGGCAGGCGGTCGCGCACCGAGCGGGCGTTCTCGCGCGCCCGGTTGAGGCAGGCGACGATCGAGTCGGGGTTGTCGCGCCCGAAGGTGAGGTACCACGGCACGCTGCGCTCGTCGGCGCGCCGGTGGGTCTCCAGGAAGGAGTCCATGTCTCCGGCGATCCGCACGAGCGGCTCCCACACCAGCCGGCCGCCGGCCCCGTTGGACGAGTCCCCCTCCAGGGCGGCGGACTGCCCCACCTCCAGCAGGCGCGCGAAGCTCTCGGCCCGCTCGAGGTCGCGGGCGGTCCAGTAGAGCGTCTGGGCGACGCGGGCGAGCATCAGCGGCGGCGCGTCATCGGGACAGCACCCACGTGTCCTTGCTCCCCCCGCCCTGGGAGGAGTTCACGACCAGCGACCCCTCCCGCAGCGCGACGCGGGTGAGCCCGCCGGGCACCACCACGGGACGGTCGCCGTAGAGGATGAAGGGGCGCAGGTCGACGTGGCGGCCCTGGAACGAGTCGCCCACCAGCACCGGCGCCCGGGAGAGCTTGATCGTCTCCTGCGCGATGTAGCCGCGCGGGTTCTCGCGGACGCGCTTGGCGAACGCCTCCCGCTCGCCGGGCGTGGCGTGGGGGCCGATGAGCATCCCGTAGCCGCCGGCGCCGTCCACCGCCTTGACCACCAGGGTCTCCAGGTTGTCGAGCACGTGCTCGCGGTCGGTGTCGCGCTCCATCAGGTAGGTGGGGACCTGGTGCAGCACGGGCTCCTCGCCGAGGAAGTACCGCACGATGTCCGGCACGTAGGCGTAGACGGCCTTGTCGTCGGCGATGCCGGTGCCCACCGCGTTGCAGACGGCGACGTTCCCGTCGCGGCAGGCCTGCATGAGGCCGGCGACGCCCAGCAGCGAGTCGGCGCGCAGCGCGGCCGGGTCGAGGAAGCCGTCGTCGATGCGCCGGTAGATGACGTCCACCCGCTCGCGGCCCGCCGTCGTGCGCAGGTACACCTTGCGGTCGCGGACCGTCAGGTCGCGGCCCTCGACGAGCGGCACGCCCATCTGCTGCGCCAGGAACGCGTGCTCGTAGTAGGCGGCGTTCGCCGGGCCCGGCGTCAGCACGACGACCCGCGGCGACACGCGCCCCTCGGGCGCCGAGGCCATGAGGGCGGAGAGCAGCAGGAACGGCGCGTGGCCGACCGGCTCGACGTGGTGGTCGGCGAAGGCCTCGGGGAACGCGCGGCGCATGAAGGCGCGGTTCTGGACCACGTAGGACAACCCGGACGGGCAGCGGAGGTTGTCCTCCAGCACGCGCCAGGTGCCGTCGTCGTCCCGCACCAGGTCGATGCCCGCGACGTGCACGAAGCGCCTGAGCGGCGGCACGATGCCGACCATCTCGCGGACGTACCCCTCGCAGGTGGAGACGAGCCGGTTGGGCACGACCCCGTCGCGCACGGAGCGGCGCTCGCCGTAGAGGTCGGCGATGAACATGTCGAGCGCGCGGACGCGCTGGGCCAGGCCGGCCTCCAGGACCTCCCACTCGTCGGCGGGGATGAGCCGGGGCAGGAGGTCGAACGGGAAGGGCTGCTCGCGCCCGCCGTGGGCGAACGTGATGCCCTGGGTCAGGTAGGCCCGGTCGACCAGGGCGCTCCGGGCGGCGAAGGTCGCGGGGCGCAGCGCCTTCAGCCCGGAGAAGAGCCGCTCGTAGGCCGCGCGGGGGACCTCGGGCTCCTCGAACATCTCGTCGAAGAAGCCGCCCGTGGAGTAGTCGGTGAACAACTGCGACATCAGGCGTCTCCTTCACACGCTCCGGGACGCTGAAACTATCAGCGGGGCTCGCCCGGGCCCCTTGGCCCCGAGGCCAAAGCATCCGGCGGACGGGTGAGCGATGCGTCGGTAGCGGTGGCGCGCAGGCCGCGGACCGCCCAGATCGCCGTGAGCCCCACCAGGGCGCCGCCCAGGAGCATCGCCCCGGCGAACGGCATCGTCGCGGCGGCGGCCGCCCCGATCAGCGGGCCGGCGACGTACCCGGCCGAGAACACGACCGTCAGGATCGCGGCCGACAGGCCGTAGTTGCCGGCCAGGCCCGCGGCGTCGACCTCCTCCGTGAGCACGGGCCCCGACGACGCGCCCATGGTGCCGAAACCGAGCCCCATGACGATGAGCGCGACCGTCACCCACGCCACCGGCCCCACCGACAGCAGCGGGAGGCTCACCGCGAGCACGGCCCCGCCGGCGGCCACCGGGGCGACGCGGCCCGCGCGGTCCGACCAGCGCCCCGCGATGGGGGCGGCGACCATGTTCCCCACGACCCCCGCGGCGAACACGACGCCGATCGCGGCGGGCGACAGGCCCAGCCGGTCCTCCAGGTCCAAGGGCAGCAGCGGCTCGATCAGGGCCAGCGACCCGGAGACGGCCGCGAGCGCGCCGGCCGCCGCCCGCGCGCGGCGCCGGCGCATGACCGCGCGGAAACCCGGCCCGATCGGGATGGCCACCGAGCCGGGGCGCCGGGTCTCGGGCACCAGCAGGGCGGGGATGACGAGGGAGGCGGGCAGGCAGGCGGCGAGCAGGAACGCGGTGTCCGTCCCGAAGAGGTCGATGAGCACCCCGCCGAGCACCGGGCCGAGGAGCCCGAACCCGCCGCCGGCCGTCTGGGCGAGGCCGATGCGGAAACCGAGCTCCTTGGTGGGGAAGACGTCCGAGATCGCCGCGATGCCGGCCGTCCAGGTGGCCCCGGCCGCCACGCCCTGGGCGGCGCGCGCCACGGCCAGCATCACCCCGCCCTCCGTGAACGCGAACAGCAGGGTCGCGAGGGTCAGGAGGATCGTCGCGGCCACCATCAGCGGGCGCCGGCCCAGGCGCTCCACGAGCCCCGCCGTGACGATCGCCGTGAGGAGCTGGGCGATCGGGAAGGCCGCGAAGATGAGGGCGGCCTGCGCGTCGGAGAGGCCGTCGCGCTCGGCGAACTCCGGCAGCGCCGGGACCACCATGGTGAAGAGGATCGTGTCGACCGCGATCAGCGCGGTCGCCATCCAGAACACGATCGTTCGACGCGGGTGCGCCGTCCCGGGATCCGTCGTCACCTGTCACACCCCCCGACCAACGACGACGGGGGCCCCGTCCCGCGGGCCCCCGTCGCGAATCACATCCGGCGTGAACGCCGGTGCTTACATCATGCCGCCCATGCCACCCATGCCGCCCATGTCGGGCATCCCGCCACCGCCGCCCTCCTCGGGCTTGTCGGCGACGACGGCCTCGGTGGTGATGATGTTCTTCGCGATCGACGCGGCGTTCTGCAGCGCCGACCGGGTCACCATCGCCGGGTCGATGATCCCCGCCTTCACCAGGTCCACGTACTCCCCGGTGTCCACGTTCAGGCCGAACCCGGCCTTCTTCCCACGCACCTCACCCACCACGACGCTGCCCTCGAGGCCGGCGTTCTCCGCCAGCTGCCGAAGCGGCTCCTCCAGGGCACGCCGCACGATCGCCGCCCCCGTCGCCTCATCCCCCGACAGGTCCAGGCCATCGAGGGCCTTGATGCTGTTCACGAGGACGACGCCGCCGCCGGGGACGATCCCCTCCTCAAGGGCGGCCCGGGTCGCCTGCAGGGCGTCCTCGACGCGGTGCTTGCGCTCCTTCATCTCCGTCTCGGTCGCGGCACCGACCTTCACCACCGCCACACCACCGGCGAGCTTGGCGAGGCGCTCCTGGAGCTTCTCCCGGTCGAAGTCGGAGTCGGTCGTCTCGATCTCCGCCTTGATCTGCTTGATGCGGCCCTTGATCTGCTCCGCATCCCCCGCCCCATCGATGATCGTCGTCGCGTCCTTGCTGATCACCACACGCCGGGCGCGGCCCAACTGGCCGACCTGCGTGTTCGCCAGCTTCAACCCCATCTCCTCGGCGATCACCTCACCGCCGGTCAGGATCGCGATGTCCTCAAGCATCCGCTTCCTGCGGTCACCGAACCCGGGGGCCTTCACCGCGATCCCCGTGAACGTCCCGCGCAGCTTGTTCACGATCAACGTCGCCAGGGCCTCACCCTCGACGTCCTCGGCGATGATCAGAAGCGGCCGGCCCTGGCCGATCACCTGCTCCAACAGCGGCAGGATGTCCTGCACACTGCTGATCTTCCCGCCGTGGATCAGCAGGAACGGGTCGTCCAGGACAGCCTCCATCCGGTCCTGGTCGGTCACCATGTACGGCGACATGTACCCCCGGTCGAACTGCATCCCCTCGGTGAACTCCAGGTCCATCCCGAACGTCTGGCCCTCCTCGACGTTCACCACCCCATCCTTACCGACCTTCTCGATCGCATCCGAGATCACATCCCCGATCGCGCGATCCCGGCTCGAGATGGCGGCGACCCGGGCGATGTCCTCCTTACCCGACACCTCCTTCGCCTGCTTCGCGATCTCGACGACGACGCGCTCGACGGCGGCCTCGATGCCGCGCTTCAGGCCCATCGGGTTCGCACCGGCAGCCACGTTCTTCAGGCCCTCACGCACAATCGCCTGAGCAAGCACCGTCGCCGTGGTCGTGCCGTCACCGGCGACGTCGTTGGTGGCGGTGGCGACCTCACGGACCAGCTGGGCGCCCTGGTTCTCGAACACATCATCGATCTCGATCTCACGCGCGATCGTCACACCATCATTCGTGATCGTCGGCGCACCGAACTTCTTGTCCAACACCACGTACCGGCCCTTCGGGCCCAAAGTCACCTTCACCGCATCCGCCAGGGTGTTCACACCCCGCTCCAGCGAACGCCGCGCGTCCTCGTTGAACTTGATGAGCTTCGGCATGGCTCTAGACCGCCTTCGCCAGGATGTCGGACTCACGGAGGATCAGGAGGTCCTGGCCGTCGACCTTGACCTCGGTGCCGCCGTACTTGGAGTAGATGACCTCGTCACCCTCGGCGACGAGGAGCGGCACCCGCTGGCCGTCCTCGAACCGGCCCGCGCCCACAGCCAGGACCTTGCCCCGCTGCGGCTTCTCGGCCGCGGTGTCCGGGAGGACGATGCCGGAGGCGGTGACCTGCTCGGCCTCGATGGACTGGACGACGACGCGGTCGCCCAACGGCTGTAGGTTCAAAGCACTTCCCCCTCTTGGCACTCAGAGTAGTTGAGTGCCAAAGGGTAGCCATCACGACCCGCGCGGCGCAAGGCGCCGCCGCGTCACCGGGGCGTCACTTGAGCGAGGGGAACTCGATGACCTCGGAGAAATGGATGATCGAGACCGTGTCGTCCAGCGCGACCTCGCGCGAGTAGATGTGCGAGAGGAAGTGGAGGGTGTCCTCCACCAGGCGGAACTCCGGGTTGTCGCGCTCGATCTCGCGCTGGGTCAGCTCCCGCACCGGCTTGACGGTCACGTCGTCGATGATCGCGGTGAAGATCCGCTGCCGCGGCCCGTGGCGGTGCCCCACCGTCACCCAGACGAGCTGGCCCTTCTTGTACTTGTGGGACTTGTCCCCGAGCCGGATCGTCGCGGTCTTGCGACCCTTGCGGAGCTGGTCGATGAAGAGCGGCGAGTAGAAGTTCAGCGCGTACACGGACGTCCTCGGGCGGGGGTGGCAGGGGGGCGGCGGATCAGGCCGGGGGCGACGACCGGGTATTCGCCTCCCCGGCACCGTAACCTGCCGCGTCCAGCCAGGCGAGGGCGCCCTGCATCACCCGCCGCTCCCCCGGATAGGTGAGCGCGGCCGTCGCCCGGCGGGCCGGGACGAGCACGATGTCGTCCACCTCCCCCTCCTGGGGGGCGGGGGCGCCGGCGCGGTACTCCATGAGGAAGAACGCGACGCTCTTGGAGATGCGCGTGCCCATCGAGCGCGACCAGAACATGTAGGAGATCTCCTCCAGGGGGGCCAGCACGCGCCCCGCGAGCCCGGTCTCCTCGCGCGTCTCGCGCACGGCCGTCTGGTCCGGGCTCTCCCCCGGCTCGATGTGCCCCTTCGGCAGGCCGAGCACGTCGCCGCGCCGCAGGTGGATGAGGGGGACCAGGATCTCCTGGCCCATGCGCATGAGCAGCACCCCGCCGGCGGAGCGCTCCTCGACCGTGCGGCTCACCCGGCCGCGCGCAGGGGCGGACGGCGTGCGGGACGCACGGGCGGGGGGGCCGACGGGCCCCGTGAGGGGCGCCGCCAGGTGGCGGCGCCCCGGTGACGCGGGGCGGCTACTTGCCGCCGAAGAGCCGCTTGAGGAACCCCATGAAGCCGCCGCCGGAGGCCGCCGCCTCTGCGGGGGCCGCGGCCGCCTCGGACGCGGCCGCGCCGTTGGCTGCGCTCTCGGCCGCGGACGGCGCGGAGCCGCCGCCGTCGCCGACCCACTTCTCGAGGGCCTCCCAGCCGGTGCCGCCCGCCGGGGCGGCCGGCGGCGCGGAGGACTCGGGCGCGGCCGGGGCGGCCGGGGCGGCGCCGCCGGGGCCGGAGCCGTCGCCGACCCACTTGTCGAGCGCCTCCCAGCCGGTCTTGGCGCCGGAGGGCGCCGCGGCGGCCTCACCGCCGCCGCCACCGCCACCGCCACCGACCCACTTCTCCAGGGCCTCCCAGCCGGTCTTGCCCGACGGAGCCGCGGCAGCGGCAGCGGCCGGCGCGGCGGCCTCGCCGCCACCGCCCCCGCCGACCCACTTCTCCAGGGCCTCCCAGCCGGTCGTGCCCGACGGAGCCGCAGCGGCAGCCGGCGCGGCGGCCTCACCGCCACCACCCCCGCCGACCCACTTCTCCAGGGCCTCCCAGCCGGTCGTGCCCGACGGAGCCGCGGCAGCGGCAGCGGCCGGCGCGGCGGCCTCGCCGCCACCCCCGCCACCGACCCACTTCTCCAGCGCCTCCCAGCCGGTCTTGCCCTTGGCGGCCGCACCCTCGGCGGCACCCTCGGCGGCCGACGCACCCGAGCCGACCCACTTCTCCAGGGCCTCCCAGCCGGTCTTGCCCTTGGCGGCCGCGCCCTCGGCGGCCGACGCACCGGACCCGACCCACTTCTCGAGGGCCTCCCAGCCGGTGGTCTGAGCGCCCCCTGCGATGGGCGGCAGGAAACGTCGTGGACGACTCATGAACTTCCTCCGGCGGGTTTCGATCACGGGAACTCGGGACGGCTTCGTGCCGCGCGGCACAAACTTACGGCCCGGCGCCATGCAGGGTCAAGGCGCGGAGGGGCTGCGCCATGGGGGTTCTCATCGCACGCCGTGGAGCATGCGCCGGTAGGAGTCGAGGCGCTCCGGCGAGACCGCCCCCTCGACCGCGCACCCGGCGTCGCCGTCGTGAGCGCAGCCCCGGAAGCGGCACCCGGCCGCCGCGCGCGCGATCTCCGGGAACCCCGCCTCCAGCTGCGCGCGGTCGAGGCGGGGCAGGTGGAAGGTGCGCACGCCGGCGGTGTCCACCACCGCGCCGCCCCCGGGCATCGGGATGACGCGCGGGTCGCTGGTCGTGTGGCGGCCGGTGCGGACCTTCTCGCTCACGGCCCCGACCGCGCGGGCGACGCCGGTGAGGCCGCGGGTGAGCGTGGACTTCCCGACGCCGGAGTGGCCGGCCAGGATCGCCACACGACGGCCGATCAGGCCACGCACCTCCTCCACGAAGGCCGGGTCCTTGGCCATGCCCGCCAGGACCGGGTAGCCGATCTCCTCGTAGCGGGCGCGGGCGGCGCCGACCTCGGCGTCGTCGTGGGGGAGGTCGTCCTTGGTGAAGACGATCGCGGCCTCCAGGCCGCCGAGCGACGAGGCGACGAGGTAGCGGTCGATGAGGCGCGGCCGCATCGGCGGGTCGGCGACCGCGGCCACCACGACGGTGAGGTCGGCGTTCGCGACGATGGCCCGGGGCCGCCCGTCGCGGCCCTCACCGCGCTCCAGGACCGTCGTGCGCGGGGCGACCTCGACGACGACGGGCTCGCCGGCGTCCGGCCGCAGGCTCACCCGGTCCCCGGCGACGGCGGGACCGCCCGGCACCCGGGGGCGCAGGCGCGCCTCCCGCTCCTCCCCGTCGATGAGCAGCGTCGCCGTCGGACCCGAGACCCGGACGACGACGGCCTCCCGCGCAGCGGCCGCCGGCGGGGACGGGGTCACGTCGCGGGCGCTCCCGTGCCGAGCAGCTCGGCGGCCGTGAACAGGGCGTGCAGCGGCGCGCCGCCGAGGGCCTCCTCGGCGCGCTCCCGGCCGCCCTCGCCGCGGTCGATGACCACGGCGGCGCCGACGACGACGCCACCCGCCTGCCGCGCCTTCTCGATCGCGGCGACGAGCGAGCCCCCGCTGGTGAGGACGTCGTCGACCACCGCGACGGGGGTGCCCTCCTCGATGAAGGGCCCCTCGATCCACTGCTGCAGGCCGTGCTTCTTCGCCTCCTTGCGGACGAAGAACCCGGTGACGCGGGTGCCGGCCGCCCAGGCGGTGGCGCTGACGGCGCAGACGAGCGGGTCGGCGCCGAGGGTGAGCCCGCCGACCGCCCGGGGCCCCCCGGGGGCGAGCGCGTCCCACATGAGGGCGCCCGAGTGCTGGGCCCCCTCCGGGTCGAGCAGGACCTGCCGGGCGTCGAAGTAATACGACGAGCGGCGGCCGGAGGAGAGCGTCACCGACTCGCGCACGAGGGCGTGCTCGCGGAGCAGGTGGGCGAGGCGGTCACGGGAGGCGTCGGTCACGGCGGGCATCCTACCCGCGCGGGGTGGCCTCGCCGCGGGCGCGGCGCGTCTAGACGGTGCTGGTGCTCCCGGTCCCCGCGCAGGGCTCGCACACGACGGGGAGGTAGACGTGCGCGCGGTCGCAGTCCATCGGCTCGAGGATGGAGCCGGTGCCGAAGCAGCGGGGGCACAGGGCAGGTGCCTGGACCGCGACGGTCCGCGGGGGGGTGCCGGGGCGGATCGACGGATCGATCGGCGTGGCCATGCCGGTACCTTTCACGGGGGCCCATCGGCGGGCCCTGTATTCCTGTATCGACCCCGGACGATCAAACCCGAGCGCGCCGCATCCCCCCGACGGGGGATCCTGCGCGCCCAGCAGGAGAGGTGACAGCGGTTATGGACGTGACGCCCGAGGCGACGCCCAACCCCAACGCGATCAAGTTCACGCTCGACCGCCCGTCCACGGAGGGCCGCGGCGTGACGTTCCGGGAGGGCTCCGACCCGGCCGCCTCGCCCCTCGGAGCGCGGATCTTCGCGCTCGACGGGGTGACGAACGTCTTCATGACGGCGAACTTCGTGAGCGTCACGAAGGAGGACGGCGCCGACTGGAACGAGCTGGTCCCCGCGGTCATCGAGCAGCTCGAGGCGCACTTCGAGGGGGGCTCGTGAGCCCGACCGCCGTCCTCTTCTCCTACGCCATCGGCGCGATCTTCGCGATCGGCGGCATCGTCTTCCTGATCGGCCTGGAGGACAACCGGTACCTGTTCGGGATCCCCTACCTGCTGATCGGCCTCGTCATCATCGGCGGCGTCGCCGGCGCCCAGCGCCGCCTGAAGCGCCGGGCCGCCGAGACGGCCTCGCTGGAGGCGGAGGACACCGGCAAGGGGCACAAGAGCCCCTACTGAGCGGGCTCAGAGGGTCGGCAGCCCCTCCAGCTCGGCGGCGGCGCGGTCGAGCTCCTCCTGGGGGAGCTCGTAGTCCGTCATGGAGCCCGACAGGTACGCGTCGTAGGCGCCCATGTCGAAGTTCCCGTGCCCGCAGAGGTTGAAGAGGATCGTCCGCTCGACCCCCTCCTCGCGGGCGCGCTCCACCTCCTCGGTCACGGCGCGCAGCGCGTGGGACGGCTCGGGGGCCGGGATGATGCCTTCGGCGCGGGAGAAGCGGACCGCCTCGGCGAAGCACTCGCTCTGGTTGTAGGCCCGCGCCTCGACCAGGCCGGTGTGGACGAGGTGGGAGACGAGCGGCGCCATGCCGTGGTAGCGGAGCCCGCCGGAGTGGATGGCGGGCGGCACGAAGCCGTGGCCCAGGGTGTGCATCGCGAGGAGCGGGGTCATGCCGGCGGTGTCGCCGAAGTCGTAGCCGTAGTGGCCGCGGGTGAGGGTGGGGCACGCGGCGGGCTCGGCGGCGACGATGCGGATCTCGCTGCCCGCGGCCTTGTCGGCCAGGAACGGGAACGCGAGGCCGGCGAAGTTCGACCCGCCGCCCACGCAGCCGATCACCACGTCCGGCTCGGCCCCCGCCATGGCGAGCTGCTTGCGCGCCTCCTGCCCGACGATCGTCTGGTGCAGCAGGACGTGGTTGAGGACGCTGCCGAGCGCGTAGTTGGTGTCGTCGCGGGTGGCGGCGTCCTCCACCGCCTCGGAGATCGCGATGCCGAGGCTGCCCGTGCTGTCGGGCGTCGCCTCCAGGATCGCCCGGCCGGCGGCCGTGTCCTCCGACGGGGACGCCACGACCTCGCCGCCCCAGGTGCGGATCATCGAGCGCCGGTACGGCTTCTGGTCGTACGAGGCCCGCACCATGTAGACCTTGCACTCGATCCCGAACAGCTCGCAGGCGAACGCGAGCGACGAGCCCCACTGGCCGGCGCCGGTCTCGGTGGAGAGCCGGGTGACCCCCGCCTGCTTGTTGTAGTAGGCCTGCGGGACCGAGGTGTTCGGCTTGTGGCTCCCCGCCGGGGAGACGCCCTCGTACTTGTAGAAGATCCGGCACGTGGTCCCGAGGGCCTGCTCCAGCCCCAGCGCCCGGTAGAGCGGCGTCGGCCGCCACATCGAGTAGATCTCGCGGACGGGGTCGGGGATCGGGATCCAGCGCTCCCCGCTAACCTCCTGCTCGATGAGGGCCATCGGGAAGATGGCCGACAGGTCGCCCGGACCGACCGGCTGGCCGGTGCCCGGATGCAGCGGCGGCGGCGGCATCGAGGAGAGGTCGGCGGCGACGTTGTACCACCGCGTCGGGATGGCGTCCTCGGACAGCAGATAGCGGCGCTGGGCCACCGGGTCCCCCTCGTCTCGGCGACTACTCCTGCCCCGAGCCTACCCTGGCCCGCCGGGCCGGTGCGACCGCCTTCGCGGGCAGCCAGAGCGTGAACACGGACCCCTCCCCCGGGGTGCTGCGGACGGTCACGCGCCCCCCGAGCAGCGTCGCCAGCCGGCGCACGATCGACAGGCCGAGGCCCGACCCGCCGGCAGGCCGCTGCCGCCCCGACTGGACCCGGTAGAGGCGGTCGAAGATGTAGGGCAGGTGCTCCGCCGGGATGCCGACGCCGGTGTCGCTCACGGAGATCCCCGCCTGCCCGGGGGCCGTCGCGGGGGACAGGTGGACGAACCCGCCCCGCGGCGTCGCCCGGATCGCGTTCGACACGAGGTTGGAGAGGATCGTCTCCACGTGGGCCGGGTCGCCGAGGGCGATGAGGCTCCCCTCCGGCGGGTGCAGCGAGACCCCCTTGTCGCGGGCCTCGATGCCGAGGCGCGCCACGACGTCGCGGCCGGCGTCCATCAGGTCCATCGGCGCCGTGGTGACGGGCGGGTCGAGGTCGAGCCACGTGATCTGCTGGAGGTCCCGCACCAGGTCGCGCAGGCGCGCGGCCTCGGCCCGGATGAACTCCGCGGACTCGCGCCGGTCCTCCTCCGTCGAGGCGGTCCCGTCCTCCAGCGCCTGGGCGAAGCCCTCGATCGCGGTGACCGGGGTGCGCAGCTCGTGGGCGACGTCGGCCAGGAACTCGCGCTGGCGCAGGTCGGCGGACTCCAGCCGCGCGGTCATGCGGTTGAACTCCTGCGCGAGGCGGCCGAGCTCGTCGTCGGTGACCGGCGCGCGCACGTCGAAGCGGCCGGCGGTGACGGCCTCGGCGCTGTCGGCGAGCGTGCTGACCGACGCGCGCAGGCGCGAGCCGATGCCGAGGGCGAGCCCCCAGATGAGGGCGCCGGTGCCGACGATCCCGATCGCGAGCAGGGCGACGAACATCCAGTCGCTCATCAGCCCCGCCGACGGGTCGGGCCGCTCCAGCAGCACCTCCAGGTCGCCGCGCGTCACCCGCGCCGAGGCCTCCAGGTCCTCCACCGGGCGGTTCCAGTGGACGGAGGTGCCCTCCACGTAGACGACGAGGCGCGCGTCGCCGATGTACCGCTGGGCCTCCCGCGCCGTGGACGGCGCGTTCTCCAGGCCGTTGCGCTCGATCTGGCGGGCGATCGACTCCGCCTGGTCGTGGAGGGCCCGCTCCACCTCGTCGCGCGAGCGCGCCTCCACGAAGGAGACGAACACGAGCTGCACGACCACGAACACCACCACGAGCGCGACGCCGATCGCCAGGGCGACGCGCGCCTGGATGGAGCGCGGCCGCAGGCGGTCGACGAGGTCCCTCACGAGGGCTCGAGCCGGTAGCCCACCCCCCGCACCGCGACGATCCCGATGTCCTCGCCGAGCTTGCGGCGCAGGTTGGCCACGTGCACGTCCACGGTCTTGCCGCCGACGGCCGACTGGTACCCCCAGACCTTCTCCAGCAGGCGCTCGCGCGTGTAGACGACCCGTGGGTGCGCGGCCAGCTCGGCGAGCAGGTCGAACTCCAGCCGGGTGAGGTCGACCTCCACGCCGTCCACCGTCGCCCGGCGGCTCGACGGCTCGAGCACGGCGGGCCCGGCGCGCAGGACGCGGTTGGGGTCGGGCGGCGCGCTGACGCGGCGCATGACGGCCTTCACCCGGGCGACCACCTCGACCGGCGAGAACGGCTTGACCACGTAGTCGTCGGCGCCCAGCTCCAGGCCGGTGATGCGGTGCGCCTCGTCGTCGCGGGCCGTGACCATGATGATCGGAACGGTGCCGACCTCCCGCAGCCGGCGGCAGACCTCGTAGCCGTCCATCTCGGGAAGCATCAGGTCGAGCAGGACGAGGTCGATGCCGCCCCGGCGGACCTGCTCCACGGCGGTCTCGCCGTCGGGCGCCTCGGCGACCGTGAACCCCGCGTCGGTGAGGTACAGCCGCAGCAGGCGCCGGATCGCTCGTTCGTCGTCGACCACCAGGACGTGACCGCGGCTGGCCATCGGCCCGATGATAGACCGTCCCGCCCACCCGTCCCGGAGGCCGCGTGCGTCCCCGTCACGTCGTCATGCTCGCCCTCCTGTCCGCGGTGTGGGGCGCCTCGTACCTCCTCATCGCCGAGGCGGCCGAGGAGATGCCGGAGTCGCTGGTGGTGTTCGGGCGCACCGCGCTCGCCGCGGTCGTGCTGCTCGCGCTGGTGCGGGCGCGGCGCGGCCCGGCGTGGGCGGCGCTCGCCGACGTGCGCCGCCGGCCCTGGGACGCGCTGCTGCTCGGCCTGGTGGCGATCGCCCTGCCGTTCGCGCTCATCACCTACGGGGAGCGGACCGTCCCCACCGGCCTCGCGGCGGTCCTCATCGCGGCCGTCCCGCTGCTCGTCGCCCTGATGGCCCCGGTCCTCGACCGCAGCGAGGTGATGACCGGGATCCAGTGGGCCGGGCTGCTGCTCGGCCTGGGCGGCGTCGGGATGCTCGTCGGCGTTGAGCAGGCCGGCACCGCCGGCGAGTTCCTCGGCGCGATGGCGATGATCGGCGCGGCCGTCTCCTACGCGCTGTCCGGCTTCCTGCTGAAGCTCCGCCACCCCGGGGTGCCCGCCGAGACGACGACCCTCATCTCGGTGGGGGCCGCGGCGCTGCTGACGCTGCCGCTCGTCGCTGTCCAGCCGCCCACCCAGGTCCCGTCGGCGGGGGCCGTGCTGGCCGTCGTGGTCCTGGCCGTCGCCAGCACCGCCTGGGCGTTCGTCGAGTACTTCCGGCTCATCGGGCAGATCGGCTACGGGCGGGCGTCGCTCGTGGCGTACACGATCCCCCCGGTGGCGGTCGCCTACGGCTGGTGGCTGCGCGACGAGGCGGTCACCCCCGCCACGGTCGCGGGGATGCTGCTCATCCTCGCCGGGGTCTTCCTCACCGCCCGCGGCCGCCGTGCGGCGCCGTCGGGGCGGCCCGTCAGCCCTGCGGGCCCGCGACCAGGAACACCCGGCTCCCCGTCGCCTGGACCGAATCCAGGCGGGGGTGGCGGGCGTTGAGCGTCCACTTGAACCGGTAGACGCCGGGCGCCCAGTCGGCGGGGATCGTGTAGTTGCTCGACTCGGTGTAGACGCCGGGGTCCTCGGGCGGGAAGCTCTTGGAGAGCACCTCGAGCCGCTCGCCCGTGACCGCGTTCTCGATGACGAAGACGTGCCCCGTCCCGATCTTCTTGGCGCCGCTCACGCGGTAGCCCACCTCGAAGCGGTACTGGGTGCCGGCGCGTGCGACGAACACCGTCTCGCGGTCGGCGGCGTCCTCGGCGGGCGTGACCACCTTCACCGCGTTGGGCTGGATGCGGAGCTTGGCCCCCGGCGCCTGGCTGCCGGCCGGGACCGCGAGGGCGCCGACGATCCCCAGTGCGGCGATGGCGGTGAGGACGCGGCGCATCGCCGGTGATGATACCCCGGCGGGAGGCCGGGGCGGTGACGGGCGGGCCGGTTCCTGGCGGGAGCGGGGGACGACCCCTAAACTGCGCGGTCGCGGCGGGATAGCTCAGTTGGTAGAGCACACGACTGAAAATCGTGGTGTCCCCAGTTCGAATCTGGGTCCCGCCATCGCCGAAAGCCCCGCAAATGCGGGGCTTTTTCTGTTGGTGCCCCAGATGCCCACAAGTCGTCTCGAAGCCCTTCAGAGCATGCGGGAGCATGCGGGGAGCGACACCGACCATGCGGGAGACCATGCGGGAGCGCGTCGCGAGCGGCGTCGGTACGGTCATCCGATGCGGGTGATCGGCGGGCTGGTGGTGCTCTATCTCGTTGCCGCGTTCGGCACGCGACTCGCAGAGCGCCGCGGGGTGATCCGTCGCTGTGGGTGCTCCACGGGATGCTGGTGCCGGAGGCCAGGCCTCGGCCTCTTCAGATGGGTGCTCCCGGTGCGCCATGCCTCGCGGGGCGACGGCGTGATGACCTGCTCGCCGCGCCGCTGAGGTAGGCGGTCAGGCGGGGGTCGCCGCTCCCGGGGGTGCCATCAGCACCCGGAGCCGCCAGGCGAGTGTCGCCCCCAGGACCACGAGCGAGCCCGCCGCCAGCCACGGTTGCAGCGGTGCGAACCACGTGAGCGCCCCCGAGGTGCCCAGCGCGAGCAGGACGAGCTTGTTGCAGACAGGGCAGCCGATCGCGAGCCACGCGAACGCACCACCGACGGCGCCGCCGGTGCCCGTCCCGCGGGTCGGGCAGGACGCGGCCTCGACGCCGAACCACGTCGCGCACAGGATGCCGCTCAGAAGGGACGTCGCCACCAGGACGGGCACCGCGTAGGCCTCCACGGGGGTCATGCGGCCGAACCAGGGGTTCGGGATGACGTCGGTGGGTACGCCCAGCAGCAACGCCGTGAGCACGGCGCCGATGAGCGCGGCCGCGACCGCGCGCGGCCACGCCACCCGGGCGCCGCTGGGGAGGACCGTCTCGGCCGGCATGCGCGCCCGCAGCCGGTCCAAGGGGGTCGTCACGGCTGGGACGCCGGCCGCGGTCGCGCGAGTCGGCTCGCGGTGACCGCCAGCAGGACGGCCGCAGCGGCGTGGAGCAGCATCGCCAGGGACGCGAGGACCGCGATGGTCGCCTCGTCGCCCCACTTCCGCGCCATCTCGATGCCGTCGAGCACGGCGAACCCCAGGCAGAAGGCGGACGCCGCGACCAGCACGTCGACGCGGCGGCCGAACCGCCACACCGCGAGCGCAACGATCAGCGACAGCACGATGCCGGCGACGATGAGCGGGGTCGATTCGGTCTCGACGCCGAGGAGGGTCTCCTCGGCGTGCCCGCCGGACGCGCCGCTGTGCTCGCCGGCTTCGGCCTTCTCGATTCCCACGCCGATGGCGAAGGCGAGGGTCGCGAGCAGCAGGAGGGCGAGCGCGAGCGACCTCAGGGCGGGGGTCCTCATGGGCCGGTCGGGGTCGCGCACCCGCACTGCGCACGCCGGCGCCGCTGCCCGCGCCGCACGAGCACGGCGGCGGCCCCGGTCAGGACGGCCGCGCACGCGATCCAGAACCAGCTCGCGCCGAGCGCCCCCGCCCATCCCGCACCCAGCAGCGCCACCAGGACGGGGACGATCCAGCAGGCGCTGCAGGCGCCGACGACGAGCAGCCCCGTCCCGAGCTTCCGCCTCATCGGCTCACCTGGTGCAGGCGGCGCGCCGGCGGCGCGGGATGCCCATCGATCGGGCAGTCGCCGCAGTCGCAGTCGATCAGCGTGTCGCACTCGGCCGCGAGGACGGCGCGCAGCTCGGCCCGCATGAGCTCGAGGCCGCGGATCCTCTCCTCGACCTCCTGCAGCTTCGCCTCGACCTGCGTCTGGAGGGTGGCGGGCTCGCCTGGCTGCGCGAACCGCGTCACCCGGACGATCTCCCGCGTCTCGGCGAGGGTGAAGCCGAGCCGCTGCGCCGCCTTGATGGCGACGAGCAGTCGGATGTCCTCGGTCGTGTATTCACGATGGCCGGAGGGACGCCGCTGCGGCGTCGGCATGAGGCCGCGCCGCTCGTAGTACCTGAGCGTCTCCACCCCGACGCCGGCCTGGCGCGCCGCCTCACCGGCGCGGTAGGTGCGCTCCTGGAGATCGCGCGAGCCCGCGAGCGACAGGAACGCGTCGAGGGCGTCCTCGAACGGGGAGACGGCACGCACCTCCAGGCGGACGCGACGCGGCGACGTCCGGTCCAGCCGGAAGCGCCAGAACGGGCAGCACTCGAGCTCGGCCGCGAGCAGGTCTCGCAGGTCGCGCTCGGCGCGCACCCCCATCTCGAGGTCGATCGTGCCGACGGAACCGTCACGCTGCAGCCGCCTCACACGCGGCGCCAGGAGCGCACGGAACTCCGCGGCACGCGTGGCGGCGGCACCCGCGTCCAGGCTGCACGCAGGGCTTTCAGCGAGCCGGGCCAGTTCGGAAGTGGTCATGAACCCACTCTATGGTCGTACCACGGTACGGATTTCAAGTGCAGTTGCGAGACCGTGGCGTGGCTCCGGGAGTGGCGCAACGGATTCGCCGGGCTCGGATCGGCGAGTCGCTAGCCTCGGCTCGTGGCCGCCCGCTCGATCGCTCTCTTCGTGCTCGCCGCCCTCTGCGAGATCGGCGGTGCGTGGCTGATCTGGCAGGCGGTGAAGGAGGGCGGCCACTGGTGGCTGGCGGCGGCGGGCGGTGCGGCGCTCGTGGCCTACGGCTTCGTCGCCGCTCTGCAGCCCGACGCGAACTTCGGCCGCGTGCTGGCCGCGTACGGCGGGATCTTCGTCGCAGGCTCCCTTGTGTGGGGCGTGGCCTTCGACGGCTTTCGTCCCGACCGCTACGACGTCATCGGTGCCGCCATCTGTCTCGTCGGTGTCGGCGTCATCATGTACGCGCGGGGCTGAGTCACTCGGATCGTCGGTTCTTCGGCTCACCGGACACTCCAATGGGCATTAGAATGTCTCTGTGTCCGATGTCTGCGACCTCCTCTGTCTGGATCTCCCTCGTGCCGAGGCGCTTCGCCGATCCCGCCCCGACGGCCGGGCCGCCGAGGAGGCGGCCTTGCGGGCCAGGGCGCTCTCAGATTCGACCCGGCTGACGATCGCGGCCGCGCTCCGGGACGGCGGCGAGCTCTGCGTGTGTGATCTGTCGTGGGTGACAGAGCGATCCGACGGTCTCGTGTCCCACCACGCCCGGGCGCTGCGCACCGCCGGTCTGGTCTCCTCGCGGAGGGAGGGGAAGATGGTCCTCTACTCCCTGACCGCCACGGGGCGGGATCTCCTGGAGGCGGTGCTCCCCGCCGTGACGTCCCGCCGGCGATGACCACCCGGCCGGTCCCGCTCCGCACCGGCCCTCCGCCTCTCGGGATGGAGGAGCGTCTGCGCCTCGCCGCCCGGGTGCGCCTGCTGTCCTGGGTGAGCCTCGTCTACATGGTGGCCGAGGGGACGATCGCGATAATCGC
>JBFWPT010000007.1:0-94306 GCA_050249835.1 Thermoleophilia bacterium
GCTCACGCGGGTCGGCCTGGTCGATGCCACGGGCCGCCCCCTCATCTCCTTCCACGGGCTTCGTCACACCGCGGCGTCGATCATGCTCGCGCGGGGTGTGCCGCTGATCGTGGTCTCGCGTCAGCTGCGGCGGCGATCGCCACCCCGATGTCCGCGAGCTGATCGACGAACCGCTCGTTGGTGAGGTCCGTGCGGAAGCCGGCGACGGCCTCCAGCTTGTCGAGCGTCCCGCCCGTGTGGCCGAGCCCGCGGCCCGAGAGCTGCGGGACGGCCGCCCCGCAGGCCGCGACGAGGGGGCAGAGGGGGAGCGAGAGCTTGTCGCCGACGCCGCCGGTGGAGTGCTTGTCGACGGTCGGGAACGGGACGCGCGAGAGGTCGAGCCGCACCCCGGAGCGGATCATGGCGTCGGTCCAGACCGCCAGCTCCTGCGGCGTCATCCCGTGCAGGAAGATCGCCATCAGCAGCGCGGACGCCTGCTCGTCGGCCACCTCGCCCGCGGTGTAGGCCCCGATGAACCAGCGGATCTGGTCGTCCCTCAGCTCGTGGCCGTCCCGCTTGGCGCGGATGACGTCCACCGCCGAGTGGGTCCTCATCTCCCGGATCGGGTCTCCAGGGCGTCGGGGCCGAACGCGCCCGGCAGCAGGGCGCCGAGGGTCACGGGGCCGTCCTCGCCGTCGAGCAGCAGGTCCGGGCCGCCGTGCTCGTGGAGGAGCTGGCGGCAGCGCCCGCAGGGCGCGAGCGGCCTCCCGTCCCCCGCGACGACCGCGACGGCGACCAGGCGCCCCCCGCCGGTGGCGGCGAGGTCCGTGACGAGCCCGCACTCGGCGCAGAGGCCCAGGCCGTAGGAGGCGTTCTCGACGTTGCACCCGCGCACGACGCGCCCGTCGTCGGCCAGCCCCGCGGCGCCCACCAGCACCCCGGAGTAGGGGGCGTAGGAGCGGCGCGTCATCTCCACGGCGGCCTCCCGCAGGGCCGGCCAGTCCACCCCCCGCCCGCTCACGCGCCGCCCCATTCGGCGAGGCGGTCGACCGCGGCCGGCGCCTCCCGGATCTCGCGGACGCGCGCGAGGCGCGGGTGGGACTCGTCGATCTCGGCGTGCTCCAGGTCCCAGGTGATGCGGTACGGCACGTGGACCCCGGCGCCGCCCAGCTCCAGCACGGGCGCGATGTCCGAGCGCACCGAGTTGCCGATCATGCAGAACGCGGCGGGCCGCGCCCCCAGGCGCGTGAGCACCCGCGCGTAGGTCGGCGGGTCCTTCTCCGCCACGATCTCGACGCTCTCGAACAGCTCGCCCAGGCCGGAGGCCGCGACCTTCGACTCCTGGTGGAACAGGTCGCCCTTGCTGATGAGCACCAGCCGGCGGCCGCTGCCGGAGAGCTCGCCGAGCGTCTCGGCGACGCCGTCGAGGAGCTCCACCGGGTGGCCCATGAGCTCCTTGCCCATGGTGAGGATGCGCTCCACGGCCTGCCCGTCGATGCGGTGGCCGGTGAGCGTGAGGGCCGTCTCGATCATGGAGAGGGTGAAGCCCTTCACCCCGTAGCCGAAGATCGCGAGGTTGCGCCGCTCGGTCTCGACGAGGGCCGTGTGGATCGTGTCCGCGTCCTCGACCCAGGGCCTCAGGAGATCGAGGTACCGCTCCTCGGTCACGGCGAAATGCCCCTCGCTGTGCCAGAGGGTGTCGTCCGCGTCGACGCCGATCAGGTCGATGGCCACGGACGGAGTGTAGAGCGGGACGCGCCGCGCGCCCCGCGGGGCGCTAGCGTTGGCCCATGAGACTCGACACGGACAATGTGGTGCAGGCGCCCAAGGTGCTCCTGCACGATCACCTCGACGGCGGGGTGCGCCCCGCGACGATCGTCGAGCTGGCCGCCGAGGGCGGCTACGACGGGCTCCCCACGACCGACCCGGAGGAGCTGCGGCAGGTCATCTCGCGGGGGGCGAACCGCAACGACCTGGTCCTCTACCTGGAGACGTTCGCCCACACCGTCGCCGTCATGCAGACGCGCGAGGCGCTGGAGCGCGTCGCCGCCGAGTGCGCGGAGGACCTCGCGGCCGACGGCGTCGTGTACGCGGAGATCCGCTTCGCGCCCGAACTGCACATCGAGCAGGGCCTGACGCTGGACGAGGTGGTGGACGCCGTGCTCGCCGGGTTCGCGCGCGGCAGCGAGGGCAAGGGCATCACCATCCGGGTGCTCTGCTCGGCGATGCGCCAGCAGGCGAGCTCCCTGGAGATCGCCGAGCTGGCCCTGCGCCACCGCGACCGCGGGGTCTGCGGCTTCGACATCGCGGGGCCCGAGGCGGGGCACCCGCCGTCGCGCCACCTGGACGCCTTCTCGCGCGTGATGCGCGACGACTTCCACATCACCATCCACGCGGGCGAGGCGTTCGGCCTGCCCTCGATCGCCGAGGCGCTGCACGTCTGCGGCGCCGAGCGGCTCGGCCACGGCGTGCGGATCGTCGACGACATCACGGGGAGCGCGGAGGAGGGCTACACCCTGGGGCGCCTGGCGGCCTACGTGCGCGACCGGCGCGTGCCGCTGGAGATGTGCCCCAGCTCGAACGTCCACGTCGGGGCTGCGCCGTCGCTCGCCGAGCACCCGATCGGGCTGCTCACCCGGCTGCGGTTCCGCGTGACCGTCAACACGGACAACCGGCTGATGAGCGACACGAGCATGTCGAAGGAGTTCCTGCTGCTCGGCGAGACCTTCGGCTGGGACCTGGCCGACATGCGCTGGGCGACGATCAACGCGATGAAGAGCGCCTTCCTGCCGTTCGACGAGCGGCTGCACCTCATCAACCGCATCATCAAGCCCGGCTACGCGATGCTGGGGGCCGAGGGGTAGGGCCCGCCGGGGCCCCGCCGTCAGATGGCGGAGGGGCCCCCGTCCATCCACTTGTCGATGCCCCGCGGCTCCCAGGCCGCGAGGGCGTCGAGGAGCGCCCCCGGCGCATCGCCGGAGATCAGCAGGCCCCGGTGCTCGGGACGCACGAACCGCTCGTCCCGGGCGCGGTCGAGGAGGGCGGTGAGCGGCTCCCAGTAGCCGTTGACGTCGAGCACCCCGACCGGCTTGGCGTGGATGCCGAGCTGCGTCCAGGTGAGCGCCTCGACGAGCTCCTCGATCGTCCCCACGCCGCCCGGGAGGGCGATGAAGGCGTCGGAGCGCTCGGCCATCAGGAACTTGCGCTCGTGCATCGAGCCCACCACGAGCAGCTCGGTGAGGTCGACCTTGGAGATCTCCCGGGCGTGGAGCGAGGCCGGGATGATCCCCGTGACCGGCGCCCCGCCCGCGAGGGCGGCGTTGGCCGCGACGCCCATGAGCCCGACCGTCCCGCCGCCGTAGACCATCCCGAGGCCCCGGCGCGCGATCTCCGCCCCGAGCGCCGCGGCGGCCTCCGCGTAGGCGGGATCGGCCCCGGGGGAGGACCCGGCGTAGACGCAGACGGTGCGGATGGTCGTGGGCACGGCCGCGGATCCTAGTGCTCCGCTACGGCCGCGCCCCCGGCCGCGTCACGACCGAGGCGGCACGGGAGCAGGCAGCCGCGAGCGCGGCCTCCGGGTCGGCCCCGGCCGCGCGGGTCGCGAGCCAGGCGGCGGCGAAGGCGTCGCCCGCCCCGGTCGTGTCCACCACCGGCCCCGGCGGCGGGGCGGCGGGAACCCGCGCGGCGCCCCCGGCGGGGCCGCGCCAGAGCGCGCCGTCGCCGCCGAGCTTCACCACAACCTCCGGGTGCGCCGCCCGGAGCGCCGTGGCGACCGTCTCCGGGTCGCGCGTGCCGCACAGCACCTCCGCCTCGTCCAGGGTGACGAACAGCAGCCCCACCCCGGCCACCAGGTCGCGGAAGAGGCCGGCCCCCGCCTCGGCGAGCGGGGCCGCGGACGCCGGGTCGACCGACGTCCCCATCCCCGCCTCCCGTGCCCGGCGCAGCGCGGTGAGGGCGGCGTCCCGGGTGGAGGGGCGCAGCAGCGTGTAGCCGCTCACGTGGAGGTGCCCGCCTGCGACGAAGGCGGCGTCCGGCAGGTCGTCCGCCGACAGCAGCGCGTTCGCCCCGGCGTCCGGCAGCATCGTGCGCTCGCCGGACGCGTCAACCAGCACCACGCACGCGCCGGTCGAGGCCCCCGGCGCGACGGAGAGCAGCGGCTCCACGCCCGCCTCCCGCAGCGCGGCCTCCGCCGCGCGCCCGGCGTCGTCGTCGCCCACCCGGCCCACGAAGACGGCCCGCGCGCCCAGGGACCCGAGCCACGCCGCCGTGTTCGCGCCCGACCCGCCCGGCCGCATCACGATGCGCGCCGGCGTGTCGCTGGCGTGGGCCAGCGGCCCCTCGACGACGGCCACCACGTCCGTCATCACGTCCCCCAGCACCACCACCGGGGGCCGCCCCGCGCTCACCCGGCCAGCGCCCCCGCGATCCGCGCGGCCAGGGTCGCGTTGCGCAGCACCAGCGTCACGTTGGCCCGCAGGCTCTCGCCCCCGGTCCGCTCGTGGAAGTGCCCGAGCACGAAGGGCGTCGCCTCCTTGCCCGTCGCCCCCGCCGCCTCCGCGGCCGACAGCGCCTCCGCGAGCACGCGGTCGTGAAGCTCCGGCTCCATCTCCTCGTCCGCGGGGAGCGGGTTCGTCACCACGACGGCCTGCGGCAGCTCCAGGCGCCGCCGCGCGACCTGGATCGCCGCGACCTCGGCCGGGTCGTCCACCCGCCACGGCACCGCGTGGCCGGAGTCGGCCAGGTAGAAGCCGGCCAGCCGGTCCGTGCCGAACCCGAGCACCGGGACGTGCAGCGTCTCCAGGCGCTCCATGGTCGCCGCGACGTCGAGGATCGACTTGATCCCGGCGCACACCACCACGATCGGGGTGGCGGCCAGGGCGGTCAGGTCGCCGGACTCGTCGAAGGTGCTGGAGGCCTCGCGGTGGACGCCCCCGAGGCCCCCGGTCGCGAACACGGGGATCCCCGCCAGCGACGCCGCGTGGGCGGTGCTCGCGACGGTGGTCGCGCCCGCGATGCCGCGCACCAGGGCGGGCCCGAGGTCGCGGACACCGAGCTTGGCGACGTCCTCGCGCCCGGCGATCTCCTCCAGGGCCGCGTCGTCCAGGCCGATCCGGAGGCTCCCGCCGAGCACCGCCACCGTCGCCGGCACGGCGCCCTCGGCGCGCACGGCGCCCTCGATCTCCCGGGCGACGCGCAGGTTGTCCGGGCGCGGCAGCCCGTGGGCGATGATGGTCGACTCCAGCGCCACCACGGGCCGCCCCTCCGCGAGGGCCGCGGCCACCTCCGGGGAGGTCTGCAGCATCAGATGCGGGCCGGGTGCCAGACGGTGCGGATCTCGCAGAAGGCCATCGCCGTCTCCAGATCCTCCCGCCCGCCGGTGCGCGGGGTGCGCTTGAGGTTGTCCGCGGTCCGCCGTTCCAGGTCGGCCCGCAGGTCCTCGGGCGCCCCGCTCAGGTCGATCAGGTCGACGTCCTCGTGGTCCGCGAGCCACGGCAGCAGCTGCGCCCCGTCGCCGGTGAGCAGGTTGACCACGCCGCCCGGCACGTCGGAGGTCGCCATCACCTCGCCCAGGGTGCTCGTCACGAGGGCCGCCGCCCCGCCCGCGACCGCGACCGCGGCGTTGCCCGTGGCGAGCGCCGGCAGCACCAGGCCCAGGACCCCGCGGACCCCGTCGTCGTCCGGGCACGCGAGCGCGCAGACGCCGAGGGGGACGGGGTGGGAGAGGTTGAGGAAGGGGCCGCCGACCGGGTTCACGCCCCCCACGAGCTGGTCGAGCTTGTCGGCCATCCCCGCCCACCAGACGGCCGCGTCCACGGCGGCCTCGACGTCGGCCCGGGCCGCGTCCGCGTCGACGCCCACGGCGGCGAGCTCGCCCGCGAGCTGCGCGGAGCGGCCCTCCAGCACCTCGGCGATGCGGTAGAGGATCTGCGCCCGGTTGTACGCCGTCCGCCCGGCCCACCCGCCCTGGGCTCCGCGCGCCGCGCGCACCGCCTCGCGGGCGTCCTTGCGCGACGCCCGGGCCACGTGGGCGAGCAGCGTCCCGTCGGGCGCCGTCACCGCGAAGGTGCGGCCGCTCTCGGAGCGCGGGAACGCGCCCCCGATGAAGAGCTTGTAGGTCTTGCGGACCTCGACCCGCTCGCTCACGCGACGCCCTCCAGCGAGAGGTACTCGGTGAGCCCCTGGCGGCCGCCCTCGCGCCCGAAGCCGGACTCCTTGACGCCCCCGAACGGGCTCGCCGGGTCGAAGCGGTTGAACGTGTTGGCCCAGATCACCCCGGCCCGCAGGCGCTCGGCCACCCAGAGGATGCGCGAGCCCTTCTCGGTCCACACGCCGGCCGACAGGCCGTACCGGGTGGCGTTGGCCTTCGCGACGCCCTCCTCCTCGGTGCGGAAGGTCTGCACCGCCAGCACCGGGCCGAAGACCTCCTCGCGCACGATCGTCTCCGACCCGCCCAGGCCGCTGACGATGGTGGGCGGGAAGAAGAAGCCGCGCTCCGGCAGCGGCCGCGACGACTGGTCGATGCGGCAGCCCGCCTCGGCGGCGCCGTCCACGTAGCCCTGGATGATCGCGAGCTGGGCCGCGGAGTTGATCGCCCCGACGTCCGTGTTCTTGTCGAGCGGGTCGCCGGTGCGCAGCAGCTCGATGCGCGCGCGCAGGCGCTCCAGCAGCTCGTCCGCGATCCCCTCCTGGGCGAGCAGCCGCGACCCGGCGCAGCACACGTGGCCCTGGTTGAAGAAGATCCCGTCCACGATCCCCTCGACGGCCTGGTCGAGCGCGGCGTCGTCGAAGACGAGGTGGGCGCCCTTGCCGCCCAGCTCCAGCGTCAGCCGGACGTCCGTGCCCGCGAGCTGCCGCCGGATGGCCTTGCCGACCTCGGTCGAGCCGGTGAAGGCGACCTTGTCCACGCCCGGGTGGGAGGCGAGCGCGGCGCCCGTCCCGCCGGCGCCGGTGACCACGTTGACCACGCCCGGCGGGATGCCCGCCTCGCGCACCAGGTCGGAGAGCAGCAGCGCCGTGAGCGGCGTCGTCTCGGCCGGCTTCAGCACCACCGTGTTGCCGCAGGCGAGCGCCGGGGCGATCTTCCAGGCCGCCATCAGGAGCGGGAAGTTCCAGGGGATGATCTGCCCCACCACGCCGAGCGGGCGGGCCGTGTGGCCGGGCACCGCGAGGCCGAGCTTGTCCGCCCAGCCCGCGTGGTAGAAGAGGTGCGCGGCGGCCAGGGGGACGTCGATGTCGCGCGACTCGCGGATCGGCTTGCCGCCGTCGATCGACTCCAGCACCGCCAGCTCGCGGGCGCGGTCCTGCACCAGCCGGGCGAGCCGGAACAGGTACTTGGCGCGCTGCCGGCCCGGCATGTCGCGCCACACCTCGTCGTAGGCGCGCCGCGCCGCGCGGACCGCGTCGTCCACGTCGGCGGCGCCCGCCTCGGCCACCTCGGCGAGGGTGTCGCCGGTGGCGGGCTCGATCGTCGGGAAGGACCCGCCGTCGCGGGGCTCGCGCTCCTCGCCGTCGATCATCAGGCCGTAGCGCGGCCGGATCTCGACGATGTCGCGCCCCTCGATCGACGGGACGTAGTCGGCGAAGGTCTGCGCCAGGTCGGCGGTGCCCGCGTCCTGGCGTGGGGTCGTGGCCATCAGTCCACCGGGAGGTCGGTGGTCCGCGCGTAGCGCCCGGTGCGCGCGAACCGCAGTTGCAGGACGATGTCGTTGAGCAGCGTCGAGGCCCCGAAGCGGAAGCGGTCCGGGGTGAGCCAGTCCGTGCCGAGCGTCTCCGCCACCAGGGCCAGGTAGCCGAGCGCCTGCTTGGAGGTGCGGATGCCGCCCGCCAGCTTGAGGCCCACCTCGGTGCCCGTGGCCTCGGCGTAGTCGCGGATCGCCTCGGACATGCAGAGCGCCACGCCCGGGGTGGCCGACGAGGGCAGCTTGCCCGTGGAGGTCTTGATGACGTCGGATCCGGCGGCCATCGCGATCATCGAGGCGCGCCGCACCATCTCGTAGGAGCCGAGCTCCCCGGTCTCCAGGATCGTCTTGAGGTGGGCGTCGCCGCAGGCCTCCTTGGCGGCCGCCACCTCGTCGTGCACCTCGCCCAGCCGCCCGGCGAGCAGGGCGCCGCGGTTGAGGACGATGTCGATCTCGTCGGCGCCGTCGGCGACCGCCAGCCGGATCTCCTCCAGCCGCTCGGCCAGGGGGCTCTGCCCCGACGGGAACGCGCCGGCGACCGAGGCGATGTGCACCCCGGTGCCGTCGAGCGCCTCGCGCGCCACCGGCACGAGCGCCGGGTAGACGCAGACCGCGGCGACGGGCGCGAGCGACGGGTCGTCGGGATCCGGGCGCAGGGCCCGGGCGCACATGGCCCGCACCTTGCCCGGGGTGTCGGCCCCCTCCAGCGTGGTCAGGTCGATGCAGCGCACCGCCAGCTCCAGGCCGGCGCGCTTGCTCTCGCGCTTGATGGACCGCGACATGAGGCGGGCCGCGCGCTCCTCCAGCGCCAGGGCGTCGACGGCCCCCACCCGGACGGGGTGCGCTCCGGCGCCGTCGAGGACGGTGCCGCGTGCGTCGCGGCGGAGGGTCGTCACCCGTCGATCTTGGCACGACCGGGCCGCCGCGTCAGTCCAGGAGCAGGACCTCCAGCCCCGCGCGCACCGCCGACAGGCGCTCCCGGGCCCGCGCGCGGGCCCCGTCGAGGTCCCCGCCGGCCACCGGCTCGACCGCCTCGCAGTAGCACTTGAGCTTCGGCTCGGTGCCCGACGGGCGCACGACGACGCGCACCCCCCGGTCCAGGTCGAGACGCAGCACGTCGGCGGCCAGGCCCGTCGCCTCGCGCACCGCCAGCCCCCCGACCTCCGCGGGCGGCGCGGCGCTCAGGCGGCCCACGAGCTCCGCCCGCCGGGCCGCCCCGCCGGGGGACTCGTCGCGCAGGGAGAAGTTGTCGGTGACGTGGGCGCCGTGGCGGCGGTGCAGGTCGTCGAGCGCGTCGGGCAGGGTCCGCCCCCGGGCCGCGGCGGCGGACGCCATCGACGCGACGGCCACCGCGGCGGAGAGCCCGTCCTTGTCGCGCACCTCGGGGCCGATCGCGTACCCGATCGCCTCCTCGTAGGCGAGCACCTGGGTGAGCTCCGGGTGCTCCATCGCCGGCCGCGAGAGCCACTTGAACCCGGTCAGCGTGCTGAAGTGGCGCGCCCCGTGGGCGGCCGCCACCGCCCCGAGCAGCGACGACGACACCACGCTCGCCGCGGTCAGCCGCCCGGGCCCGGAGGTCACCTCGGCAAGGAGCCACTCCCCGAGCAGGGCGCCGGTCTCGTCGCCGGTGAGCTGGCGGACGGCGCCGTCCGGCCCGGGCACGAGCACCGCCACCCGGTCGGCGTCCGGGTCGAGCGCGAGGCCGAGGGCCGCGCCGGTCGCGCGCATCCGCGCGGCGAGCATGTCCGTGGTGCCGGGCTCCTCCGGGTTGGGGAACGGCACCGTCGGGAAGGTGCCGTCCGGATCCTGCTGCTCCGCGACGGGGTGGACGTCGGCGTGGCCGGCCGCCGCGAGCAGGCGCGCGAGCGGTTCCCCCCCGACGCCGTGCATGGCCGTCGTGGCGATCCGGATCGGCGCCGCGGGCGGAGGGAACCGCGCCAGGGTGGCCGCGGCGTAGGCGTCGACGACCTCGCTACCCAGCGGCACGACCGTCGCCGGTGTCACGCCATCGGGCACCACCACGCCGTCGGCGGCGACGGCGTCGATCGCGGCGGCCACCTGCCCGTCGACCGGCGGCACGATCTGGGCGCCGTCGCCCATGTAGAGCTTGAGGCCGTTGTCGCGGGCCGGGTTGTGGCTCGCCGTCACCACGATCCCGGCCGCGGCGCCCAGGTGGCGGATGGCGAACACCCCCACCGGCGTCGGCAGCGGCCGGTCGCCCAGGTGGACGGGCAGCCCGTGCGCCGTGAGCACCTCGGCGCAGTCCGCGGCGAAGGCGGCGCTGTTGCGGCGGGCGTCGTGGGCGACCACCACGCCGCGCGTCGTGGCCTCCGGCACGGCCGCCACCAGGTGGCGCGCGATGCCGGCGGCCGACTCGCGCACGACCGCCCGGTTCATCCGCGCCGGTCCGCCGCCCATCTCCCCGCGCAGGCCGGCGGTGCCGAACGCGAGCCGGCCGGCGAACCGCGCCTCCAGCTCCCCCGTGTCGCCGGCCTCCAGCAGCGCGGCCAGCTCGCGGCGGGTGTCCGGGTCGGGGTCCCGGGCGACCCAGGCCTCCACCCGCGCCCGCAGCTCCGGGGGCGGCGCGGGCATCAGGCGGCGGCGACCACCGCGCGCAGCAGCTCCGCCAGGCGCGGCACGGACGACTTGCCGGTGGCGAGCACGTCCCCGTGGTCGAGCGCCTCGGCCGACATGCCGGCCGCGAGGTTCGTCACGAGCGACACGCCGGCCACCTCGGCGCCCAGGTGCCGCGCCGCGATGGCCTCGAGGACGGTCGACATGCCCACGAGGTCCGCGCCCAGGCCGCGCAGCATCCGGATCTCGGCGGGCGTCTCGTAGGACCCGCCGAGCATCCCGGCGTAGACCCCCTCGGCGATGCCGGGCACGGCGTCGGCGGCGGCGGCGCGCAGGCGGGGGCTGTAGAGGTCCGTCAGGTCGGAGAACCGCCCCGGCATGTCCGCCGGCGGGTCGGCGCCGGTCATCGGGTTCGCGCCGGTCAGGTTGAGCTGGTCGCTGATGAGCACGGGCGTGCCCGGGCCGTTGGCGGCGACGAGGGAGCCGGCGGCGTTGGTCAGCACCACGACGGAGCACCCGGACAGGACCGCCGCGCGCACCCCGTGCACCACCGTCGCCACGGGGTGCTCCTCGTAGAGGTGGGCCCGGCCCGCCATCACGAGCAGCGGCACGCCGCCGGCGTCGACCGAGTGGGCCATCCCCGAGTGGCCCTGCACGCGCGGCGCGGGGAAGCCCGGCAGCTCCGGCATCGGGACCCCGCCGCGGACCTCTCCGAGCATGGGGACCACGTCGGCCCAGCCGGACCCGAGCACGAGCGCGACCCGGTGCGCGCCGAGCCGGTCGCGGATGGCATCGCCGGCCTCGCGGGCCGCGGTGTACGGATCGGGGCTCGTCATGGTCGCAACTATGGCAGCGGCGGCGGCTGCGGAGCGGGCCCGGTGCTATACCCGGAGGGTGGACGCGGAGCGCGCACATCGCATCGTCGTGGTCGGCGGGGGGTTCGGCGGCCTCCAGGCCGTGGAGCACCTGAAGAGGGCGCCGGCGGTCATCACGCTGATCGACCGGCGCAACTTCCACCTGTTCCAGCCGCTGCTGTACCAGGTGGCCACCGGCGCGCTGTCGCCGGGCGAGATCGCGTCGCCGCTGCGCGGCGTGCTGAAGCGGCACAAGAACGCGACGGTGATGCTGGCCGAGGCGGAGGGCTTCGACCTTGACCGCCGCGTCGTCCGGACGCGGGCCGTCGGCGGGGGCCGCGAGGGCGACGTGCCCTACGACACCCTCATCGTCGCGGCCGGCGCGCGGCACTCGTACTTCGGCAACGACGAGTGGGCCGAGCACGCGCCCGGCCTCAAGTCGCTCGAGGACGCCCTCGAGCTGCGGCGCCGCATCCTCACCGCCTTCGAGGCGGCCGAGGTGGAGCCGGACGAGCAGATCCAGCGCGCCCTGCTCACGTTCGTCGTGGTGGGCGCCGGGCCGACCGGGGTGGAGCTCGCCGGCCAGATCGCGGAGATCGCCCGCGACACGGTGCGCCGCGACTTCCGGCACATCGACCCGACGACCGCGCGCATCGTGCTGGTCGAGGGCCTCGACCGCGTGCTCGCCGCCTTCCCGGAGGACCTGTCCCGCAAGGCCGAGAAGCAGCTCGGCCACCTGAACGTCACGGTGATGGACAACCGGCTGGTGACGGACGTCGACCAGGACGGCGTCACGCTCACGCCGGCCGGTGGCGGGGAGCCGGAGCACCTGCCGGCGCGGACGATCGTGTGGGCCGCGGGCGTCTCCGCGTCGCCGCTCGCCACCGCGCTCGCCGAGGCGTGCGGCGCGGAGCTCGACAAGGCCGGCCGCCTGATGGTCGAGCCCGACCTGACGCTCCCGGGCCACCCTGAGGTGTTCGCCCTCGGCGACATGGTGCGCGTCTCGGACGGCGAGGGCGGCCAGATCCCCCTGCCGGGGGTGGCGCCCGCGGCGATGCAGCAGGGGCGGTACGCGGCGAAGGTCATCCGGGCGCGCCTGGAGGGCGGCACCCCGCCCGATCCGTTCCGCTACGTGGACAAGGGCAACCTGGCGACGATCGGCCGCCGGAAGGCCGTCGGCGAGATCCGGGGCGTGAAGCTCTCGGGGACGCTCGCCTGGCTCGGCTGGCTGTTCATCCACCTCTTCTACCTGACCGGCCTCCAGAACCGGCTGCTGGTCTTCATCCGCTGGACCGTGTCGTTCATGACGCACGGCCGCGGCGCCCGCCTCATCACCGGCGGCGCCGAGGACCCGGTGGCCTCGCCCGCGTCGGGCGAGCCGGACCCCCGGCCCCAGCAACCGGCCTAGCGGGCCCCGGGCGGCAGGGGCCGCCCGCGTTCCCGCCGCGTCGCGCGCGGCGGCGTGCTGGCCCGCGATGCGCCCTGCAGCGGGGTGGGCGGCGGCGCGCCCTGCGCCCGCGCCCGGCGGTGGATCTCCCCGGCCGGCGCGTCCCGGCGGGTGTCGTCGCGGCGTCGCTCGGTCATGGTCCCTCCCGGCGTCGTGTGCGGCGTCACCCCCGGGGCTACCCGGCCGGGCGGGAACCAATCATCGGTGGCGCACCCCCGACAGGGTCATCTCGGTGATCCGGCGGGGGGCCTCGGTGAGCATCGCGAACGTGGTGGCGCGCCGCGGGAGGCGGACATGGCGGCGGTCCCGCTGGACGGCCTCCACCGTGGCGCGGCTGAGCCGCTCCGGCGTCGTGTCCCTGAGGAGGCCGAGCCGGTTGAACCGCCGGAAGGACGCCGCCGTCGGCTCGTAGGCGATGAGCGAGTCCTTCATGTCGGTCGGCACGAGCCCCACCTCGACGACGGTGGTGCCGATGGGCAGCCCCCGCAGGTCGGCCCGCAGGCCGGCGGTGAAGTGGGTGACCTCGGCCTTGCAGGCGGAGTAGGCGACGAGCCCGGGGAAGACGGCGACGCCGGCGAGGGAGGCGACGTTCACGATGTGCCCGCGCCCCCGCTCCACCATCCCCGGCAGCGCCTGCCGCGTCAGCTCCATCACCGCGAGCAGGTCGAGGGCGACGAGGCGCTCCAGGTCGTCCGCGCCGAGGTCCGTGAACGCGCCGGTGAGGTCGATGCCCGCGTTGTTGACGAGCACGTCGACCGGGCCGGCCTCCTCCTCGACCCGGGCGATCAGCCCGCGGAGCGCCTCGCGGTCGAGGAGGTCGGCCGCCACGGCCGTCCCGCCGATCTCGCCCGCGATCGCGCCGATCGCGGCGGCGTCGCGGGCGACGCAGGTGACCTTGGCGCCGGCAGCGGCGAAGTCACGCGCGAACGCCTCGCCGATGCCCCGTGACGCCCCCGTCACGAGCACGTGCGCGCCGTCCAGGTCCATGTCCCCTCCCCCGCCGAGTGCCGGTGAAGGGGATCATGCCCGTCAGGCTCTGCTGGGGCGCCAGAGCCGCCCGGTGGCGGCGGTGCGGCCGGCCGCGGCGGCCGCGCCGGCGAGCGCGACGCCGGCGATGGCGAGGTGGGTGGCGGCGAGGCCGACGGCCAGGGCGAGGGTCGCGCCCGCGGCCGCGCCGAGGGAGGTCGCGATCGCCCAGGCGGCCCCCGAGGCCAGGCCGACGGCCGGGGCGAGGTCGTGGTCGGCGGCGATCCGCAGCGCCCGGGTGACCAGGATCCCGAGGAACGCCGCGGCGGCGAGGGCGAGGGCGTAGGCGGCGGCCGACATGGCGGTGCCGGAGGCGAGGAAGGCGACGAGCGCCGCGGCCGCCTGCACCGAGAGGGCCATCGCCAGGATCGCGCCGTGGCGGGCGCGCTCGGCGAGCCGGGCGACGAGGGGGCGGCCGAGGCGCATGGCGACGAACCCCGCGATAAGGGCGGGGACGAGCGCGCCGCGCAGGCCGACGCCCTCGTGGAGCCAGACGATCAGCACCGCGGCCTGGGCCGCGCCGACGGCCGCGCTCAGGGCCCCCGCCAGCACGACCCGCCGCAGCAGGGGCTCGCCGGCGACGAGCGCGACGGCGCGCCGCAGCGCCGGCCCGAGGCGCGGGCCGCCCTCCATCCGCAGGTCGAGGTCCGGGTGGTGGCGTGCGGCGACCACGGCACCGGCGGCGGCGAGGACCGCCCCGAGCGCGATCGCCCCGTGCGGGCCGGCGAGCAGGCCGACGCCGAGCGCCCCGGCGACGCCGAGCGCCGAGCCCGCGCCGAACGAGCGCGTCAGGCCGTGCGCCGCCTGCCCGCGCCGGGCGGGGTCGACCAGGTGGTGCAGGACGTCGGCGGTCGCGGCGTCGAAGACGGCCCGCGAGGCGCCCATGACGGCCGCGCACACGACGATCGCGCCCACGCCGAGGGCGCCCGCGGTGAGGTCGCCGGCGATCAGCGCCGCCGCGGCCACGGCCGGCGCGCCCCAGAGCAGCGTGCGCCGGAGGGCCCGCGGCGCGAGCCACGCGGCCAGCGGCGCGGCGACGGCGAGGGGGGCGACCCCGGCGATGATGACCGCCGCCGCGCCTGCCGGTCCCCCGCCGAGCACGGCCGCGAGCCAGACGGCCCCGATCGACCCCGCCGCGATCGCGGCGGCCACGAGGCGCTGCACCCGCCAGAGGCGCGCGCGCTCGCGCGCCGGGTCGGCGGGGCCGTGGGTGCGGTGTGTGACGAATCGGTCCATGACGTGACGAGGCCGGCGCCCCAGGTGCGGGGTGCGCCGGCCAGTCGTCCAAGGGTAGGCGTCCTCCGCCGCGGGCGCCCTCGTCCCGGGTCCGGCGCGTAACCTGGGGGCATGAGCACGCGGAGGATCGACGTCGGCGAGGTGCGCCTCGCCATCACCGAGGAGGGGGACCCCTCGGGGGAGCCCGTCGTCCTGCTCCACGGGTTCCCGGAGCTCGGGTACTCGTGGCGGCACCAGCTCCCCGCGCTCGCGGCGGCCGGGTACCACGCCGTCGCCCCGGACCTGCGCGGCTACGGGGGCTCGGACCGCCCGGCGGGGGTCGACGACTACGCCGCGCCGAAGCTGCTGGGCGACGTCATCGGCCTCATCGGGGCGCTCGGCCACGACAGCGTCCACGTGGTCGGGCACGACTGGGGCGGCGGCCTCGCGTGGGCGCTCGCCGGCAACCGGCCGGAGCTGGTCCGCTCGCTGACGATCCTCAACGCCCCCGTCGCCCAGGTGTCGGCGCGGCTGCGCCGCGAGGACCCCGCCCAGCGCGCCAAGAGCTGGTACATGCTCCTCTTCCAGTTCCCGGGGGTCGCCGAGGCGTTCCTCTCCCAGGACGACTTCGCCAACCTGCGCGCCTTCGTGTTCGACACGGCCGCGCCGGAGGCGTTCCCGGAGGAGGACCGCGCCCACTTCGTCGCGGCGCTGTCCAAGGACGGCGCGCTCACCGCCGCGCTCAACTGGTACCGGGCGAACATGCCCCCGGCCGCCTGGCTGCGCGACCCTCCGGACCCGCCCGCGGTGACCGTGCCGACGATGATCCTGTGGGGCGAGGCCGACGCCTACATGGACCCGGTGCTGCTGGAGCGCTCCGCGCACACGGTGACCGGGCCCCTGCGGGTCGAGCGCCTGCCCGGCGTCTCCCACTGGGTGCAGCAGGAGGTCCCCGACCGGGTGAACTCCCTCCTCATCGACTTCCTCGGGAGCCTCCGGGGAGCGTCCTAACAATTCTCGAACAATTCGCCCGTGATGGCGGGCGGGTCCCCGCGTTGTCGGAGGTGAGAGGTCCGACGACGGCGGGAGGCACGGGATGTGGGACGAGGGGCAGCGCGGGTGGCCGGACGACGCTCCGGGCGTGCCCGAGGCGCGGCGCAAGATCCACAACCTGCTGGCGGGGGACTTCCTGCTCTACGAGGTGACCGCGGACCGCGAGCTGCACGTCCTGCGGTTCCCGCGGCGGCTCACCGCCGTCGAAGGGAACGGCGGTCGAGTTTCCCGGAGGGCAGCCGGGGGAGCTCCGGAAGCAGCGTGACCGCCTGGGGCGCCTTGTAGGGCTCCAGGCCGCGCGCCACGTGGCGGCGCAGCTCCTCGCCCAGGTCGTCCGGCGTCCCGGCGCCGGCCGCCACCACCACGAACGCCGCCGGCCGCAGCAGCCCGTCGTCCCCCGGCAGCCCCACCACGGCGGCCTCCGCCACGGCCGGGTGGGTGAGCAGGCACGCCTCCACCTCCGCCGGGCTCACCCAGCGGGCGTCGACCTTGAAGAGGTCGTCCGAGCGGCCCAGGTGGCGGTAGACGCCGTCGCGCTCCGACAGCACGTCCCCCATCCGCAGCCACGGCCCGAACACCAGGTCGCGCGTCTCCGCCGACCGGCGCCAGTACCCGGTGGTGTTCGACGGGCTCCGGATCCACAGCCGCCCCGGCTCCCCGGCCTCCACCGGCCGCCCCTCGTCGTCGGCCAGCCGGATCTCCACGCCCTCCACCACGCGCCCCAGCGTCCCGGGCTCCGGGCGCTCGCCGGGCCGGGTTGAGATGACGACGTTCGAGCACTCCGAGCAGCCGAGCCCCTCCACCAGGTCGAGCCCCGCGGCCTCGCGCAGCCGCGCCGCGACCGGCGGCGGCAGGGAGTCGCCCGAGCTGACCGCGAGGCGGACGCCGGCGAGGGCCCCCGGATCGGGATGCCGCTCCAGGAAGCGGGCGAGCTGCGCCCAGAAGGTCGGGACCGCGGTCAGCACGGTGACGTCCTCGCGCCTCACCGTCTCCAGCACGCCGCGCGGCGACGGGCGGGCGCCGGTCAGCACGGCGGTGGCGCCCGAGCCGAGCACGCGGAAGAACCCGTTGCCGAAACCGAGCGAGGTGAACAGCCGCGCCATCGAGTGGCAGCGGTCGCCCGGCCCCAGCGCGAGCACCTCGCGCGCGTAGGTCTCGATGCCGGTGCGCATGTCGCGGTGGGCGTGCATCGCGCCCTTCGGCCGCCCCGTGGAGCCGGAGGAGTAGACGAGGTACGCGAGGTCCTCCGGGTGGACCGGGCACACGGGGGCCGCGGCGCCGGCCTCGAGCTCCGCGGGGGTCACCCGGCGGAACCCCGCCGGCGCCTCCAGGTCGTCCACCCCCGCGATGGCCGCCGGCTCGCAGTCGGCGGCCAGGTCGGCCAGCCGCTCCGCCCCGGCGGCCGGGTCGACCGGGACGGGCACCGCGCCCATCCGCGCCGCGCCCAGGAACGCCGCCAGCCAGGGGCGCCCGTCGCGCAGCGCCACGATCACCCGGTCGCCGCGCCGCACCCCGGCGGCGGCCAGGGCGCCCGCCCCGCGCGCGGACGCCGCGTCGAGCTGCGCGAACGTCCACGTCCCGTTCTCGTCGACCGCCGCGGGGGCGTCCCCGAGGCCGCCCTCGGCGTGCCGCCCGGCGAGCAGGTGGACGAGGTTGTCGCCCGCCGTCACGCCTGGGCCGGGGACGCGCGCCGAGGCGGACGCCGTCCCCGGCAGCACCGCCTCGGCCAGGGCGTCCAGGGTCTCCGGCGGCGTGCGCGACGGGAGCACCAGCACGGCGTCCGTGACCCCCTGCGCGGCGTGGGCCGCGAGGGTGTCGCGCACCTCGTCCGGCGTCCCGACGATCCCGGTCCCGGCCAGCCAGCGCAGGAAGGAGCGGGGCGTGGTGCCGAGGGCCTCCGCCTCCGGGGCGACCCAGGCCTCGGCCTCGCGCCGGGACGGGACCGGCAGGACGTAGGTGTAGAGCGCACAGGACAGCGGCGGCCGCCCGGTCCCCGCGCGGGCCTCCGCCGCCACGGCCAGGCGGCGCCCCACCTCCTCGGGGCCGGCGAAGGCGGCGACGATGCCGTCGGCCTCCCGGCCCGCCAGGCGCAGCAGGGCGGGGCCGTGGGCGGCGAGCCACACCGGCGGCCCGCCCGGGCGGGCGGGCGGCGGCACGTTGGCCGCCTCACCGCCCGGCTCGGTGAACATCCCCCGCATCACCGCGAGGGCCTCCCGCAGCCGCGCGGTCCGCTCGCGGCGCGGGGGGAAGGGGAACCCGTACGCGCGGTGCTCGCCCTCGTCGGACCCGGTGCCGAGACCCACCACCAGGCGTCCCTCGGAGATCACGTCGATCAGCGTCGCCATCTTCGCCGCGAGGGCGGGCGGGCGGTAGGACGCCGACAGCACCACGGTCCCCAGCCGCACGCGCTCCGTGAGCGCGGCGAGGGCGGCGAGCGTCGTGAAGGCGTCGAAGGCCGGCTCGTCCTTCATGCGCCCGGGCGAGCGGAGGTGGTCGTTCACCCAGACCCCGTCGAAGCCCAGTCGCTCCGCCTGCAGGGCGCCGTCGCGCAGGGTCGCCCAGTCCGCGCCGTACTGCGGGACGCGGACACCGATCGCCGGGCCGGGTCCCCGAGTCATGCCTCCGAGACTACCCGGGCCCGAGCACCACGATCACGTCGGCGTCCTCGGGGACCTCGTCGCCCAGGCGGCCCCCGCCGGGGAACGGGCGGACCGCGTCGATCTGGAGGTCGCGGGCGACCCGCCGGGCGGCCGGCCGCTGGTCGACCCGGAAGTAGACGACGTCGGGCCCCGACTGCGTCGGCGCGTTGCCCGCCGTCACGCCGACGTACCCGAGGCTCTCGGCCTGGCCGGCGGTCGACGCCGCCAGCCCCACCTCGGTCGTCCCGTTGAGCACGGCGACGGTGATCTCGCCGCGCTCGGGCGGCGCCGCCGGGGGCTCCTGCTCGGTCGTCGCCGGCGGCGTCGTGGTCGTGCCGCCGCCGCCCGGGGTCGTCACGGTCCCCCCGGACCCGGCGTCCGCCTCGGGCGTCGGCGGGAGCACGGTGACGGTGCCTTCGTCGCCCCGGATGATCCAGCCGCCGACGAACCCGATCACGAGGCACGAGACGACCAGGACGACCGGCCGGAGCCAGGGGCGTCCGTGGGGGCCGGGGTCGGGTGCGGCGGGAGGGGTGGGAGTGGTGTCGGTGGTCATGGAGACGAGCCCGGGCGATGCTACCGGCCGCCCCGGCCGTAACGTGTTGCAGCGTCCGCCGAGCCGGGTGATAGGGTTCGCCGCGGTCGCGCCACACCGCGCAGCCGGCCGACGGGCACAGGCCCCTCGACCGGCGACACCATGACCAGCGGCACGCGACCGCGAGACGCGCCGGACCTGAGGCTCCGGCCTGCTCCCGTGCCCCGGAGGTCGGCACGAGATGCCTGACGGAACGCATTCCACGACCGAGACACGCGTCAGCTCCCTCCCCGGTGAGGAGCTCGCCCGCGCCCTCGCCGACCCCGCCACGGCGTGGCCGGACGTCGTGCTGCGCGAGCACCAGCTCGAGGCGCTGGACGAGCTCGCCGGCCGCCTCTCGCACGGCGCCACGCGGACCTGGGTGGACGCGCCGACCGGCTCCGGCAAGACGGTGATGTTCCTGGCGCTGGCCGCGGCCCTCGGGGGCAGCACGCTGGTGCTGGTGCCGCGGCGCAACCTCGCCGAGCAGACCACCGCCGGCCTCGCGCGCCACTTCCCCTCGGTCCCGACGCACCCCGAGGGCCCCGACGCCGCCGGGCGGCCCGGCGTCGCGATCTGCACCTACCAGGCCGCCCTGCGCCACCAGGACCGGATGGACTGGGAGTCCGTCACCCTCCTCATCTGCGACGAGGCGCACGCGACCCTGGGGGCGCAGACCCGCAAGCTGCTCGACCGGGCGGTCAACGCCGTGGTCGTCGGCTTCACCGCGACGGGCGCCACCACGACCGGCCACGTCGAGCAGGTGTTCGGGCCGGTCGCGGCCACGCTCGACCGGATGTCCGCCATCGAGCGCGGCATCCTCTGCCCGCTGCGCTCCCTCCGGGTCGAGCGCGCGGTGGACCTCTCCGACGTCGCCCGGGTGCGCGGCGACTTCGACCAGGCGAGCCTGGGGCGGGCCCTGGACAAGGCCCTCTGGCACCGCGCCTGCGCCGAGGTGTGGGTGGAGAACTTCCAGCCGCTCGGCCTCGCGGGCGTCGCGTACACCGCCACGGTCGCCCAGGCGCACAACCTGGCCGAGGAGCTCGCGTCGCGCGGCGTGCGCGCCGCCGCCGTCTCGGGCCAGACGCCCGCCCGCGAGCTCCAGCGCGTGCTCTTCGACTTCGCCAACGACCGCATCGACGTGCTGTGCAACGCCGACCTCCTCACCGAGGGCTGGGACGAGACGCGCGCGGCGGTCGTGATGCATCTGGCGCCCACCACCTCGGAGCGCGTCTTCGTGCAGCGCCTCGGGCGCGTCATGCGGCCGCAGGCGGGCAAGGAGGCCGTGTCGGTCGAGTTCCTCCCGGCCGGCGAGCCGATGGGCGTGCAGACCAGCCACGAGATCTTCGGCCTCGGCTGGTACAAGCCGCTCGGCCGCGTCGCCGGCCCGCCCGAGGGCGGCGAGCGCGGCAAGCTGGCGAAGGCCGCCGCCCTCCTCGCCGAGCGCGAGGGCGAGGCCGCCAAGCTCGTGAACCCCGCCGCGGCCCCCGGCCTCATCGCCGCGGGCCTCGCCGACGGGGGCTGGCGCGAGGCCGACCCGGCGCTCCTCCCGGGCAACCTGATGGAGGAGTGGGTCCAGGCGGCGAACGCCGACGTCACGGTGGAGGAGCTCATCGAGCGCGTCACCGCCGGCGTCGACCCGCTCGCCGCCGTCCCGTGGTGGGCGCTCAGCGGCCTCGTGTCCCGGCGCCTGTTCGACGGCGCCGACCAGCCGCTCTGGCGCGCCTGGGCCACGGCCCTGCTCGTGCAGCCGGACCTGCGGCGCGCCCTGCCGGACGACGTCCCCCGCCGGGTGCTGGACCGCCTGCGCATGACCTCGCGCGAGCGGCTCCGGGCGCTGTGGTGGCACGCCGACCACGCGGGCAAGTGGGACCGCCTGGCGACGCTCGAGCAGCTCGGACGCTCCAGCGACCGCCGCCGCCGCTGGTCGGCGCTCGACGAGGCGTCGGTGTGGGCGCCGAGCTGGGCGTGGGACGTGTCGCGCGTCCTCGCCGACGGCACCCGGCCCGGCCGCAACCAGGAGGCCGCGCGGATCGCCGCCTGGGAGGCGCACCACCTCATCTCGAACGGCGGCGAGCTGGCCCTGATCGCGCTGTGGCTCCGCGCCGCGGGCGAGCCCCCGCCCGACCCGGTGGCACCCGCGGACGGGACGCCGCTGCGGCTGGGCCAGGCGGCCCGCCTGCTCGTGCTGCTCGGGCCGGGCGACGTCCCCGCCCGCAGCGAGAACCTCCGCCTCGCCGGCCGCGCGGCCGGCGCGGTGGGCGGATGGGCCGCGCTGCGCGGCTACCTCGACGCGCTCGACCTCTCCACGCCGGACGCCAAGCGCGCCGTGCGCGCCGCCGTCGGGGCCGCCCAGCCGAAGGCGCTCCTGTCGCGCCGGGCCTGGAACGCCCTCCGGGTGCGCCTGCCCCGCCTGCCCGACCCGGACGTCATGGGCATCGGCGAGCCGCGCAAGGGCCGCCAGGGCGGCGCCGAGGGCGAGGGCGGGTCGGGCTCGCGTCCGCGCCGTCGTCGCCGTCGCCGGCTGCGCTCCGCCGAGGGGGCCGAGGCCCAGGCCCCGACGCCGCCGCAGGGCGAGGGGCAGCCCGAGCGCCGCGCCCCCTCCGACGGCCCGGCCGAGGGCGGGCCCGCCGAGGGCGCGCCGGCCGCGCGCCGCAGGCGCCGCCGTCGCCGCCGCCCGCGCGGGGCCGGCAACGGCAACGGGAACGGCGGCGAGGCGCCGCCCGCCGCGGCCGCTCCGGACGGCGGCGAGTGAGCGTCATGCGGGTCGATCGCTCCGAGGAGGTCGCGGACGAGTTGTGGGAGCGGGTGCGCGCCATGGCGTCGCGGGTCGCGTCGATGGAGGCGGCCGATGCGGTCGGCGAGCTGGACGAGGACGGCCAGGGCCGCCTCGCCGTGCTGCGCATGCGGTGCTCGCGGGCGGCCGAGCGGGCGCAGCTCGCCGACGTCCTCGCCGACCGGGTGGCGGACGCGCGCTCCCGGCAGGACCGGGCGGCCTCCACGCCGGGCTCTTAGGACGCGCCTAACCTGGTCTTCACGGAGGCCAGGTACAACCTCCCTGCGTGACCGAGCCACTCCCCCCACTCGAGCCCCGACGCCGCGCAGAGGGCCTTCCCGAGCTTGCCCCCCGCGGCGCGAAGGCCGAGGGCCTGCCCGGCATCGAGTCCGGCCCGGCGCGGTCGGGGGGCGGCCTGCCGCCCATCGCGAGCCGGCCCGAGGGCGCGGCCTCCACGCCGCCGCCGCCCCCGCCCCCGGGGGCGCCGCGCCGCCGCCACCTGCGCGTCGTGCCGAAGTCGGCCGCCCTCGTCGCGGTCGCGATCGTCGCCGCGGGCGCGGCCGGCGGGCTCACCGCCTGGGCGCTCGACGACGACCCCGTCCTCCCGGCGACCGCCCAGACCGGCACCACCTCGGCGCCCGTCACCCCGACGGTCTCCTCGGAGGAGGACCTCGCCGACGCCGTCGCGCGCGTCTCCCCGACCGTGGTGCAGGTGCGCACCGACGCCGGCCAGGGGAGCGGCGTCATCATCGAGCCCTCCGGCCTGATCGTGACGAACGAGCACGTGATCCAGGGCGCCTCGCGGGTGGAGGTCATCACCCAGGACGAGCGCCGCATCGGGGCGGACGTCGTCTCGACGGACTCGCGTCAGGACCTCGCCGTGCTCCGCCCGGACCAGGACCCCGGGCGCGGCGCCGAGCTGGTCGACGCACCGGATGGAGGCCTGCGTCAGGGGGACCGGGTCTTCGCCATCGGGAGCCCCTTCGGGTTGCAGAACACGGTGACTGCCGGAGTGGTCAGCGCCGTGAACAGGACCAACCCGGAGGGGGTCCCGATGATCCAGATCGACGCCCCCATCAACCCCGGCAACTCCGGCGGCGGCCTGTTCGACCTCGAGGGCCGCCTCGTGGGGATCCCCACATCGATCCTCGGCCCCATCCAGGGCAACGTCGGCATCGGGTTCGCCGTCCCCGCGTCGCGGGTGCGCACCCTGCTCGACGGCGCCCCCTGAGAGAACCCCAGGAGGACCCACCACCGATGGACCGCGAGAACGAGCGCACCGAGCCGACCCTGGTGCCCCCCTCCGGCGCCCCGCCGCGCGAGCGCATGGAGGCCGTGCTGTACGAGCTTCGGCGCGTCGTGGTGGGACAGGACCGCCTGCTCGACCGCGTCCTTGTGGCGCTCCTCTCGCGCGGCCACGTGCTGCTGGAGGGCGTCCCCGGGCTGGCGAAGACCCTGACGCTCGAGACCGTCGCCCGCGTGTGCGGCGGCCACTTCTCGCGCATCCAGTTCACGCCGGACCTCGTCCCGTCCGACGTCGTCGGCGGCCAGGTGCTCGACCGCGACGGCGGGTTCCAGACCCGCCTCGGGCCGGTCTTCGCGAACTTCGTGCTCGCCGACGAGATCAACCGCGCGCCCGCGAAGGTTCAGTCGGCGCTGCTCGAGGTGATGGCCGAGGGCCACGCCTCCATCGCCGGCGAGACCCACCCGACCCCGCGGCCGTTCTTCGTGCTCGCCACCCAGAACCCGATCGAGAGCGAGGGCGTCTACCCGCTCCCCGAGGCCCAGGTCGACCGCTTCGCGATGAAGCTCGTCGTGGGGTACCCGTCGGTGAGCGACGAGGAGGAGATCGTGCGCCGCATGGCCTCCGACCCGCCGGAGCCGCGCCAGCTCCTCGACCCGCAGCAGATCATCGAGCTGCAGGAGACCGCGGACACCGTCTTCGTGGACCACCGGGTGCGCGCCTACGCCGTGCGCCTCGTGAACGCGACGCGCAACCCGTCGTCGGAGGGCCTCGGGCACCTCGACCCCTACCTCGACCTCGGCGGCTCGCCCCGCGCCTCGCTCGCCCTCATCCGCGGCGGCCGCGCGCTGGCCGTGATGCGCGGGCGCACCTACGTCATGCCCGAGGACGTGCACAGCCTGTTCCACGACGTGCTCCGCCACCGCATCGTGCTCTCGTACGAGGCGCTCGCCGCCGACGTGCAGCCCGACCAGGTGCTCGACGCGATCATCGACGCCATCCCCCAGCCCCAGGTCGAGCTCGGCAGTGGCCGCTCCGTCGGCTAGCTCCGCCGCCGACCCGCTGCTGCGGCGGGTCGAGCTCCGCGTCGCGCGGCGGCTCGACGGCCTCCTGCAGGGCGAGCGCCAGGGCCGCCGGCCCGGGCCGGGCGGCGAGCCCGCGCTGACGCGCGCCTACGAGGACGGCGACGACGTGCGCTGGGTCGACTGGCCCCTGAGCGCGCGGATGGGCGAGCCGATGGTGCGCGTGCCCGAGATCGAGCCCGTGCTCACGGCATGGGCCCTCGTGGACCGCTCGCCGTCCATGTCGTTCGGGACCGAGGGGGAGACCAAGGAGGAGCTCGCCCGCGAGGTGCTCGCCGGCGTCGGCGTCGTGCTGCGCCGCCGCGGCGACCGCCTCGGCGTGCTCGCCACGGCCGCCGGCGAGATCGACGTCGTGCGCCCGCCGCGGGCGGACCGCCGTGGCCTCATCGCGGCGCTGGCGGCGGTCGACCGGGTGCGCCCGGCCGGCGGCGAGGGCGGCGGCCGGACGGACCTCGTCCGCGCGATCTCGGCCCTCGGCCGCATCGCCCGCCACCGCGGGGCCGTGGTCATCATCTCCGACTTCCCGCTGCAGCCGGGCCTCGAGCAGGCGCTCGGCGCCGTCGGCCGCCGCCACGAGGTCATCGCCATCGAGATCCGCGACGGGCGCGAGCGGGACCTGCCCGACGTCGGGCCCGTGCAGCTCCGCGACATGGAGACCGGCCGGCGCCGCCTGGTCGACACCTCCGACCCGCGCTTCCGCACGCGCTTCGCCGCCGAGGTCGAGGCCACCGACCGCGCCCGCGAGGCCCTCCTGGCCCGCGCCGGCGCCCGCCACGTGATCGCCCAGACCGGGCGCGACTGGGTGCTGCCGCTCGCCCGCACCCTGGGTCGCCCGAACCGCCGCCGCGCCGTGGGGTCGCACGCGTGACGTTCCAGCAGCCGCTCATGCTGCTCGCCCTGCTCGCCGTCCCGCTCGTCGCAGCCGTCGTGTGGTGGTGGCGCAGGCGGCGGCCCGCCGCGGGCATCCCGTATCCCGACATCGACGTCATCGCGCGCAGCGACCCGGGCCCGCGCCTGCGGCGCTTCATCCCGCTGACCCTGGCCCTGCTCGCGTTCACCGGGTTCGCGTTCGCGCTCGCCCGTCCCGAGGTCTACCGCGACGAGCCGCGCGAGCGCGCGACGATCATGCTCGCCATCGACGTCTCCGGCTCCATGGCCGCGACGGACGTCGAGCCGTTCCGCCTGCGGGCGGCCCAGGACGCCGCCAAGAGGTTCGCGGCGGAGGTGCCGCGCCAGTACCAGGTGGGCCTCGTCTCCTTCTCCGGCTCCGCGAACCTGCTGGTCGCGCCCACCACCGACCGGGCGGCGCTGACCCGCGCGATCGACGGCCTCATCCCGGACGGCGCGACCGCGGTCGGCGAGGCGATCGAGACGTCCCTCGACGCGATCCGCTCCACCCAGACCGGGTTCGGCGAGGACGGGAGCCAGACCCTCGAGGCCGCGCGCATCGTGGTGCTCTCGGACGGCGCCACGACCGTCGGCATCCCGCCGTCCCTGGCCGCGCAGGACGCCCGCGACGCCGGCGTGCCGATCTACACGGTGTCGCTGGGCACGCCCGGCGGCGTCCTCGACAACGGCCAGCCGGTCCCGCCCGACAACGCGGGCATGGAGGCGATCGCCTCGATCACCGGCGGCGAGGCCTACCAGAGCGAGGACGCCGAGTCGGTGAGCGACGTCTACGAGCGGCTCGGCTCGTTCATCGGCACCGAGCGCGTGCGCTCCGAGGTCACGTCCTGGCCGATCGCGATCGGCGCCCTCCTCCTGATCCTCGCCGGGGCGGCCGCCTGGCGGATGAGCCCGCGCCTGTCATGACGTGGCAGTCGCCAGGGTGGCTCTGGGCCCTCCTCCTGCTCCCCGTCCTCGCCGCGGGCCTGGTCGCGTGGGCGCGCTCGTCGCGCCGGGCGGCGCAGCGCTGGTCCGACCCGGCCGTGATGGCCGTGGGCCCCGCGCCGCGCACCCGCCGCCTGCGGACCGCGGCGGCGGTCGTCGCCCTGGTCGCGGTGGGCGCCGGCGCGGTCGCGATGGCCCGCCCGTCCGTCCACGAGACCGGCGAGGAGACCCGCTCCAGCGTGATGCTCACCATCGACGTCTCCGAGTCGATGGTGAAGACCGACCTCGAGCCCTCGCGCCTCGCCGCCGCGATCGACGCGGCCGAGCGGTTCGCCGACGAGGCGCCCGAGTCGACCTCCATCGGGGTGACGACGTTCGCCGACAGCGCGCAGGTGCTGCTCTCGCCGACGCTCGACCGCGGCCGCCTGCACGCCGTGCTGGACACGATCACCGAGACGCGCGTGGGCACCGCCCTCGGCGAGGCGGTGACGACCTCGCTGGCGTCCCTCGTGTCGGTGGGCGCCGTGGCGGACCCGCCGCCCGCGGACCCGTCCGACTCGCCCGGCCGCATACTCGTCCTCACCGACGGCGCCAACTCGATCCTGAAGGCGACGAGCCCGGAGGCCGCCGCCGAGCGCGCCGCCGCGGCGGGGGTGCCGGTCTACACGATCCTGCTCGGCGACGACCCCGGCCGCCCGGACCAGCCGCTGCCGGAGGAGACCCTGTCGGCGATGTCGACGCGCACCGGCGGCATCTTCGCCCAGACCACCACGACGCCCGACCTGCAGGCCGTCTTCGGCGACATCGGGTCCATCGTCGCCCCGGTCGAGCGCCTGCGCGAGCTGACCGTGTGGGTGGCCGCGACCGCGCTCGCGCTGCTCCTGCTGGCGGGGGTCCTGGCCGGGCTCTCGCGGCCCCGCCCGCCCCGGCTGGGCGCCGCCAGGACGGCCTGAAACCCGAACTGCAACGTTTCATCCGCAGGTTCCCGTAGGTTCGGGCACCCGGGCGGGGGTGACGCAGCGGGCCCTCCGGGGGAGGGTTCCGGCGTGTGGGGCCGCCCGGTGGCGGTCCGCGGACCGTTCGCGGAAAGGCGAGGCGTGATGAGACGAGGTCCTCTGGGCCGGCTGCGGGGCATGGCGCTCCTCGCCCTGGTGGTGGGGCTCGCCCTGCCCGCGGTGGCATCGGCGATCGGCATCACGCTCAACCGCGCGCCCGCGCCGCCGCAGGCGATCCAGCGCGGGGGCGGCACGCAGCAGGTCGACTTCTCGATCACCTACCAGACGGTCGCGCAGAGCTGGCAGCTGCGCTTCTCCGACCCGGTGGGCAACGTCGTCCAGTCGGAGACCGCGAACGTCGCCGGCGTCCCGAGCCCGATCAACGCGGCCCGGCAGTTCAGCCCGTCGGCCGCGGCGCCGGTCGGCCGCTACCGGGCGACGGTGGACTTCTTCTCCACGCCCAGCAACCTGGAGAGCTCGGCCCTCGTCACGTTCGACGTGGCCGACGCGCTCGGCACCCTGCAGCTCGTCAAGTTCGAGGACCTCAACGGCAACGGCACCCGCGACGCGGGCGAGCCCGGGGTCCCCGGCTGGACCTTCCGGCTGACGAACCCGCAGGGCAACGGCTCGGTCGCCTCCACGGGCGCGGACGGCCAGGTGACGATCCCGAGCGTCCCCGCCGGCGTGTGGACCGTCGAGGAGGTCGTCGACCCGGCGTGGGTGGCGATCACCCCGGTGATCGGCCAGGTGACCGTCCCGGTGAACGGCATGGGCACCTTCCTGGCCGGCAACGTGCGGCCCGCCCCGATCAGCGGCGTCGTCTACATCGACGCGAACCGCAACGGCGTCCGCGACGCCGGCGAGGTCGGCCGCGCGGGCGTGAAGCTGACGCTCACCGGCACGCGCCCCGGCGGCATCACGGTCTCCGCGCGCGAGGTGCTCTCCGGGGCCGACGGCTCCTACAGCTTCCCCGGCCTGCTCCCCGGCTCGTACGCCGTGGCCGTCGCGGTCCCGGGCGGCCTGACGGCGACCAGCCCGCGCCAGATCACGGGGATCGGCATCACGTCCGGCACCGGCAGCCCGAACAACAACTTCGGCCTCGCCTCCGGCAGCGGCGGCAGCGCGCAGGGCGGCCCGACGCCGAACATCGGCATCACCAAGACGGGCCCGGCCACCGCGCGCGCCGGCTCGACCTTCACCTACCGCATCACGGTCCGGAACCGCTCCTCGTTCCCGGCCACCAACGTCGAGGTGACCGACCTGGTCCCGGTGACGCTCACGCTGGTGCGCATCCCGTCCGGGGCGACCATCCGCAACGGCGTGGTCACCTGGCGCGTGGGCACCCTGGCGGCCGGCGGCTCCAAGAGCCTCTCGATGCAGGTGCGCGTCAACCCGAACGTCACGGGCACCATCCGCAACACGGCCACCGTGACGGCCGACAACCTCCCGCCGCGCCGCTCCACGGCGACCACCCGTGTCATCGGCCCGCGGCCGGTGGCCCGCACCGGGGGCGTGACCGGCTGATGGGTCGCACTCCCTCGCGTCCGGCGTCCCGCGTGAGGTGGGGCGCCGGCGCGCTGGCCTCCGGCTGCGCGCTCGCCGTGGCCGCCGTCCTGGCGGGCACCGCCGGCGCCGGCCCGGCGGCGCCGGGCCCCGGCCCGGGCACCGCGGAGGCGACCGCGCGGACCGCGGCGAACCCGCCCGTGGCGAGCCGCCCGACGACGCGCGAGGCCTGGACGGCCCGCATCGTCATCCCGGTGCACGCCCGCTCGGCCCCGAAGGCGTCGGCGCGCAAGGTCGCGAAGGTCGACGCAATCGCGCCGTACAACAAGGGCCCGCACGTCCTGCTGGTGCTCGCGGCGCGCTCCACGAAGAAGGGCGTCTGGTACCGGGTGCTGCTCAACAACCGCCCGAACGACGCGGCCGGGTGGATCCCGGCGGAGGCCGTCCGGGTGGAGAAGACGCCGTACCGCATCGTGGTCCGCATCGGGGCGCGTTCGATCGAGTTGCTGAAGGGCGGCAAGCGCCTGGGCAAGTGGACCGTCGCGGTGGGCACGTCGGCGAACCCGACGCCCACCGGCCGGTTCGCGATGTCGGAGATCGTCAAGCAGCCGAACCCGGCGGGCTTCTTCGGCACCTACATCCTCACGCTGACCGCGCACTCGGAGCACCTGTCGGACTTCGACGGCGGCGACGGGCGCGTGGCCCTGCACGGCACGAACCGGGCGAGCCTGCTCGGCCAGGCCGTCAGCCACGGCTGCGTGCGCCTGGCGAACGCGGTGGCGACCCGCATCGGCCGCACCGTCCCCGCGGGCGCTCCGGTGGACATCCTCCCCTAGGACCCGCGCGGCGGGCGCGGCGCGACCGGCCGGCTTGGCCCGGCCCGGCCGCGCCCCATAGGGTCGCGCGGTGCGCGCGTCGGCCTGGAGAGGGGCGGCAGGGGCGGCGGCGATGGTCGCCGCGGTCCTGCTGACCGCGCCGGCCGCCTCCGCCGCGGTGCAGGAGGGGTCCCGCAGCGACGCCTCGGGCGACGTCGCGGTCGCGCCGGCGAGCACCGCCGGACTCGACATCGTCCACCTCTCGGCGCGGCACGACACCGCCGGGACCACCACGGTCTCCGTGCGCCTCGCCGGCCCGCCGTCGGCGAGTCCCGTGGGGAGGCTGATCGTCTCGGTCGGCACCTCCTCCGGCCTCGACTGCGTGCCGCCCCAGGTGGGCCTCACGACGACGACGACGGCGACCACCGCGGAGGCCGCGAGCATCCCCGCCCCGGGCCAGGTTCAATTGATCGCGGCGAGCCGGTCCTTCGATCCCGCCACGAACACGATCACCATGACCGCCTCCGGGGCGATCCCGGGCGGCGGCAACGCGCGCTGCGCCTACGCCGTGATGCGCGAGGACACGACGACGAACCCGCGGTCCTACGACGTCACGGGAGAGGCGACGATGCTGGACGCGACGCCGCCGCCTGCGCCGTCGCCTCCCGCCCCGGCACCTCCCGCGCCCGCCGAGCCCGCCCCGGTGCCCGCGCCCCCCGCCGGGACGCGGGCGTTCAGGGCCCCGAAGGCGCCTGCCGCGCGGGTGCTGACCACCCCGGGACGGTCGGTGGTCTACGGCATCTGCGGCGTGTCGCTCTGCCGGGTGGACCCGGTGACGAAGCGGCGGGCCGTGGTGCGCCGGGGGACGAGGAAGGCCCCGGTCACGGGTGTGTCGTCATCCGCCCGCGGGCACGTGGTGGCGTTCGCCCACCGTGGCTCGGTGTTCCGCGGGGCGCGCGACGGGCGCCGCCCGGTGGCGCTCGGCGACGGCACCTCCCCCGAGGTGCGCGCCGACGGGGCGGCCGTGGCATGGACGGACCTGCGCACCGTCCCGAACCCGCCGCGGTGTTATCCCAACCTCTCCGGTGGCCCGATCACCTGCGACTACGTGACCGGCTTCCGGTACGTCAACGACGCGCTCTACCGGTCGCCGGGGGACGCGCGGGCCCGGACGCTGCCGCAGGCCGACGCGTTCGCGTGGTCACGGGGGATGGCCCTGGTCGTGGAGTCGGACGACGGCTCCCGCGCCACCTATGTCTGCACCGCCGGCGCGGAGGGCGAGTGCGCCGTCCCGGTGGCCCAGAGCGCGACCCAGGCGCTGTCCCAGCCGTCCGCGTCGCCCGACGGGCGCCGGATCGCGGTGGTCGCGACCCCGATCCCGGCGGAGGGCGCCGACCCCGCCACCAAGGGCGCGATCGTCATCCACGACGTGCGCACCGGCAGGCGGAAGGTCCTGACGCGGGGGCGGGCGGACAGCACCCCCGTCTTCTCCCCGGACGGCCGCCGCGTCGCCTTCAACCGCGACGGCGGCGTCTGGGCCGTCCCGGTCACCGGCGGCCGGGCGCGGCTGATCGCCCCGAGGCTGACGCTCACCGGTCCCAGCTGGAGCCTCGCCCGCTGAACCCCCCGGGGGCGGGGGCGGGGACGGACCGGCGGGGGGCGAGGACGGCGGGGGCGGCTGCGGCCTGAGCCACCGGCCCTCCCGGAACCACCGCCGCATCGTCACCACCGACGGCGCCCGCGCCTCACCACGCGCAGCCCTCGCCCGGAGACGCGCGATCACCGAGGCCGGGGACTCCCCCGCCGCCCACGCGGCCTCCGCCTCCCGCCGCAACTCCGGCCACGCATACGACCCACACAACGGCCGCTCAGGAACAGGCCCCACGATCCGCTTCCGATGCAGGTCCAGCGCCTTGTGGCGGCGGGCCGTCAAACACCCCGCCCCCGCCCACACATGCATCAACGACACCACCAGATCCCGACCCACCCGCGACACCTGGAACGCCCGGTCCCGGTGCTCCTGGCACAGCCACACCTTCACCCCGCAGGGAAGATGCAACTCCGCCCGCGGCCCAACGCCGGGGCCGACGCAGATCACACACGGCGGCCGGTTCCCCAGCCTGGCCCCCTTGTAGAGACTCCTCGCCACCCCCCGAGCGTCACCCAGAGGTGTGTGACGGATCGACACCGAGGCGTCACGGGACTGTGACGGCCGTGTGCCGTGTCCCTCGCGATTGATCGCAGGCCCTGCGACCAAGTGATCGTCGACCCCAACCGGGGAGGCGGGCGGGATCAGTCCGGGGAGAGGAGCTCCGCGGGGTGGGCGACCCGGACGTCGGCGCCGATCTCGCGGAGGCCGGCGGCGATCTGGATGGCGCAGCCCGAGTTCGCGACCGCCACCACGGGGGCGCCGGTGGCGGCGATCGCCTCGGCCTTCTGCCTCCGCAGCTCCCCGGACATCTCGGGCTGGAGGACGCTGTAGAGCCCGGCGGCGCCGCAGCAGCGGCCGCCGTCGCCCAGGTCCACGCAGTCGGCGCCGGCGTCGCGGAGCATCGCCCGCGGCTCGATCCGCTGGGCGTGGAGGTGGTGGCAGCAGTCGTGGACCGCGACGGTGCCGAGGGCGCGGTCGCGGGGCGGCGGGGTGAGCTCGATCAGGTCGCGCGTCATGTGGGCGACCCGCTCCGCGCGCTCCGCCCAGCCGGGCTCGCCGACGAGGAGCTCGCCGTAGGTCTTCACGTGAGCGGAGCAGCCGGACCCGTTCACGACGACGACCTCGCCGGACTCCATCTCCCGGATCCGCTGCTTCGCGAGCTTGCGGGCCGTGGCGGGCTGGCCGTAGTGCATCGCCAGGGCGCCGCAGCACCCGCCGGCCCTGGTCCGCTCGGCCCGGTAGCCGGCGTCGGCCACCACACGCATCGTCGCGCGCTGGACCGGCCGGAACGCCACGTCCATCACGCATCCGGAGAGGACCTTCGCGACGGGGCCGTTGCCGAGGGTCGCCGGGATCGGCGTGCGGAGCTCGGTGATCGATGCCGGCGGGGTGGACGTGCGCTGCGCGGCGGGGGCGAGGCGGTCGAGGCGCAGGGCGCGCGCCACCGCGAGGGCCCAGCCGGCGGCGAACACCAGGCGCGGCCGCGGCAGCAGGCCGGTCAGGGCGACCTTCCGGACGCCCCGGGCGGGGGCCGGGCGGGTCGGCTCGGCCTGGGCGCGGGCCCCCTCGATCATGCGCCCGAACGGCACGCCGCTGGGGCACGCCGCCTCGCAGGCGCGGCAGGCGAGGCACTCGTCCATCATCGTCGTGAAGGACGCGTCCACCTCGGCGAGGCCCTCCTCCACCGCCCGCATCGCGGCGATCCGGCCGCGCGGTGACGCCGTCTCGCGCCCGGTGAGGCGGAACGTGGGGCAGTGCGGCAGGCAGAGCCCGCACGACACGCACTTCACCACGTCCTCCTCGGCCGGCGCGAGACGCGCCGGGTCCCATCCGGGTCTCGGTGTCACGGCCACGGGACCAGCCTCCGGTTCAGGATCCCCGCCGGGTCGAACGCGTCCCGCAGCCGGCGCATCAGGTGGACCCCGGGGGGCGGGGGACCCCACGGGTCGTCGCGCATCGCGTCCGGGGCGTCCCGCACCTGGGCGTGCCCGCCGAGGGCCGCCGCCCAGCCGCGCACGAGGCCGACCCCGGCGGCGTCGGCTACGGCGACGAGGCAGATGCCGACGCCCATCCATGCCTCGTAGGGCAGCCCGGCGTCCTCCAGCCGCGCGGCCAGCTCGCCGAGGCGCGGCGGCGGGACGCCGGCCTCCACGATCCCGGTGCCCTCCGGCTCGGGCGGGGCCTCCCCCGCGCTCATCCCGACGGGCGGGCGAACGTCGTCGGGGGGGCCCGCCAGCTCCACGTCGAGGCGTCCGGGGGTGAGCAGGACGGCCACGGGGCGGCCGAACGCTCGCTCGACCTGACCCCCCTCGATCAAGTGATCGTCGAGCGAACCGGAGGGGGCGAGGCCCAGCAGGTGCCGGCCGAGCTCGAGGCGCTCGGCGAGGGGGGCCTCCAGGCCGAACCAGCCCTGGGCGGCGGGGACGGGCCAGAGCTTCAGGGTGACCTGGGTGATGACGCCGAGGGTGCCGTGGGCGCCGACGGCGAGACGGGGGAGGTCGAAGCCGGAGACCCCTTTCACGGTGCGGCCGCCAGCGGTGACGAGGCGGCCGTCGCCGGTGGCGACCACCATCTGGAGAACCGAGTCTCGGACGGGGCCCGAGCGCAGCCGGGCGCGCGACGAGGAGGCGGTGGCGAGCACGCCCCCGACGGTGGAGCCGGGGCGGATCTGCGCCTGGGGCCACGCCTGGCCGGCGCTCGCGGCGAGGGCTGCGGCGTCGGCGGCGGGCATCCCCGCCTCCACGGTGAGCGTGAGGTCCTCCGGCTCGTGCGCGATCACTTGATCGAGGCCCCGGGTGTTCAGTGATAGATCACCCCCGTCCGGGGCCGGCGGCCGTCCGGATCGTGAGCGGGTACCGCCGCCCACGATCTCGACGGGGGTCCCCGCGACGCTCGCCTCGCGCAGGGCCGCCGCCAGCTCCTCCTGGCTCCCGGGGGAGAGGGCGGCCGGGGTCACAGCCAGGTCCCGGGCGGCAGGGACCCGGCATCGAGCACCAGCTCGCCACAGCGGCTGCCGAGCGGGAGGACCTTCGCCGGGTTCATCCGGCCGTCGGGGTCGAAGGCGTCCCGGGCCCGCGCCTGGGCGTCGAGATCGACGGCGCTGAAGGTGAGCGGCATGAAGTCGCGCTTCTCCAGCCCGATGCCGTGCTCGCCGGAGAGCACGCCGCCCACCGCGACACACGCCTCGATGATCTTCGTCCCGGCGGCGTGGACGCGCTCCACCTGCTCGGCGTCCCGCCGGTCGAAGGCGATGAGGGGGTGGAGGTTGCCGTCCCCGGCGTGGAAGACGTTCATGATCACCAGGTCGAACTCGGCGGCGATCTCCCCGATGCGCTCCAGGATCGGCACGAGCTGGGTGCGCGGCACGACGCAGTCGTGGAGGTAGTAGTTCGGCGCCACCCGGGCCACCGCGCCGAAGGCGCTCTTGCGCGCCTTCCAGAACAGGGCGCGCTCGGCCTCGTCGCGGGCGACGCGCACCTGCCGCGCGCCGGTGCGGGCGCCCACCTCCTCCACCACCGCCACGTGGGCGGCCACCTCGGCCGGGGTGCCGTCCACCTCCACCAGCAGCATCGCCGCCGCGTCGACCGGCAGGTCGGCGTGGACGAACGCCTCCACGGCGATCGTCATCGTGCGGTCCATCATCTCCATCGCCGCCGGGATGACCCCGCCTCCGATGATCCCGCCCACCGCCTCGCCGGCCTGCCGCACGGTGGGGAAGTCGAGGAGCATCGTGCGCACCTCGGCCGGGCTGCGCATCAGGCGCACCGTCACCTCGGTCACGATCCCGAGGGTCCCCTCGCCGCCCACCACGAAGCCGCGCAGGTCGTACCCCGGCGGGTCGGGGGCCGTGCCGCCCAGCCGTAGCACCTCGCCGTCGGCCAGGACGATCTCCATCCCCAGGACGTGCTGCGCCGTCACCCCGGACGCGAGGCAGTGGGGCCCGCCGGCGTTCGTCGCCACGTTGCCGCCGATCGAGCACGCCTGCTGGCTCGACGGGTCGGGCGCGTAGTGGAGGCCCAGGTGGCGCACGGCCGTGGACAGGTCGAGGTTCAGCACCCCCGGCTCCACCCGGGCGCACGGGACCTCGGGGTCGACCTGGAGGATCCGGCGCATGCGGGCGACGGAGATCACCACCGCCCCCTCGAGCGGCACGGCGCCCCCGCAGAGCCCGGTCCCGGACCCGCGCGGCACCACCGCCAGGTCGAGCTCCGCGGCCAGCCGGACGCACGCGGCCACCTCGGCCGTCGTCTCGGGCAGCACCACCAGGCCGCACTCGCCCTCGGCGATCGAGCCGTCGCGCGCGTAGAGACGCCGCTCCAGCGGGTGGTCGATCACGCGGCCGGGATCGAGGACCCGCTCGAAGCGCTCCCGCAGGGTGCTCACGGGGACGGTCGCCACCCTGGCGAGGCTACCTCACGCCGCCCGCGCCGTGCCGGGTCATGCGATCGGGGGGACCCCGTCGGCCGTCACGCCGGGACCGGGCCGGCCCTCCAGCACCGCCGCCGCGGCCCGCTCGCCGCCCTCGATCGCCTCGATCACCGCCGACCCCGGCGCCAGGTGGATGCCGCCCAGCTCCGCGAGCCACAGCGCCGGGGCGCGCACGGCGGCCATCTGCCCGAGATCGGCCAGCGGATACGCGCGCGGGATCCGCAGCACCTCGAGCAGCGTGGCCGCGGCCGGGTCGTCCAGCAGGCCGAGGGGGTCGGCCAGCGCCCGCGCGCACGCGGCGGCCAGATCCGGGTCGCCGAGCGACCACACCGGGTCGTCGACCGTCGCCGAGCAGTAGCACTCCAGCCCGACGACGGTGCGGCCGGGCGGCGCCACGCCGGGGCTCCAGTTGACCGGCTCGAACATGCGCGCGAACGGGACGGCGGGATCGTCCACCTGGATCCAGGGCTCCTCCGTCAGCCGCTCGCGGTCGAGGACGAGGTAGACGATCGCGACGGCGCGCATCCGGAAGCCGCGCGTGGTGGCCCCCGGCGGGGCGGGGGACAGCAGCCTCGCCGCGGCGCCCGCGGGCATCGCCACGACCGCGTCGGGCGCCTCGACCCGCACGGGGCCGGTCGCGCCCGCCAGGCGCACGGCGGCGAACCGCCCGTCGGGCACCTCGATCTCGTCGGCGGCGGTCCCCGTCTTCACCCGGGCGCCCGCGGCCGTGGCCGCCGCCGCCATCGCGTCCATCAGGCGCCCGATGCCGCCCACCGGGAACACGAACCCGTCCGGGGCCGCCTGGTCCTCCAGCAGCCGGCGGGCGCGCTCGCCGGGGATGCGCTCCAGGGGCAGGCCGTCGACCTTCTCCAGGTACGGGCGCATCACCCGGTCCGTGAAGGACGCGCCGAACCGCGCGCCCAGCTCGCCGTAGGCCGTCTCGTCGCGGGCCACCGCGTCGCCGATCACCCCCGGCCGCTGGTCGAGGTAGCGCCCGCGCACCACCCGCCCGTCGCGGACGCAGGAGACCGGGCGGTCGACCCGGTGCAGCGCCCCGTCCATGAGATCCTCGAGCCAGGCCATCCGGGCCGGGTCGCGGACGAACGGGATGTGCCCGCCCACGTCGTAGGCGAAGCCGTCCCGGCGGTGGGTGACGCAGAGGCCCCCCACGACGCGCGCGGGATCGGCCACCAGCACGCTGGCGCCCTCACGGGACAGGGCGAGCGCGGCGCCGAGGCCGGCCGGCCCGGCGCCCAGCACCACGGCGTCGACGTCGTTCATCGGGGACGAACCCTCCGACGGCCCGGCGGGCCACGTCAACACGCCCCGTCGGTACGACCGTCACGGGTGCCGATCGCGGGTACTGGGCTATGCTCGCGGGCGGTGGGCGTCCGGGGGACATGGCCGTGAGGGTGGCCGCGCTGCTGATCGCGGCGCTGCTCGCCGTGCCCGCGTCGATCGCCCTGCTGCGGCCGCGCCGCGCGCCGGACAGCCCCTCCGACGCGCCCCGCCGGCGCCTCGACGCCGTCTGGGCGGTCGCCCCGATCGCCCTGCTCGCGGTCCTCGCCGCCTTCTCGATCGCCGCGTGACCACCCGCGCAGCCCCCGCGGCGCTCGCCACCCGGCCCCTCGCCGTGGTGGGCGACTACGTCCGCCTCACCAAGCCGCGCATCATCTCGCTGCTGCTCGTCACGACGGCGGGCGCGATGTTCGTCGCCGCCGCCGGGGTGCCCGACGGCTGGCTCCTGTTCTGGACGATGGTGGGCGGCTACCTCGCCGCGGGCGGCGCGAACGCGATCAACCACTACATCGACCGCGACATCGACGGCCGCATGGCGCGCACGACCGAGCGCCCCGTGGTGTCCGGGCGGGTCGCGCCCGCCCGCGCCCTGGCCTTCGGCATCGTGCTCGGGCTGCTCAGCGCCCTCGTCCTGGGCCTGGCCGCCAACTGGCTCGCCGCGGCGCTCGCCCTGCTCGGCCTGGGCCTCTACGTGGGCGTCTACACGCTCTGGCTCAAGCGCACCTCGGTCCACAACATCGTGATCGGCGGCAGCGCCGGCGCGGTGCCGCCGCTCGTGGGCTGGGCCGCCGTGACCGGGGACCTCGGCCTGTCGGCCTGGCTCCTGTTCGCGATCGTCTTCTACTGGACGCCGCCGCACTTCTGGGCGCTCGCGCTGATCCTGCAGCGCGACTACGCCGCCGCCGGGGTGCCGATGCTCCCCGTCGTGAGCGGCGTCGCCGAGACGAAGCGGCAGATCCTGCTCTGGACCTACGTGATGGTGGGCGTGACCCTGCTGCCGGTGGTCTCCGGCGCGGCCGGGATGCTCTACCTCGTCTCGGCGCTGGTCCTGGGCGCCGTGTTCATCGCCCTGGCGTGGCTGCTCGCGCGCGACCCGGGGATCGGCTGGGCGCGGGCGACCTTCCACTACTCGCTCCTCTACCTGGCCCTCATCTTCGTCGCGCTGGTCCTCGACGCAGCGTAGTTACGTCTGATGGGCCCCGACCGGAGCGCATCATCGCGAGGGCCGGGCTTCCTGCTCTCCCCGCTCGGGATCGTCTTCATGACGGTCGTGATCGACCTGGTCGGCTTCGGGATCGTCCTGCCGATCCTGCCGCTGTGGGCCGAGACCTTCGGCGCCTCGCCGGTCCAGATCGGTCTCATCACCGCCTCGTACGCGGTCATGCAGCTCCTGTTCGCCCCGGTCTGGGGGCGCGTCTCGGACCGCGTCGGCCGCCGGCCGGTCATCCTGGTGTCGCTCGCGGGCAGCGCGGTCGCCGCCCTTCTGATCGGGTTGGCGGGAACGTTGCTGGTCCTGTTCCTCGCCCGGATCCTCCAGGGCATCGCCGGCGCCTCCTACGCCGCGGCCCAGGCCTACGTCGCCGACGTGACCACCCGCGAGGAGCGCGCGAAGGGCATGGGGATGATCGGCGCCGCCTTCGGCCTGGGCTTCGTGCTCGGGCCGGCGATCGGCGCCCTGTTCTCGTCGGTCGACGAGCGGCTCCCGTTCTTCGTCGCCGCCGGCCTCGCCGCGGCGAACCTGGTGCTCGCGTGGCTGCGCCTCCCCGAGTCCCGGAAGCAGGGGGCGGCCGCCGCCCCCGTGCCGCGGGCGAGCGTCCTGCGGCGGGCCCTCTCCAGCCCCGACCTCGCGCCGCTCGTGTGGTTGTCGTTCGTCGCCACGCTCGCGTTCGTCGGGATGGAGTCGACGTTCGCCCTCTTCGGCGAGCGGCGGTTCGACTACAGCACCGCCCAGATCGGGCTGCTGTTCGTCTACATCGGGGTGCTCACGGTGATCGGCCAGGGCTTCCTGGTGGGGCGCCTCGTCGAGCGCTGGGGGGAGGGGCGCGTGCTGGTCGGGGGCCTGGCCGGCACCGCCGGCGGCCTGCTGGCCGTGGCCGTCGCGCGCGACCTCTGGGTGCTGCTGCCGGGGCTCGCCCTCCTCGCGGTGGCGTCCGGGCTGGTCTTCTCCACGACGACCGCGCTCATCTCGCTCGCCTCGGGCGAGGACGAGCAGGGCGCCACCCTCGGGCTGACCGCGTCGGTCGGCGGGGCGGCGAGGATCATCGCCCCGCTCGCGGCGACGGCCCTCTTCCAGCACGCCGGCATCGCCGTGCCGCTGGTGGCGGGCGCGGCCCTCATGGCCCTCTGCGCCGCCGCGGCGGCCGTCCGCCTGAGCGGGCCGGCGTCGCCGCGCTCGACGGGCTCGCCCCTCAGCCGCTCCAGTCGGTCGTGATCCGGGGCGGGCTCAGCAGGGTCTGCATCACCACGCAGTAGCGCTCGGTCGCGCGGGCCAGCCCGGCCCGGTCCTCCTCGCCCAGGGACGGCGCGTCGATCTCGAAGCGCAGGCGGATCTCCTCGAAGCCGACGGGGACGTCCCGCCGGGTGCCGAGCGTCCCCTGCAGGTCGAGGTCCCCCTCGGCGCTCACGGCGATCCGGTCGACCGGCAGCCCGCGGGCCGCCGCGACCATCTGGCAGGTCACCTGGGCGCACGCCGCCAGGGCGCCCAGCAGCAGGTCGCCCGAGCACGCCGCGGTGCCCGGGCCGCCGACGCCCGGGTGCGCCTCGGCCGCGTGGATGGCGCGCCCGGCCTCCACCGAGCAGGAGACGGGCACCTCCCCGGGCACCCCGTCGGCCCGGAGCGTGATCCGCGAGCTGGCGGGGTCGGCGCGGTACCTCTCCCGGATGGGCGCCTGCAGCGATCGGATGTCCACGATCCCTCCTCGGACGGGCGGGCGGCGGGCGCCCCCGCTCGCGCCGATCATCCCCCCGCGCGGGCCTCCGGCGCCACGCCCGCGATGGGGCCGGACGCCCGTCCGCCAGGGACGTCTGACCCGCTCGCGCTCCCCCCGGGGCGCGGAGGCTGCGTGATAGGTTGCCGCCCGTGCTGAGGAGCCGCCACACGGTCCCGTTGCTGATCCTGCTCATCGTGATCGGCGCCGCGTCCGCCGCCGTCGCCCTGCTGATCGACTGGCTGCCCGATCAGGCGTCCGAGCAGGCCGAGCGGGTCGATCTCCTCCTGTGGTTCGTGGTCTGGGTGTCCCTCGCCCTGTTCACCATCGTGATGGCCGTCCTGATCTACTCGATCTGGCGCTTCCGGGTGCCCGAGGACGACGACGAGGACGGGCCCCCGACCCACGGCAACACCCAGCTCGAGATCATCTGGACGATCATCCCGGCGGTGCTGCTGGCGGTGGTCGCGGTGTGGGCCTACATCGTGCTCGCGGACAACGAGGCGCTCGCCGCCCAGGAGGACCGCATCACGATCGACGTGACCGCCGAGCAGTTCGCGTGGACCTTCTCCTACCCGGACGACAACATCGCCTCCGGCGACCTGCGCGTCCCGGTGGACAAGCAGATCGTGCTGAAGATGCGCGCGAAGGACGTCATCCACGACTTCTACGTCATCGAGTGGAAGGTCAAGGAGGACGTCGTCCCCGGCATCACGACGGACCTGATCATCGACCCCAACGAGACGGGGACGTTCCAGGTCGTCTGCGCCGAGCTCTGCGGCGTCGGCCACGGGGTGATGCGCACGCGCGTCATCGTCATGGAGCCCGGCGACTACGCGAGCTGGCTCGCCTCCGCGAAGCAGCAGGTCGCCCGGGAGGCCGCCGCCGCGAACGCGGGCTCCGGTGACCAGGGCGGCACGACCACCACCGGCGAGACGCCCTGAGCGGGGGGACGAGGAGACCCATGGCCACCCACGCACCCACCCACTCGCACGCCGGCGGGCACGAGCACCACCTCGACCCGCGACCGCTCTCCTACTGGTGGAAGCGCGCCGCGCTCTGGACGATCGGCGGCTTCCTCTTCGGGATGGCGATCGTCTACCTGGGTCGCCTCATCTTCCAGATGGACCCGCTGTGGCAGCCCCAGGTCTACTGGACGTTCGCCTCCGCCATCTCGTGCATCGCCTTCACCGTCGGCATCGGGTGCTGGGACTACTGGTGGCGCTGGATGACCGGCCGCCAGGTCGACCCCGAGGACCACTCGCTGCACGGGGCCGAGTCCTGGAAGGACTACTTCAAGGCCAACACCGATCACAAGGTGATCGGCATCCAGTACATGGTCGGCGTCTTCTTCTTCTTCGCGATCGGCGGCATCTTCGCCCTGCTGGTCCGCGCGGAGCTCGCCGACCCGGGGCAGTCCGTCGGCGACGCCGAGACGTACAACGGCCTGTTCAGCGTCCACGCGGCGCTGATGATCTTCCTGTTCGTCATCCCGTCGTTCGTCGGGCTCTCGAACTACGTCCTGCCGATCATGATCGGCGCGAAGGACATGGCCTTCCCGCGCCTGAACGCCCTGTCGTTCTGGCTGCTCATCCCCGGCGGCGTCCTCCTCGCGATCTCACCGGCCTTCGGAGCCTTCTCCGCCGGGTGGACGGCCTACACGCCGCTCGCGACCCAGGGCGGGACGGGCACGACGCTCTTCGAGGTGGGCGTCCAGATCATCGGCGCCAGCTCGATCATGGGCGCGATCAACTTCCTGGTGACCATCTTCACCATGCGGGCGCCGGGAATGACCGTCTGGCGCATGCCGCTGCTCGCGTGGGCGCAGGCCACCACCTCGGCCCTCGTCGTGTTCGGCACGCCGTTCATCGCCGGGTCGCAGTTCATGACGCTGTTCGACCGTGTCATGGGGACGCACTTCTTCGACCCCACCGGTGGCGGCGACGTGATCATGTACCAGCACGTCTTCTGGTTCTACTCGCACCCGGCCGTCTACATCATGATCCTGCCGGGCTTCGGGATCATCAGCGAGGTCATAGCCACGCATGCGCGCAAGCCGATCTTCGGCTATCGCGCCATCGCGTTCTCGACCGTCGCCATCGCCGTCCTCGGGTTCGGCGTGTGGGCCCACCACATGTTCGTCTCGGGCATGGCCGCCTGGCTGCGCGTGCCCATGATGATCACCACGATCATCATCGCGGTGCCCACGGGCGTGAAGGTGTTCTCCTGGCTCGGGACCTTGTGGGGCGGGCGGATCCACCTGCGAACGCCCATGCTGTTCGCGCTCGGCTTCATCACGACCTTCGTCATCGGCGGGTTCTCCGGGGTGATGCTCGGCACGATCCCCGTGGACATCACCGTCACCGACACCTACTTCGTGGTGGCCCACATCCACTACGTGTTCGTCGGCGGCTCGCTGTTCACGGTCCTCGCCGGCGTCTACCACTGGTTCCCGAAGATGACGGGCCGGATGTACGACGAGCGCCTCGGCAAGCTCTCGTTCTGGGTCATCTTCATCGGCTTCAACGCGACGTTCCTGCCGATGCACTGGCTCGGCCTGCACGGCATGCCGCGCCGGGTCGCGACCTACGACGACCGCTTCGGCACCCTCAACGCGATCATCTCCGGCGCCTCGATCATCATGGGCATCGGGCTCCTGATCTTCGCCTACAATATGATCGTGTCGTGGCGGAAGGGCCCCAAGGCGCCGTGGAACCCCTGGCGCGGCCGGTCCCTCGAGTGGCTCGTCTCCTCGCCGCCGTCGGTGTTCAACTTCGAGAGCACCCCGCAGGTCGTGGGCGGCCCGTACCAGTACGGCATCCCGGGCGCGCGGCACGCGGTCGTGTTCGCCCCGGAGGAGATCGGCGGCGAGCTCACCGAGACCGAGCGCCGGACGATCCTGGTCATCGCCAAGCAGACCGTCGCCTCGGCGACCCTCATCGACGAGCTGCGCCGCCGCGGCCACGAGGACCTGTGGCGGTTCACGATCGCCGTCCCGCTCGAGGGCTCGGACCGCAGGGCCGCCGAGCGGCGGCTGCAGGCCACCCTCTCGGTGCTGGCCGAGGCCGGCATCGACGCGAGCGGCCTCGTCGTGGACGGCGACCCGTTCGACGCCTACACCAAGGTCTCGGTGGACGAGGACGTCCACGAGCTGATCCTCGCGACCTTCCCCACCGGGAAGTCGGCCTGGATGGCGGACGACATGGTGGACCGCCTCCGCAAGGCGTCGAACCTCGGCATCACGCGCGTGGTCGTCTCCGAGGAGGAGGCCTCCGAGCCCCTCGACCGCCCGGGCGTCACCCGCGTGGCCGTGATCGCCGACGACGCCCTGGGCGGCGCCGGCCTGGCCGAGTCCCTCCGCGAGCGCGCCGACGCCGGCCCGATCGCGACCATCCTGCTGTACCCGATGGCGCTCGCCGGCCCGGGCTGGACCGACGACGCCGAGGACATCCGGGCGGCCGCCACGGAGCGCGTGCGCGGCGCGATCGCCGGTCTGCAGGACGCGGGCGTCAACGCGCGCGGCGAGGTCCTCGACGGTGACGCCGCGGCCGCCGCGGCGATCGCCCGCACCGACCACGCCGCGGGCCTCATCCTCGTCGCCGCCACCCCCGGCGGGCGGCTGTCGTCCGACGACGCGCTGGCCGCCGTGACGGCCGCCGCGGGAGAGGTGCCGGTGGAGCGGATCGTCGTCGATGCGGGGGCGCCGGCCTGATGGCGACGGTCGACCCGCACGTGCACGCGCCCGCCTCGGGCGCCACCCCGCCGCCGTCGCGCGGCAGCCAGATCAGCATGGGCCTCCTGGCGATGATCTTCTTCATCGGCTCGGAGATCATGCTGTTCGCCTCGTTCTTCGCGGCGTACTTCTTCGTCCGGTTCAACGTCTCGGAGCAGTGGCCGCCGCTCGACAGCAACGGCGAGCCCTTCGAGCTCCCGATCATCCTGACGGGGCTCAACACCCTGATCCTGGTGGCGTCGAGCTTCACCCTCCACTGGGGTGAGCACCGGCTGAAGCACTACAACGACCGCAAGGGCATCGAACGCGGCCTGATGGTCACGATCTTCCTGGGCGCCACGTTCCTGATCATCCAGATCAACGAGTACGTGCACCTCGGCTTCACGCCGACCGACCTCGCGTTCGGCTCGACCTTCTACACCCTCACCGGCTTCCACGGCCTGCACGTGTTCGTCGGCCTGACGCTGCTGACGCTCTGCCTGATCCGCGTCAAGAAGGCGCGGGACTTCAGCAACGTGTTCGCCACGCCGCTGACCGCCGCCAGCCTCTACTGGCACTTCGTCGACGTGGTCTGGGTGCTCCTCTTCGTGCTCGTCTACCTCCTATGACGGGGGCCCGTTTGCGTCACTCCGGCCGCGCCGCGGTCGCGATCGTCCTCGGTGCGGGCGTGCTCGCCCTGGCCGGGTGCGGTGGCGACGACTTCTCGGACGCCGACCTCGACAACGGCGAGCAGGTCTTCGCGACGCTGTGCGCGGGCTGCCACACGCTCGAGGCCGCCGGGACGCCCCCGTCGGACATCGGGCCGAACCTCGACGACTCGTTCCGCGCGTCGCGCGAGGTGGGCATGCCCGACGAGCAGTTCGCCGGGGTCGTCCAGCGCTGGATCAAGATCGCCCAGAAGCCGATGCCGCGCGACCTGGTGACGGGCGCCGACGCCCGCGACGTGTCGGCCTACATCGCCTCCGTGGCGGGGACGTCCCCCGAGAGCACGGTGCGACCCGCGACGACCACGCCCGAGGTGCCGGAGCAGTCCCGCCAGGAGCCGGCGGACGTCGATGAGGGCGGCTCGGGCGGCGGCGGCGGGGGCGGGGACGAGGAGTAGTCCCGCGCCCGTTCGCGGGACGGGGGTGAGGCGATGAGCGGACGGCTGGACGGCAGCCGGGTGGTGGTGACCGGGGCGTCGCGCGGCCTGGGCCGCGCGCTGGCGGAGGCCTTCGCGGCAGAGGGCGCCCGCCTCGTGCTGACGGCCACGACGGCCGGCCGCCTGGACGCCACCCTCGCCGCGGTCCGCGACCGGGGCGCCGACGCCCATCCCGTCGCGCTCGACCTGGCCGACCGCGCATCCGTCGCGTCCGCCGCCGCGGAGGCGCTCGCCGCGCTCGGGCGCGTCGACGTCCTCGTCGCCAACGCCTCGGTGCTGGGCACCCGCGAGCCGCTCGAGACGTACCCCGCGGACACCTGGGACGAGGTGATGGCCGTCAACGCCACGGGCGCGCTCGCGCTCATCCAGGGCCTCCTGCCCGGCATGGCCGACGGCGGCGCGATCATCGCGGTCACCTCGGGCGCCGCGGGGCGCGCCGGCTGGGGGGCCTACGCCGTCTCGAAGCTCGCCCTGGAGGGGATCACCGGCATGCTCCGGGAGGAGCTTGCGGACCGCGGCATCCGTTGCGTCGCCGTCAACCCGGGCGGGCTGCGCACGGCGATGCGCGCGGCCGCCTACCCGGACGAGGACCCGGCCACCCTGCCGCGCCCCGCGAGCGTGGTCGAGCCGTTCCTGGCGATCGCCGCGGGGGCCGACCCCGGCCCCCGCATCGACGCCCGCGACTGGCGCGCCGCGTGAGGCCCATCCCCGAGCTGGGCTCCACCGAGGGCTGGCGGGAGGTGCCGATCGCGGCCGTCGAAGAGCCCCTCGTGCGGGTGGCGGAGATCGGCCCGCGGGTGATCGACGACCCCCGGTACCACGCCGCCGGCCTTCCGGGAGCCATCGACCGCGGCTGGATCCGGGAGGGCGTCGCCGGGCGCCTCGCGGCGGTCGCCGCCGCGCTGCCGGACGGCATGACGCTGGTCGTCTGGGACGGCTACCGCCCCATCGAGACCCAGGCGGCGCTGTACGACGGCTACCTCTCCGAGCTGGAGATGGTCCACCCCGACTGGCCCGCGGACGCCCTGGAGGACGCCGCCGCGCGGTACGTCACGCCGCCGTCGCGGTCGCTGGTGGCCCCCCCACCGCACCTCACCGGGGGCGCGGTCGACCTGACCCTCGGCGACGGCGACGGCCGACCCCTCGACCTCGGGACCGACTTCGACGCCTTCGTGCCCGAGGCCGGCTCGCGGGCGCTGGAGGAGGTCCCCGGGACGGCCCGCGACCTGCGCCGCACCCTGTTCTGGGCGATGCACGCCGAGGGCTTCACCGCCTACGCCGAGGAGTGGTGGCACTTCGACCACGGCGACCAGTTCTGGGGGCTCGCCACCGGCCTGCCCGCCCGGTACGCGGCCGCCCCGGCCCCGTAACATCGCCCCGGTGACCACCTCGGAGGCCGCACCGCGCGCGGCGGGGCTCGGGCTGATCCCGGCCCTGCTGTCCTTCGTGCGCTTCTCGCACACGATCTTCGCCCTGCCGTTCGCGCTCGCCGCGGCGGTGATGGCGCGGATGGAGGTGCCCGCGGCCGCCACCCTCGCGTGGATCGCGACGGCGATGGTCGGCGCCCGCAGCCTGGCGATGGCGCTCAACCGGATCATCGACGCGGACATCGACGCCGCCAACCCGCGCACCGCCTCGCGCGAGCTGCCCTCCGGGCGCCTCGGCATGGGGCAGGTGGTCGGGTTCTGCGTCGTCAGCCTCGCGGTGCTCCTGATCGCCGTGTCCCAGCTCCCGATGGAGACCTGGGTGCTGTGGCCCATCCCGGTGGCGGCGTTCGTGCTCTACCCGCTCGCCAAGCGCGTCACCTGGACCTGCCACCTGGCGCTCGGGCTCACGATCGGCATCGCCCCGATGGGCGCCTGGCTCGCCGTGACGGGCGACCTGTCGGCCGCGCCGATCATGCTCGGCCTCGGCGTGGCCCTCTGGATCGCGGGGTTCGACATCATCTACGCGCTGCTCGACGTGGACTTCGACCGCTCCCACGACGTGCAGTCGGTGCCCGCCCGCTTCGGCGAGGCGCGCGCGCTCTGGTTCACGCGCGTGCTCCACGCCGGCGCGATCCTCCTGCTCGTCGGCGCCGGCGTGGCCGCCGGGTCGGGGACCGCCTACTTCGTCGGGGTCGGCGCCTGCGCCCTGGTGCTGCTCTACGAGAACGCCATCGTGCGGCCCGGGGACACCTCGCGCGTGCAGGCGGCCTTCGCCCAGTCCAACGGGCTGCTGGCCGTCGTCTTCCTGGTCTTCACGCTCGTCGACGTCACCCTCTGACGCCGTGGCGGGGGAGCTCGTGCGCGCCACGGGTCTCGTCAAGCGCTTCGGCGAGCGGCGGGCGGTGGACCGGGTGGACGTCAGCCTCGCGCCCGGCGAGTGCCTGGCCGTGCTGGGCCCGAACGGGGCCGGCAAGAGCACCCTGCTGCGGATGATCGCGACGCTCCTGCGGCCCGAGTCGGGCACGGTGGAGGTCTGCGGCCACGCCCTCCCCCGCCACGCGGGCCGGGCGCGCGCCGAGATCGGCTACCTGGGACACGACCCGCTGGTGTACCTCGACCTCACCGCCCGCCAGAACCTGGAGCTCTACGCGGACCTGTACGGCCTGCCGGACGTCCGCGACCGCGTGGACGCGGGCCTCGAGCGGGTCGGGCTGCTCGCCCGATCCTTCGACCCGGTCCGAACGTTCAGCCGCGGGATGGCCCAGCGTCTCGGCATCGCGCGGGCCCTCCTGCACGAGCCCCGGCTGCTCCTGCTGGACGAGCCGTACTCGGGCCTCGACGCCGCCGGGACGCGCCTGCTCGACGCCCTGCTCGGCGACCTCGGGCCGGAGCGCGGCGCGCTGCTCGTGACCCACGAGGTGGAGCGCGGCGTGCGCCTCGCCGGCCGCGCGCTGGTGCTGCGCGCCGGCCGCCCGGTGCTGCACGCGTCCCTCGAGGGGGCCGACCCGCCGGCCTTCCGGCGGCGCTACGAGGAGCTCGTCGCGTGAGCGCCGGACGGCCCCGCTGGGGACGCCAGCTCCGCGCGCTGCTGCGCAAGGACCTGCGCCTGGAGCTGCGGACCCGGGACACGATCGTCGCGATGCTCCTGTTCTCGATCGTCGCGATGACGATCTTCCAGTTCGCCGTCGGGGCGCGGGGAGAGGACCTGACGCCCGTCGCGGGCGGGATCCTGTGGGCCACCCTCGCCCTCACCGCGGTGCTCGGCGTGGGGCGCTCCTGGGTGCCCGAGCGCGAGCAGCGCGTGCTGGACGGGATCCTCTCCGCGCCCATCCCGCGGGACGTCCTGCTCGTGGCGAAGGCGGCCGCGATCTACTGCTACCTGGTGGTGGTCGAGGTCATCGCGGTCCCGGTCATGACCCTCTTCTTCATCCGGAGCCCGGAGCCGGTGGACATGCTCCTGATCGGGGTCGTCTGCCTCATTGCCAACCTCGGCATCGCGGTGCTCGGCTCGCTGCTCGCCGTCCTGGCCCTCTTCGCCCGGGCCCGCGAGCTGTTGCTGCCGGTCCTGTTCCTCCCGTCGCTGCTGCCCGTCGTGATCGCCGCGTCGGGGGCCACCCACGCCATCACAGCGGGGTCGAATGACCTCGCGGAGTACCGCGGCTACTGCCTGTTCCTCGGGGTCTATGCGGTAATCTTCGCGCTTGTGGCCTACGCGACGTACGAGCATGTCTTCGATGACTGACGCACGTCCGGCCCGGCGCCTCGCCGTCACGGGCGGCGTCACCGCGGTCCTGTTGATCCTGGCGACGTACGGGGTCTTCTACGTGGCCCCGGAGGACGCCGATCAGGGGATCATCCAGAAGATCTTCTACTTCCACGTGGCGATCGCGCTGACCGGGCTCGGGGCGTTCGGCGTCGCCGCCGTCTACGGCATCCGCTACCTGCGGAGCCGCGACGAGCGGTTCGACGAGATCTCCTCGATCTCCATCGGCATCGGGCTGGCCTTCGCCGTGCTCGTGGTCATCACCGGGTCGATCTGGGCGAAGGCGTCGTGGGGCACCTGGTGGGTCTGGACCGACCCGCGCCTCGTGACCTTCCTGATCGTCCTGCTGCTCTACGCCGCCTACTACGTGCTGCGGTCGTCGGCGGACGGCGAGCGGCGGGCCCGCTACTCGGCGATCTACGCGGTCGCGGCCTTCGCGTCGGTGCCCCTGTCCTTCTACTCGGTGCGGGTCGCCCGCTCGTTCGTGCACCCGGTGGTCTTCACCCAGGACGGCGCGGACATGCCGGACAGCATGCTCGTGTGGTTCGTGGTCGCCCAGGTGGCCTTCATCGGGGTGTTCCTCACCGTGCTCCAGGTCGAGATGATCCAGCGCCGCGCCGACCGCGCCCTGCGCCGGGTCAAGATGCGCCTGGAGGCCTCCGCATGACCAACGAGTACGTCGTCGCCGCCTACGGGGTCGTCCTCTTCGCGTTCGTCGTCTACGTGGTCGTGATCGGGCTGCGCTCGGCGCGCCAGGCGCGCGAGGCCGAGCTGCTCGCGAAGCTCGTGGAGAGCCGCCTCGGCGACGAGGAGGACGAGCACGTGGCCGCCGCCGTGGGACCGGTGGACCGATGAGCGGCAACCGCGTCGGACCGAGCCGGCCGCCCGGCAGGGGCAAGGCCTTCTACCCGATGTTCGTGGACATCGAGGGGCGGCGCTGCCTCGTCGTCGGCGGCGGCCCGGTGGCGACCGAGAAGGTCGAGAAGCTGCTCGACCACGGCGCCGTCGTGCGGCTCGTGAGCCCCGAGATCACGCCGGAGCTCGCCGACATGGTCGCCGAGGGCGCGATCGCCGAGCACCACCGGCGGGCCTACGTCCCCGAGGATCTCGAGGGCTGCTTCCTGGTCATCGCCGCGACCAACCTGGACGCCATCAACCGCATGGTGTGGCAGGACGCGGAGGCCCGGAACATGGTCTGCAACGTCGTCGACGTGCCGCCGCTCTGCAACTTCATCGTGCCGTCCATCGTGCGGCGGGGCGAGCTGGCCATCGCGATCTCCACCGGGGGCGCCAGCCCGGTGGTGGCGAAGCACATCCGGCGCCAGCTCGACGAGCTGTACGGACCCGAGTGGGAGGCGCTGGTCGACCTGATGCGCGACGTCCGTGACGAGCTCAAGGTGCGCTACCTCGACATGCCCAGCCGTCGCGACGCGGTCGAGCGGCTGATGGAGACCGACGTCATCCGCCGGCTGGCGGAGGGCGACGAGGAGGGCGCGCGCCGGCTCGCGCGGCAGGTGCTCGACATCGAGGCGGTGGTCGCGTGAACCTCCTCGTCGTCGGGCTCTCCCACAAGACCGCCCCGGTCGAGCAGCGCGAGAAGGCCGCCCTCTCCGAGACGGCCACGCGCCAGCTCCTGAAGGAGCTCGTCGAGGGGGGCACGGTGGAGGAGGCGATCGCCCTCTCGACCTGCAACCGCACCGAGGTCTACGTCGCCACGCCGGACCCGCTCGCGGCCGAGGAGGCCGTGGCCGGCGCCCTCGTCGCGCGCACGAAGATCAGCGACGACGAGCTGGCCTGCGCCCGCTACGTGCTCCGCGACGACCGGGCCGCGGCCCAGCTCTTCCGCGTGGCCTCCAGCCTCGACTCGATGGTGGTGGGCGAGAGCGAGATCCAGGGCCAGGTGCGCGGCGCCTGGGACCTCGGCATGGAGGAGGGCACCACCGGCCCGCTCCTCAACCAGCTCTTCCGGCAGGCGCTCGAGGTGGGCAAGAGCATCCGCTCCAACACCCGCATCGGCTCCGGCTCGTCGTCGGTCCCCGCGGTCGCGCTCGACCTGGCCGAGGACGTCCTGTCCGACCTGCCCGGCCGCCGGGTGCTGGTGATCGGCGCCGGCCGCATGGCCGAGGCCACGACCCTCGCGCTCATGCAGCACGGCGTCGGCGACGTGGTCGTCGCCAACCGCACCGTCGGCACCGCCCGCGAGCTGGCCGAGCGCTTCGGCGGCCGCGGCGTCGGGTTCGACATGCTCGCCGACGAGCTCGGCGGGGCGGACATCGTCATCTCCTCCACCGACGCGCCGCACACGATCCTCGGCGCCCGCGAGCTCGCGCCGGTCATGGCGCGCCGCGCCGGCCGCCCGATGGTGGTGGTGGACATCTCGGTGCCGCGCGACGTGGACGCCGCCGTCGCCGGCCTGCCGGGCGTCGCCCTCTTCGACATCGACGACCTGGAGCGGGTGGTGGAGGCGAACCTCAACGGCCGCCGCCTGGAGGCGGAGCGCGGCGAGGGTTTCGTGATCGGCGCCGTCCAGGGCTTCTCCGCCTGGCGCCGCGGCACGGTCGCCTCGCCGGCCATCACCTCGCTGCGCGCCCGCGCCGAGGCGATCCGCCAGGCCGAGCTCGCCCGCCTCGACGGCCAGTGGGAGGGCCTGTCCGCGGCCGACCGCGAGCGGCTCGAGGCGCTCACGAAGGGCATCGTCAACAAGCTCCTGCACGAGCCGACCGTGCGCGTCCGCGCCGCGGCCGAGGGGGGCGACGGCGAGGCCCAGCGCCACCTGGACAGCCTGCGCCACCTCTTCGGGCTCGAGGCCCCGGCCAACTAGGCCCCGCGGGGGGCCTCCCGTGCGCATCGTCCTCGCCACGCGGCGCTCGCCGCTCGCCCTCGCCCAGACCGGCGCGGTCGCCGACGCGCTGCGCGCCGCCGGGCACGCGCCGGAGCTGCTGGAGCTCACCACCACCGGCGACCGCTGGAGCGCGGCCGGCACCGGCGCGGCCCCGGACAAGGGCCTCTTCGTGAAGGAGCTCGAGGAGGCGCTGCTCGACGGCCGCGCCGACCTCGCGGTCCACTCGGCCAAGGACCTGCCGGGCGAGCTCCCCGAGGGCCTGGTCATCGCGGCGGTCCCGGTGCGGGAGGACCCCCGGGACGTCGTCGTGGCGCCGCCCGGCGGCCTGGCGGCGCTGCCCGCCGGGGCGCGCGTCGCCACCGGCAGCCCGCGCCGCGCGGCCCAGGTGCTCGCGGCCCGCCCGGACCTGGTCGTCGTGCCGATCCGCGGCAACGTCGGCACCCGCCTGGACAAGCTCGCCCGCGGCGACGCCGACGCCCTCGTGCTGGCCGCCGCGGGCCTCGCCCGGCTCGGCCTCTCCCCCGAGGGCGCCGAGGCGCTGCCTCCCGAGGTGTCCACGCCGGCGCCCGGCCAGGGGCTGCTGGCGGTCGAGGGGCGCGCGGGCGACCCGGCCGCCGCCGCCGCGGCCGCCGCCCTCGACGACCCCGGGGCGCACGCCTGCCTGCGGGCCGAGCGTGCCCTGCTCGCCGCGCTGGGGGGCGGGTGCATGGAGCCGGTCGGCGCCCTCTGCGAGCCCCACGGCGCGGGCCTGCGCCTGACGGCCTTCGCCGGGACCCCCGATGGCGCCCGCGCCGAGCGCGTCACGGTCGAGGGGGCCGCGGGCGACCCCGAGGGCCTGGCCGCGGAGGCGGCCGCCCTGCTCGCCGCCGTGCGCCCGTGAGCGGCATCGTCCACCTCGTCGGCTCCGGCCCCGGCGACCCCGGCCTGCTGACCGTCGCCGGGCGCGACGCCCTCGCCGCCGCCGAGGTCGTCGTGCACGACCGGCTCGGCGCCGCCGGGCTGCTGCACCTGTGCCGGCCGGACGCGCTCCTGCTCGACGCCGGCAAGGCGCCGGGCCGCCAGGCGATGACCCAGGGCGAAATCAACGCGGCCCTCGTCGAGCACGGCCTGGCCGGCCGCCGGGTGGTGCGCCTGAAGGGCGGCGACCCGTTCGTGTTCGGGCGGGGCGGGGAGGAGGCCGAGGCGCTCGCCGCCGCCGGCGTCCCCTACGTCGTGGTCCCGGGCGTGACGAGCGCGATCGCCGCCCCGGCCTACGCCGGCATCCCGGTGACGCACCGCGGCCTCTCGACCTCGTTCACCGTCGTGACCGGGCACGAGGACCCCACCAAGCCCAGCGAGCAGACCGACTGGGAGGCGCTCGCGCGCGTCCCCGGCACGCTCGTGGTGCTGATGGGCATGGGGCGCCTGCGCGGCATCGCCGACGCGCTCATCGCCGGCGGCCGGCCGGCGGAGCAGCCCGCGGCGGCCGTCCAGTGGGGCACGACCCCGCGCCAGCGGCGCGTCGTCTCGACCCTCGACGGCCTGCCGGAGGCGGTCGCCGAGGCCGGCCTCGGCTCCCCGGCCGTCGTCGTCATCGGCCCGGTGGCGCTGCTGGCCGAGCGGATCGGCTGGGTCGAGGAGCGGCCGCTGCTCGGGCGCACCGTCGTCGTCACGCGGGCCCGGGCCCAGGCCAGCGACCTCTCCGAGCGCCTGCGCGGGCTGGGCGCCGACGTCGTCGAGCTGCCCGCCATCCGCATCGCCCCCATCCCGGGCACGCCCGGGCGGGACGCCGTCCTGGACCGCATCGGGGAGCACCGCCTGGTGCTGCTCACGAGCGTCAACGGGGTGGACGCGCTGTTCGCGGCCCTCGCCGCCCGCGGCCGGGATGCCCGCAGCCTGTCGCCGGACGCGACCGTCGTGGCCATCGGCCCGGCCACCCGCGACCGCCTGGCCGCCCACGGGATCCGCGCCGACCTGGTGCCCGAGCGGTTCGTGGCCGAGGGCATCCTGGAGGCGCTGGAGGGCCACGACCTGGACGGCGTCCCGGCGCTCGTCGCCCGCGCCCGCGGCTCGCGCCCCGAGCTGGTCGACGGCCTCCGCGCCCGCGGCGCCGTCGTGGACGAGATCGAGCTGTACGAGTCCGTGGCCGAGCAGGCCGACCCCGCGGATCTGGCCGCCGCCCTGGGCGCAGGGCACGTCACGTTCACGGCCTCGTCCACCGTCCGGGCGTTCATGGCGCTGCTCGACGACGAGCGCCGCGCCGCGCTGGCCGCCGGCCCGCGGGTGATCTCGATCGGGCCGGTCACGAGCGCGACCGCGCGCGAGGAGGGCCTGGCGGTGCACGCCGAGGCCTCCGAGCACACGATCCCCGGCCTCGTCGACGCGCTGCTCGCGGACGTGGCCGCCGCGACGTGAGCGCGCGCCCGGTCGTCGGGCTGCTCACCGACTTCGGGCCCGGCACGGAGCACGTCGGCGCGCTGCACGCGGTCATCGCCGCGGGCTGTCCGGCCGCCGACCGCATCGACCTGGCCCACGACGTCCCCGCGGGCGACGTGCGGGCGGGGGCCGTGCTGCTGGCGCGGCTCGCGGCCCTGCTCCCGGCGGCGGTCCACGTGGCGGTGGTCGACCCGGGCGTCGGCACGGAGCGCCGGGCGGCGGCCGTGGGGCTCGCCGGCGGCGGGGCCCTGGTGGGACCGGACAACGGGCTGCTCGGCCCCGCGGCCGCCGCCCTCGGCGCGACGGCCGCCGTCGCCCTCGCCGCGCCCGAGGGCCCCGCTGCGACCTTCCACGGCCGCGACCTGTTCGCGCCGGTCGCCGCGCGGCTGGCGGCGGGGGAGCCCCTCGCCGGGCTCGGCGACCCCTTCGACCCGGCGACGCTCGCCTCCCCGTCGCTGCCGCCGGCCCAGGTGGCCGACGGCTCGCTCGTGGCCGAGGTGCTGCTCGTCGACCACTACGGCAACGTGCAGCTCCTGGCGGGCCCTGCAGACCTGGAGCGCGCGGGGTTCACCCGCGGCGACCGCATCTCGGCGACGGTCTCCGGCTCCGACCGGCCCCACCCGGTCACCGTCGCGCGCGCCTTCGACGACGTCGCGCGCAAGGGGATGCTCGTCCACGCGGACTCCCACGGGATGGTGGCGCTGGCGGTCAACGGCGGCGACGCCGCGCGCCGCATCGGCGCGGCGCCCGGCCGGGCGATCACGCTGGCGCGCTGGCCTCGTCGCGCCACGCCCTGACCGCCCGCGCCGCCGTGGCGGCGGCCCCGGGGACGTGGGCGAGGAACAGCGACGGCTCCACCAGCTCCAGCTCCAGCACGACCGGGCTCCCATCGGCGCCGGGCACCACGTCCACCCGGGCGTAGAGCAGGTCGGCCGCGCCGCCCGGGACGGCGGCCAGGGCGGCCCGCGCCACGGCGCGCTCCCCGGGGGTGGCCACGGCCGGGCGGATGTCCTCCTCCACGAACAGGTCGCCGACGACCCTGCGGCCCGGCACGAGCATCGGGGCCTTGCGGACGGCGTGGCTGAAGGCGCCGCCCAGGTGGACGAGGGCCGTCTCCGCCCGCGCGCCCTCGACGCCGGCGAGGTACGGCTGGGCCATCGCGGTGCGGCCCGTGGCGTGCAGGCGCGCCACGTGGGCCTCCGCCGCCGCGCGATCGCCCGGGCCGTGGCGCGCCGTGTCGAGGGAGCCGGCCGAGACGGCGGGCTTCACGACCACCTCGCCCGCGGGCCAGTCCATGGCCTCGCCCGGCTCGGCGAACGCGGTGGGGACCACGGGGACCCCGGCCGCGGCGAGGTCCGCCAGATACCGCTTGTCGCTGCTCCAGGCGAGCGCCCGCGGCGGGTTGGCGAGGCGGGTGACCGCGGCCACGCGCTCCGCCCACGCCAGCATCTCGCCGCGCCGGTGCACGTAGTCCCAGACCGACCGGACCACCGCCAGGCCGAACCCGGCCCAGTCGACGTCCGGGTCGTGCCAGTCGACGACGGCGTGCTCCACGCCGAGGTCGCCGAGGGCGGCGCACAGGGGCGGCAGGTCGTCGTCCAGGTCGCGCGCGACGGCGGCGGTGACGAGGGCGACGCTCACCCGATCGGCAGGCGCACCTCGAAGCGCGTGTCGCCCGGCACGCTCTCCACCCGGACCGCGCCGCGGTGGTTGCCGACGATGCGCCGCACGATGTCCAGGCCGAGCCCCGTGCCGGAGCCGACCTCCTTCGTGGTGAAGAACGGGTCGAACACCCGGTTCTGCAGCTCGGCCGGGACCCCCGGGCCGTCGTCGCCGATCGTCACCACGATGTCGTCGCCGCGCCGCTCCGTCGCGACCCGGACCACCCCGTCGCCGGCGACCGCGTCGATGGCGTTGTCGAGCAGGTTGGTCCAGACCTGGTTGAGCTGGGAGGTGTGGGCGGTGATCGGGGGCAGCCCCCGGTCGTAGTCGCGCTCCACCCGCACGTCGCCCTGCTTCAGCTTGTGGGCGAGCATCGTGAGCGTGCTCTCCAGGCCGTCGTGGATGTCGAAGGTCCCCACGGCCGCCCGGTCCATGTGGGTGTAGTCCTTGACCGCGCCGACGATCTCGGAGATGCGCCGGGTGCTGTCGTGCAGGTCGTCCACCAGCCCGCGGGCGGTGAGGGAGGCCGCCACCCACTCCACGGCGGGGCCGAGCGCCGTCCCCGCCTCGGCGGCCACGCGCTCCACCCACTCCGGGCCGAGGCCGGCGTCGGCCAGCGTGGGCGCGAGCCGCCACCCCTCCAGGCCGACCTCGTCCAGCAGGTCCAGGATGGCGTCCTCGCGGTCGGCGTCGGCGAGCCCGTCGGCCGGGCCGCGCGCCGCCGCCGCGGCGACGGCCTCGTGGTGCAGGGCCACCAGTCGCTCGGCGCTGTCGCGCTCCACCCCACGCTCCACGAACGAGCAGAGGGTGCTCTCCAGCACCTCCATCGCGCGGCCGAGCTCGTCGGCGCTGCGCCGCGCCGCGGCGGCCGGGTTGTTGAGCTCGTGGGCGAGCCCGGCGGACATCGTGCCCAGGGCGATGAGCTTCTCGCGCTCGCGCAGCGCGGCCTCGGCTCCCTGGAAGGTCGGGGCGATGAGGCCGAGGGAGCCGCGCAGCACGCTCGGCTCGTCGCGCAGCAGGCGGCGGAACTCGTCGCCGGGCACCACCACCATCGCCGAGTCGGTCACCAGGCGGCCGCTCGCGGGGGTGGGGTCCCCCGTGAGCAGGTTCATCGCGCCGAAGTAGGTCGGCGCGGAGCGGCTCACGAGCACGACCTCCTCGCCCGACACGTCCTTCACCCACTCGATGGTGCCCTCGGTCATGACCGTGAAGACGTCGTGCGTCTCGCCCTCCCGGATGACCCACGAGCCCGCCGGCATCTCCACGGTGTGGGCGGCGGCGGCGAGCTTCGCCACGCACGAGTCCGGCAGCTCGTCGAAGAGGTCGACGCCGCGGAGGGCCTCCTCGATCACCCCAGCGTCCCCAGGTACTGGTGGACGAACTGCACCGACATCGACCCGTCGCCGACCGCCCCCGCGACGCGCTTGATCGACTGGTGGCGCACGTCGCCGGCCACGAAGACGCCGGGCATGCTCGACTCCAGCAGCAGCGGCGCCCGCTCCTCGGGCCACGCGGGGCGCACCCCGGGCCCGCGCAGGTCCGGGCCGGCCAGCAGGAAGCCGCGGTCGTCGCGGGCGAGGAGGCCGTCCAGCCAGTCCGTGTTGGGGCGGGCGCCGATGAAGATGAACATGGCGCCGGCGGGCAGGCGCTCCTCGCGCCCGCTGTCGCGGTCCGTCACGGTCACGGCCTCCAGGGCCCCGTCGCCGTGCGCCGCCGACACCTCGGTGCGGAGGCGCACCTCGATGTTGCCGGCCTCGTCGATGCGGTCCGTGAGGTAGCGGGACATCCCGTCGCGCAGGTCGCCGCCCCGGCAGAGCACGGTGACCCTCGACGCGAAGCCCGCGAAGTAGAGGGCGGCCTGGCCGGCCGAGTTGGCGCCGCCCACGACGAGCACCTCCTCGCCCCGCACCGAGGGCGCCTCGGCCCGGGAGCCGCCGTAGTAGACGCCGCGGCCCGTGAGGGCGTCCGCGCCGGGCACGTCGAGGCGCCGGTACTGCACCCCGGTCGCCACGACCACCGCGTGGGCGGCGATCTCCTCCCCGTCGGCCAGGCGCAGCACCCGCGCCGGGCCCCGCGCCTCCAGCGCCACGGCGTCGCTCACCGACAGCAGGCGGGCGCCGAACCGCTGCGCCTGGGCCGTCGCCCGCCGGGCGAGGTCGCCGCCGGAGAGGCCGACCGGGAAGCCGAGGTAGTTCTCGATGCGCGAGCTCTGGCCGGCCTGCCCGCCCGGCGCGTCCCGCTCGACGAGCACGGTGCGCAGCCCCTCGGACGCCCCGTACACCGCCGCCGCCAGGCCGGCCGGGCCGCCGCCGACCACCACCAGGTCGTAGAAGGGGGCGTCGGCCCGCGTCGCCAGGCCCACGCGCTCGGCCACCTCGCGGTGGTCCGGCGCCGCGAGCACCTCGCCGTCCGGGAACACCAGCACCGGCAGCACGTCCGGGTCGGCGCCGGACGCGTCCAGCAGCACCCGCGCCTCCGGGTCGAGCTCGGCGTCGAGCCAGCGGTACGGGACGTTGTTGCGGGCCAGGAAGTCCTTCAGCTCGTGCGACTCCCGCGAGAAGCGGTGGCCCACCACCCGGATGCCGACCTCGCCGGGGAGGTCCGCCTGCCAGTCCGAGAGCAGGTCCGTGATGACCGGGTAGAGCTGTTCCTCGGGCGGGTCCCACGGCTTCATGAGGTAGTGGTCGAGCGCGACCCGGTTGATCGCGTCGATCGCCGCCTGGGTGTCGGCGTAGGCGGTCAGCAGGACGCGCTTGGCCTCGGGCACCACGGCCAGGGCCTTCTCCAGGAACTCGACGCCGGTCATCTGGGGCATCCGCTGGTCGGCCAGGAGCAGCGCGACACGCTCGTCGCGCAGGGCCACCTGGCCGAGCATCTCGAGGCCCTGCCCCCCGCTCTCGGCCCGCAGCACCCGGTAGCGGTCGCCGTACTCCCGGCGCAGGTCGCGCTGCACCGCGCGCGAGACGCCGGGGTCGTCGTCCACGGAGATCATCACCGGCTTGGCGTCCGAGGCCACGGCGGATTCATAGCGGCCGGGGGCCGCGCGTGCCCGCGCCCGGTAGCGTCCGGCCATGCCCGTCGTCCGCATCACCGAGTTCACGGATCCCGGCTGCCCCTGGGCGTTCAGCGCCGAGCCCTTCCGGCGGCGCCTCGACTGGCTCTACGGCGACGCGCTGGAGTGGCTGCCGCGGATGGTCGGGCTGAGCGCCTCGCCGGACGACTACCTGGAGCGCGGCTTCACGCCCGAGGCCCAGTCGCGGGCCTTCCGGAGGATCGCCAAGGACCACGGCATGCCGATCGACACGGCGGTCCGGCCCCGGATGGCGGCGACGATCCCCGCCTGCCGGGCCGTGGTCGCCGCCCGGCTCCACGCGCCGGAGCGCACCCGCCCGCTGCTCCGCCGGCTGCGGGTCCGCACCTTCCGCGGCGAGCTGCTCGACGAGCAGGACACCATCGACGGCGCCGCGCGCGACGCCGGCATCGACCCCGCCGAGCTGGCGCGCTGGGTGGAGGACGCCGCCACCGGCGAGGCGCTCGCCGAGGACATGGCCCTCGCGCGCCGGCCGCTGCCCGCCGCGCTCGTGCTGGACGAGCGGCTCGCGAACTGGAGCGGCGGCCGCCGGTACACCTGCCCGTCCTACGAGATCGAGCGCCTGGAGGACGGGGTGCGGATCGCCGTCCCGGGCTTCCAGCCGTTCGCCGCCTACGACGTGATCATGGCCAACCTCGTCCCCGGGGTGCGCCGGGCCGACCCGGCCGCGTCGGCCGAGGAGGTGCTGCGGTGGACGGGGACGCCCCTCGCCACCCAGGAGGTCGCGGTCGTGCGCGACATCCCGTTCGCGACCGCGCGGGAGGAGCTGGGCCGGGTGGCGGAGGAGGAGCACGTCGGCGCCGACGGCTTCTGGAGCATGCCGGGCGACGAGGCGTACCCCGCCGCAACGGCCCGGTAACGGCCCCGCCCTATCGTTACGGGGGACCGGCCCCGACCATTCCCGGACCATGCCGCGCCCACGTGGCCTGATCGTCTCGAAGACCCGCGTCCCGCCCGTCGGCGGCGGGACCATCGACCGCCCGCGCGTGCTCGGCGCCCTGCGCGCGGCGGCAGACGGGCGCGGGGTGCTGCTGGTGGTCGCCCCGGCCGGGTCGGGCAAGACGACCGCCGTCGCCCAGCTCGTGCGCGCCCGCCCCGGCCCGCACGCCTGGCTCTCGCTCTGGGACTCCGACGACGGGCCGGGGCGCTTCACGACCTACCTCGCCGCGGCGGTCGCGGCCTTCGACACCGCCGGCGCCGACCGCATCCGCCACTACCTGGAGGACGGCCTCGCGCCGGGCGACTGCGCCGCCCTGATCGGCGAGGGCCTCCCCGCGGGGGCGACGGTGGTGCTCGACGACCTCCACCACATCGAGGCGCGGGCGCCGGTGCTGCGGGCGTTGCGCGCCTTCCTGGACGCGGCGACGCCCGGCGCGCTCATCGTGCTCGTCTCCCGCCGCCCCCTCGACGTCCACCTGGGCCGGGACGTCCTCGCGGGGCGCGTCGGCGTGCTGCCCGAGGACGAGCTGGCGTTCCGCCCGGACGAGATCGCCGCCCTGCTGGAGGCACGCGGCCTGGGCGGGCGGGCGGACGACGTCGCGGCCCGGTCAGGCGGCTGGGCGGCGGGGCTGGTGTTCGAGGCGCTGCGCGAGGAGCCCCGGGACGCCGCCGCGCCGCCCGCCGAGGACCCGTTCTTCGCCTACCTCGGCTCGGAGGTGCTCGACGCGCTCCCCGGGCGGCTTCGCGGCGCCGTCCTCGCAAGCGCCCTGCTCGACGTCGTCGACGCGCGGCGCCTGGCGGCGCTCCTCGGCATCGAGTCGGCCGAGTCCCTGTTCGCGGAGATCTGCCGGCAGCACCTCCCCGGGGTGCTCGGCGAGGACGGCTTCCGGTACCACCCGCGCTTCCGCGAGTTCCTGCTCGCCGTGCTGCGGCGCGAGCGCCCCGGGGACCTCGGCGAGCTGCGCGCGCGGTACGGCCGCGCCCTGCTCGCCGACGGGCACGCCGAGGAGGCGGCCGACGCCCTGATCGCCGCCGGGGCCCGCGAGGAGGCCGAGGACGTGGTGGCGGCCGCCGCGTCCGCGCTCATGCGCCGCGGCGACTGGGACAAGGTGATCGGCTGGTGCGAGGCGCTGGGGGAGGACACCCTCGCGCGCCGCGCCGACCTGCGCGGCGTGCAGGTGCGGGCGCTGCTCATGAGCCGCCGCCAGGACGACGTGGAGGACCTCGTGCGGCGGCTGCACGCCGACGGCGAGCTGGAGCGCCTGGGCCGGGAGGCCCCGGACGTGGCCGCCTGGGCGGCGTGGTCGCTCCACGTGGCGGGCGACTGGGCGGGGATGCTGGAGCTCGCGCCGCCCGCCGGCGCCACCCGCCGCGCCCGAGTGATCCGGTTCATCGCCGGGACCGCCCTCGGCGAGGACCCGCCGGACGGGTGGGAGGAGGGCGAGCTCGACCGGCCCTGGCCGCTGCACATCGCCCTGCAGTCGGCCCTCTGGTACCGCGGCGACTTCGCCGGGGTGGAGCGGCTCGCCTGGGCGGCCGGCGGGCGCGGCCCGGTCACGGCGACCCTGGCCGAGATCTACCGGATCGCCGTGATGCGGGCGCGCGGCGACCTGGCCGACGCCCGCGCCGCCCTGGAGCGGGTGGCGCCGCGGATCCGCGCGTCGCGCTTCATCGAGTTCTGGCAGCAGGTGGAGGCCGAGCTGGCCTTCGCCGAGGGCGACCGCGAGGGGGGCCTCGAGCGGATCCGGGAGGCCCGGGAGACCAGCCGCCGCCACGGCTACCGCCTGGCGGACCGCGCGGTGTTCGCCGCGATCGAGGGGCGGATGCTCGTGCGCCTGGGCGCCGTCCCGGAGGCGCTGGAGGTGCTCGCCGCCGCGCGGGCGTGGAGCGCCGCCCGCGGCCTCCTCTGCTTCCGGGAGTGGGCGGACCTCGGGCTGGCCGAGGCCCGCCTCGCCCTCGGCGGCGACCCCGATCCCGCGCTCGAGCTCCTCGCCGGGGCCGTCGCCGGCATGGAGCGGGCCGGGCGGCGCCTGGAGCTGCCGGCCGCGCGCATCGCCCAGGCCGAGGCGCTGTGGCGCGCCGGCGACGAGGCGGGGCACGACGCGGCCGCCGACGCCGCGCACGCCGCCGCCGTGGCGATGGGGACCCTGGGGCCGCTGCTCGCCGCCCTCGACGCGTTCCCCGACGTGCTCGCGCGCCGCATCGACGCGGCGCCGGAGGGCGACCCCGTCTGGCGCCCCCTCGCCCGGGCGGGGGCCGTCGCGGCCGGGGGCCGCACCACCCTGGAGGGGGCGGCGCTCGTTGTGCGGACGCTCGGCGGCGCGTCGGTGGAGGCGGGCGGCGCGCCGGTCGCCGCGTTGTCGGCGAAGGCCGTGGAGCTGGCCGCCGCGGTGGCCGCGGCCGGCGCGGCGGGGGTCGCGCGCGCCGCCCTGGCCGCGGAGCTGTTCGAGGGCAGCGCGGACGGGGGCAACCACCTCCGCCAGCTGGTCCACCGGCTCCGGCGGGCGCTGCCGCCCGGGGTGACGCTGGAGTCGCCGGAGGGCCGGCTGGCATGGTCGCCGCCCGGGGCCGCCGTGGCCGAGGACCGGGTGATGGAGGCGCTCGTCGCCCGCGCCGGCCGCGAGGTGGGGAGGGCCCGCGAGGAGACGATCGCCGAGGCGCTGAGGATGGCCGGCCGCGGCCCGTACCTGCCGGGGGCCGAGGGCGAGGCCGCGGCCCGGCGCCGGGCCGGCCTCGCGGCGGTGGTGGCGGGGGCGCGCCGGGACCACGCGCGCGCCCTGCTGGAGGCGGGCCGGCCGGCGCCGGCGGCGGCGGAGGCGCGGGCGGCGGTGGAGGCCGAGCCGTACCGCGAGGACGGCTGGCAGCTCCTCATGCGCGCCGAGGCGGCCGCGGGCGGCCCCGCCTCCGCGCTGCCGCCCTTCCTGGCCTGCGCCGAGGCCCTCGCGGAGGTGGGCCTGGAGCCGTCGGACGCGACCCGCGACCTGCTGGCACGGCTGCGCGACGGGCGGGTGACGGGCCCGTAACGGGCCCCGTCGTAGCGTCACCGGGGTACCCACCCCCCATCCAGGAGGCCCCCAGATGCCCGGGACGCCCGGACGCCTCACCCCCGACCGGTTCGGCTTCTCCATGCCGCCCGGCGACCCGCCGTTCGACAAGCCGCCGTACTACTACCGCGGCATCGAGATGATGGCGTTCGCGTACGAGACGGACGACGACGCGGCCGCCGCGATCGTGCCCGAGGGGCTCGTCATCGCCCACTCGCCGGCCATCGCGCAGCTCATCTTCACCAACTTCCACTTCTCGACCCTGGGCGCGTACACCGAGGCGATCCTCGGGGTGAGCTGCCTCTGGGAGGGCGAGCCGGTCACGTACTGCTCGAACCTCCTGGTGACGAACGAGGTGGGCCTCATCGGCGGCCGCGAGCCCTACGGGTTCCCGAAGCTGTTCGGCGAGGTCGAGTGGGTGAAGGAGCACGAGATCATCTCGGCGTACGCGGAGCGCCCGAAGGGCAAGCGCATCTGCACCGGCGTGATGCGGCCGCGGGACATCCTGGCCCCGGAGGACGTCGTCACCCCGCCTCTCGTGACGCTGAAGATCATCCCGAGCCCGGAGGAGGGCGCGCCGCCCGAGGTGTGCGAGCTGGTCCGCACCCCGCTGGAGTTCGAGCTCATCGTGGGCTCCGACGGCCGCGGCGAGGGCTTCGCCGGCCCGGGCAACGTGACCTTCGACTCCCCGTCGGCGGTCGACCCGTGGCACCGCATGCCCGTGCGGCGCATGGTCGCCTCGAGCTGGGGCCGCTACAACTTCGTGCTGCCGTACGGCGAGGTCATCAAGCGGTACGACGTGACGCGCACCGCCGAGCCGGTGGAGCAGGCCGCCGAGCCGCTGGCCACCGCCTGAGCCGGACCCCCGGGACGGGGCGTGCCGGCGCGGGGTGCCGGCACGCCCCCGACAGGGGCCGGTCCACACGTCCGGGGCCGTCCCGGCTGGGTAGGGTTGGCCGTGACACCCACGGACCGATCCAGGAGGCTCCGATCTCCACGAACCAGTCGGCCGCCGTCGAGGGGACGCTCCTCGACCGCGTGCTCCCCCGTCCCTCGGACCGCGCGGCGGCCATCTCGCTCGACGTGGTCCTGATCGCGGCCGGCGTGCTGCTCATGACCATCGCGTCGCAGATCAGCATCCCCTGGTACCCCGTGCCGCTGACCGGCGGCACCTTCGGCGCCCTCCTCATCGGTGGCCTCTACGGGCTGCGCCGCTCCTTCATCACGCTCGCCATCTACCTCGGGCTCGGCATCCTCGGCCTCGGCGTCTTCGCCGAGTGGAGCGGCGGCTGGGACTACTTCACCGGCTCGACCGGCGGCTACCTCGTGGGCTACCTCGTCTGCGCCTGCATCGTCGGGTGGTTCGCCGACCGCGGCGCGACCCACTCCATCACCACGATGATCGGCGTCATGCTCATCGCGAACGCGGCCATCTACGCCTGCGGCGCCACCTGGCTCGCCTTCTGGACCCCGCCGGGCGCCACCGAGGCCCTCGGCTGGGAGGCCGCCTACGAGCTCGGCGTCCAGCCGTTCGTGCCGGGCGACGTCGTCAAGCTGTTCGCGGCGGCCTGCCTGCTGCCCGGCGGCTGGCAGCTCCTGCGCTGGCTGGAGCGCTCGGACGACACCCGCTGACGCGGGGGTGATCGACCTCGCGCTGGACGACCTCCGCGCGGCGGCGGGCATCGGGGTGGCCGGCAACTTCGCCGGCCACCTCGAGCAGGCCGGCGAGGCCGCGGACTTCGCCGGGATGCAGACGGCCGGGGAGGCCCCGAAGGGCATCTTCCCCTGGTACGTCCCGGGCGCCGACGGCTTCCTGGGCGCCTTCCCGCTCTCCCACGACCGGCTGGAGCTGCCGGACGGGGACGGCCCCGCGAACCTCCAGATCGAGCCCGAGGTCGGGGTCCTGTTCCGCCTGGCCTACGCCCCCGACGGCGGCGTCGAGGCCGTCGCGCCGGTCGCCCTCGGGGCCTTCAACGACTGCTCCATCCGGCGGCCCGGCGCCGCCAAGATCAGCCACAAGAAGAACTGGGGCCCGGCCTCGAAGGGGGTCGCGCGCCGCGTCTTCCCGGTGACCGACCTCAGCCCGGCGGGCGCGACGGCCTCGTTCCGCCTCGCGTGCTTCCTGCGCCGCGACGGCGCCACCCGGGAGTACGGCATCGACTCCCCGCTGCCGGGCTACACGTACTACGGCGACCGCCTGCTGGCGTGGATCGCCGACCGCCTGCGCGGCCAGGCCGGGGCGCCGGGCACGCCGCTCGAGCCGGTGGGCGAGTACCTGGCCGCCGCGGGGCGCCCGGCGACCGCGCTCGTCGGCATCGGGGCGACCCGGTACACGGACGTCGGCGAGTCGACCTACCTGCAGGCCGGGGACGAGTCGGTGGTGGTCGTCTACGACGCCGCGGCGTCCGGGCCGGAGGCCGTCGCAGCGGCCGTGGCGGCCGGGACCGAGGGCGCCCTGCCCCGGGCGTCCGTCCTGTGCCAGCGCGTGCACGAGGCCGCCGCGACGCTCTGAACGGGCCCTGAACACCGCGCCCCGGCGGCCGCCGCGGATGGCTGCGGGGCGCCGGGACTGGCCGCGCGGGGAGGGGCCGCAACCCCCCGAGCGGGGTGCTGTGGCGGACGGGACTGCTGGCAGCGTCGTGGCATGTCCCGGTTCCTCCCCACCTCCGCACGCGCCCGCGCGTGCCTGGCCGCGGTCGCCGCGCTGGCCGGGGCGGCTGCGCTCGCGGGGCCGGCGGCGGGGGCGGGGACCACCCAGATCGCCACCGGCGCGATGCTCGGCGACGGGCACGACGAGCGCGCCTTCTACGTGCGCCAGGGCGCCGGGCCGTGGGGCCCCACCTACCCGGACGGCCCCGCCGAGGCCCGCGGGCGCCTCTTCAACTTCCGCGCCGCCAACGCGATCTTCGACGACGACGACCGCGCCGACGACGACCCGGCGGCCAACACGGCGGCCTTCATCGCCCGGATGCCCGAGTACCGCTCCTTCGGCGTCCTGGCCTACACGGTCTCGCTGCAGGGCGGTCACCCGGGGTACGAGGGCGGCCGCATCAGCGCGTTCACCGCCGACGGCGCCCTGCGCGCCGACTGGGCGGCCCGCGCCGGCCAGGTGATCGACGCGGCCGACGCCCAGGGCCAGGTGATCGTCCTGACCCTCTTCTACCAGCGCCAGGACCAGGTCCTCGCCGACGACGCCGCCGTCCGGAACGCGGTCCTGCAGGCGACCGACTGGCTCATCGCCCAGGGCCACCGGAACGTGGTGATCGAGATCGCCAACGAGTGGAACGCGCCGACCTACGACCGGGCGATCCTCCGGACGCCGGAGGGCGTGGCCGAGCTGGTGCAGCTCGCGCGCTCGCGCTTCGACGGCCTCCCGTACCGCCTGCCCGTCGGCGTGTCCGGCCGCGACCTCGAGGTCCCGGCGGCGATCCGGGCCGCGACCGACCTCACGATCGTGCACGGCAACCTCACCTCGCCCTCGGACGACGGCGCCGGGGTCGCCGCGCTCGTCGCGGACCCGTCGGTGCCGGGGCCGGTCCTGATGAACGAGGACTCCAACGGCACCACCGTCACCGCCGCGAACCTCGCGGCCGAGCGCCAGACGGCCCTGCTCGTCCGCAACGCGGGCGGGTCGTGGGGCTTCATGTGGCAGCCGTACAACCAGTCGTTCCCGTTCCAGTGGGCGGTGGGGCCCTCGTCCGACCTCGCGGGCGGGCAGCCGAGCTACTTCCGCGGCGCCCTCGAGCACATCCGCGGGATCACGACGCCGCCGTCCGAGACGGTCCAGCCCGCCGTCATCTCCCACGCGCCCTGGCGGGACGTCACCGGCGTCCCCATCGGCGCAGAGGTGACCATGGGCTTCTCCGAGCCCGTCGACCCCCAGACCGTGACGCCCGGCACGGTGCGCCTCGCGCCGGCCGCGGGGGGCGCCCAGGTCGCCGCGACCCTGTCGACCGGCAACGGGGGATCGGGCATCACCCTCGACCCGGTGAAGGACCTCATCGGCCTCACGACCTACCGGGTCACCGTCAGCCGCTCGCTCGGCGACCTCGTGGGCAACACGATGGCCCTCACCTACTCCTGGCAGTTCACGACCGGCCCGGACACGGTGCGCCCCGCCGTATCGGTGACGCGCCCGCCGGACGGCGCGACCGGGGTGGCGCTCACCACCGAGGTCGTCGCCGAGGCATCCGAGGCCGTCGACGCGGACAGCGTCACCGCCGGCACCTTCACGCTCACCCGCCAGGGCGGGGCCGCGGTGGCCGCGACGCGGGCCGTCTCCGCCGACGGCTCGGTCCTGACGCTGAAGCCGTCGTCGCCCCTCATGCCCGACACGCTCTACACGGCCGCCCTCACGACGGGCGTCCGGGACCCGGCGGGCAACGACCTCGTGGCCCGCACCTGGAGCTTCCGCACCGCCCCCGCCGGGGCCGGCCCCTGGATCGGCCAGAACGGGACCGTCGTGTTCGAGGCGGAGGACCACGCCTCCGCCACGGCGCGGTCCGGCCGGGCGTGGGTGCCCGGCACGGGCGACGGGGCCGTCGGGACCTCGATGGCGCTCACCCCCGACGTCGGCTGGGGCGCGGTGCTGCCGATCGCCTCCACCGCCCCCGAGCTGCGCTTCGACGTCATCTTCGACAAGCCGGGCAGCTACCACGTCTGGGTCCGCGGCCTCTCGCCGGACGCCTACGGCAACAGCGTCCACGTCTCCCTGGACGGCCAGGAGCCCTCGACCGCGGCGGACATGAACGCGCCGGCCTCGGGCTACGGGACCTGGTCCTGGTTCCGCACCCGGGTCACCTCGCCGGCGGCCCGCCTGGAGGTCCCGACCGCGGGCCTCCACACCGTGCACGTGTACGGGCGCGAGGACGGCTTCGTGCTCGACCGGATCCTGCTCACGATGAACAACGCGACGCAGCCGTCCGGCGGCGGCCCCGCGGCCAGCCCGCGCGACGGCGGCGACACGACCGCGCCCGCCGTGACGCGCCGGAGCCCGGCGGCCGGGGCGACCGGCGTGCCGGTGGGCACGACCGTCGTCGCCGGCTTCTCGGAGCCCCTCGACCCAGCGACCGTGGACGCGGCCTCGGTGCGGCTCGCGCCCGCCGGCGGCGGGTCCGCCGTCGCGGGGACCGTGACCCTGTCCTCCGACGGGCGCACGCTGACCCTCGACCCGGCCGCCGACCTCGCGCCGGGCACGGGGTACGCCGTCCGCGTCTCGGGGCTCTCCGACCGGGCGGGCGTCCCGATGGCGGCCGACGACGCGTGGGGCTTCACGACCGCGGCCGTCCCGTCGCCGCCGGCGCCCCCCGCCGCCCCGCAGCCGCCCGCGGCGCCGGCCGCCGCGGTCCCGCCGCCCGTGGCCCGCGTCGCCCCGGCCGCCGGCGGCCTGCGCGCCGCCTGGAACCGCCGCACCGGGCGTCTCACCCTGACCCTCGTCGGCCGCGACGCCCGGACCGTCGTCCGGGTGGGCGCCCGCGTCGTCACCCCGCGGCACGGCCGCGTCGTGCTCGTCCGCCGCGCGCCGGGCCGCCTGGTGGTGCGCGTCGCGCCGCGCGCCTCCGCCGCCTCGTCCGTCTCCGCCCGCGCCTGGCGGGTGGTCCTGCCCTCCCGCGGCGCCCCCCGCGTCGTCCGCACGTGATCCCGTCCCCCGTCCCGAGAGCGAAGAGCCGCATGTCACGCCACTTCCCCACCTCCGCCGTCCGCCTCGCCGCAGCCGTCCTCGGCGCCGTGGCGCTGCTCGCGGCGGCGCCGCTCGTCGGCGGCCCGGCCGGGCCGTTCACCGCGGTGGCCGACGACTGCGTGCCGGCGGGCGCCAACCCGGCGGTGACCCAGGTGAACCCGGCCCCCGGGCAGGCCAGCGTGGGCACGGACACCGCGGTGACGGCCGAGGTGTCCGTCCCGAACTGCAGCGGCATCGACCGCGAGGCCGTCGCCTCCGGGTCGGTCGTGCTCCGGGACGCGACCACCAACGCGGTGGTGCCGGCGGTCGTGAACACCTCGGGCGGCGGCGACGTCATCGTGCTGCAGCCGACGGTGCTCCTGACGCCGAACCGCGGCTACCGCTTCGAGGTGACGGCCGAGCTCACCGACGAGTCCGGCACGCCCTTCACGCCGTTCTCCTCCACCTTCACCACCGGGGACGGCCCGAACTCCGGGGGCGGCTCGTTCACCGGGGCGTTCGCCCGCCAGGTGACCACCGCGCCGGCGCTGACCGGCGGGATCGGCTACACCGGCGTGGCCGTCGGCCCGGACCACAAGCTCTACACGTCCCGGAACAACGGCGTCATCACGCGCTTCCCGATCACCGCCGACGGGACGCTCGGCGCGGCCGAGCCGGTGACCGGCATCAGCGCGGGCGGCCCGCGCATCGTCATCGGCATGGCCTTCGACCCGGCGTCGACGCCGTCGAACCCGATCCTCTGGGTGTCCCACAACCAGTTCTCGTTCACGAACGCGCAGGACTGGACCGGCGTCATCAGCCGCCTGACGGGCCCGGACCTGGCGACCCGCCAGGACATCGTGGTGGGCCTGCCGCGCTCCCTGCGCGACCACCTCACCAACAGCCTCGCGTTCCACGGCGGGGACCTCTACTTCACCCAGGGCGCCAACACCGCCATGGGCGCCGCCGACTCCGCCTGGGGCGGCCGGGACGAGCGCCTGCTGAGCGCCGCGGTGCTGAAGCTCGACGTCTCGTCCGTCCTGTCGGGCGCGCTGCCGCTCGACGTCAAGACCGAGGACGGCGGCACCTACGACCCCTACGCCCCCGGGGCGCCCCTCACGCTCTACGCGTCGGGCGTGCGCAACGCCTACGACCTCGTGTGGCACACGAACGGGCAGCTCTACGTGCCGACCAACGGCTCGGCGGCCGGCGGGACCACCCCGGCGTCGCCCTCGACGCTCCCCGCGTCGTGCACCCGCCGCATCGACGACGCCGCCAACGGCGACTACACCGGCCCGAACACGATCCCGTCCCGCAACAACACGGGCGCGATGCCGGACTACCTCTACCGCGTCCAGCAGGGCGGCTACTACGGCCACCCCAACCCGGCCCGCTGCGAGTGGGTGCTGAACGGCGGCAACCCGACGGCCGGCGCCGACCCCGCCCAGGTGGCCGCCTACCCGGTGGGCACCCAGCCGGACCGCAACTTCCGCGGCTTCGCCTTCAACTTCGGCAACCACTTCTCGCCGAACGGCGTCATCGAGTACCGCGGCGACGCCTTCGGCGGCGCGCTCCGCGGCAAGCTGCTCGTGGTCCGCTACAGCGCCGGCGACGACGTGATCGCCCTCACGCCGAACGGCGGGAACGGCGACATCTCGGCCTACCAGACCGGCATCACCGGCCTGACCGGCCTGGTGAACCCGCTCGACATCGCGCAGGACGGGACGACCGGCAACCTCTACATCGCCGAGTACCCGGACCCGTCCAAGTCCTCGGCCCCGAGCCGCATCGTCCTCGCCAAGCCCGTCGCCGGCGGCGACACGACCCGGCCCGCCGTGGCGGCCCGGACGCCCGCCCCGGACGCCACCGGCGTCGCGGTCGACGCGAACGTGACCGCCACCTTCTCGGAGCCGGTCGCGGCGGCCAGCGTCACGGCGACCTCCTTCACCCTCACCCCGTCCGCCGGGGGCCTGCCGGTCGCGGCGGGCGTCTCCCGCGCCCCGGCCGCGAACGCCGCCACGCTGGACCCGGCGGCGCCGCTCGCGCCCGGCACGCGCTACACGGTGACCCTGACCACCGAGGTCACGGATCTCGCCGGGCTGCCGCTCACGCCGGACTCCTGGACCTTCACCACCGCCCCGGCGCCCCCGGCGCCGGTTCCGGCCGGCCCCACGCCGCCCGGGGCGGGGGCCGCCGCGCCGGCCGCGCCGGCGCCGCCCGTCGCGGCCCCCCGCGCGCGCTTCACGGCCACCGGCCTGACCGCCGCGTGGAACCGGCGCGCGGGCCGGCTCACCCTCACGCTGAAGGGGCGCGACCCGCGCACCACCGTCCAGGTCGGGTCCCGCTACCTCACCCCGCGGAAGGGCAAGGTCGTCATCACCCGCCGCGCGAAGGGCACGCTCGTCGTGCGCGTGGCGCCCACGCCCCTCTCCCGGGGCATCCTCACCACGCGCGCCTGGCGCGTGACGCTCCCCGCGAAGGGGGCCCCGAAGGTGGTGCGGCTGTGAGCGCACCCGTCCCGCCCCCGTCCCGCACCCGCAGGAGGACCGACGTGCCGTCCGTCAACCGCGCCCCCGTGGCGCACTCCGGCGGCCGGCGCCTGCTGCGCCGCGCCGCGCTCGCGCTCACCCTCCTCACGGTCGGCGCCGCCGCGACCGCCGGCGGGGCCCTGGGCGCCCTGACGGCGACGACGCCCCGGCTCGTCTTCTCCGACGCCAACGGCGGCGCGGCGAGCACGGCGAAGAACGCGGTCATCTCCAACCCCGGCGGCACGCCCTTCACGGTCACCGGGGCGAGCCTCTCCGGCGGCTCGGCCAACCAGTTCACCCTGCCCGGGGCGACCTCCGGCGTCGTGCCGGCAGGCGGCACCCTGTCGATCCCGGTGGCCTTCGCGCCGAGCTCCTCCGGCGTCAAGGCGACCACCCTCAACGTCACCACGGACGACCCCGCGGCCCCCCAGGTCGCGGTGACGCTGCGCGGCCTCGGCCTGCCGTCGGGGGCCACGAGCGAGGGGTCCCTGCAGTGGACCCTGGAGACCTGGCAGATCCCGCTGGCGACCGGCGACCCGGACCCCGCGACGGCCCAGCTCGCCAGCGGCGGCCCGATCGGCGACGAGGTGGACGTCGAGCGCTTCCGCGCGGCCGGCGACGGCACCGTCACGATGACCCCGCTCGCGGCGTTCACGTCGCCGGCGGCCTCGGGCCCGAACGCCCTCACCGTCGGCTGGTACACGGTGGACGACGGATCCGGCATCGCCCCGCTGTGGTCCGTCCCCAACGCGGCGAGCCGCTCGCTGGACCCGCCCACGACGGGCCCGCTCTCGTTCTCCCCGGGCGCGGCGAGCTTCAGCCTGTCCACCACCTGGCACGGCCTCGGGCAGCGGGTCACCTACGGCGAGGACCACCTCAACACCTGGGACGCCGACGCGGCCGACCGCCACAAGATGCGCGTCTACCCGATGCGCAACGCCGACGGCTCGTCGGTGGCGAACGCGTTCGTGATCGCGTTCGAGGACTCCAACTCCGACCCGGCGGACAACCAGGACGCGGTGTTCGTGCTGCGCAACGTGACGCCGGTCACCTCCGGAGGCGGCCCGGACATCTCCATCGAGAACGTCGACGGGGTCCCCTACGCGGACCGGCTGGTGATGCACCGCCTGCAGGCGTTCGCGTCGGGTATCGCGGTCCACGACGTGGGCACGCTTCGGGTCCGCAACCGCGGGAACCAGCCGCTGCAGATCACCGAGCTCCCGATCACGGGGCCCTTCCAGCTGGCGTCGCCCGTCGCTCTCCCCGTGACCATCGCACCGTTCGAGTCCCGCGACATCCCGGTGCGCTTCACCGCCACCGGCCCGGTCAGCACCAACGCCCGGCACGACGGGACGCTCACGATCGTCTCCGACGACGCCGACGAGCCGGCCGTGCCGGTGGAGCTCTCGGGCCTGCGCCAGTACCGCCCGGAGGGCCCGTCCGAGGCCACCCTGGCCGAGATCATCAGCCCCTTCGGCTGGTCGACGCGCATCGTCGGCCCCGGGCAGAAGCTCCAGCAGAAGGGGCGCGTCGAGGCGGTCGGGGACGAGATCCTGTCCCCCTACTGGACGCGGCTCGACACGACCAAGCCGGTCGCCGTCCGCCAGATCGCGGCGTTCCACAGCCCCGGCGGCGGGACGATCTACTGGTATCCGCAGGGCGACCCCGGCAACACCAAGGGCATCTTCACCCACGCGGGCGAGGACTATCAGACCCTCCTGCCCCGGAAGACCAACGCGCTCGACCAGCCGGCGGCGGGCACCTTCGTCCCCTCCGGCGGTGACGGCGTGTTCGGCCTGGCGCTCGCGTCGACGCGGCAGTACAGCGACCCCACCCTCAACCTGACGAACCCGGACTGCGTCGCCTCCGGGGCCCAGTGCGGCCACCAGGTGCGCTTCTGGCCCATCAAGGACCGCGCCGGCGTCACGGTGCCGGGCACCTACCTGGCGACGATGGACTTCCAGGAGGGCGGGAACTTCGACTACCAGGACAACGTCTACCTCATCTCCAACGTCCAGCCGGCCGGCGGGCTGCCGCACGACGAGACGCCGCCGGCGGTGCAGAGCCGCACGCCGGGGGTCGGCGCGACGAACGTCGTGGTGGGCAGCAGCATCAGCGCGACGTTCTCGGAGGCCGTCCAGGTCTCGACCCTGACGACCGCGAGCTTCACGGTCGCGCGGGCCTCGGGCGGCGCGCCGGTGGCCGGGACGGTCGCCCTCTCGGGCGCCGGCAACATCGCCACCTTCGACCCCGCCGAGCCCCTCGCCCCGGGGGTCACCTACCGGGCGACGATCACGACCGCCGTCACCGACCTCGCCGGGAACCCCATGGCGGCGAACGCCACCTGGACGTTCACGACGCAGAGCGGGGGCGACGCGGTCGCGCCGGCGGTGTCCTCCGTCACGCCCGCCGACGGCGCCACGGGCGTCGCGGCCGGCAGCGACGTGGTGGTCACCTTCTCCGAGCCCGTCGCGACGGCGACCCTCCCCGGGTCCGTGACCCTCGTGCCCGAGGGCGGGGACGGCCCGGTGGCCGGCACGGTCACCGCCTCCGCCGGCAACACGGTGGTGACGCTCAACCCGGCGGCCGCCCTCGCCGCGGGCACGCGGTACACGGCGACCGTCTCGACGGCCGTGACCGACACGGCCGGCAACCACCTCGCCGCCCCGCGGACCTGGACGTTCGTGACGGCCGGCGACGGCCCCGCGACGACGGACCCCGGGACCCCGCCCGCCCCGCAGGTCCCCGTGACGCCGCCGGCCGTGGTCCCGCCCGCGGCGGCCCCGCCCGCCGCCCCGGCCCCCCCGGCCGTCGCGGCCCTCCCGCGGTACACCGCCACCGGCCTGAAGGCCGTGTGGAACCGGAGGACGGGGGTCCTGACGATCACCCTGAAGGGCCGTGACCGGCGCTCGACGGTCCAGGTCGGCAGCCGCTACCTGACCCCGAACCGCAAGGGCGTCCTGACCGTCCCGCGCCGGCGCGGCGGCACGATCACGGTGCGCGTGCAGCCCACCCCGCTGTCGCGCGGCATCCTCACCGGCCGCTCCTGGAAGGTCACCCTCCCGGCGAAGGGCGCCGCGAAGGTGAAGGCCCTCTAGGGAGCCCGGCCGTCCGGTCCGGCGCCGGGTGCCGCGGGCACCCAGCGCCGGGCGGGATCGGCGGCCCCGCCGGGCCCGAAGGCGACCCCCTCGGCCTCCAGCCGGGCGCGGGCGGCCTCGGGACCGCGCCGCCCGCCGTCCTCGCGGTACCCGTCGGACACGGTGCCCGTCGCGCGCAGCACCCGGTGGGCGTTGGGGATGCCGCCGAGGGCCAGCAGCCGCGCCGCCCAGCGGGCGCCGGCCGGGCGGCCCGCCGCCTCGGCCACGTCCCCGTAGGTCGTCCAGCGCCCGGCCGGGATGCGGGCGCAGACGTCGTGGAGCGCGTCGGCGGCCGTCATCCGCCGGCGGCCTCCGGATCCAGCAGCGGTTCCATGTACGCCGCGGGATCCTCCAGGAAGGCCCGGTAGAGGGCCACCCCCTCCAGATCGGAGTACTCGGCCGGGCGCACCCCGTGGTCGCCCGCCAGCAGGATCCGGGCACCGGGGAAGGCCAGGAGGAACGGCGAGTGGGTGGCGATGACGAACTGGCAGTCCTGCGCCACGAGGTCGTGGATGCGCACGATCAGGGCGAGCTGGCCGAGGGGGGAGAGGGCCGACTCGGGCTCGTCGAGCAGGTAGAGCCCGCCCGGGCCGAAGCGGCTCACGGCGAGGGAGAGGAACGACTCCCCGTGGCTCTGCTCGTGCGGGTGACGATCGCCGTACCCGCGGAGGATCTCCCCGGAGCCGTCGTCGAGCTCCTCGACCCGGGTGGCGACGTTGTAGTACGTCTCGGCGCGGAGGAAGAAGTCCGTCCGCGGGCGGCGGTCCCACACGAGGCGCAGGGCGTCGTGGAGCGCGGACTCGGTGGACCGGGTGGCGAACGCGAAGTTCCGGCCGCCGCCTTCGGCGTTCATGCCGGCGGCCACCGCGACGGCCTCGAGGATGGTCGACTTGCCGCTGCCGTTGCCGCCTGCCAGCAGGGTGACGGGCCGGTCGAACCGCAGCTCCCCCATGCCCGCCACGGCCGGTACGTCGAAGGGGTACCCCCGGCGCTCGTCGTCGGCCGGCGCGAGCCTGGCCGAGCGCAGGTAACCGGTGCGGCGGCGGGGCGGCACTACGTCCTCGCCGCCTCCAGCTGGCGGGCCGCCTCGGCCCACTCCTGCTCCAGGCGCGGGTCGATGTCGTCCAGGGGGCAGGCCGGGTCCTTGATGCAGCGCAGCCAGACGCGGCCCGCGCGCTCGTACGCGGTCAGGGCCGCCTCCAGGTCGGCGGCGACCCCCTCGCGGCAGGCCGGCGGGAGCGCCTCCACGTCCGCGGTCGTCATGGCGCGGCGGGCGGCGCGCACCCGGGCCTCGTAGGGGTCGTAGGCGAGCCCGTCCCCGAGCAGCGCGTCCAGCCGCGTGAGCCGGTCGGTCACGGCCGAGAGCTCGCCCCGGCAGGCGATGTCCGCGAAGTAGGCGTCGGCGGCGCCCGAGATGCGGCCGGCCTCGTCCGGGTCCGGGGCCGCCTGGGTGGGCGGCGGCGGGTCGAAGCGCCCGGTGCCGGGGTCGTCGTACCCCGTGAGCCGGACGACGAGCCCCAGCACGAGGAAGACGGCCACCACCCCGATCACGATCAGCACGATCCGCACCGCCGCCACCTCCTCGGCGGGCATCGTAGGGGCTGGGCGGGACGTCTACCCTCGGGGGGTGCGGATCACCTGGACCGGCCACGCCACGGTGGTCATCGAGTCGGACGGGACGCGGGTGGTGACCGACCCGGTGCTCGCCGGGCGGGTGGCCCACCTGCGCCGCGTGGCGGCCCCCGGCGCCGGGGTGCCCGGCCGCCCGGCCGCCGTGCTCCTGTCGCACCTGCACCGCGACCACCTGGACATGGCGACGATGCGGACGATGGACCCGTCCGTGCCGGTCCTCGCCCCCGCGGGGTCCCGGTCGCTGCTCGCCCGCGCAGGGCGCCGGGACGTGCGGGAGATGCGCCCGGGGGACACGGCGACGGCCGGCGCGCTGACGGTGACCGCCACCCTCGCGCTCCACGACGGGGGGCGTCCCGGGCGCGGCCCGGTGGCCTGGCGCCACCGCCCGGTCACGGCCCTCGGGTTCGTGATCGCCGGCTCGGCCACGGCCTACTTCGCCGGCGACACGGGGCTCTTCCCGGGCATGGCCGACCTGGCGGGCTCCATCGACGTCGCCGTGCTGCCGGTCGGCGGCTGGCACCCGCGCCTCGGCCCCGGGCACCTCGACGCGGAGGACGCCGCCCGGGCGCTCGCCCTGCTGCGGCCGCGGGTGGCGATCCCGGTCCACTGGGGCACCTACGCGCCGCCCGGCATGCGCCGGGGCCACCCCCACCTCCGCGACCAGGGCGAGCGGTTCCGCGCCGCGGCGCGGCGCCACGCCCCGCGGGTGCGCGTCGTGGTCCTGGCGCCCGGGGAGCGCTTCACCCTGGAGGACGCCGATGGCTGACGCCTCCCTCGCCGCCCTCCGCGCCCTCGCCGGCGGCGACCGGGAGCGCGCGGCGGCGATCGCCGCCGCGGACACCGGCGCGGGGGCCCTCGCGCCCGCGCTCGCCCGGCACCTGTCCGCCCGGCCCTCGGACGCCGTCTACGACGAGGCGGCGGCGTTCGCCTCGTTCATCGGCAACGGCGACAACCCGGAGCTCTACCGGCGCACCATCGCCGCCCTCGCCAAGGTCCACGCGGGCGCCCGCCCCCGGTCGGTGCTCGACATCGGCCCCGGCGACGGGCGGGTCACCGCCGCCGTGCTCGGGCCGGCGACGACGACGGTCGACCTCGTCGAGCCGTCGGCCGCCCTGCTCACCCGCGCGCGGGCCGCCCTCGCCGGGGCCCCCGCGTCCGTGCGCCCGCACGGCACGGGCATCCGCGAGCACCTCGACGCCGAGCCGGATGCGACGTGGGACCTGGCCCAGTCCACCTTCGCGCTGCACACCCTGCCGCCGGACGCGCGGCGCGCGGTCCTGGGGCGCCTGGCGTCACGGACGGCGCGCCTCGCCGTCGCCGAGTTCGACGTCCCCGCCTTCGACGGCGAGGATGCGCGGCTGCGGTACCTCGCCGGGCGCTACGAGCGCGGGGTGGAGGTGTACCGCCGCCACCCCGAGGTGGTGGACGGCTTCCTCATGCCGGTCCTCGTGGGGCAGGTGGAGCCGGGGCGGGTGCGGCACACCTTCGAGGGGCCGGTGGCGGCCTGGCGCGACGACCTGGCCGGCGCGGGGTTCGGCGGCGTCACCGCCGAACCCCTGCACGACCACTGGTGGGCGCCCGCGGTGCTCCTCGTCGCGACGGTGGTCTAGCCCGCCAGCGCGCGGGACTTGAGCTGCTCGTACTCCGTCTGGTCGATGGCTCCGGAGTCGAGGAGCTCCTTGGCGCGCGCGATCTGATCCGTCGCGTCGCCGCCGCCGGCCTCGCCCCGGGCGGCCCGGATGGCATCGGCCCGGTCGAGCTGGTCGCGCACCGCGCGCTCGCCCATGCCCGGTCCACGGGCGATGACGTAGATGAGGACACCGATCAGCGGCAGGACGAGCAGGAGGATCAGCCAGCCTGTCTTCCCCCACCCCGAAAGATCCTTGCTGCGGAAGACGTCGATGACGACGTTGATGTAGATGACGAGGACGCTGATCCAGAGGAACACCACGAAGGTGGTCCAGAGGACGTCCCAGAAGCTCCAGTCCATACGGGGATCCTCCCGTCTCGGGTGGCGGCGCGGAGGCCGCCACGGTCGCCACAATGGAACCAGCGGGGCCCCCGGCGTCCATCGTCCCGATGGGGTGAACGGCGGACGGCGCTAGACGGAGAGGCTCACCGGGGAGGTCGCGATCCAGACCAGCGCGATCGTGAAGACCACCAGGCCCATGGCGAGCAGCGCGATGCGCAGCCGCCGCACCGGCAGCTTCGCGCTCATCCCCGCGAAGAACAGGGTGGCGGCGAAGAGCACCACCGCGAGCACGTAGTTGGTCGAGCGCTGGACGTCGACGCGCACCTGGGCGGACAGGCGCTCGGCCTCGGCGTCGAGCGCCTCGGCCTCCTCCCGGGCCGCGAGCCGGTACTGGGGCATGGCGAACGGCGTCAGCGGCGCGTCCGCGGACCGCAGCGGCCGGGTGGCGACCCAGGCGTCCACGGCGGGCGCGAACTCCGGCCGGAAACGGCGGCGGTAGAAGGCGGCGAGCTCCGTCTCGTCCCGGGCGTAGGCGTCGACCCACTGCGTGAAGGTGGCGACGTCGATCTCGGTCTGGGCGTTCGCCAGGCCATCCGCCCGCGCCGCCTCCACGCGGGTCGCGTTCGCCTTCCCGGCGGTCGTCGCCTGCTCGCCGTTCCACCGGCTGGCCTGGTACCCGCTCCAGGCCGTGGCCACGGTCGCCAGCGCGAGGAGGATGGTCGCCACGACGTCGACCCACTGGTCGAGGCGGTCGTGGCCGGCCGCGGTCACCGCGGGACGCCCCGGACGGTGCAGGGCGCGGGCGTCGTGTCCCCGATCGCCGCGAGCGCCTCGTCGGCGATGCGCAGCGTGCGCTCCATCGCCGTCGGCTGCAACCTCCCGATACCGTCGCCGAAGGGCTTGTCCAGGAACGCGAGGAGCAGCAGCAGCACGCTGATGACCGCGATGACCGACCCCATCAGCACGGATTGCGTGAGGGCGCCCTCGGCCCGGTCGGCGAAGAAGAGCATGTAGACGAACACGATCGCCGAGATGAAGAAGAGGACGATCCAGAGCGGGGTCGGGATCACGCCCTCCGCCCCATGGATGCGGTTGAGCCGCGCCTGCTCCCGCGCCGAGGTCTGGTCGAGCCACCGGTCGTACGCCGAGCCCTCGGCGTTCGTCCCGGGCTCGACGCCCTCCAGGGTCCGGAACATCGCCACCCCCCAGGGGTTGAGCGCGTCGCCCAGGGAGCCGTCCTGCATGCGGTCCCACTCGGGTCCGACGACCGTCCGGGCGTAGCAGATGAGCTGCCCGGTCAGCGGGGTGCGGACGTCCTGCGGCATGAACTGCGCGGTCTCCACCTGCTGGAGCACCGCGAGCGCCTCGTCCTCGGCGCCGGTCCGCGACTGGTCGTAGCTCGTGAACGCCAGGAAGACGATGAACCCCAGGAGGACGGAGAACCCGGTGGCGAGGACACCGAAGACGCCGGACGCGCGGTCCCCGTCGGTGAAGCGGCTGCCCTCGGGGGCGCTCCGGCGCACGAGCAGCATGGCGGTCACGCCGACCGCGACGGCGCCCGCGACGATCAGGAACCCGTAGAGGACGTTCACCGGCGCCGGCCCCCCGTCGCCGCCGCCACCACCGGGCCGGGCGCCTCGCCCGCGTCCGGTCCCAGCAGCCCCAGCTCCCGCGCGCGGCCGACCGCCTCGCTGCGGCCCGTGACGCCGAGCTTCCGGTACAGCGAGTGGGCGTGGCTCTTCACCGTGAACCGCGAGAGGAACAGGAGGTCGCCGATCTCGCGGAGCGGATGGTGGGTCGGCAGCAGCCGCAGCACCCGCATCTCGGCCGCGGTGATCGACGACAGGCAGGCCGCGTCGCCCTCCGGGACGGGCCGGGCCTGCCGGGACAGGCGCTCGACCTCGTCGCGCAGCAGAGGCGCGTCCGGGAGGCGGTCCATGAGCAGGGCCGCGTCCGTCAGGGCCTCCCCGGCGATCTCGGCCTCGCCGGTCAGCAGCGCCGCCCGCGCCATGGCGACGCGCGCCTCGGCGCCGAGCCAGGGGGACGCGTCGACCGTGCCGGCGAGCACACGGCGCGCCTCGTGCAGGCTCGCGCGCGCCTCCGCCCCGTCGTCCGACAGCGCCAGGGCGAGCCCGAGGGCCGCATGTACGAGGGCCGCCGAGGCCTGCGAGCCCAGGCCCCACTCCTCCACCACGGCACGGCCGCGCCGCGCCATCATCAGGCCCCGCACGGGCTCGTCCTCGTCCAGCAGCACCAGCGCCATCTGGGCGTGGCAGAGCGCCCGGACGCCGGGGGCGAGGAGGCCCGCGCGCTCGATCCCGTCGGCGAGCAGCGCCCGGGCGCCGTCCAGGTCGCCGTCCAGGTGGCGGGCGGCCCCCTCCAGGAAGCGGCAGTACGCCCGCCACGGCCCGTCGTCGGATGCGATCCGGAATCCCTCGGCGGCGTCGCGGGCCATCGCGGCCATCCCGTCGCGGGCGAGCAGCGCCCGCAGGGCCGCGACGGCCGCCGCGACCTGCGGCTCCGCCCCGTCGCCGGGCGGCAGGGCGCGCTCGGCGAGCGCCAGGCCGTGGGCCGCCAGGTCCCCCCGGGTCTCGGCGTGGAACCAGGCGGACGCCGTGGCGAGCGGGGCGCTCGCGCCGACGGCGTCGACGTCGAAGAGCGCCAGCGTCGCGCCGAGCCGGTCGATGCCGCCGCGGGTCAGGTCGGCGGGCAGGGCCCTCCAGGCCAGCCCGGCGGCGCGGCCGGCGTCGCCGGCCGCCAGGGCGTGGCGGACGGCCTCCTCCACCTCGCCCCGCTCCTCGTGCCGGCGGCTCGCGCGCCGGCGCAGCAGCGGGATGAGCTCCGGCTCGCCCCGCCCCAGCTCGCGGCGGAGGTGGTCGCCGAGCAGGCGGTGGTAGCGGTACCGCTCGCCGTGGTCGTCCAGCGGCACCACCATCAGGCCGGATCCGGCGAGGCCGAGCAGCCGCGCCGCCGACCCCGTGGTGCCGAGCGCCGCGTCACAGAGGTCGCCGTCCAGGGGCTCCAGGATCGACGTGCGCGTGAGGAAGGCGCGCGTCTCCGGCGGGAGCCCGCCGAGCACGACCTCGTCGAGGTACGCGGCCACGGTCCGGTCGTCGCCCGCGAACGCGCGCGCGCGCGCCGACGCGTCCGGCCCGGTGCCGATCCGCATGGCCGCGAGCCGCAGGCCGGCCGGCCAGCCCTCGGTCCGCTCCAGGAGGCCCGCCAGCGCGTCTGGCGTCAGCACGGTCCCCGCGCGGGCGAGGAACTCCTCCGCCTCCGCGGCCCCGAACGCGAGGTCGCCGGCGCCGATGTGCACGAGGTCGCCCTCCACCATCCGACGGGCGAGGAGGAGGCCCGGCGCCGCCCGGCAGCCGAGCGCCACGCGCCCCCCGGGGGGCAGGTCGCCGAGCACCGCCTCGACGGTCTCCAGGGCGGGGCCCGCGATGACGTCGAGGTCGTCCAGCACGAGGAGGACGGGGGCGCGCGGGTCGGGCGCGGCCGCGGCGCGCGCCTCCGCGATGGCGCCCGCGAGGTGCCGGGGGCTCCGGTGCGCCGGCCCGAGGGCCGGCCATGCCACGGGGAGGTCCGCGGCGCGCGCCATGTGGGCGAGCAGGGTCGTCTTCCCGTAGCCCGCGGGGGCGGACACGACCACCACGCGCGCCCGCGCGGCGTCGCGCCGCAGGCGCTCGAGCAGGCCGCGGCGGGGGATCTCGCCGGGCACCCGGGCGGGCGGGCGCGGAGGGGACGCGCTCCCCGCCGCCGGCACGGGTCGTGGTGAGGCGGCGCTGCGGACGGGCACGGGACGTCTCCTCCAGCGGTGCCGGCCGCGTTCGGCCGGCGGATCACCAGGCACTCGAATCCTCGCCGCGCAGGCGGCGCGGCCCAACGCGGCGGGCACGAGACAGATGGACGGGCGGGCATGCCTCCCGCAGGGGTGCCCGCACCCCCGCACTAGGCGGCCGCCCCGGCGCCGGCTACGGGGACGCGGCCGCGCACCCGCGTCCCGCGGCCCGGCGCGGCGTCGACCGTCAGGGTCCCGTCGACCGACTCGACGCGCTCCCGCATGCCCAGCAGCCCGCTGCCGTCGCGCGGGGCCGCGGGGACGAAGCCGCGCCCGTCGTCGGCCACCTCGAACACCAGCGCGCCGTCGCCGTCCCGGCCGAGCGCCATCGAGATCGTCGCGCCCGGTCCCCCGTGCTTGACCGCGTTCTGGAGCGCCTCGGCGCAGCAGAAGTAGACGGCCGCCTCCGTGTGCTCGTCGAAGCGCCCGACGTGCGCGATGTCCGTGTCGATGGGCACGGGGGCGTGCCGGGCGGTGGTGCGCAGGGCCTCGGCGAGCCCGTGGTCGACGAGCACGGCGGGGTGGAGGCCCTGGGCCAGCTCGCGCAGCTCGTCCAGCGCGCGCTGCACGTCGGCGCCCATGTCCCCGAGGATCTCGGCCGCGAGGTCGGGGTGCGAGGCGAGGGCCTCGCGCGCCATCGCGACCCGGATGGTCATGCCGATGAGCCGCTGCTGCGCGCCGTCGTGCAGGTTGCGCTCGATCCGGCGCCGCTCCTCGTCCGCCACGAGCACCAGGCGCCGGCGCGCCGCGCGCAGCTCGGCCTCGGTGCGGGCGCGGTCGAGGGCGGCGGCGCCGAGCCCGGCCATCACCCTCATCCGCTCCTCCTGCGACCGCAGCGCGGGGTCGAACACGAGCGCGGTCGCGCGCTCCTCGTCGAGGTACACCCACCCGTGCTCGTCCCCCTCCTCGACGTCGAGCGGCGTCCCCTCGGCGTCGATCCACTCGCCGCCGGGGCGGAACGCGAGCCGCAGCGACGGGTCGCCGACGACGTCGCCGATCGCCTGCTCGACGCTGCGCGCGTCGGCCGCCCGCGCGAGCCGCCAGGTGAGCTCGTCCCGCATGGCGCCGGTCTTCGCCACCCTCCCGAGGACGATCGCCAGCAGGGCGAGGGGCAGGGCGACGCGGATGACGCTCGTGGTCACGAGGAAGGGGCTCAGACGGCCCGGCTCCGGGTCGATCGCCACGGCGACGAGCCCGATGACGAACGGGCCGCCCCAGATCGCCAGCAGCCACCCGATCCACCGCAGGCCCCGCCGGGTCATGGGGCTCACGACGCGCATCTCGCGGGCGAGGGCCAGGGCCACGGCGCCGACGGCGAGCGCCATCACCAGCGCGATCGCGACGGCCAGGCCGTGCGCCAGGCCCGGGGCCTCCCCGGCCTGGATCGCCGAGCCCGCGCAGGGCCCCGCGCAGTCGCTCGCGGCCTGGCCCCACGGCGCCTCCGCGGACACGGTGAGGTACGCGACGGCGAGCAGCAGCACGACGGGGACGGCGCCCATGACCACCCGGCTCGCCCGGGTCCACGCCCCGCGGGCCTCCGGGACGGCGATGAGCATCAGGAGCAGGGAGAGGGGGAGGGCGAGGGCCACGATGTGGGAGAACGTGTAGGCGACCTGTCCCGGCAGGACGTCGGTGGCCGCCACCGCCGACAGCGCGGCGCAGCCCGTCATGACCAGCCCCAGCCGCGTGTGGGTCCTCGTGCGCGCGAACCAGAGGCCCACGAGCGCGTAGAGGCCGATCCAGCCCGCCCGGAGGGCCGCGGCGGCATCCGGGTGCACGAGGTGGTCGGCCGTCGTCGCGATGACGACGAGCGGCGTGCCCAGGGCGAGGGCGAACACGGCCGTGACCGCCGCCAGGCGACGCTGATCGACAGCCGGTACGCGCAGGATCGCCTCCACCCCTTCCCCGGGCGGCACCCGCGATGCCGCCCCGCGACGCCAATTCTATGAGGGTTCCGGACGTCCGGCCACCGCGGTGACGCCGTCGTCGCCTGGCCCGCCCCCTCCCCCGGGGGTAGGCTCGCCCCCGTGACGCGCGTGGTGATCGCCGAGGACGACCTCCTGGTGCGCGAGGGCATCGTCGGCATGCTCAGCCGCGCGGGTGACGTCGAGGTGCTGGACGCCTGCGGCGACCGCGACGCCCTGCTGGGCGCGGTCGAGCGCTGGTCCCCGGACGCCGTCGTGACGGACATCCGCATGCCGCCGGGGTTCGCCGACGAGGGCCTCGAGGTCGCCCGGCACCTGCGGCGCGACCGCCCCGACGTCGGCGTCGTCGTGCTGAGCGCCCACGTCGACCCGGCCTACGCCCTGGCGCTGCTGGAGGAGGGCGCGCGGGGCCGGGCCTACCTCCTGAAGGACCACATCGCGACGCCCTCGCACCTCGTCGGCGCCGTCCACGAGGTGGCCCGGGGCGGCTCGGTCATTGACCCGTCGGTGGTCGAGGCGCTGGTGAACGAGCGGATGCGCGCCCGCCGGTCGCCCCTCGCGGCCCTGACCCCCCGGGAGCTCCAGATCCTGGGCGAGATCGCCCGGGGGCGGAGCAACGCCGCCATCGCCGAGATGCTCGTCCTGACGAAGCGTGCCGTCGAGAAGCACGTGAACGCGATCTTCGCCAAGCTCGCCCTGCGCGCCGAGGACGACACGGTCGACCGCCGCGTGCGGGCCACGTTGCTCTTCCTCGCCGAGGGGCCCGCGGGCCCGCCGGCGGGCGCCGGGGCGCCGGACGGGGCGGCCGGTTCATCCCATCTGGGCGACGCGCCCTAGCGGGGGCAGCCGTCACCTTTCATCCATCCGCGGTACAGCACCCAGAGGAGGCGCAATGGCTACGGGCCCGGTCGACGTCGTCATCATCGGATTCCCCGGAAACAAGTTCACCGGCAAGATCGCGCCGGCCCTGATGGACCTGGTCGAGAGCGGGACGATCCGCGTCCTGGACCTCCTGTTCGTCTCGAAGGACGCCGACGGGACCACGACGGTGATCGACCTGCAGGACCTCGATCCCGAGACCGGCCCGGCCTTCCTCGAGGTGTCGGTCAACGCGCCCGGGGCCCTCGGCCCGGAGGACGCGGAGGAGGTCGCCGACGACCTCCCGGCCGACAGCTCCGCGTTGCTGATCGCCTTCGAGAACGCCTGGGCGGCCCGCTTCGTCGAGGCCTGCCAGGAGGCCGACGCCGTCGTGATCGACCAGATCCGGATCCCCGCCGACGTGGCCGACGCGGCCCTGTCCGGCGAGTAGACGCAGACCCGAGAGGAGGCATCGCCATGGGACTACTCAGAATGGCCGCCCGCACCGCCGTCGTCGCCGGCACCGCGACCGCCGTCTCCGGACGCGTGGCCCACCGCCAGGCGCAGCGCTACGCGGAGCAGCAGCCCCAGTACGCCGAGCCGCCGCCGCAGCAGTACGCGCCGCCGCCGCCGGCCGCCCCGGCGGAGGACGAGCAGATCGCCAAGCTCCAGGAGCTCGCCCAGCTGCACCAGCAGGGCATCCTGTCCGACGACGAGTTCTCGGCCGCGAAGGCCAAGGTCCTCGGCCTCTGAGCCGGGGGCCGGCCTGATCGCCGGGGCCATGACCGTGCCGGAGGCGTACGAGCGCCTCGCGGGGGTCTACGACGAGATCGTCGTGGACCCCTGCCACGGGCGGTGGGCGGCCTTCCTGGACGAGCTGTGGACGGTCGACGCCGAGGGCGTCCGCACGGTGCTGGACGTCTGCTGCGGCACCGGCCTGATGGCCGCCGAGCTCACCGCCCTCGGTTACCGCGTGACGGGGGTGGACGCGTCGGAGGCGATGCTCGAGCGGGCCCGCCGCCTGCTCGGCCCGGGGGCCGCCCTCGTGCACGAGGCGCTGCCCCACCTGACGGTCGACGGCCCCTTCGACGCGGCCGTCTCGACCTTCGACGGCTTCAACCACCTGACGCTCACCGAGCTCCGGGAGGCCCTCCTGGCCCTGGCGCCCCGCATCCGCCCCGGCGGCTGGCTGGTCTTCGACGCGCACACCGACGCGATGATGCGGTTCACCGAGGACCACGCGGTCGTGGAGGGCGAGGCGCAGGGGCACCGCTTCACGATCACGAGCGTCGTGGACCCCTACGCGCGCACCTGCGACTCGCGCATCGTGGTGGAGCGCGTCGACGGGGGCGACAGCTTCACCGAGCACCACCGCACGCACTTCTTCACCGAGGGGCAGATCCGGGACGCGCTCAAGTCCGCCGGGTTCGGGGCGATCGCCATCACCGATGAGTACGCCCACCGGCCGGTCGACCGGACGACGATGCGGGCGACGTGGATGGCGCGCCGGACCCGCGCGCCGGGGTCGGCCTGGAGCTGACCCGGGGCGGTTGGTCCGATGCGGTCGATGCGCCCGCGCGGCGCGCCCGTCAACCTGGCGCCATGACCATCTCCCCGGATCCCCTCCCCGCCCAGGACACCCTCCCCTTCCCGCCGACGCCGTCCGCGAGCCGCGCGGGCCGGACGATGCAGGAGTCGAGCTACGCCAACCGCGAGGCGCCGCGGCGGCTCCCCGAGGACGCCCCGAACATCCTGGTCGTCCTCATCGACGACGCCGGGCCGGGGTTGCCGGACACCTTCGGTGGCGAGGTGCGCACGGACACCCTGAGTCGCGTGCTCGGTGAGGGCGTCGGGTTCAACCGCTTCCACACGACGGCGATGTGCTCGCCGACGCGGGCCTCGCTGCTGACGGGGCGCAACCACCACCGCATCGGCAACGGCCAGATCGCCGAGCTCGCCAACGACTGGGACGGCTATGCCGGGGAGATCCCGAAGAGCAGCGCGCTCGGGCCCGACGTGCTCAAGGAGTACGGCTACGCCACCGGGGCGTGGGGCAAGTGGCACAACACCCCGGCGATCGAGACGACGCCGGCCGGCCCGTTCCACAACTGGCCGAGCGAGATCGGGTTCGAGTACTTCTACGGCTTCCTCGCCGGCGAGGCGTCCCAGTGGGAGCCGAACCTCGTGCGCAACACGACCTCGGTGCTGCCGCCGAAGACCCCCGAGGAGGGGTACCACCTCAGCGAGGACCTCGCGGACGACGCGATCGCGTGGCTCAACCGCCACCAGGCCTTCGAGCCCGACAAGCCCTTCTTCATGTACTGGGCGAGCGGGTGCCTGCACGGGCCACACCACATCTTCCCGGAGTGGGCCGACAAGTACGCGGGGAAGTTCGACGACGGGTGGGACGCGTACCGCGAGCGCGTCTTCGCCCGCGCCAAGGAGAAGGGCTGGATCCCGGAGGACGCCGAGCTCACGCCGCGCGACCCCCAGATGCCCGCGTGGGACGACATCCCCGAGGAGCAGAGGCCCTTCCAGCGCCGCCTGATGGAGGTGGCCGCCGGCTACGCCGAGCACGTCGACGTCCAGGTCGGGCGCATCGTGGACGAGATCGACCGCCTCGGGCTGGGCGACAACACGCTCATCCTCTACATCTGGGGCGACAACGGCTCGTCGGGCGAGGGCCAGAACGGCACGATCAGCGAGCTGCTCGCCCAGAACGGCATCCCGACCACGGTGGACCAGCACATCGCCGTGCTGGAGCAGATGGGCGGCCTGGGCCTGCTCGGCTCGCCGAAGGTGGACAACCAGTACCACGCCGGCTGGGCGTGGGCCGGCAGCACCCCGTACCCGGGCATGAAGCTCCTCGCGTCCGACCTGGGCGGCACCCGCAACCCGATGGCCGTGCGCTGGCCGGCCCGGGTCGCCCCGGACCCGCGGCCCCGCTCGCAGTTCACCCACTGCATCGACCTGGTGCCGACGATCTACGAGCTGGTGGGCATCACGCCGCCGCGCGTCGTGCACGGCGTGCCGCAGGACCCGATCGACGGGGTGTCGTTCGCGTACGCCCTCGAGGACCCCGACGCGGCCGGGCGCCACGTGACCCAGTACTTCGAGATCATGGGCAGCCGCGCGATCTACCACGACGGCTGGATGGCCTCGGCCACCGGCCCGCGCCTGCCGTGGGTCCCCGGGATCCCGGAGGGCATCGCCGACTGGACGCCCGACGGCGACGAGTGGCGGCTCTACAACCTCGACGAGGACTGGTCGCAGGCGAACGACCTCGCCGCGGAGATGCCCGAGAAGCTCGCTGCGATGAAGGAGACCTTCGCGATCGAGGCGGCGCGCAACAGCGTCTACCCGGTGGGCGGGGGGCTCTGGATCCCCGTCTACCACCCGGAGCTGCGCATCGCGACGCCGTACCGGGAGTGGCGCTTCAGCGGCGACATCACGCGGATGCCGGAGTTCTGCGCCCCGGCCCTGGGCAACCGCGCGAACGTCGTCACGGTCGAGGCCGAGCTGCCGGAGGGGGCGAGCGGCGTGCTGTACGCGCTGGGCAGCTCCAGCGGCGGTCTCACCTGCTACCTCGACGACGGGTACCTCTGCTACGAGTACAACCTCTTCATCGTGATGCGCACGAAGGTGCGCTCCGAGCAGCCCCTCCCGGCGGGCCGCACGACGATCGAGGTCGCCACCGAGTACGTCGAGGTGAAGCCCGGCGGGCCGCTGAGCGTGACGTTGTCGGCCGGCGGCGAGCAGGTGGCGTCCGGCGTCGTCCCGGTGAGCGCGCCGCTGCTCTTCACCGCGAACGACTGCCTGGACATCGGCACCTGCCTCGGCGGGTCGGTGTCGCTCGACTACTACGACCGGGCCCCGTTCCCGTTCGAGGGCACGATCGACGAGGTGCGGGTCCGCTACACGAGCTAGGCGCCTCCCTCGATGTAACGCGCGTTACTGGCACCGGCGGCCCCCGCCGGGTACGGTAACGCGCGTTACACGACTCGGGGGAGGACCCATGGGCTGGACCGTCGTCACGTACAGGCTCCCGAAGGACGACTCGCGCGCGCGGGTCGCGGTCTGGCGGCAGGTGCGCCGGTCGGGCGCGCTCCACCTGCAGCAGTCGGTCGTCGCGCTACCCGACGGGCCGGCGTTCGCCGAGGACCTGGAGGAGCTCCGCGCCACGATCACGGAGGTCGGCGGCGAGGACCTCGCGATCCGCGGCGACGCGGACGGCCCCGACGGCGCCGCCCGCCTCGTGGCGCTCTGGAACGAGGCCCGCGACGACGAGTACCGCGAGCTCATCCGCGAGACGGACAAGTTCCTGAAGGAGATCGACCACGAGTTCGCGCAGGAGAAGTTCACCCTCGCCGAGCTCGAGGAGGAGGAGGCCGAGCTGGACAAGCTCGACCGCTGGCACGGGAGCATCCGGCGGCGCGACGTCCACGGCGCCGCGGAGGCGGGGGCCTGCGACGACGCCATGGGCCGCGCCCGCGAGGCCCTCGAGCGCTACAGCGCGGCCGTGTTCGAGCACACGGAGCCGCCCGCCTGACGATCGCGGGCCCTTGACCTCCGTACCACGGTACGGCTCTACGCTGTGACCATGACGACGACCGGGCTGACCTCCATCGCGGCGTGCAGCCTCGGCGCCGGCGACGCCGCGCAGCGGGCGGAGGACTTCCGCTCCCTCCTGGGGCCTCGCCTGCGGCGCCTCGCCCGCGACGGCGACCGCGCGACGCTCGACCTGGAGATGGGACGGGCGGCGGAGGCGCGCCTGGAGGAGCTGCTGCGCCTGGAGCGCGAGTGCTGCCCCTTCTGGCGCTTCCGGCTCGCGCGGCGGTCGCCGCGCAGGGTGCGCCTGGAGGTCGCCGCGCCGCCCCCGCACGGGGACGCCCTGGACGCGTTCCTCACGCTGGCGCGGCCCGGCGCGGAGGACGAGCCCGCGGTCCGGGCGGGCGAGGCGGCCCGCCGGGCCGGCGTCGGCGTCGAGACGCTGCGCTACTACGAGCGGCGCGGCCTGCTCCCCCGGCCGCAGAGGCGCCCGTCCGGCCAGCGCGAGTACTCCGCGGCCGACATCCGCCTCGTCCGAGCGATCAAGGCGGCCCAGCGGCTCGGGTTCACCCTGGACGAGACGCGCGAGATCGTCGCCGTCACCCGCGGCGGCGCGCCCCGCGACCCGGCGGCCCTGCGCCCCGCGCCGAGGCCAAGCTCACCGAGGTGGACGACCGCATCCGCGGCCTCGAGCTGATGCGCTCGGAGCTGCGCTCCGTGATCGCCGCCGACTGCGACCGGCTCGTCGGCTGCGAGTGCGGCGACTGCCCCATCGACGACGCCGCGCCCGCCCCGGCGCCGCGGCTGCTGCAGGTGAGGGGCGCGCGCTGACGGTCCACCCCCTCCGGTTCGCGGTCGTCGCGGTCCTCGCGGCGATGGGGACGGCGCTGCTCATCGGGCTGCCCACCGACGTCATCCCCAACGACCTCTTCGGCCGCATGACCCCGGTGCGCGCCTACGACGTGCCGGTGCTTGTGGCCGTCTCCGTGCTCTCGGGGCTCCTCGTGGCGAGCCACCTGGCCGTCCGCGGCGGCGGGTCCTGCCCGGTGCGCCCGGCCCGCACGACGGGGACCCTCGGCGCGGTGCTCGCCTGGTTCGCCATCGGCTGCCCGGTCTGCAACAAGCTGGTCGTGCTGGCGATCGGCTCGTCGGGCGCGCTCACGTGGTTCGCCCCCGCGCAGCCGTGGCTCGCGGCCCTCTCGGTGGTCCTGCTCCTCGCCGCGCTCGCCGTGCGCTGGCGGGTGCTCGCGGCGGCGGGCCTCCGCCTGGCGCCGACGGGCTCCTGACACACCGCCGGCCCCTCCCGCCACCCTCACATTAAGGCCCGGAGGGGGGCTTGCCGCAAGCCCGGGGGGCTGCGGGATGATCCCCGACCGCACGCCGACGGAGGGGGACGACGTGACCGAGCACGCGGTGGTGATCGCCGGTGGAGGACCGACCGGGCTGATGCTGGCGGCCGAGCTGGCCCTGGCGGGGACGGACGCCGTGGTCGTGGAACGACGGGCGACCCGGGAGCTGGAGGGCAGGCGCGCGGGCGGGCTGCACGCGCGCACGATCGAGGTGATGGAGCAGCGCGGCGTCGCCGAGCGCTTCCTGGAGGCGGGGACGACGGCCCAGGTGGCGGGCTTCGCGTTCATCCCGCTCGACATCTCCGACTTCCCGACGCGGCACCCGTACGGCCTCGCGCTGTGGCAGGAGGAGATCGAGCGGATCCTCGGGGAGTGGGTGGACGAGCTGGGGGTCCCGGTCCTGCGCGGGCGCGAGGTGACCGGCCTCGCCCAGGACGCCGGCGGCGTGGACGTCGCGGTGTCCGGCGGCCCGGTCCTGCGCGCGCGGTACCTCGTCGGCTGCGACGGCGGTCGCAGCCTGGTGCGGAAGGCGGCCGGCATCGGCTTCCCGGGCTGGGACGCCTCGACCGGCGCGCTCATCGCCGAGGCCGACATGGACGGCGAGCCCGAGCTCGGGATGCGCCTGGACGAGCGCGGCGTCCACGCCCTGGCGCGCCCGGAGGAGGACGGGCCGGTGCGCGTCATGGTCACCGACGGCCTCACCGGGCAGGACGGCGAGCCGGACCTGGACGACCTGCGGCGCGCCCTCACGGACGCCTACGGGACCGACTTCGGGCTCCGCGGGGCCCGTTCCCTCTCGCGGTTCACCGACACCTCGCGGCAGGCGGAGACCTACCGCGACCGGCGCGTGCTGCTGGCGGGCGACGCGGCGCACGTCCACTGGCCGGCGGGCGGGCAGGGGCTCAACACCGGCGTGCAGGACGCGGTGAACCTGGGGTGGAAGCTCGGCCGGGTGGTCGCGGGGACGTCGCCGGACGCCCTTCTCGACACCTACGGCGCCGAGCGCCACCCCGTCGCCGCCCGGGTGCTGCAGGCGACGATGGCGATGACCGTGCTGCAGCGCGGCGGGCCGCGCATCGACGCCCTGCGCGCGGTCCTCACGGAGGTGCTGGCGATGGACGAGCCGCGGCGGGCGCTCGCCGGGACGCTCTCCGGCCTCGACATCCGGTACGACCTCGGCGAGGGGCACCCGCTGCTGGGCAGGCGGATGCCGGACCTCGATCTGGCGACCGCCGGCGGGACCGTGCGCGTCTCCTCCCTGCTGCACGACGCCCGGCCCCTCCTGCTGGACCTGACGGAGCACGGGGAGGACCCCGGCCCGGCGGCCGGCCGCGTGCGGCACGTGCGGGCGCGGTGCGACGGCCCCTGGGAGCTGCCCGTGACGGGGGAGGTCGCCGCCCCGTCCGCCGTCCTCGTGCGGCCGGACGGCCACGTCGCGTGGGTGGGCGGGGGCGGCGGCGCCGGGGAGGCGCTGGGCGACGCGCTCGCGGCCTGGTGAGGGCCCGCACCGGTCGCCAGGATCCGGGGCGGATGATAGGTCTCCCTGGGAGGCGGGACCGGCCCGGCGGCGGGTCTCGCGCCCGATGCGAACCCAGGAGGACCTCGTGCCCGCGCCCTCATCCCGTGTCCGCGAGTTGCTGGACGGACCGGGGGGCGGCCTCGTCGGGGTCGGGCCCTCGGCGCACGGGCGCCCCGGCACCGCGGCGCGCGGAACGCTCGCGCGGGCCCTGCGCCCCCACCTCGTCGCGGAGCGGGCGGTGGTGGAGGCCCTTGTGGAGGCGGTCGAGGCCCTCGAGGCGCGCATGGCGGCGGTCGAGAACCGGGAGCCCACGGCCCCTGCCGACCCGCCGGTGTGGCAGCCGCCCGACCTCGAGACGGCGATGGCCTCGATCTACAACACGACCGACGCCGAGGCGTTCGACGCGTCCGGGGCCCAGCAGGCCGACGAGCTGGCGGACCACCTGACCCCCGACCGCGTGGTGATGGACCTGGGCTGCGGCATCGGCCGCGTCGCCCGGCACGTCGCCCCCCGGGTGGGCCGCCTCATCGCGGCCGACTCCTCGCCGGCGATGCTGGCCTTCGCCCAGGAGCGCATGCCGGACGCGGACAACGTGGACTTCGTGACGGTGGAGGGCACGCGCATCCCCGTCGCCGACGACGAGGTGGACTTCGCCTACTCGCTCGTCACGCTCCAGCACCTCGAGCGCGAGTCCGCGTTCCTGCTCCTGCGCGAGCTGCGCCGGGTCATGCGCCCCGGCGCGACCGCCCACCTCACGTTCGCCAACCTCGCCGCGCCCGAGTACCTGACGGCCTTCGTCCGGTACGCCGAGAACGGCGACGCCGCCGATCCGCGCCGCGCCCGCTTCTACACCGAGGAGGAGCTGCGGATCATGCTGGAGACGAGCGGCTTCGAGGCCGTGGGGATCGCGCGGGAGACCGAGCTGGTCGCCGTCGTGCGGGCCTAGCCCGCCCGGTCCTCCCGGCCCGCCCACCAGTCGCGGCGGCCCTCGACGTCCTCGCGGCGCCCGTCGCCGAGGCTCGGCGCGCCGATGACGAGCAGCTCCAGCCCCTCCGGCCCGGCCTCGTACCCGCGCCAGGTGCCGGGCGGGACCCGCACCGCGTCCCACTCCTGGAGCTCCACGACCTCGTCGTCGAGCGCCATCCTCCCGCTCCCGCGGACGACGACGTACACCTCCTCCTGGACGGCGTGCGTGTGGCCGTAGGGGAAGCGGTGGCCGGGCGGTACGCGCTGGTGACTGAGCCCCGAGCGCTCGAGCCCGAGCGCGTCGGTCGCCAGGTGGAACTCCAGGTCCGGGTGGCCGTCGAACCGCCCGCCGACGTCCTCCAGGTCGTCCTTCAGGTTCCGGTGCGTGAACGGCACGGGGGCGAGCCTACCCCCGCAGCAGCCCGGCGAGCATGTGCTCGACCCGCCCCCGGATCTCGTCGCGGATCCGCCGGACGGCCTCGATGCCCCCGGCCTGCGCGGGGTCGGCGAGTTCCCAGTCCTCGTACCGCGTGCCGGGGAAGAAGGGGCACGCGTCGCCGCAGCCCATCGTCACCACGACGTCAGCGGTGCGGACCGCGTCGTCGGTGAGGGGCTTGGGGAAGGCCGCGGACATGTCCAGCCCGACCTCCGCCATGGCCGCGACCACGAGGGGGTTCACCCGGTCGGCGGGGTCCGACCCGGCCGACCGGACCCTCACGCGGCCGGCGCCCAGGTGATCCGTCAACAAGGCCGCCATCTGCGACCGGCCCGCGTTGTGGACGCACACGAACAGGACCTCCGGCGTGTGCTCCTCGTCCTGCGCGGCGGCCATGCCCGGAGGCTATTCGATTGACAGTCCTCACTTCAATCGATAGATGTAGATCGATGGCGATCGATATCCCGCTCTCCCCGAAGCAGAAGCGCCCGGCCGGCGAGCCCTGCTGCGAGCCCGTCGTCTACCCGGACGTCGAACGCGCGCAGGCCGAGCGGATGGCCGCGGTCGCGAAGGCGCTCGGCGATCCCATCCGGCTCCAGTTGATCGACGTCCTGCGCAAGCACGCCGGCAAGGTCTGCGTCTGCGAGCTGATCCCGCTGTTCGACGTGGGCCAGTCGACCGTGTCGCACCACCTCAAGGTGCTGCGGCAGGCGGGCCTGGTGGACTCGGAGCGGCAGGGCCTGTGGGCCTACTACTACGTCATCCCCGAGGCGCTCGCCGAGTTCGGCGCGTGGGTGGCCGGGACGCGGCAGGCGTCGTGAGCGCGGGCGAGGTCCACGAGCAGTTGCGCCGGCGGTACGCCCAGGCGGCCGCCGAGGCGGGGGCCGGCACGCGGCCCGGCATCGTCTCCGGCTGCGGTGAGGGCGGCTGCCGCGCCCCCGCGGACGCGGTGTTCGGCGGCGCGCTGTACGGAGAGGCCGAGCGGGGGGACCTGCCCGGGACGGCCGTCGTGGCGAGCCTCGGGTGCGGCAACCCCACCTCCGTCGCCGACCTGCGCGAGGGGGACCGTGTTCTCGACCTCGGCTCCGGCGGCGGCATCGACGTCCTCCTCTCCGCGAGGCGGGTCGGCCCGGCCGGGAGGGTGTACGGCCTTGACATGACCGAGGAGATGCTCGCCCTCGCCCTCCGCAACGCCGCAGATGCGGGCGCGACCAACGTCGAGTTCCTGAAGGGCCACATCGAGGAGATCCCCCTCCCCGCGGAGACGATCGACGTCGTCATCTCCAACTGCGTCGTCAACCTGTCCCCCGACAAGGCGGCGGTCCTCCGCGAGGTCTTCCGCGTCCTGCGGCCCGGAGGGCGGATCGGCATCAGCGACGTCGTGGCCGAGGACCGGCTCACGCCGGGCGAGCGCGCCGAGCGCGGAGGGTGGGCGGGCTGCATCGCCGGGGCGCTGTCGGTGGGCGAGTACCGCGCGTTCCTGGACGAGGCCGGCTTCGCCGACGTGGACATCCGCTTCACGCACGAGATCGCCGACGGCCTCCACGGCGCCATCGTGAGCGGGGCCAAGCCCGCCGACGCGCCGAGCATCCTCGGCGCGGAGCCGGCCCCCGGCGGAGCCGGCTGCTGCTGAGGCCACGGCCGCACCGGCCGGGCGGTCGTGGATGGCGGGACCCAGATTCGAACTGGGGACACCACGATTTTCAGACGCGATGGGTGGCGTCCCGAAAACCGCTTGACGATTGGGATCTCAGGCAGCGGCGGAATCCCCGCATGCTCTCCCGCATGGT
>JBFWPT010000008.1:0-94196 GCA_050249835.1 Thermoleophilia bacterium
AGGTCCTTCAGCTCGCCCCAGCCCATGCCGCCGGCCAGCATCCGCTCGCGCAGCGCGGCCTGGTCGTCCGGCCCCGCGAACTGGCGGTAGAGCGCGAACAGCGACGAGGTGTCGGGGTCCTTCGGCTCCTCGACGGGCGTGGAGTCGGTCTTCATCCGGCGCACCATCTTGCGGAGCTTCGCCGGCTCCTCGAAGAGGGGGATGTGGTTGCCGTAGGACTTGCTCATCTTGCGGCCGTCGAGTCCCGGCAGCGTCTGCCCCTCGGCCTCGTCCGGCGTGACGTGCTCCGGCAGCGGCAGGGCGAAACGCGCGCCGTAGGCCTGGTTGAAGCGGTCGGCGATGTCGCGGGCGTACTCGACGTGCTGCACCTGGTCGCGGCCGACGGGCACCACGTCGGCGGCCATCACGATGATGTCGGCGGCCATCAGGACGGGGTAGTTGTAGAGGCCCATCGAGACGCCGTCGTCCTCGTCGAGCCCGGCCTCGCGGTTGCGGTCCCGGGCCGCCTTGTAGGCGTGGGCCCGGTTCATCAGCCCCTTCGCCGTCATGCACGACAGCACCCACTGCAGCTCGAACGTCTCGGGGACGTCGGACTGGCGGTAGAGGGTCACCACCTCGGGGTCGAGGCCGCACGCGACCCAGGTGGCGGCCACCGAGCGCGTGTAGTGGTCGAGCTCCGCCGGGTCGCGCACGGTGGTGAGCGCGTGGTAGTCGGCGATGAAGTAGAAGGCGTCGTAGTCGCGGGCCAGCTCGATCGCCGGCCGGATGGCGCCGACGTAGTTGCCGAGGTGCGGCTCGCCCGTGGGCTTGATGCCGGTCAGCGAGGTCCGGCGCGCGGGAGGCGTCATGGGACCCATGGTACGGAGCGCGCCGGGCGGTGTGACGGCGGGTGTCACGGCTATGCTGGCCGGGATCCGGATGCCCGCCCCCGACGCCCTCCAGCAGCCGATCGAGCTCGATCTCTTCGAGGGTCCCTTCGACCTGCTGCTCACGCTCGTCCTGCGCGACGAGGTCGAGTTGCTCGACCTGCCGCTGCTCGAGGTGGTCACGGCATCCCTCGGCGAGGACGCCCGGGAGCGCTGGGACACCAACACGGCCGGCGAGCTGATCGTCCTCCTGGCGGCCATGGCCGAGCTGAAGGCCCGGCGCATGCTGGGCGAGCCCGCCGAGGAGGAGCCCGACCCCGACACCCTGGAGGCCCGCGAGGCGCTCGCCGCCCGCATCGTCGCCTACGCGCCCTTCCAGCGCGCCGCGGCCTGGCTCGGCGAGCGCGGCCGCGAGTGCGTGGGCCCGCGGTACCGCCGCGTGCCGGTGCCGGGCGCGCCGCCCCCGCCGCCCGCGGGCGAGGACGTCGCCCAGCTCCGCGCCGCGATGCTCCCCCTGCTGAAGGCGCCCCCCGCGCCGTCGCTGTCGCACCTCACGGCTCGCCGGGTCTCGATGCCCGCGGCCCTCCAGCGCCTGCAGGCGGCCCTCACCCGGGCGGGGCGGGTGAGCTTCGAGGCGCTCACGGCCGGCTTCGAGCCCCTGGAGGAGGCCATCGCCCTGATGGCCGCGCTGGAGCTGGCGCGCCGCGGCGAGGTGACGTTGTCCCAGTCCGAGCCGTTCGGCGACATCGCGATCACGGGGGCGGGCGCGTGAGCGAGCTGGCCCGTCAGGTCGAGGCCCTCCTGTTCCTGTCCCCGGAGCCGCTGCCGCTCGTGGCCCTCTGCGAGATCACCGAGGAGTCGCCGGGCGCGGTGCAGCGCGCGCTGTCCGAGCTGGGGGAGCGGCACGGCCCGGAGGGCGGCCTGGAGGTCGTCGAGATCGCGGGCGGCTTCACGATGCGCACGCGGGCCGACCTGGCGGGGGTCTGCGACCGCCTGCGGGAGCGGCCGCCCGAGGACCGGGTGTCGCCCGCCGCCCTGGAGACGCTCGCCGTGATCGCCTACCTCGAGCCGGTCAGCCGGCCCCAGATCTCCCGTCTGCGCGGGGTGGCGGTCGACTCGACGGTGGCGTCGCTGCTGGAGCGCGGGCTGCTGGAGGAGGCGGGCCGCCCGCCGGACGGGGGCGCGATGCGGTACCGCACCACCCGGCTCTTCCAGGAGCGCTTCGGCCTGCGCCGGGCCGGCGACCTGCCGCCGCTGGAGGGCTTCGAGCTGAGCGGCCCCGAGGCCGAGCGCGTGCGGGCGCAGCTCGTGAACGCCGGGCACCTGCCGGCCGAGGACGCCGTGCCGGACACGGAGCCCGCCGAGCCGGATGACGGATGAGCGCATGAGGGTCCACCGGGCCCTGGCCCTCGCCGGCGTGGCGAGCCGGCGCGCCGCCGAGGCCATGGTGGCCGAGGGGCGCGTCACGGTGAACGGGGAGCCGGCCGTGGTCGGTCAGCTCGTGGGGGCCGACGACGCCCTGGCCGTGGACGGCCAGGCCGTGCGGGGCGCCGAGCCGCGCCGCGCCTACCTGCTCAACAAGGCCCGCGGCGTCGTCTCCACCGCGTCCGACCCGCAGGGCCGTCCGACCGTGCTCGACGACCTCCCGGACCAGGTGCGCCTGTACCCGGTCGGCCGCCTCGACCTCGACACCACCGGGGCGCTCATCGTCACGAACGACGGGGAGCTCGCCGCGCGGCTGATGCACCCGAGCTCGAAGGCGCCGAAGACGTACGAGGTGCTGATGCGCGGGCAGGTGTCCGCCGCCACGCTGCGCCGCCTGCGCGACGGGGTGGAGCTGGACGACGGCATGACGCTGCCGGCCAAGGTCGAGGCGATGGACCGGCTCGCCCCCGGGGGCACCTGGGTGCGCATCGAGCTGACGGAGGGGCGAAACCGACAGGTGCGGCGCATGGGGGAGGCCGTCGGCCACCGCGTGCTGCGCCTGCACCGCGCCCGGTACGCCGGCATCGGCCTCTCCCGGCTGTCGCCCGGGCGATGGCGCCCGCTCACCCGCGCCGAGTGGACCCGCCTCGGCGCCCTCGTGGGGCTCGAGCGCTGAGCGCGCGGGTCGTCAGGGGGGTGCGGGGGGCGACCTCCGTGGAGCGCGACGATCCCGGGGCCATCCTGGAGAGCACCGCCGAGCTGCTCACCGAGGTGCTCGACCGCAACGGCCTCGCCACCGACGACCTCATCTCGATCATCTTCACGATGACGCCCGACCTGACGAGCGAGTTCCCGGCGCTCGCCGCCCGGCAGGCGGGGCTCACGACCGTCCCGCTGCTCTGCACGTCCGAGATCCCGGTGCCCGGGAGCCTGGAGAAGTGCATTCGGCTCCTGCTCCACTGCACCCTCCCCGAGGACCGCAAGGTGCAGCACGTGTACCTGCGGGAGGCGAAGGTCCTGCGCCCGGACCTCGCCGGCGAGGCCCAGTAGCCCGAAGCGCCTACGCGCCGAAGAGCCGGAGCTCCGGTTCCCGCAGGCCGCGCAGCTCCGCGAGGTCCACGACCTGGGTCGCCAGGCCGCGCGAGGCGGCGAGGGTGCGCGCCTGGGGCTTCATGGTCTCGGCCACCAGGGTGCCGCGGCACGCCTCCAGGTTGCGGTCCTCGCGGATGTAGTCGAGGTAGCGGCAGAGCTGCTCGACGGCGTCGATGGTGCCGACCCGCTTCACCTCGACGGCGACGTACCCGTCGGCGTCCTGGCAGAGCAGGTCCACCGGTCCGACCGGCGTGGGGTACTCCCGGCGCACGAGGCGCATCCCGGGCCCGAGCACCCCGGGCGCCGCGGCGAGGGCCTCCTGCAGGTCGCGCTCGACGCCGTCCTTCTCCAGCCCGAGCGCCTCGCCCATGTCGTGGTCCGAGTCGGAGATGACTTCCTCCACCCGGATCTCCAGGCGCTCCGTCTTCGCCCCCGAGCCCTTCTCGATGACGACCATGCCATCGGACTCGGTGACCCGGGTGGGAGGCGTCATCCAGTTCAGGGGCTTGTACCCACCCGCGTCGGAGTGGACCAGCACCGACCCGTCGTCCTTCAGGATCAGCAGCCGCACGGCCGTGGGCAGGACCGAGGTGACCCGGCCCTGGTACCGGACCTCGCAGCGGGCGACGATCAGGCGCATCGGCGGGAGGCTACCGGGGCGGCGCGGACGGGACCCCCGACGATAGGGCGACCCGCCCCACCGAACGAGACGCATCCGCGCCGCCGCCGTGCCGTCTCCCGCACGCCGGCGGGCACACGTCACTCGGGGCGCCGGCCAGGACCCAAGTGGAACATGCGACCGCCGGGAGTGGCGCATCGCCCCGGACCCGCACGGTGTGTGCCGTCCCCGTGCCCTTTCCCGCGCGCCGGCGGGGATACGTCGGTCGGGTCGCACGCCGTGAACCAAGTGGAACATCGGGCCATCGGGAGTGGCGCGCGGCCCGGGACCCGCCCGGGCGGGCGCTCAGGTCAGGTCGATGTCCAGGCCGAGGTCGAGGGCGGGGGCGGAGTGGGTCAGCGCGCCCACCGAGACGGCGTCCACGCCGCACGCGGCGGCCGCGGCGGCGCCCTCCAGGGTCATGCCGCCGCTCGCCTCCAGTTTCGCGCGGCCGGCCGTCACGGCCACGGCCTCGCGGAGGCGGTCCGGGTCCATGTTGTCGAGGAGGATCCAGTCGGCGCCGGCGTCCAGGGCGCGGCCGACGCCGGCCAGGTCGTCGGCCTCGACCTCCACCAGCACGTCGGGGAGGTCGCGGCGGGCGCGGGCGACGGCGTCGGCCAGGCCCTCCCCGGCCACGGCGAGGTGGTTGTCCTTCACGAGCACGCGGTCGTAGAGGCCGAAGCGGTGGTTCACGCCGCCGCCGGCGACGACGGCCGCCTTCTCCAGGCTCCGCAGGCCGGGCGTCGTCTTGCGCGTGTCCAGCACGGCGACCGGGGCGCACACGGCGACGTACTGCGCGGTGAGCGTCGCGATGCCGCTCAGGTGGCAGAGCAGGTTGAGCAGCGTCCGCTCGGCGGTGAGCACCGCGCGGGCCGGGCCGAAGATCTCGGCGACGATCGTCCCGGGGGCCAGGACGGCGCCGTCCTCCAGCCACCACGTGCCCTGCACGCCGGTCTGGCGCAGCACCTCCTCGCCCGCGGCGCGCCCGGCCAGGACGCCGTCACGCCGCGACACGACCCGGGCGACGGCCTCGGCCTCCGCCGGGACGAGCAGGTCGGAGGTGATGTCCCCCGCCTCGCCGAGGTCCTCGGCGAGGGCGAGGGCGACGACCCGCTCGGGGGTCACGCGAGCGCGAGCATCCGGTCGAGCGCCAGGCGGCCCTGGCGGCGCATCTCCTCGTCCACCTCGACCACGTTGACGATCTCGCCGGAGGCCAGCGTCTCCAGGCACCAGGTGAGCTTCGGCAGGTCGATCCGGTTCATCGTCACGCACGGGCAGATGTGCTCGTTGAGGCACGAGATGTTCTTGTCCGGGTGGCGCAGGCGCAGCCGGTTCACGAGGTTCCAGTCGGTGCCGATGATCGCGCTCGACCCGGCGGGCAGCTCCTCGCAGCGGCGGATGATGTACTCGGTCGAGCCGTCCTCGTCGGCGGCCTCCACCACGGGCCGCGGGCACTCCGGGTGCACGATCACGCGCACGTCCGGGTCGGCGGCGCGGGCCTGCTCGATCTGCCGCACGTTGAACGTCGTGTGGACGTTGCAGAAGCCCTTCCAGAGGATGACCTTCGCGGCGGCGAGGTCGTCGCCGGCGATGCCGCCGAGCTCGGCCTTGCGCGGGTCCCAGACGAGCGGGTCGTCGGGGGCCATGCCGAGGCGGCAGGCCGTGTTGCGGCCGAGGTGCTCGTCCGGGAAGAAGAACACCGCGTCGCCCTCCGAGAAGGCCCACTCGAAGGCCTTCTGGGCGTTGCCCGAGGTGCAGACGGCGCCGCCGTGCGCGCCGACGAAGGCCTTCAGGTCGGCGCCCGAGTTCATGTAGGTGAGCGGGATGACCTTCTTGCCCGGTAGGGCCGCGGTCATCTGGTCCCAGGCGTCGCGCACCGTGAAGATGTCGGCGCACTCGGCCAGGTGGCAGCCGGCGCCGAGGTCCGGCAGCACCACCGTCTGGTGCGGCTGCTTGAGGACGTCGGCGGCCTCGGCCATGAAGTAGACGCCGAGGAACACGATCAGCTCGGCCTCGGTCGCGGCGGCGCCGCGGCGGGCGAGCAGGAACGAGTCGCCGGTCACGTCGGCGAACGCGATGACCTCGTCGCGCTGGTAGTGGTGGCCCAGGATCACGGCCTTGGAGCCGAGGGCGCGGCGGGCGGCCCAGGCGCGCTCCCACAGCTCCTCCTGGCCGGCGGCGGTCTCGGTGGCCGGCAGGGCGCAGGCGGGACCGATGGCGGTGGTGGTCATGCGGCCTCCAGTGCGAGGGCGGCCCGGCCGGGCCGGGCGGGGGTCGGCGGAAGGGCGACGGGCAGGCCGCCCACCCAGGCGATGCGGCGGGCCTGGGCCGGGTCGGCGACGGGATGGTCGCCGCGGAAGTGGGCGCCGCGGCTCTCGGTGCGCAGCGTGGCGGCCGCGGCGGCGAGGCGCCCGACCATGAGCAGGTTGTCCGTGGCGGGGTCGGTGCCCTCGGGCAGCGCCGCGAGCTCCCGGGCGGCCGTTGCGAGGCCGTCCGCGTCGCGCTCGACGCCCACCCCGCGCCACATGGCGTCCTGCAGGGCGGCGCGCGTCGCGCCGTCGTCGCCGCGCGGCACCGGCGGGGCGACGGGCGCGGTGGGGGGAAGGAGGGTCATCGGCCAGCGGCCGTCCGGCCCGGCGAGGGCGCGGGCGGCGGCGGTGGCGAGCACCGCGGCCTCCAGCAGGCCGTTCGAGGCGAGCCGGTTCGCGCCGTGGGCGCCGGTGGCCGCCGACTCGCCGACGGCGAAGAGCCCCGGGAGCGTGGTGCGGCCGGCCATGTCGGTCAGTGCGCCGCCCACGCCGTAGTGCGCGGCCGGGGTCACCGGAATGAGGTCGCGGGCCAGGTCCAGGCCGTGCGCGGCGCAGAGCGCGGCGACGGTGGGGAAGCGGGCGTGCACCTCGTCCGGGTCCAGGTGGCGCAGGTCGATGGTGACGTCGGCGCCCAGGCGCGCCGCGTGGCGGGCGATCGCCCGGGCCACGACGTCGCGGGGGCCGAGCTCGGCCATCGGGTGCTCGTCGGGCATGAAGCGGTGGCCGGTGGCGTCGCGCAGGATGCCGCCCTCGCCCCGGACGGCCTCGCTCACCAGGGCGAGCGGGCTGGCGCCGACCGCGAGCGCGGTGGGGTGGAACTGGACGAACTCCAGGTCCGCCAGGGCGGCGCCGGCGCGGCCCGCCAGCGCCGGCCCGTCGGCCGTCGCGCCGGGTGGGTTCGTCGTGCGCGAGTAGAGGTGGCCCATGCCGCCGGCGGCGAGCGCCACGGCGCGGCCGTGCAGGGTGCGGCCGGTGGTGCGGACGCCGGTCGCCCGGCCGTCCCGCACGAGCACCTCCAGCACCCGCTCGCCCTCGACGACCTCGATGCGCGGGTCGCGGCGGAGCGCGGCCGAGAGGGCGGCGACGATGTGGGCGCCGGTGGCGTCCCCGCCGGCGTGCACGACCCGGGCGGCCGAGTGGGCACCCTCGCGGGCGAGCCGCAGCCGGCCGTCCGCGCGGTCGAAGTCCACGCCGCGGGCGAGGAGGGCGGCGACCTGGGCGGGGCCGTCGGCGCAGATGACGCGCACGGCCTCCGGGTCGCAGAGCCCGGCGCCCGCCGCGAGGGTGTCGGCGATGTGGTCGGCCACCGAGTCGTGCTCGTCGATCGCCGCCGCCATGCCGCCCTGGGCGCGCTGCGTGCTGCCCTCGCCGAGGAGCCCCTCGGTGATGAGGACGACGGGGCCGTGCTCGGCCGCCTCCAGCGCGAGGACGCTGCCGGCGATGCCGCTGCCCACCACGATCACGGGGTCCCGCTCCGTCGCCTGGCTCATTTCGTGTTCCCCTGACGGAAATGTGCCGCCGAATTGGCGTCGCGTTGACAATAGCGCCCCTCCGGTCCGGGGGGAAGACCCGGCCGGTCACGCCGCTACTTCGTGACATCCCGCACGTGGAGCGGGTTCTGCGGGCATACTGGGGGACGACGCGGGCGCCCGGCCCGCCGGACGGGGAGGCGTGGGGGATGGGTACCGGACGACTCGAGGGGCGCCGCTGCGTGGTGACCGGCGCGACGAAGGGGCTCGGGCGCGAGACCGCGCTGCTGATGGCCGCCGAGGGCGCGACGGTGGTCGCGGTGGGGCGGGCGGAGGCCGACGGCGAGAGCCTGGTGGCCGAGGCCGCGTCGTTGCCGGGGCGCATCGCCTTCGTGGCCGGCGACGTGCGCGAGGCCGCCACCCACGACGCCGCCGTCGCGCGCTGCGCCGAGCTCGGCGGGCTGGACGTCTACGTGAACAACGCCGGCATCCTCGGCCCCGAGGGCCCGCTGCACGAGACGAGCCTGGAGGACTGGGAGGAGGTCAACGCCGTCAACATGCGCGGCGTCTTCCTGGGCTGCCGGGCCGCGATCGGCGCGATGCTGCACCAGGGCCACGGCGGGTCGATCGTCAACGTCGGCTCGATCCTGTCCCTCACGGGCGACCCGTTCCTGTCGTCCTACACGGCCACCAAGCACGGGGTGCTCGGCCTCTCCCGGGTGATCGCGGTCGACTACGCGTCGCGCGGCATCCGCTGCAACTGCGTCCTGCCCGGGGACATGGAGACGCCCATGATCCTCGAGTACTTCGCGGCGAGCGACGACCCCGAGGCGACCCGGGCGGAGATGGAGGGCTCGTACCCCCAGAAGCGCATCGCCCACCCGCGCGAGGTGGCGAACGCCATCCTGTTCCTGGCGTCGGCCGAGGCGTCCTTCGTCAACGGCGCCGAGCTGCTCGTGGACGGCGCGTTGACCGTGAAGGCCTACTAGCCACCTACACTGTCCGGCCTGATGAGCATCCGCACCTCCGACCGCCTCGCCGCCATCCCGCGGTACGAGCCCGGCCTCACCACGGCCGAGGTCCTCGCGCGCTTCGGCATCGAGAGCGCGGTCAAGCTCGCGTCCAACGAGAGCCCCTTCCCGCCGATGCCCGAGGTGGCGGAGGTGGTCGCCCGCGGGACGGCCGGCCTCAACCGCTACCCGGACGCCCCCGCCCGCGGGCTGCGGCGCGCCCTGGCCGAGCGCCACGGCGTCGCGCCCGAGGACGTCGTGATCGGCAACGGCTCCTGCGAGCTCATCCTGCTCGCCGGCCAGGCGCTGCTCGACCCGGGCACCACGGTCATCCACGCGGACCCGTCGTTCTCGCTCTACCCGCACCTCGCGGCCGCGGCGGGGGCCGAGGCCCTCCCGGTGCCGCTCGCCGACGACCTGGGCCACGACCTCGACACCATGGCGGCGCTCGTGGACGAGCGGACGCGCCTGGTCATCGTCTGCAACCCGAACAACCCGACCGGCGTGTACCGGCCGGCCGACGAGATCGAGCGCTTCCTGGACCAGCTCCCGGAGGACCTCGCGGTCATCGTCGACGAGGCCTACTACGACTTCGTCGACCGCCCGGACGCCGGCCGCACCATGTCGATGGCGCGCGAGCGGCCCAACCTGCTCGTGCTCCGCACCTTCTCGAAGGCGCACGGCCTCTGCGGCCTGCGGGTCGGCTACGGCGTGGGCGCGGCGTCGTGGATCCAGGCCATCGACCAGGTGCGCCAGCCCTTCAACACCAACGCCCTGGCGCAGGCCGCGGCGCTGGAGAGCCTGCGGCACCCGCACGAGCTGGAGCGGCGCGTCCGGGCGGTCATGGCGGAACGTTCCCGCGTGGCCTCCGCGCTGGCCGATACGAGCTGGGCCTTTACCCCCAGCCAGGCCAACTTTATCCTGGTGACGCCGGATCCCCCTCCGGGCACCGGAGAGGCCGGCTTCCACGAGCAGCTCCTTCGCCAGGGCGTCATCGTCCGCGACGGAGAACCCCTCGGATGCCCGGGGAGTCTGCGGGTCTCGATCGGGACCCCGGATGAGAACGACGCATTCCTCGCCGCGCGGGCCCGCCTCGCCGGCATGGCCCACCGCGAGACCCGACCAGGACGGACAGACCGATGATGATCGTCATGCAGGAGGGCGCGACCGAGGAGCAGGTCCGCCACGTCGTCGAGCGCATCGAGCAGGCCGGCGCGCGCGCCCACCCCTCCCGCGGCGAGTTCGTCACGGTCATCGGGGCGATCGGCGACGACCGCGAGATCGTGGCCTCCCTCCAGCTCGAGGGCGAGCCCGGGGTCGACAAGGTCGTCCCCATCCTCAAGCCGTACAAGCTCGTCTCGAGCGACTTCCGCGGCCGCGACGCCGTGGTCGAGGTCTCCGGGCGCCCGTTCGGCGGCGGCTCCTTCGGGCTCATCGCCGGCCCGTGCGCCGTCGAGTCGCGCGAGCAGACCCTCGCCTCCGCCCGCGCCTGCAAGGCCGCCGGCGCGACCATTCTCCGCGGCGGCGCCTACAAGCCGCGCACCTCGCCGTACGCCTTCCAGGGCCTCGGCAAGCCGGGCCTCGAGATCCTGGCCGAGGCCCGCGACGAGACCGGGCTGCCGATCTGCACGGAGCTCATGGACGTCCGCCAGCTCGAGGACGTCCTCGAGGTCGCGGACATGATCCAGATCGGCGCGCGCAACATGCAGAACTTCGACCTGCTGCGCGAGGTGGGCCGAACCTCGACGCCGGTGCTGCTGAAGCGCGGCATCTCGGCGACGGTCGAGGAGTGGCTGCTGTCGGCCGAGTACATCGCCCGCGAGGGGAACGGGGCCATCATCCTCTGCGAGCGCGGCATCCGGACGTTCGAGACGGCGACCCGCTCGACGCTCGACATCTCCGCGGTGCCGGTGGCCAAGGGCCTCTCGTCGCTGCCGGTGATCGTCGACCCGTCGCACGCGGCCGGCAAGCGCGAGCTCATCCTCCCGATGGCGCGCGCCGCCGTCGTCGCCGGGGCCGACGGCCTCATCGTCGAGGTGCACCCGGCGCCGGAGAACGCCCTCTGCGACGGGCCGCAGGCCCTCCACGCGGAGACGTTCGGCGCGTGGGTCGCGGACGTGCAGCGGTGCATCGACCTGATGGGCAAGGTGCTCTCGGGCGACGCGCCGGTGGCCGTCGGCGCCTGACGACACCGCCATGGGCCCGGTCGCCGTCGTCGGCATCGGGCTCATGGGCGGATCGCTCGGCCTGGCGCTGCGGGGCCTCGGCGGCATCGAGGTCCGCGGCGCCGACCCCGACCCGGAGGCGCTCCGGGTCGCCGTCGCCGTGGGCGCGATCGACCACGCGGCGGCGGACATCGGCGACGCGGTCGACGGCGCGGCCGCCGTCGTGCTGGCCGCCCCCGTCCCCGAGCTCGCGGGCCTGGCGCGGCGGGTGCTGGGGGCGACCGGGCCGGACTGCGTCGTGACGGACCTCGGCTCGGCGAAGGCCGGGGTGCTCGCGGCGCTCACCCCGGGCGAGCGCGAGCGCTTCATCGGGGGGCACCCGGTCTGCGGCGCCGAGCGCACCGGGGTCGCCTTCGCCCGGCAGGAGCTCTTCCGCGGCGCCACCTGGTTCCTCACCCCGGGGCCGGAGGCCCGGCCGGACCTGTTCGGGCGCCTCCACGCCCTGGTCGCGGCGGTCGGGGCGCGCCCGGTGGCGATCGACGCGGGCGTCCACGACAGCCTCATGGCCCTCGTCTCCCACGTGCCCCACGTGCTGGCGAGCGCCCTGGTCAACCAGGCCGCCGACACCGCGCCGGAGGGCCGGGAGGCGCTGCGCTCGGCGGGGCCCTCGTTCCAGGACCTCACGCGGGTCGCCGGCTCCAACCCCCCGCTCTGGGCGGACATCCTGCTCGCCAACCGCGACGCCGTGCTGGACGCCCTCGCCGACTACGGCGCGCGCTTGGACGCCGTGGCGTCGGCCCTGCGCGCCGGCGACCGCGACTGGCTGCTGGCGTTCGTGGAGGATGCCGCCGCCGCGCGGGCCCGTCTGCGCGAGCCGGCCCCGGCCGCGGCGCTCCCGGCCGAGCCGGTGCGCGTCGTCGTGGGCATCCCCAACCGGCCCGGCGTCATCAGCGAGATCGCGACCGCCCTCGGCCACGCCCACATCAACATCGAGGACCTCGCTCTGCGCCCCGGTCCCCCCGACGGCGAGGGCGAGCTGGTCCTGACCGTCGCGGCGGCCGACGCGGACGAGGCCGTCCGCCTCGTCACCGCCCGGGGTTACCCGGCCGCGGCGTCCGGGGGGGAGTAGCCGGAGGGCATCCAGCCCGGGGTGCCCGGCCGCAGGGAGCGGCGCACGAGGGCGTCGAGCCACGTGGCGAGGTGGCGGTCACCGAAGTAGGCCGAGTGGCTCCCGGCGCCGCGGATGCAGGCGTCCACGAGCGGGACCGGCGCGTCCCGGCCGGGGACCGTGATCTGCGCCTCCATCACGGTGCCGGCCGTCGTGGCCCCCGGCGTGCCCGCGTCGCGGAAGACGGACCGTCCGATGTAGTCCCGGGGCCGGTAGGCGTTGACCCAGGGGCCGGACAGCATCGCGAGGCGCGCCGGCAGGCCCGCCGACGCCGGGTCGGACCAGTCGTACTGGCCGGGCAGCCGCGCCTCGTAGGTCTGCCGCAGCGGGCAGCCGAAGGTGAGCAGCGACACGCCGATCTCCTCCAGCCGCGAGCCGGGCGCCACCAGCGGCCACGGGGCGACGCCCCAGCCGTCGGAGTGCTCCGGCAGCGCGCGGTGCATGTCGCCGGCGAGGGTCGCGAGCGAGTACATGGTCCCCTGGCTGTGGGCCGCGATGACGACGTGGTCGTGGTCCTCCTGCAGCACGGCGAGCAGGGCGCGGTACCGGGCGACGACCTGCGCGCGGACGCCGGCCTGATCCGTGTCGATGCGCAGGTAGGTCGCGACGTCGTAGGGGATGTCGATGCCCTTCCGCGCCGCCGCGAGGGCCCCGCCCGGGGCGCCGCGCCAGGCGCGCGGGTCGATCGGCATCACCCGCGCGAGCAGGGTGAGCGCGATCGCGACGACCGAGAGCAGCGCCCACCCCTGGGCCGATCCCACCGGGTCGGGCGCCCAGCCGATGATCCAGATGCCCACCCCGGTCAGCGCGGCCAGGACCCCGCCGACCACGAGGGCGCCGGAGACGACCCTGCCGGTCATCACCCTGAGCGCGTCGTCCAGCATCGCCCCGGGGGGCGCGCCCGCCGCGTGGCGGGCCATGAGGAACAGGACGGCGAAGACCGCGCCGGCGACGAGGAACAGGAACACCGGCACCAGCGGGAGCATCGACAGGCCGAACACCTCGGTCGCCCAGGCCGTGGGGTTCATCCCCGCGGAGCGCTCCAGCGCGGCCGCCTGGCCGCCCAGGAGGCGGGCCTGCTCGGCGTCCTCGATGCCGTCCGTCGCCGGGCGGGCGCCGTCGCGGGCGACCGCGTCGCGGGCCTCCGACGCCTCGCGGGAGGCGGCCGCCGCCTCGGCGTCCAGGGCCTCGATCTCGATCGCCGTCGCCGGCCACTGCTCGCCGGCGTCCCCGCAGATGCGGCTCCAGGCCCAGTCGGACGCGTCGGTCAGGCAGCGCACCTCGCCGGCGTTGCTCCCCCAGGTGGCGTCGTCGGCGCTCGTGAACGCCACGGCGCCGATGCCGCCGACCAGCAGGGTGCCCACGATCGCGACCAGCAACGGGCTGAGGACGGTGCTCGCCACCCGCGTGAACGTGGCCCGCAGGTCGCGCGCCGGGTCGCGCCAGTGGACGAACGCCAGGACGATCAGGGTGAGGGCCACGAGGACCAGGGCGCCCAGCCAGGCCGGCCGGATGGCGTAGCCGCCGACCACCAGCACCGCCTGCCCGAGGCCGGCCTCGATGCTGCCCGTCCTCGCGATGCGCCAGAAGACGACGAGCGCCGCGAGGGCGAGGAGGACGAAGGAGACGGTGGAGGGGGCGGCGAGGCGCGCCGCCCAGGCGAACGGGCCGCTGCCCGGGCGGTTCCACCCGCCGCGCCCGAGCCCGCGGCCGAGGGCGGTCATGGCCGGCACGGACGCCAGCGCCACGAGCCCCAGGGCGAGCGGATCGGGGATGCCGAGCGGCTCGTCCACCGCAAGCCAGAGCGCCGTCCCGACGAGTGCGGCGATCACGGTGAGGGGGATGACGAGCGCGGCGACCCACCAGGAGGTCACCTCCATGGTGCGGTTCGCGAAGCCGCGCAGGCTCCCCATGACCCACCCGAGCACCCCGAGCAGGGCCGCGGCGCACAGCACGGCGCCGACGAGCACCGTCCATGGCGGCAGGGATCCACGGGACAACCCGGTGACGGTCAGGATCGCCGCGACGGCGGCCGTGAAGCCCCAGGCGAGCGCCCAGGCGAGGCGCCCCTGGCGGCTGCGGCCCACGCCGGTGCCCTCCAGCCCGACGGTCGCCAACTGGACCCCGAGGCCGAAGGCACTCCCGACGAAGCCGGCGACGGTGCCGCCGGGGAAGCTCGACAGGTCGGACCAGTGCATCTCCACCAGGTCAACGTCGGCGCCGTCCGGGCCGCGCAGCCGACGGCGCGCCGCGTCGTACCGCTCGGCCCGGCGGGCCCCCGCGGCCGGCACGTCGACGGGCAGCCGGCCCGGGTCCGGGCACCAGCGCCAGTCGTCCCCCGGCAGCCGCGTCAGGCCGGTCGCCACCTGCTCGACGGCCTCGCCCTCCTTCTGGTCGCCGACACCGGGCACGACGACGATGGCGACGGACGGCGGCATCTCGGTCGACGACCCTATTGCGGGCCTCGGAAGGAACGCCATCCATGCCCCCTCGCGGAATGGCGTGTCTCGGCCGATGAGACGGTGACACGGACCCTCCGAGGAGACCCATGCTCCGTCGCGCCCTCCCGCTCGCCGCCACCGCGCTCGCCGCCTGCGCCCTCACCGCCGTCGCCGTCCCGAAGGCCGGCGCGCCCGTCACGCGCGTGCCCGTCGTGGTCGAGGGCGACGCGGCCTCCTGGAACCAGGCCAAGGGGACCATCGCCCTGGCCGAGGCGACCACGCTGGGCCCGGCGCCCAAGAAGGCGAAGAAGGCCGTCCGGTCGGCCCGTCGCGTGACCGTGGTCCTCGGCCCGGGGACCGTGCTGGTGGGGGAGGACGAGGAGGGCCTGCGCGAGGTGCTGGAGCGGGCCGACATGTTCGCCGCGCTGGACGCCGCCGAGGAGGACGTCGTGGTCGAGGCCGCGGGCAGGCTCGCCCTGCCCGCCCCGCGGCGGGCCCGCACGGCGGGCCCCACGGTCCTCACGGCCCGCAAGGTCATCGTGCTGCTGCCGCCCCTCGACGGCGACGACCCCTACGGCGAGGACCTGGACGGCCTGCCCGAGGACCCGCCGGTGGACGAGGAGCCCGTCATCGACCCGGACGACCCCGACCTGGACGAGGACGCCGGCCTGGACCCCTAGCCGCTCGTCTCCTCCAGCAGGGGCTGGACGGCCTTCGAGAGCGCGCCCCCGCGCCAGGCGAGGGGCGACTCCCCGGGCTCCTCGATCGTGAAGCGGGCGCCCGGGATCCGCTCGGCGTACTCCTCCGCGACGGCGACCGGGTGGTCCGGGTCGACGTCGTCGCGGCTGCCGACGACGATCGTGGGGACGGCGATCCCGTCCAGGGCGTCCATGCCGTCGAAGGCGGCGGAGCGCGGGATGTGGCGCAGGGCGTCGGCCACGGCGCCGGGGTGGGCGTGCCGGCCGAGGCGCTGCAGGATCACGGTGCGCACGGCGTCGCGGTACCGCTCGGCGATCCGCAGGGGCATCGCGGCGAGGAAGCCCTCGGGGCCGCCCTCCTCCAGCCCGGCGGCGAGGCCGTCCCAGTAGTCGAGGTTCGGGCTCGGCGCGCCGCGGTGGGCGGGGGTCACGATCGCCAGGGCCGACACCCGCTCCGGGTGGCGCAGGGCCACCGCGACCGCCGTGGCCGAGCCCATCGACTGGCCGACGAGGGCCGCCCGCTCCGCGCCGAGGGCGTCGAGCACGGCGACGGCGTCGGCGGCGAGGAGGTCGTAGTCGTACAGCCGGCGCTCCGGCGCGGGTGAGGACTCGCCGTGCCCGCGGGCGTCGTACTGGGCCACGCGGAACCCCGCCCGCTCCAGCAGGCGCGACCCGTGGACCACGTAGCGCCGGGTCGCCGTGAGGCCGTGGAGCAGCAGGACGGGCGGCCCCTCGCCCGCCACCTCCCCGCGCAGGGTCACGCCGTCGCGGACGACCTCGAGCGCCTCGGCGGGCGCCGGCGGGCTCACGCGGGGTTCAGGCGGCCAGGGGGACCGGGGCGGCGCAGTCCGGGCAGAACGGCTCGCCGCCGGACTCGTCGGGGCGCCCGTCCGCCGGGGTCAGCCAGGCGACCGCGTCCTCCTCGACCGGCCGGCGGCAGTCGTGGCAGGGGATCGACTCCATGGCGCGCAGGATGACGGTCCCCCCGGACGACACCCCCGGTGTGGTGTGATGGCACCGTGGAGCCGCCGCCGTCCCCCGAGCGCGCCGCGGCCGAGGCCGCGCTGGGCCATCCCGTCCCGCACCTGCTGCCGGCCGGGGACGGCCGCCCGCTCGTCGCGGCCTCCGTCGCCGGCGACCCCCCGCGCGCGCGGGTGGCGTGGGTGCTCGCCGACGGCGGCGTCGCCGCGCGCGTCGCCTGCCCGCCGGGCCGCCCCAGCCGCTGGCGGCCGGTCGTGGCCTCCGTGGTGGAGGCCGACCTGCCCGGCCTCCAGGACCGCGTGCTCGTCGCCCGCGCCGCCCCCGGCGTGGTGGCGGTCCAGCCGGTCCTCGCCGGGGAGCACCCGCCGCCGCCCGCGCCCGTCGGGGGCGAGGGGCTCGCGCTGGCCCGCCTGCCCGGCGGCGAGGCCGTCCTGGCGGTCGACGCGCTCGACGCATCCGGCGAGGCCGTGGGCCGCCTCGACCGGCCCGGCCTCTCCGAGCTGCGCACGGACGGCGGCTCGGTGAGCGGCCGGCTCGGCGCCACCCACGGCATGGCGGCCGGCATCGGCGGCGGCCGCTGGTCGCCGGGGCTCGCCGAGGCCGCCTTCGAGGCCGGGTACGAGGCCTGGCTGCCGTCGTGGCTCCCCGACGGCCTCACCCGCGGCAACCCCCGGGTCGAGCCCGACCTCTCGTACCCCGCGGCGCCGCCGGCGCTCGTGATCGCGTGGACCGACGGGGCGGGGGCCCGGGTGCTGCTGCGCCAGGCGCCGGCCCCCCTCGCCAGCCCGGACGCCGGCGGGCCGGGCGCCCGGCCGGTCGACATCGCCGGGGAGCAGGGCGTCCTGCGCGGCCGCGGCCTCGTGACCCTGGTGTGGGAGGGGCCCGAGCGGGCCTTCGGCCTCCAGCTCCGCGGCATCCCCCACGGCGAGGACGTCGCCCTGCGCGTGGCGCGCTCGATCTCGCCGCGCACGCCGCTGCCGTAGGGGCCGTCCACTAATCTCCCGCCGATGGCGGTCGTCCGCGTGGCTCCCGTTCCCGTGCTCCGCGGCACCGTCGATGTGCCGCCGGACAAGTCGCTGACCCATCGCGCCCTCATGCTGGCCGCGATCTCGGACCGCGACGTCCGCATCGGCCGCCCCCTCGACTCCGAGGACACCGGCGCGACCCTGGCCGCCGTCGAGGCGAGCGGCGCCGCCGTCACCGGCGACCTCGGCGCGGGCGGGGTCACCGTCTCCGGGCGCGGCGTGCGGGGCCTGCGGCCGCCGCCGGCGATCGACTGCATGAACGCCGGCACGCTCATCCGCCTCTACGCCGGGATCCTGGTGGGGCAGGCGGCGGAGAACGTCGTGCTGGACGGCGACGACTCCCTGCGCGGGCGCCCCATGACCCGGGTGGCCAAGCCCCTGCGCGCGATGGGCGCCCAGGTGTTCACCGCCCCCGGCGGCACCCCGCCGCTGGTGGTGAGCGGCGGCCACCCGCTGGCGGGGATCGAGCACCGCCTGACGGTGGCGAGCGCCCAGGTGAAGAGCTGCATCCTGCTCGCGGGCCTCAACGCGGACGGCGTCACCTGGGTCCACGAGCCGAGCCTCTCGCGCGACCACACCGAGCGGATGCTCGAGGCGGCCGGCGTCCCCCTGCTGCGTGAGGGCGGGGCGGTCGGCGTGCGCGGGCCGGTCGGCGGGCTCTCCCTGCCGGACGTCGACATCCCCGGCGACTTCTCCTCGGCCGCGCCGCTGCTCGTCGCCGGCGCCCTGCTGGGCGACCCCGAGGTGCGCCTGCGCGCGGTGAACCTCAACCCGGCGCGCACCGGCCTGCTGGCGGTGATGCGCCGCATGGGCGCCGACATCCGCGAGGAGCCTCTGCCGGCCGTCGCCGGCGAGCCGTGCGGCGACATCCTGGTGCGGCGCGCCGACGGGCTCCGCGCGACGGAGGTCGCGCCGGAGGAGGTCCCGTCGATGATCGACGAGCTGCCCCTGGTGGGCGTGCTCGGGGCCCTCGCGTCCGGCACCACGGTGGTGCGCGGCGCCGCCGAGCTGCGGGTGAAGGAGAGCGACCGCATCGCGACCGTCGTGGAGTCCCTGCGCGCGATGGGGGCCGACGCCGACGAGCTGGAGGACGGCTTCACGGTCACCGGCACCGGCGCCCTGGCGGGCGGCACGATGCGCTCCTCGGGCGACCACCGGCTGGCGATGCTCGGCGCCGTCGCCGGCCTGGCGAGCGCGGAGGGCGTCGTGGTGGAGGGCTTCGAGGCCGTGAACGTCTCGTACCCCGGCTTCGCGCGCGACCTGGCCGGGCTGGGGGCCGTCGCCGCGTGATCGTCGCGATCGACGGGCCGGCCGGCGCCGGCAAGAGCACCGTCGCGCGGGCCGTCGCGCGGCGCCTGGGGCTGGCCTACCTGGACACCGGCGCGATGTACCGCGCGCTCACCTGGCTCGCGCTGCAGCACGGCATCGCCCCGTCCGACGGCGAGGCCCTCGCCGCGCTGGCGCGCGCCAACCCGATCGAGATCGAGCCGACCGGCGAGGGGGACATCGTCCGGGTGGCCGGCCGGGACGTGACCGCCGAGATCCGGCTGCCCGAGGTGGCGGCCGAGGTGTCCGAGGTGTCCGCCCACCCCGGGGTCCGCGAGGAGGTCGTCGCGGCCCAGCGCGCCCTGCTCTCCCGCGGGTCGTGGGTCTCGGACGGCCGGGACGTCGGCTCCACGGTCGCGCCGGACGCCGACGTGAAGGTGTTCCTCACGGCGTCGCTCGAGGAGCGGGCGCGCCGCCGCCGCGCGGACCTGCGCCGCCGCGGCGTGGACCAGCCCGAGGAGACGGTGCGCGAGGACGTGCGACGCCGCGACCACATCGACTCAACCCGGGCCGTCTCCCCGCTGCGGGTCGCCGAGGGCGCCGTCGTCATCGACTCCTCGGCGCTGGAGGCGGACGCCGTCGCGGACCTCGTCGTCGCCCTCGTCGGCGACCTGGTGGACCGCTCCTAGTGGGGCTCGACTACGACGAGTCGCCCCCCATCAGCCAGGGGTGGTGGACGGCGGGGCACGTGGTGCTCTTCCCGCCGTTCAAGTGGCTCACGCGCCTGCGCGTCTCCGGCGCGGCCAACATCCCGGCGACCGGGCCGGTGCTCATCGTGAGCAACCACATCTCCCAGATCGACCCCATGGTCATCGGCATCGCCGCCCGTTCGCGGCGCAGCCACTACATGGCCAAGGCCGAGCTGTTCAGGATCCCGTTCGTGCGCTGGCTCATATACAACATGGGCGCGTTCCCGGTGGAGCGGGGCGGCGCCGACCGGCGGGCGCTGCGGGTGGCGAAGGAGGTCCTGCGCCGCGGCGACACGCTCCTCATGTTCCCGGAGGGCAGCCGCTTCACGGACGGCGGGCTGCGCCCCGGCCTGCCCGGCGCGGGCTCGCTCGGGCTGGAGGACGGCGTCGTCGTCGTGCCCGCCGCCATCTGGGGCAGCCACCGCTTCCTGCGCCGCGTGAAGGTCGTCTTCGGCCCGCCGCTGGACCTCACGGAGATCAACGGCGGCTCGCGCGCGTCCCGGTCCCGGGCCGCGGTCGACCGGATGATGGAGGAGATCGCCCGGCTCATCCCCGCCGCGGGCGGCCCGCCGACCGACCCGCCGGGCCACCGCGATGAGTGACGAGCCCGCCCCCCGCCCGCGCGCCCGCCGCGAGCGGCGCTCGCCCGCCGGCAGCACCGTCGCCTCCGACCAGCCCACCGTGGCGATCGTGGGCTACCCGAATGTCGGCAAGTCGACGCTCTTCAACCGGCTCGCCGGCCGGCGGGACGCGGTGGTCGACTCCCACCCGGGCGTGACGCGCGACCGGCGCCAGGCGGGCGCCGAGTGGAACGGCCGGGCCTTCCAGCTCATCGACACCGGGGGCATCGACGACGCCGACCCGACGGACGTGGGGAAGCAGATCGCCGCCCAGGCCCTGCGCGGCGTGGACGAGGCCGACCTCGTGCTCTTCGTGGTCGACGTGCAGACGGCGCCGACGGCCGGCGACATGGAGGTGCTCGAGCGGCTGCGGCGCACCGGCAAGCCCTTGATGCTCGTCGCCAACAAGGTGGACGGGTGGGCCCAGGAGGCCGAGGCGCAGAACCTGCACTCGCTGGGGCTGGGCGACGTCCACGCCGTCTCCGCCGCCCACGGGCGCGGCATCGGCGACCTGCTCGACGCCCTGGTCGCGCGGCTGCCGGAGGCCCCGCTCGTGCCCGAGGAGCGCGAGCGCGTCCCGGCCCTCTGCATCATGGGCCGCCCCAACGTGGGCAAGAGCTCGATCCTCAACGCCCTGCTCGGCGAGGACCGGGTCGTGGTGCACGACGCGCCGGGGACGACCCGCGACCCCATCGACACGCTCATCGAGGTCGACGGCCGGCCGCTCGTCCTCATCGACACGGCCGGCCTGCGCAAGAAGGGCCGGATGCGCGAGGGCGTCGAGCACTACAGCCAGATCCGGGCGCTGCAGGCCGCCGAGCGCAGCGACGTCGCGCTTGTCGTGGCCGATGCGACCGAGGGCCTCACGGACTCCGACCTGTCGGCGATCGACCGCGCGGCCCACGCCCACTGCGCCACCCTCCTCATCCTGAACAAGTGGGACCTGGCGCAGCCGGACCTCGACCACATCCGCGGCCGCCTGCGCAGCAAGTCGCGCCAGCGGCCGCCGCTGGAGGTGTGCTCGGCGACGACGGGGGAGGGGCTGCACCGCATCCTGCCCGCCGCGCTGCGGCTGGAGGAGCGGTTCCGTACCCGGCTCTCGACGCACCAGCTCAACGAGGCGATCCGCGAGCTGGCGGACGAGCGGCCCGGCCCGCGGCGGGGCCCGCGGCGGCTGTCGCTGCGCTACCTCGTGCAGACCGGCGCGGCCCCGCCGGCCTTCCGCCTGGACGTCAACGACCGCTCGCTGATGACCCGCGATTACGGCTTCTGGATCGAGAACCGGCTGCGGCAACGCTTCGACCTCGACGGGGTTCCCCTGGACATCGAGGTGCGCAGCCGGCGGTGACGGAGACGGCACGGAGACCTGTCCGTCCCTGAACCGTTCCTTTACTCCGGCCCCCTCGGGGCCGATGAGGGGCGTTGCTACTGTCGGATTCCGGCCGCGCACCACCACACCGACCCGGAGGTCCCCACGGAATGGCCGTGCAGATCATGGACTCCCTGCGCCGACGCAAGCCCGTCGTGCTCATGACGTCCGCCGTCGCGGGGGCCGCCATCGCGGTCGCCGGGTGCGGTGGCGACGCGGACTCGTCGTCCGGCGCGGCCGCAGGCGAGATCGCCTCGTACGTCCCGGCGGGCAGCCCGCTCTACCTGGAGGCGACGACCGACTTCGACGGCCCCCAGTGGCAGCAGGTCGACGCGCTGGCGAAGCTGTTCCCGGCGTACCCCGAGCTCCGCGCGGAGCTCGACGAGGCGCTCATGGGCGGCGACGTCGACTTCGAGACCGAGATCAAGCCGGTCCTCGGCGAGCGCGCCGCGATGGCCGGGCTCAACGTCCCGACGGACGAGATCGTCAACTCGCTGAGCACCACCGACCCGGACGCCGCCCCCGAGATCGTCCAGAGCGCGGCCGAGGACCAGCAGTTCATCGCCGTCGTGGAGATCGCCGACGGCCAGGAGGAGGCGGTCGAGAAGCTCCTCACCGACAACGGGGCCACCCCCGCGGGCGAGAGCAACGGCGCCTCCCTCTTCACCGACGACGACACCGCGGCCGCCGTGGCCGACGGCGTCCTGGTCGTGTCCGACACGCAGGCGCAGGTGCAGCAGGCCCTCGACGCGCACGCGGCGGGCGGCGATCAGACCCTGGGCGGCACCGACAAGTTCACGGACGCGCTCGCGAAGCTCCCGGCCGACGTCTTCGGCCAGGCCTACATCGACATGGGCGCCTTCGTGCAGGCGGCCGGCTCCTCCAGCGCCCAGCTCCAGCAGCTCGGCCTCGCCGAGTACCAGAACGGCGTCGTCGCGGCGTCGATCGCCGCGGAGCCGGAGGGCGTCCGCGTCAAGGGCGTCGTCCTGGGCGTCCCGGACGTCGGCCAGGTGTCCTTCTCGCCGACGCTGATCGACAAGGCCCCGGCCGACTCGATCGCCTACCTCGGCTTCTCCGACCTGGCGAGCAGCGTCACCACGATCCTGGAGCAGGCCCGCGCCTCGCAGAGCGAGGACGCCCGCGCCCAGATCGACGCGATCGGCGGCCAGCTCCCGTCCCTGCTCGGCGTCTCGATCGACGACCTCGCGGCCCTCACGGGCGGCGAGCACGCGGTCGTCGTGACCTCCGGCACCCCCGACCCCGGCGTGACCCTCGCGCTGAAGGTCGAGGACGGCGCCCGCGCGTCGCAGACGCTCGACGCGCTGCGCACCGGCATCCCGTCGCTGCTGAGCAGCTTCAGCCCGGACACCACCCTCCCGGACTGGCAGCAGGTGCCGCTCGCCGCCGGCGTTCAGGGCTGGCAGCTCCCGCTGTCGCCCGAGGCCGGCGTGGTCTACGGCGTGGACGGCGACACGGCCCTCATCGGGTCGAGCGTCGCGTCGGTCACCGCGGTCCAGCGGCCGACGGCGCCGCTGTCCGGCTCGGCCGAGTACCAGGCGGCCGTGAGCGGCATGCCGGACGAGGTCACCTCGCTCGCGTACGTCAACGTCGCGCAGGCCGTCGCGGCCGCCGAGGGCCTCGGCGCCTTCGACGACGCCCCGGCCGAGACGCTCGCCAACCTCCGGCCGGTGAAGAGCCTCACCGCCTGGAGCACGGGCGGTGACACGCCGACGTTCGAGGTCTACCTCCGCATCACGGGGTAGCCCGCGGGACCGTCCGGACGGGGGGCGCGGCACCACGCCGCGCCCCCCGTACGGCCCTGTCGGGGGCCGTCGGGGGCGCTGGTACACTCGCCGTCGCCTCGTCCCCGGAAGGAGCCCGCACGCGCATGGCTGAGCACCTCTTCACCTCGGAGTCCGTCACCGAGGGGCACCCCGACAAGATCGCCGACCAGATCTCCGACGGGGTCCTCGACGCGGTCCTGACCGACGACCCGATGGGCCGGGTCGCCTGCGAGACCCTCATCACGACGGGCCAGGTGATGGTCGCCGGCGAGATCTCGACGAGCACCTACGTCGACATCCCGGCGATCGTGCGGAGCACGATCCGGCGGATCGGCTACACGCGCGCCAAGTACGGCTTCGACGCCGAGACCTGCGGCGTCTCCGTGGCCCTCGACGAGCAGAGCCCGGACATCGCCCAGGGCGTCAACACCGCCCTCGAGGCGCGTGGCGCCGACGGCGCCGACCCGTACGACCTCCAGGGCGCCGGCGACCAGGGCCTCATGTTCGGGTACGCGACCGACGAGACCCCCGAGCTGATGCCGCTGCCGATCACCCTGGCGCACCGCATCGTCGAGCGCCTGTCCGCCATGCGCCGCGACACGCTCAGCTACCTCCGCCCGGACGGCAAGTCTCAGGTGACGGTCCGCTACGAGGACGGCGTGCCGCGCGAGGTGACGTCCGTGGTGCTCTCCACGCAGCACGCGCCGGAGGTCTCCGGCGACCTGCTCCGCGAGGAGGTCATCCAGAAGGTCATCCGCCCCGTGCTCGAGGACTTCGGCATGTGGAACGACGGGATCACCTTCTACATCAACCCGACCGGCATCTTCGTGGTCGGCGGCCCGCTCGGCGACGCCGGGCTCACGGGGCGCAAGATCATCGTGGACACCTACGGCGGCATGGCCCGCCACGGCGGCGGCGCCTTCTCGGGCAAGGACCCGTCGAAGGTGGACCGCTCGGCCGCCTACGCGGCCCGCTGGGTGGCGAAGAACGTCGTGGCCGCCGGGTTCGCCCGGCGCTGCGAGGTGCAGGTGGCCTACGCCATCGGCGTCGCCCACCCGGTCTCGGTGATGGTGGAGACCTACGGCACCGAGAGCCGCTCGCCGGAGTCGATCGCCGAGTGGGTGCGCACCGAGTTCGACCTGCGCCCGGGCGCGATCGTCGAGCGCCTCGACCTGCGCCGGCCGATCTACCAGAAGACCGCCGCGTACGGCCACTTCGGCCGCAGCGACCCGGACTTCACCTGGGAGGACACGACCCCCGGCAGGACGGCCGCCGGGTAGGTCATGATCGGCGTCACCGGCGCCTGACCACCCGGAGGAACCCGTCCGTCAGAGTGGCGTAGCACCACTCTTCCCGTCGGCCGAGGCGGCGACGGTCTCTGCGGCCCAGGTGCTGCTGCTGGTCGACGCCCGCGGGCTCGACCGGATCCTCGACTACGCGGTGCCGGACGGCCTCTCCGACGGGGCCGTCCCCGGCGCCCTCGTCGTCTGCCCGCTGGGCCCGCGGCGCGTGCTGGGCGTCGTCGTCGGGCGGGAGCCGCCGACCCACGAGGGCCGGCTCGCCCCGCTCGCCGGCGTCGTCGAGGGGCGGCCGGTGCCGGCGGAACTGCTCGATCTGGCCGGGTGGATGGCCCGCTACCACCTCGCCCCCGTGGCGGCGTGCCTGCGGCTCGTGCTGCCGCCCGGCGACGGGGGCCGTCTGCGGCGACGTGACGACGGGTCGTGGGTGGTCACGGCGGCGCCCGGCACGCGCGAGCGCATCGTGGCCCGGCTGGCCGACCCGGCGCGGGCGGGGACGGCCCGGCGCCGTGGTGTGGCCGACGCGCTCGCGGCGGCGGGCGGGGCGCTCCCCGCCGCCGAGCTGTGCCGGGACGCGGGCACGACGATGGCGACGCTCCGGGCCATGGCGGGGGAGGGGGCGATCACCCTGGCCGGGGAGCGCCAGGCGGCCGACGCGCTGACGGCCGCCGGGGGGCCTGCCCCCGCGCCCGACGCGCCGCCGGCCCTCACGGGCGAGCAGGACGCGGCGGCGCGGGCGATCGCGGAGGCGATGGACGGCGGCGGGGGGAACCTGCTGCTGCACGGCGTCACCGGGTCGGGGAAGACCGAGGTCTATCTGGAGGCGATCCGCCAGGCGCGCCTGCGTGGGCGGGGGAGCATCGTGCTCGTTCCCGAGATCGCGCTGACGCCCCAGCTCCTGTCCCGGCTGCGCGCGCGCCTGGGGGCGGGGGTCGCCATCTGGCACTCCGCCCTCAGCCCGGCCGAGCGCGCCCATGAGCACCGGCGGGTGCGCGACGGCGAGGCGGACGTCGTGCTCGGCGCGCGGTCCGCCGTGTTCGCGCCCGTGGCCTCCCTCGGCCTGATCGTGGTGGACGAGGAGCACGACCCCTCCTACAAGCAGGACGGGGCGCCCCGCTACGACGCCCGCCAGGTGGCCGCGCGCCGCGCCCGCGCGACCGGGGCGGTCGTCGTGCACGGCAGCGCCACGCCGCGGCCGGAGACCTGGCACGCCCTCCCGCGGCACACCCTCGCCCGCCGGGCCGACGGCTCGGAGCTGCCGCGGGTGGAGGTGGTGGACATGCGGATGCAGGGCGCCGGGCCGGTGTCGCGCCCGCTCGCCCGGGCCCTGCACGAGGCCGCCGGACGCGGCGAGAAGGCGATCGTGCTCGCCAGCCGGCGCGGGTTCTCCCTCATGGCGCTCTGCCGCGGGTGCGGCTGGATCGCCCGCTGCCCCGACTGCGACGTCGCCCTGGTCCAGCACGAGCGGCCGCGCCGCCTCGCGTGCCACCACTGCGGCCTGGAGCGGCCGGTCCCGGGCGTCTGCCCCGAGTGCCACGGCGCGGAGATCGCCCGGCAGGGCACGGGCTCCCAGGGCGTGGAGGCCGCGCTGCGGCGCCTCGTGCCGGGGATGCGGGTGGTGCGGATGGACGGCTCCAGCGCCCGCGGCCGGGGTGCCGTGGGGCGCCTGCTGGCCGAGTTCGCCCGCCCGGGCGCGGCGGTCCTGCTGGGCACCCAGATGGTGGCGAAGGGCCACGACCTCCCGGACGTGACCGTCGCGGCGGCGGTCGACGCCGACGCGCCCCTGCAGCACGCGGGGTTCCGCAGCGAGGAGCGCGCGTTCTCGCTCATCGTGCAGCTCGCGGGCCGCGCCGGGCGGCGCGGGGAGCCGGCCCACGTGATCGTCCAGGCGTACGAGCCGGCCGCGCGGGCCGTGACGCTCGGGGCGCGCCACGCGGTGGCGGAGTTCCTGGACGGCGAGGTCGCGCGCCGCCGGGCCCACGACCTGCCCCCGTTCTCCCGGCTCGTGCGCGTGCTGGTGGAGGGGGACGACCCGGCGGCGGTCCTGGCGGTGGCCGACGACCTCGCGGGGGCCATGCGGCTCGCGGCCCCCCGGGCCGGCGTGCTCGGCCCGGCGCCGATGCACCGCCTGCGCGGCCGCACGCGGCGGGCGCTGCTGCTTCGGGCGGGGTCGTCGTCGGAGATGACGATCCCGCTGCGGGCGGTGCTGGACGACCGGGCCGCGGCCCTGCGCCGCGCCGGGGTGCGCGCCGTCGTGGACGTCGACCCGCAGGAGGCGTGAGTGCCGTCGCGGCTCGCCGACGAGCGGCAGGGCCTGCGGCGCGTGGCGGCGGCCGTGGTGGCGCGGGCCGATCCGACCGAGGCGCTCAACCTCGCGGCCGCCGAGGTGGCCGCCCTCATGGGGGTCGAGCAGGGGTTCGTCTTCCGCCTCATCGGCGACCGGGTGGAGATCGCGGGCGCGGACGGGGTGGAGGACTCGCCGGTGGGCGCCGTCCACGGGATGCTCCCGGCCGGCGTGATCCCCGAGGTCGTCCGGACGCGCGCGCCCGTGCGGGTGGAGGGGCGGCTGCGCCCCATCGGCCGCGAGAACTCGGCGCAGCACTGGATCACCCCGGTGTACCGGGGCGGGATCGGCGCGCCGGTGTTCGTCGGCGACGACCTCTGGGGCGTCCTCGTGGCGGCGACCATCCGCGACGAGACCTTCCCGCCCGGCGCCGAGGCCCGGCTCGCCTACTTCGCCGAGATCGCGGGGATCGCCATCGGCAACGCCGAGGCCAACGAGCGCCTGGCCCGCATGGCGATGAGCGACCCGCTCACCGGCCTCGCCAACAACCGGGCCTTCCGGGACGCCCTCGACGCCGAGGTGGAGCGGGCCCGCCGCCACGGCCGTCCGCTCGCCCTGGCCGTCCTCGACATCGACCACTTCAAGGTCGTCAACGACACCCACGGCCACGTCGCCGGGGACCAGGCGCTCATGGAGGTCGGCGGGCGCCTGATGCGGGTGGCGCGCCGCGGGGACGTCGTGGCCCGGGTCGGCGGGGAGGAGTTCGCCTGGATCCTCCCCGAGACGGACCTGTCCGGCGCCCGCGCGGTGGCCGAGCGCGCCCGCCGCGCCGTCAACCGCGCCCCGGTGCCCGGCATCGGCCGCATCACCGTGTCCATCGGCCTCGCCGAGCTGCACCAGGCCTCCGGAGCCGGCGACCTCTACCGCCTCGCCGACGACGCCCTCTACGCCGCCAAGCGCGGCGGCAGGGACCGGTCCGTCGCCCACGCCGACCGCCCGGCGGGGGCCGAGGCGCCGGTGCGCGACGAGCTCGCGGCGGCCGGCCCGGTGGCGCGGGCGCTGGCCCGGGCGCTCGCGGTCCACGACCCGGCCACGGCCTTCCACTGCACGCGGGTGGCGGGGCTCGCCGGGCGCGTGGCCCGGGAGTCCGGGTGGCCGGCCGAGCGCGCCGACCTGCTCGCCGAGGCCGCGCTCGTCCACGAGGCCGGGGCGTTCGGCGCGCGCCGCGCCGGCACCGGGCCGCGCGGGGAAGACGGGGCGGACGCCGGCCGCCGGGCGCTGGTGGGGTCGGAGGTCCTGCGCGACGTGATGGGGCCGGACCAGGTCGCCTGGGTGCGCGGCATCGGCGAGCGGTGGGACGGCAGCGGCGGGCCGGACGGCCTGGCCGGCGAGGCGATCCCGGACGGGGCCCGCATCCTGGCCGTCGCCGACGCCTGGGACCTGCTCACGGCGGGCCGCCCGCCCGGGGCGCCGGCGGCGTCCGTCGCCGAGATCCTCGACCAGGCGGGCACCCGGTTCTGCCCGGCGGCCGCGGCCGCGCTCGCGCGGGCCCTCGGGGTGGCGCCGGCATGACCGTGGTCCTCACGGCCCGCGCCGTCCCGGAGCCGGTCGACGTCGAGCGGATCGCGTACGGCGAGAGCGTCGAGCTCGCACCCGACGCGCTGGAGCGCATCGCGGCGGGCCACCGGGCGACGGCGCGCGCGCTCGCCTCCGGGGGCCGGGTGTACGGGGTCACGACCGGGCAGGGCTACCTGGCGGACCGCGACCTCGACGACGAGGAGGTCGCCCGGCACCAGCGCGACCTGCTGGTGGGGAGGGCGGTCGGATCGGCGCCGTGGCTGCCCCCGGCCGAGGCGCGCGCGATCATGGCCGTGCGGCTCGCCCGCTTCGCGGGCGGCGCCGCGGGGGTCAGCCCCGAGCTCTGCCGGGTCATCGCCGCCCGGCTCAACGACGGCTTCACGCCCGCCGTGCCGCGCACCGGCATCGGCTGCGCCGGGGAGGTCATCCCGCTGTCGCACGCCTTCCAGACCCTCGCCGGGCTCGGCCGGGTGCTGGACGGCGACGGGGTGGAGGACGCCGCGACGGCCCTCGCCCGGCGGGGCGCGGAGCCCTACGCCCCGCGCGCAAAGGAGGGCATCGCGCTGCTGGCGGGCTCGCCCGGGGTCACGGCCCTCGCCATCTGCCGCCGCCGTTCCGCGTCCCGGCTGGCCGCCCTCATGACCTGGGGCGCCGCGTGCGCGGCCGACGCGGCGGGCGTGCCACTCGACGCGCTCTCCGCGGCGGTGGGGCGCCTCGGGCCCGACCGCGTGCTCGCCGCGGTGTGCGAACGGCTCGGGGACCTGCTGGAGGGAGCCGCGGGCCCCCGGCGGCTGTCCCAGGGCCCGGTGTCGTTCCGGATCGCCCCCCAGGTGCTCGCCCACCTGCGCCGTACCGTGGACCGGCTCGGGGAGGACGCCGCCCTGGCGCTGGCCGCGCCGGACGACTCGCCGGCGCTCATCGACGGCGCCTTCACGAGCACCGGCACCTTCCACGAGATCGGTCTGGCGGCGGGGATGGACGCGCTCACCGCCGCCCTCGTCCGCGCCGCCGAGGCGTCCGCCCAGCGGTCCCACCGATTGCTGGACGGCCGCGTGACCGGGCTCCCGGACCAGCTCACGCCCCGGCCGGGGCCGCGCTGCGGGCTCGTCGTGCTGCACAAGCGGGCCGTCGGGGCCGTCCACGACCTGCGCCGCCTGGCCGTGCCGGCCTCGGTCGGCCTCATGGACACCTCGCTCGGCCAGGAGGACGCGCAGACCTTCGGCTTCGCCTCGGCCGAGGCGCTGCGGGCCGCGGAGGGCCTCACGGCCGAGGTCCTGGCGATCGAGCTGATCCACGCCCGCCAGGCGTGGGCGCTGCGCGGCACCCGGCCCGCCCCCGGGCTCGCGCCGCTCGCCGGCGCGGTCGCCGCGGCCGTGCCGCCGGTCGACGAGGACCGGCCGCTCGGGCCGGACGTCGATCGCGTGCGGGACCTGCTCGCCGGGATCGCGCTCCCGGGGGTCCCTGCGCCCTGAGGTTCCGGCGGTGTCGTCCGCTACTCTTGCCTGCGGTCCGTCACTCGCCAAGGAGCGCTCGTCCATGCCGGTTCCCCGCCTTTTCGAGGCGTCCAGCGACCCACGGGAGCAGTGGGTCCACGTCCTCGCCACCCTGCTCGGCCTCGGGGGGCCCGAGACGCGCACGGCGCTCGTCGAGGAGATCTCCGGCGAGGCGCTCCCGGAGGCCGACGCCCTGCTCGTCCGCGAGCAGCGCCCGCTGACGGACGACCTGCTCGGGGACATCGTCGTCCGGGGCGCCGGGTGGACCTTCGCGGTGCAGGCGACGCTGGCGTTCGACGCGGACGAGGAGGAGCGCCTCCGGGCGACCTACGACGCGCTCACCGAGAGCTACGACAAGTGCATCGTCGTGGCCGTGACGCCGGACCGGAAGCCGCCGGCCGCCGTCGAGCGCGCCGCCGCGGACGGGCGCACGATCCGCCACCGCAGCTGGCTGCGCGTGCGCGACTGGGTGCAGGAGCGCCCGGAGCGCGGGCGCGCCCAGGGCACCGACCTGCTGCTGCTCCGCGAGGCCGACTACTTCTTCACGCCCCGCGTCGCCGAGCTGTACCGCCTCGAGGGCCTCATGCCGATGGTCCCGCAGGAGCTGCGCCCGAGCCTCGCCGGCATGTTCTTCGACCTCAACGACCTGGCACCGGCGCCGCTCATCCGCAACGAGGAGGGCGCCGCGAAGGTGGCCTTCCCGCGGACGGGCGACACCCAGGCCGAGATCGCGGTCGGCGGCGGGGGCCTCACGCTCACCCTCGCGAGCGCCGACGGCGGCCCGGGGTACGCGGCCGGCGCCGACGGCGGCCAGACCCTCACCGTGAGTGAGGCGGGCGACTACCTGGCCGCGCGCGCCTGGACCCAGTCCACCGCCAAGGGCCTCCTGCCGGCCCGCCGGTGACGACCGCCGCCCAGGAGCGGCTCGTCGGCACCTGGGCGCTCGAGGAGCGCATCGGGGGCGGCGGCCAGGCCGCCGTGTGGCGCGTGCGCCACGCGGTGCTCGCCCGGCACGCCGCCCTCAAGCTCGTCCACCCGGCGATCTGGGACGACCCCGGCTTCCGGGTGCGCTTCCGGCGGGAGGTCGACGCCCTCGTGGCGCTCGAGCACCCGTCCATCGTCCCGATCCTCGACGCCGGGGAGCACGAGGGCCGCGGGTACCTCGTCATGGCGCTCGCCCGCGGCGGCAGCCTGGACAAGCGGATCGCCGGCCGGCCGCTCACGCCGGACGAGGCCGTCCGGATCGTCACCGCGCTCGCGTCGGCCCTCGACGCCGCCCACGCGGCCGGGGTGCTGCACCGCGACGTGACCCCGTCCAACGTCCTGCTCGACCCCCTCGGCCCCTGGCTCGCCGACTTCGGCCTCGCCGTGCGCGGCGACGCGACGACGCTGACGGGAGAGGGCCAGATCGTCGGCACGGCCGGCTACCTGGCGCCCGAGGTCATCGCGGGCGGCCGCGCCACGCCCGCCTCCGACCGCTACGCCCTGGCGGCCACGGCGTTCCGCGCCCTCACCGGGGAGCCGCCGTTCGCGGCCCGCGGGGTCGCGGGGACGCTCTACGCCCACGTCCACGGCACGCCGCGGCGCGCGTCGGAGATCCTGCCGGAGCTGCCGCCCGCCCTGGACGAGGCGCTGGCCTGGGGGCTCGCGCGCGAGCCGGGCCACCGCCCGCCCTCGGCCGCCGCCCTGGCCGACGCGCTGGCCGCAGCCGTGGGCGGCACCGCCGCCCCGACCCGGGTCGCCGTGGTCCCGCCGCCCCCTCCGGCCCCCGCCCCGACCCGCGTGATGCCCGCGCCCGACGCCCGCACCCACGCCCTCGTCCGGCAGCCGTCCGCGCCCCCGCGGCGCCGGCGCCGCCGCGGGCTCCTGGTGGGCGGGCTCGCCGCCGCGGCGATCGTGGTCGCCGGCGGCGCCGCGGGCGCCCTCACCCTGACGCGCGACACGCCGCCGCCCCCGCCGCCGCCGGCCGAGAACCCGCGGGTCACGATCCCGCAGACCGTGCCCGGCCCGGACGGCCTCGGCATCAGCGCCGACCCGGCCATCGCGGCCGACCTGCCCGGCGGCGTGGCGATCCCGGGCGCCGTGGCCGCGACGGTGGGCGACGTCCGCGTGACGGCCTTCCCCGGCGGCTGGGAGGCGCTGGACGACGTCCGGGCCCGCCTCGAGGGCGACGGGTACGTCGTCGAGGGGCTGCCGGTCACGGAGGGCGACCTCTTCACCGACCCCGGCCCGGACATCGGCTGGGGCGCGCGCCAGGACGACATCCTCGACATCCTGGGCCAGTCCGAGCGGTGGGCGGTCATGGTGCTGTCGGAGTCCACCGGCGCCCGCGCCCTCCTCGTGCGCGGCTGGCACGACGCCCCCGCCGCGTACGCCCGGGCGCTGGCCGAGTCGAGCGGCGCGCGGGTGGTCGCCCCGCCGGGCTGATCCCGCTCCCCCCGGCCGGTCCGGGGGTGGTCGCTTGCTAGAGTCGGGACGTGTCCTCACGCGCCCTCGACGACCCCGCCCTCGAGCGCCGGCGCCTCGCCGCGCTCGACCAGATCCGCCAGCTCGGCGACCCGGTCCTGCGCGCTCCGGCCCTCACGATCACCGAGTTCGACGAGGCGCTCGCCGACGAGGCCGAGCGCATGGTGGCGATCATGCACGACGCCCGCGGCGTCGGGCTCGCCGCCCCGCAGGTGGGGTCCCTGCGCCGCCTCGCGGTCGTGATGACGGGCGAGGACGAGGTGACGGTCCTCTGCAACCCCGAGATCACCTGGCGGTCGGAGGAGCAGGAGGAGGACTTCGAGGGGTGCCTCTCGATCGGCGAGATCTCGGTCGAGGTCCCCCGCGCCCTCGCGGTGAGGGTCCGCGCCCAGGACGTCACGGGGCGCGTCTTCGAGATCGAGCCGGAGGGCTTCGCCGCGCGGGTGGTGCAGCACGAGCTCGACCACCTCGACGGGGTCCTGATCCTCGACCGCACGGCGCCCGAGCAGCGCCGGGAGGCCCTCAAGGCCCTGCGCGACGGCGGCTGAGCCGCCATGCGCGTCGCCTTCGCGGGCAGCCCCGAGGCGGCCGTGCCGCCGCTGCGCGCGCTGGCGGCATCGGACGCGCACGAGGTCGTGGTCGTCGTGTCGCAGCCGGACAAGCCGCGCGGGCGCCGCGGGACGCCCACGCCGACGCCGGTCGCGGCGGCCGGTGAGGAGCTGGGCATCCCGGTCCTGCGCCCGCGCACCATCAACGACCCCGGGGTCGTCGAGGAGATCCGGGCCGCGGGCACCGAGGCGCTCGTGGTCGTGGCCTTCGGCCAGATCCTCCGCGACGCGGTGCTCTCCTCGTGGCCCTGCGTCAACGTCCACTTCAGCCTCCTGCCGGCCTACCGCGGCGCGGCACCGGTGGAGCGCGCCCTGATGGACGGGGTGGCCGAGACCGGCGTGGCGATCATGGAGATGGAGGCGGGGCTGGACACCGGGCCCGTCTACGCCGTGGAGCGCACCCCGATCGGCCCCGAGGAGGACGCCGGGTCGCTGGTCGCCCGGCTCTCCGCAATGGGGGGCCCGCTGCTCGTCCGCGTGCTCTCGGAGATCGAGGCCGGCACGGCCGCGCCGGAGCCCCAGCCCGAGGAGGGCGTCTCGCACGCCGCCAAGATCACCGCCGAGGACCGCCCGCTGGACCTGGGCCGGCCCGCCCCCGAGCTGGCCCGCCGGGTGCGGGCCCTGTCGCCGCACATCGGCGCCACCTGCCGCATCGGCGGCGAGCCCTTCAAGGTCTGGCGGGCCGTCGCGCACGACGCGCCGGCGGAGCCCGGGCTGCAGACCGTGGACGGCCGCCTGGTCGCGGGCTGCGCCGAGGGTTCCCTGGAGCTGCTGGAGCTGCAGCCGCCCGGCAAGGGACGGATGGACGCGGGGAGCTTCCTGCGCGGCTGGCGCGGCTCGCTGGCCTGGGAGGCCGGGTGACGACCGCCGCACCCGGTGGCGTCGCGCGCGAGCGGACCGTCGCCCTCAAGGTGCTGCGCCGCGTCGACGACGGCGCCTGGGCCGACCGGGCCCTCGCGGCCGAGGCCCGCCACGCCGACCTCGACCCGCGGGCCCGTGCGCAGGCCACCCGCCTCGCCTACGGCGCGGTCCAGCGCCGCCGCACCCTGGACTGGCTCATCGACGGCGCCCTCGACCGCCCGGCGGCGCTCGAGCCGGCGGTGCGGGACATCCTGCGGCTCGGCGCCTACGAGCTGGCGTTCTCGGACTCCGTGCCCGACCACGCCGCGGTCGACCAGGCGGTGCGCCAGGCCCGGGGGCTCCGCGGGGCGAAGGCGCGCTCGTCGGCCCGCGCCGGGGTCGTGAACGCCGTCATGCGCCGCATCGCGCGGGACGCCGGGGAGCGCCTGGCCGCCCTCGACGCGGGCGGGGCCGAGACCGCGGCCCTCCGCCACTCGATGCCCGACTGGATCGCCGCGCGCCTGGTGGAGTCCCTCGGCGAGGAGGACGCCATCGGCGTGATGCGCGCCGCCGGCGAGCCGGCCGAGTCGGCGGTCCGCTGGAACCCGCTGCGCGGGCCCCGGGCGACGGTCGAGGCCGAGCTGCCCGAGGGCGCCCACCGGGGCGACCTCGCCCCCGAGAGCTACGTCGTGCCGGGGGCCTTCGCGCTGGAGGACTCGGACGCCTGGGCCCGGGGACGGGCGATGGGGCAGAGCCGGGCGTCCCAGCTCGTCGCCCACGTCGTCGCGCCGCGGGCCGGGGAGCGCGTGCTGGACATGTGCGCGGCGCCGGGCGCGAAGGCCACCCACCTCGCCGCGCTCGCGGGCGGCGGGGCGCGGGTGACGGCGGTGGAGCTGCGGCCCGCGCGCGCCGCGGCCCTGCGCGACCTGGCACGCCGCATGGGCGCCCGGATCGACGTCGTCGAGGGCGACGCGCTGGAGGTGCCGCTCGACGGGGGCTTCGACGCCGTGCTGCTCGACCCGCCCTGCACCGGCCTGGGCGTGCTGTCGTCGCGCCCCGACGCCCGCTGGCGCCGCCGCGAGGAGGCCCTCGAGCCGCTCACGCGGCTGCAGGCGTCCCTGCTCGCCCGCGCCCTGGAGCTGACGCGCCCGGGCGGCCGGGTCGTCTACTCCACCTGCACCCTCATCGCGCCCGAGAACGAGGACGTGGTGCGCGGCACGGGCGCCCCGCTCGACGACCTGGCGGAAGAGCACCCGGAGATCGCGCACCCGCGCCTGCCGGGCGCGCTCCTGACCCTGCCGCACCGGCACGGCACTGACGGCTTCTTCATCGCGAGGTTGCGCCCATGAGCCCGCCCCTGCCCACCGCTCCCACCGTCCTGCCGTCGGTCATGTCCGCCGACATGCTCCGCCTGGGGGCGCAGGTGGACGAGCTCGTCGGCGCCGGGGCCACGGCCTTCCACGTGGACGTGATGGACGGCGCCTTCGTCCCTAACCTGACGATCGGGCCGGACTGGACGCGGCAGCTCGCCGAGGTCGCCCGCGCCGGCGGCGCGCTGGTGGACGTGCACCTGATGGTGGAGCGCCCGGGCGCGATGATCCCGCTGTTCGCCCCGCACGCGGACGCGATCACGGTCCACGTCGAGGCCGACCCCCATCCGCACCGCCTGCTGGGGCAGATCCGGGAGGCCGGGTGCCACGCGGGCCTGGCGATCAACCCGGGGACGCCTGTGGAGCACGCCGCCGAGCTGGCCGACGACCTCGACTACGTCAACGTGCTGGCCGTGGACCCCGGCTTCGCGGGCCAGTCGTTCATCCCGGCCACCCCCCGGCGGGTGGAGCGCCTGCGGGCGCTGCTGCCGGACCGCGTCGTGATCGAGGTCGACGGCGGCATCGGCATGGCCACGCTGCCCGCCGCCCGCGACGCGGGGGCCGTCATGCTCGTCTCGGCGTCGTCGGTGTTCGGCGCCCCGGACCCCCTCGCCGCCTTCCGCGACCTGACCGCGCTGGCGCGCGGATGACCCGCGCGGCCGCCCCGGTCGCGCCCGCCGAGGCCGCCGCGCTGGCCCGTGCCCGGGACCTCGCGCGGAACGCGCGGGGCCGGGTGAGCCCCAACCCGCTCGTGGGGGCCGTGGTGCTGCGGGACGGGACCACGGTCGCCGAGGGCTGGCACGAGGGCCCCGGGCTCCCGCACGCCGAGGCGATGGCGCTGGCCGCCGCCGGGGAGGCCGCCCGCGGGGCGACCGTCGTCTGCACGCTGGAGCCCTGCTCCCACCACGGCCGCACGCCGCCCTGCGCGGACGCGCTCGTGGCGGCCGGCGTCGCGCGCGTGGTCGTGGGCCTGCCGGACCCGCTGGAGCGCGACCGCGCCGGCGGGATCGACGTGCTGCGCGCCGCCGGGATCGAGGTGGCGATCGCGGACGAGGACGGCCGCGCGGCCTGCGCGGAGCTGATCTCGCCGTTCCTCACCTGGGCGGTCACCGGCCTGCCCGAGGTGACCCTCAAGCTCGCGACGAGCCTCGACGGCCGCATCGCGACCGCGACGGGGGAGAGCCGGTGGATCTCCGGGCCCGCCTCGCGCGCCCTCGTCCACCGCTGGCGCGCCGACGCCGACGCCGTCGTGGTGGGTCTCGGAACCGCGCTGGCCGACGACCCGCGGCTCACCGCCCGCGACGTGGAGGGCCCGGTGCGCCAGCCGGCCCGGGTGGTGTTCGACTCGGGGGCCCGCCTGCTCCTGGACTCGGCCCTCGCGGGCGACACCGCGACGGCGCCCGTCATCGTCCTCGCGTCGGAGGAGGCGCCCGCGGACCGGGTCTCGGCCCTGGCGGCGCGGGGCGTCGAGGTCGTCACCCTGCCCGGCGACGGGCCCGCCCGCATCCGCGGAGGGCTGCGCGCCCTGGGGGAGAGGGGCATCCAGTCCGCCTTCGTGGAGGGGGGCGCCGGGCTCGCCGGGGCCCTCGTCGAGGCGGGGGCGGTGGACCGGGTGGCATGGTTCCTGGCGCCGATGCTGATCGGCGGCGCGGGGGCGCCGGCGGCGATCGGCGGGGACGGCGTGGCGGTGCTCGCCGACGCGCCCCGGCTGCGCGACGTGGAGGTGGAGCGGGTGGGCGAGGACGTGCTGGTGACCGGGCGCCTGCGGGCGCTGCCCGGGGCGGCCTGATGTTCACCGGCCTCGTGGAGGAGGGCGGGACGCTCCGGTCGGTGACGCCGACCGACGGCGGCGCGCGCCTGGTGATCGACGCGGCCGTGGTGCTGGAGGGGCTGGAGATCGGCGACTCGGTCGCGGTCAACGGCGCCTGCCTGACCGCCGTGGAGATCGACGCGGCCGGCTTCGCGGTGGACGCCGTGGCGGAGACGCTGCGCCGCACGTCCCTCGGGGGCGCCGCGGCGGGGGACCGTGTCAACCTGGAGCGGCCGATGCGCCTCGGGGACCGCCTGGACGGCCACCTGGTGCAGGGGCACGTCGACGGGGTGGGCGAGGTGCGGTCGGCCCGCCCCGAGGGCGGGAGCACGGTGCTCGAGATCGCCGCCCCGGCCGGTCTGCTGCGCTATGTCGTCGAGAAGGGGAGCATCACGGTGGACGGGGTGAGCCTGACCGTGGCGGGACGCCTTCCCGACGCGTTCACGGTCGCCCTGATCCCCCACACGATGCAGGTCACGACCCTCGGGCCGCAGGCCGTGGGGCGCGCCGTGAACCTGGAGGTCGACGTGGTGGCAAAATACGTCGAGGCGCTGGCGGCGCCCTACGCACCGCCGGGAGGAGACGCAGAGTGAGCACGAGCAGGGCGACCGAGTTCGCGACCATCGCCGAGGCGATCGAGGAGATCCGCGCCGGGCGGATGGTGGTGATCCTCGACTCGGAGGACCGGGAGAACGAGGGCGACCTCGTGATGGCGGCGCAGTTCGCCACCCCGGAGGCGATCAACTTCATGGCGACGCACGGCCGCGGCCTCATCTGCCTCGCCCTCACCGACGCCCGCTGCGACCAGCTCGGGCTGAAGCCCGTGGTGCGGCAGAACGAGAGCCAGTACGCGACGGCCTTCACCGAGCCGATCGAGGCCCGGCACGGCATCACGACCGGCATCTCCGCCCCCGACCGCTCGCGCACCATCATGGTCGCGATCGATCCGGACAGCGGGCCCGAGGACATCGTCAAGCCGGGCCACGTCTTCCCCCTGCGCGCCAAGCCGGGCGGCGTCCTGGAGCGCGCCGGCCACACCGAGGCGGCGGTCGACCTCGCCCGACTCGCCGGGCTCATCCCCGCCGGGGTCATCTGCGAGATCTCCAACGCCGACGGGACCATGGCGCGCGTGCCGGACCTCGTGCCCTACGCGGCCGAGCACGGCCTCAAGATCATCACGATCGCCCAGCTCATCGAGCACCGCCGGCGCACGGAGCGCCTCATCGAGCGCGGCACGGCGGCCCGCCTGCCGACCGAGTACGGCGAGTGGACCGCCGTCGGCTACCGCTCGATCCTGGACGGCAAGCACCACCTCGCGATGGTGAAGGGCGACGTCGACGGCGAGCAGGACGTGCTCGTGCGCGTCCACTCCGAGTGCCTCACCGGGGACGTGTTCGGCTCCCAGCGCTGCGACTGCGGCGAGCAGCTCCGGGCCGCGATGCGGACGATCGCCGAGGAGGGCCGCGGGGTCCTGCTCTACATCGCCCAGGAGGGCCGCGGCATCGGCCTGCTCAACAAGCTCCGCGCCTACGAGCTGCAGGACCAGGGGATGGACACGGTCCAGGCCAACGTCGAGCTGGGCTTCCCGCCGGACCTGCGCGACTACGGCACCGGCGCGCAGATCCTCGTCGACCTCGGCCTCACGTCGATCCGCCTGCTGACGAACAACCCGAAGAAGATCGTGGGGCTGGAGGGCTACGGGCTGTCGGTGATCGACCGGGTGCCGATCGAGATGCGGCCGGTCGACGACAACCTGGAGTACCTCCGCACCAAGCGCGACAAGATGGGCCACATCCTCCACCACCAGGACCTGCGCTTCGACACCGACGGCGCGGGCGCGTCCGCGGCGGAGCCGGGCGACTGATGGCCCGCACGGGCCCGATGCCGCCGGCGCCGCGGCTGGAGCACCCCGGCGTCCGCATGGCGGCGGTGGTGGCCGGGTTCCACCGGGAGCTGAGCGAGCGGCTGCTGCAGGGGGCCGCCGACCGCCTGCGCGAGGCGGGCCTGCCGGACGGGCACCTGGAGGACATCTGGGTGCCGGGCGCGTTCGAGCTGCCGCTCGCGGCCCGGTCGATGGCCCTGCGGCGCCGGTACGCCGCGATCATCGCGCTCGGGGTCGTGATCCGGGGCGAGACCGCCCACTTCGACCACATCTGCGACGCGGCGGCCAACGGCCTGATGCGCGTCGGGCTCGACACCGGGCTGCCCGTCGCCTTCGGGGTGCTCACCACCGAGGACCGCGCCCAGGCGGAGGCCCGGTCGGGCGGCGACAAGGGCAACGCGGGCATGGATGCCGCGGACGCGGCGGTGGTCATGGCCAACCTGGTGGCCGAGGGGCGCTGAATCCCCCTCCTACGGGCGGTTCCCCTCCCGTGCGCGATCGACTAACTTGACCCCGAGGGCCGATCCTCGGCGGCCTTGCAGACAACACCAGACGTCCGCATAGCCACCTGGGAACCGCTGCCCTGACACCCACCGACTCGCGCCTCGCCGGCACGCGCGCGCTGCTGTTCGACCTCGACGGCGTGCTGACGCCGACGGCAGAGGTCCACATGCGCGCCTGGGGCCGCATGTTCACGGCGTTCCTGGCCGGGAGGGGCGTCATGCCGCCCTACGAGGACGCCGACTACTTCGCGTACATCGACGGCAAGCCGCGCCTGGACGGCGTCCGGTCGATGCTCGCCTCGCGCGGGGTCGTCCTGCCGGAGGGCGACGCGGCCGACGACCCGTCGCTGGACACGGTGGCGGCGCTCGGGAACCGCAAGAACGCGGCCTTCACGGCCGAGCTGGCCGAGAACGGCGTGGCGCCCTACCCGGGGTCGGTCGCCTTCGTGGACGCCGCGATCGCGGCCGGGTTCGCGGTCGCAGTGGTGTCGAGCTCCCGCAACGCGGAGCCGGTGCTCCGGGCGGCCGGCCTGCGGGACCGCTTCGGCGTGGTCGTGGACGGGGTGCTGGCCGCCGCCGAGGGCCTGCCGGGCAAGCCCGCCCCGGACACGTACCTCCACGCCGCCCGGCTGCTGGGGATGACGGCGGCGGAGTGCGTCGTGCTGGAGGACGCCCACTCCGGGGTCCAGGCCGGCAGGGCGGGGGCCTTCGGGCGGGTGGTCGGGGTGGACCGGGGTGCCGGAGCGGTCGAGTTGCTGGCCTCGGGCGCCGATCTGGTGGTCGAGGACCTCGCCGAGCTCATCCCCGACCTGACGATCCCCGAGAGCATCGCATGAACCGCATCACCGCCGACCCCCTCGACCGCAACCGCTTCCCCGTCGACGAGTGGGCGCTGCGCGAGACCGAGTTCAGCGCGGCGCTGCAGGGGCGCACCGAGACGATCTTCGCCGTCGGGAACGGCTACCTGGGCCTGCGCGGCAACCTGGAGGAGGGCCGGGACGGGTACGCCCACGGCACCTTCATCAACGGCTTCCACGAGACCTGGCCGATCCGGCACGCCGAGGAGGCCTACGGCTTCGCGCGGGTGGGGCAGACGATCGTCAACGTCCCGGACGCGAAGGTCATCCGCCTGTACGTGGACGACGAGCCATTCGTGCTGAGCGCGGCCGAGATCCTCGAGTACTCGCGGGTGCTCGACTTCCGGGACGGCGTGCTCCTGCGCGAGCTGGTGTGGCGCACCCCGGCCGGCAAGCAGGTGCGCATCCGGTCGCGGCGGATGGTCTCGTTCACGGACCGCCATCTCGCCGTCATCGACTACGAGGTGACGCTGCTCGACGCGGACGCCTCCCTCCTCATCTCCAGCCAGATCCTCAACCGCCAGGACGGCGTCGACGAGTACTCGGCGGCGAACGGCGCGGCGGTGGCGGCCGGGTTCGATCCGCGCAAGGCCGACGCCTTCTCCGAGCGCGTGCTGCAGCCGGCGCTGAAGCGCGAGCGCGAGGGGCGCCACCTGCTCGGGTACCGCACGACGCACTCCGGCATGACCCTCGCGTGCGCGGCGGAGCACACGCTGCACACCGAGAACGAGTGGGACGTCTCCTCGTCGCTCGACGACGACATCGCCAAGCAGGTCTACCGGGTGCGCGCGCGGCAGGGCGAGCCCGTGCGTCTGATGAAGGTGATGACGTACCACACGTCCTCGCGCGTCCCGGTGCGCGAGATGGCCGACCGCTGCGACCGCAGCCTGGATCGTGCCCGCGAGCGCACCGTGGAGGGCATGTTCCGGGACCAGCGCGACTGGCTCGACGACTTCTGGAGGAGGTCGGACGTCGTCGTGGACGGCCACCCCGACGTCCAGCAGGCGGTGCGCTGGAACATCTTCCAGCTCGCCCAGGCCTCCGCGCGCACGGACGGCGGCGGCATCGCGGCGAAGGGCGTCTCGGGATCGGGCTACGGCGGCCACTACTTCTGGGACACCGAGGTCTACGTCCTGCCGTTCCTCACGTATACGTCCCCGAACGTGGCGCGGAACGCGCTCCGCTTCCGGCAGGGGATGCTGGACGCCGCCCGCGACCGGGCCGCCGAGCTCAACCAGCGCGGCGCCCTGTTCCCGTGGCGCACCATCAACGGGCTGGAGTCGTCGGCGTACTACGCGGCCGGCACGGCGCAGTACCACATCGACGCCGACATCTCGCACGCCCTCGTGCAGTACGTCGAGGCGACGGGCGACTGGGACTACCTCACCCGGGGAGCCGTGGACATCCTGGTCGAGACGGCCCGCATGTGGGAGGACCTGGGCTTCTGGCGCCAGAACGGCGACTCGTCGTTCCACATCTACGGCGTCACCGGCCCGGACGAGTACACGACCGTCGTGAACGACAACCTGTTCACGAACGTCATGGCGCGCGCCAACCTGCGGGCCGCGGCGCGCATCTGCCGCCGGCTCGGCGCCGACGACCCGGACGCCTTCGACCGCCTGCGCCGCCGGGTGTCCCTGCAGGACGGCGAGATCGAGGCGTGGTCGGCGGCCGCCGAGGCGATGCACGTGCCGCACGACTCGCGGCTCGGCATCCACCCCCAGGACGCCCAGTTCCTGGAGAAGGAGGTCTGGGACCTCGACAACACGCCGGAGACCCAGCGCCCCCTGCTCCTGCACTACCACCCGCTGGTCATCTACCGCTTCCAGGTGCTCAAGCAGGCGGACGTGGTGCTGGCCCTGCTCCTGCAGGGCGACGAGTTCACGCTCGACGAGAAGCTGCGCGACTTCGAGTACTACGACCCGCTCACGACCGGCGACTCCACCCTGTCCGCGGTGGTGCAGTCGATCATCGCCGCCGAGATCGGCTACGCCGACCTGGCCGCCGACTACTTCACGTCGGCCCTCTACGTCGACCTGGCCGACCTGCACCGCAACACGTCCGACGGCATCCACGTCGCCTCCACCGGCGGCGTCTGGAGCGCCCTGGTCTACGGGTTCGGCGGCCTGCGCGACTGGCGCGGCCACTACACCTTCGACCCGCGCCTGCCCGCCGACTGGGAGCGGCTCGAGTTCCGGTTCACGCTGCGCGGCTCGTGCATCCGGGCCGAGCTGCGGCAGGAGGACATCACCTTCACGGTCGAGACCGGCGACGGCGCCGACCTGTGGGTGCGCGGCGAGCCGGTGCGGGTGCGGCCGGACGCCCCGTCCGTGGTCGCCCTGGCCGGCCAGGGGCCGGTCCTGACGGGCGCGCCCACGACGAGCGACCTGGAGGGCGCGCGCCGCGAGGACGGCTCCCTCATCGTGGCCTCGGTGCCGACCCCCGCGGCGGACCTGCTGGACGAGAACGAGGAGGCCGGGGCCCTCGGCCCGGCCTGATCGTGCGGTTTCCGTAAGAGCGCGGCCGTGGTCGCGGCGCCCCCCGGGGCGCGGCCGTAGGGTCCGGCGCGGGGTGGACGACCGCACGATCCGAGGAGAGACCATGTCCCACCGCAGCGCCCGGCGCGGACGCCGCCTGCCGCGTCCCGTGCTCGCCGCCGGCCTGCTCGCGCCGGCCGCCCTCGCCGTCGCCCCGGCCCTCGCCGGCGCCGTCCCGGTGATCGCCGCGGACGCCATCTGCGTCCGCCCCCTGCAGTCGCCCGCGGGCGCGCTGTCGTCGCCGCCCCTCACCGTGACCGGCTCCGGGTTCGGCCCGGGCGCCCAGGTGACGCTCCGCCGCGGGGCGCGCACCCTGACCGGCAACGCCGACGCCGCCGGCCAGTTCACCGCCACCCTGAGCGTGCTGGACCTCCTGACCGGCCGGGCGCCGAAGTCGCAGCCGTTCACGGTGGTCGCCGAGGACGCCGGCGGCCCCGGCGGCAACCCGCCGGCCCAGGGGGCGAGCAACACGATCAAGCTCCGCGCCGCGCCCCTCGCATTCACCGCGTCGCCGAAGCGGACCCGCCCGTCGGCCCGGGTGACGTTCCGGCTCTCCGGCTTCGAGCCGGACCGGGTCGTGTACGCCCACTACCGCTACGGCGGCCGGGTGCGCGCGACCGTGGCGATGGGCCGCGCGAGCAACCCCTGCGGCCTCCTCACCACCCGCCGTAAGCAGATCCCGGTGGCGAACCCCCAGAGCGGCCTCTGGCGGGTCCAGTTCGACCACAACCGGAGGTTCTCGGCGAAGTCGACGCCCCGCATCCCGGCGACGATCCAGGTCTTCCGCACGCTCGTCCCCCGGTAGGAAGGCGTCCCGGGAACCGGGATCCCGACTGGGATCCCGGTTCCGGTGGGGTCCATACGCCAAATGGACCTCGGCCCGACCGGAAAGTGGCGCGAGGGCCCGGACGACAGCCGGCCCCGGTCGCCAGGTCCATTTGTCGCGGACCCCGAACGGCGCAGTGACGACACAGATCCGTCACATGCCGACGGGTCAGATCAGGAGGCGGCCCCGACGGGGCGACCGGGGTCTCGGCGCCCATCCCCGGCGGGAGCCGGTGGCGCCGTGTGCGCCGGTCCCTCCGAAAGGCCGCGAAGCGGCCGGAGGACGGCGCTTGACCGCAGCCGGTGGCGCCGTGTGCGCCGGTCCCTCCGAAAAGCCGCGAAGCGGCCGGAGGACGGCGCGTGACCGCAACTAAGCCTTGAGGACCTTCCCGGCCTTGAGGCAGCGGGTGCAGACGTAGGCGCGGACCGGGGTGGAGCCCTGGAGGATCCGGACCTTCTGGACGTTCGGGTTGAAACGACGCGGCGTCGCGCGCATCGAGTGGCTGCGGTTGTTGCCGAACGTGGGCTTCTTCCCGCAGACGCTGCAGACCTTGGCCATCTCCGCCGTCTCGCTTCCGTCGTGGTACGTGGGGACGCGCGAGGGCGTCCGGGCGACCCCGGATTATGCTCGTCCGATGGCCGTGAGCGCAACCGGGACGGATCCGGCGCCACCCGGACCGCCCCTCGGGGAGGCCCGGGGCACGCCGTGGCCGTCCGCTCCGCCCCCGCGCCGGCCCGGCCCCGCCTGGTGGGCCGCGCCCCTCACCGACCTCCCGGGCGTCGGCCGCACGACGGGCGAGCGGGCGCGGGTGCTCGGCATCGACTCCGTCGGGGCCCTCCTGGAGCACCTGCCCGCCCGCTACGAGGCCTTCGACGAGGGCGCGCGGCCCGTGTCGAGCCTGTCGGCGGGGGAGGAGGCGACGGTCCGGGTCGTCCTCGACTCGATCGCCGTCCGGCCCACCCGGCGCCGCTCCCTGCGCATCGTGTCCGCCCGCGTCCACGACGCCAGCGGCCGCATGACCGCCACCTGGTTCAACCAGGCCCACCTCGCCCGGGTGCTGCAGCCCGGCGACGAGCTGCTGCTGCGCGGCCGCGTCGGGGGGGAGGGGAGGCGGGAGCTGGCGGTCAAGACGCACGAGGTCATCGGGGGCCGCGGCTCGGAGGGGCTCCACACCCAGGGCCTCGTCCCCGTGTACCCGGCCACCGAGACGATGCCGGTGCGCCGCCTGCGCGAGCTCGTCGACCTCGCCCGCCCCCTCGCCCGCGCCGCGCCGGAGCGCCTGCCGGCGGCGATCCGCGTCCGCCTGGGGCTGCCGGGCGCCGGCGATGCCCTCGTCGCCGTCCACTTCCCGCGCTCGCGCCCCGAGGCGCGCCTCGGCCGCCGGCGCATGGTGGTGGAGGAGCTGCTCGTGATGCAGCTCGGCCTGGAGGCCGTCCGCCGCGCCCAGGGCGCCGCCCGCGCCGCGCCGCCGCTGCGCGCCACGGGGGAGCGATCGGAGCCGCTGCTCGGGGCCCTCCCGTTCCGGCTCACCGCGCCCCAGCGCCGGGCGGCCCGCGAGATCGGCCGCGACCTCGCCCGCCCGGTCCCCATGCGGCGCCTGCTGCAGGGGGAGGTCGGCTCCGGCAAGACGCTCGTCGCCGTCCTGGCGATCTGCCAGGCCGCCGAGGCCGGCGCCCAGGCGGCCGTCCTGGTGCCCACCGAGACGCTCGCCGAGCAGCACCTGCGCACCCTCGACACCCTCCTCGGCCCGGTCGGCCTCGCGCCCGTGCTCCTCACCGGCCGCGTCACGGGGGGCGAGCGGGAACGGCGCCTGATGGCGCTCCGCACCGGCACCTCGTCCGTCGCCGTCGGCACCCAGGCGCTCCTGTCGGAGGGGGTGGACTTCGACCGCCTCGGCCTCGTCGTGGTGGACGAGCAGCACCGCTTCGGCGTGGAGCAGCGCCAGGCGCTCGCGGAGCGGGCCGCCGAGGGCGGCGCCTCGGCCCACCTGCTCTACATGACCGCCACCCCCATCCCGCGCACCCTCGCGCTCACGGCCTACGGCGACCTCACCGTCTCCACCATCCGCACCCGCCCGCCGGGGCGCTCGCCGGTCGAGACGCGGTGGGTGCGCGAGGCCGACCGCGAGGAGGCCTACGAGCGCGTGCGGGCCGAGCTGCGCGCCGGGCGGCAGGCCTACGTCATCTGCCCGCTCGTCGAGGAGGGCGCCGCGGCCGAGGCGCGTGCGGCCACCTCCGAGGCGGAGCGCCTGCGCGACGGGCCGTTCGCCGCCTTCGAGGTCGGCCTCGTCCACGGGGCCCAGCCCTCGGAGGAGAAGCGGGCAGCCATGCTCGCCTTCGCGGAGGGGCGCACGGACCTCCTCGTCGCCACCACCGTCGTCGAGGTGGGGATCGACGTCGCCAACGCCACCACCATCCTCATCGAGGACGCCGACCGGTTCGGCCTCGCCCAGCTCCACCAGCTCCGCGGCCGGGTGGGCCGCGGCGAGCACCCGGGGCTCTGCATCCTGTTCGGCGAGCCGGCCACGGAGGACGGCGCCCGCCGCCTGGAGGCGCTCACCCAGACCACGGACGGCTTCCGCCTCGCCGAGCTCGACCTGGAGATCCGGGGGGAGGGGAGCGTGCTGGGCCTGCGCCAGGCCGGGCCCACGGACCTGCGGTTCGCCCGGCTCGGCCGCGACCGCCGCGAGCTCGCCGAGGCCCGCTACGCCGCCCGCCGCATCGCCGCCGCCGACCCGCGCCTCGCCCTCCCCGAGCACCGCCTCCTGCGCGACGCCGTCCTGCACCGCTTCGACGCCTTCCCGCGGCTGCTCGACGCGTGAGGATCGTCGCCGGCACCCACCGCGGCCGCCGCCTGGCGGCCCCCCGCGGCGCCGCCACGCGCCCCACCGCGGACCGCGTGCGCGAGGCCGTCTTCTCGATCATCGGCCCGGTCGACGGCCTCGACGTCCTCGACCTGTTCGCCGGCTCGGGCGCCCTCGGCCTGGAGGCGCTCTCCCGCGGGGCCGCGACGGCCACGATGGTGGAGCGGGACCCCCGCGCCGTCGCGGTCATCCGGGCGAACGCGGAGGCCCTCGGGCTGGAGGACCGCGTCCGCGTCGTCGCCGCCGACTGGCGGGCCGCCCTGCGGGGCCAGGCGGCGGCGCGGCGGCGCTTCGGGCTCTGCCTCCTGGACCCGCCCTACGCCCGCGCCGAGCGGGTCCTGGCGGCCCTCGGGACCGCCCTCGCCCCTGTGATGACCGGCCCCGGTATCGTGGTCGTCGAGCGCCCGGCGGCGCTCCCGCCACCGCATCCGGAGGGGATGGAGATCGCCAACCGCACCGATAGGACCTACGGCGACACCGGCGTCAGCGTCCTGAGGCTCGCGTCGTGAGCCGGGGGCCGCGCATCGCCATCTGCCCGGGGACATACGACCCGGTCACGTACGGGCACATCGACATCATCGCCCGCGCGTCGACCCTCTTCGACGAGGTCGTGGTGTGCGTCACCGCGGGATCCGTGAAGAAGCAGCCGCTCTTCACGGCCGACGAGCGGATCGACTTCGTGTCCCGCAGCGTCGCCCACCTCGAGAACGTCCGCGTGGAGGGGTTCAACAGCCTCGTGACCGAACACGCGCGCAGCCTCGGCGCCTCGATCCTGGTAAAAGGTCTGAGGGCGATCTCGGATTTCGACTACGAGTTCCAGATGGCGCAGCTGAACAGGCATCTGGCCCCCGAGGTGGAAACGGTGTATCTGCCGGCGTCTCCCGGGTACAGCTTCGTCTCGTCGAGCGGTGTGCGGGAGGTGGCGGCTTGGGGCGGCTCGGTCGACGACTGGGTCCCCGCGTTCGTCGCCGAGGCACTGCGCGCCCGGCGCCCCGGCGGCGTCGGTTCCGTTCCCTGAGGAGGGTTCGTTGGACGTACTCGAACTGATCGACAAGCTCGATGACCTGATCCACAACGCGCGCGCCGTGCCGCTGACGGACCAGGTGCGCATCGACCGCGAGGAGATCTACGACCTCCTCGACCAGATGCGCTCCACGATCCCCGAGGAGGTCAAGCAGGCCCGGTGGATCGTCAAGGAGCGGCAGGAGATGCTCGCCGAGGCCAAGCGCGAGGCCGAGCGCCTCGTGGCGGAGGCCCGTGACAAGGCCGCGCAGGAGGCCTCCCAGCAGGAGGTCGTCAAGCGCGCCGACCGCGAGGCCGCCGAGATCCTCGAGGAGGCCCGCCAGCGGGAGCGCGAGGTGCGGCTGGGGGCCGAGGACTACGCCGACGAGGTGCTCGGCACGCTCGAGGTGAACCTCGGCAAGTTCCTCCAGGCCGTGCAGCGCGGGCGCGAGCGCCTGCAGGGGCGGTCCGAGGAGCCCATGGAGGCCGACGCCGGCCCGTTCGTCGACGCCGCCGAGTAGGTCGTGGACGGGGAGGTCACCCACATCGACCTCCGCGCCCTCGACCTCGCCCCGGGGGCCGCGGAGCGGCGGCACCTGCGGGTGCCGCCGGTCGCCCTGCGGCTCGGCGGGGAGGACTACGTCACGGAGCCGGCGTCCCCCGAGGTCGACCTCGAGCTGAGCCGGTCGCTGTCCGGGCTGCACCTGCGGCTGCGGACCTCCGTCGTGCTGGAGGGCCCGTGCTTCCGCTGCCTGGCCCCGGCGCGCGTCGCCATCGACGTCAACGCGACCGAGTTCGAGGCGGAGGGGCGCGAGGGCGAGCCCTTCGACGACGACCTCGACTCGGCCTACATCGAGGACCGCGTCCTCGACGTCGCCCTCTGGGCCCGCGACTCGATCGCCGAGGCCGTGCCGGCCACCATCCTCCACCGGGAGGACTGCGCCGGCCTCTGCCCGATCTGCGGCGCGGACCGCAACGAGGTGGACTGCGACTGCTCGGTGGACACGACCGACCCGCGCTGGGACGCGCTCCGGGCCGTCGCGGAGCGCCTCCAGCGGGAGCCCGGCCCCGACTGAGTCGCCCCCGGACGTCGCGGCCTACCGCATGGGGCGTCCGACCGCTACCATCCCCGGGTCCTTCAGACAGGTGGAGAGTTCGTGGCCGTCCCCAAGCGCAAGACCAGCAAGCAGCGTCGTGACACCCGTCGCGCCACGCACGCGATCGAGGCGGCCCGCCTCGGCCGCTGCCCGCGCTGCTCCAGCCCCGTCCGCCCGCACCACGTGTGCGGCGTGTGCGGCTACTACCGCGGCCGTCCGGTCGTCGAGATCGAGGGGTAGGGGCCGGTCGCGCCCGCGGTCGCGCGCGTGCGCCCACGGGCGCCCGTGACCGTCCCCGCCGGGGCCCCCGGGACCCGAGGACACCTCTGATGGACCCCGCCGTCGCCCTCGACGGGATGGGTGGTGACGCCGCGCCCGCGGCGCCGGTCGCCGGCGCCATCGAGGCCGCGGCCGACGGCATCCGCATCCTCCTGGTGGGGGACCGCGCCGCCCTCTCCGAGGAGATGGAGCGCCAGGGGCACTCCGGGCACCCCGGCATCGAGATCGTGCACGCCGCGGACATCGTCACCTCGGGCGAGGAGGGGGCCCGCGCCGTGCGCGCCAAGCCCGAGTCCTCCGTCTCCCTCGCATGCCGCCTGGTCGGCGACGGGCGCGCGGGGGCCGCGGTGTCGGCCGGCAACACCGGGGCCATGCTCGCCGCGGCGACCCTCTACATGCGCCGCGTGCCGGGGGTCATCCGGCCGGCGATCGCCGTCGTGCTTCCCGGGGCCGGGGGCCGGCCGGTGCTCCTGCTCGACGCGGGCGGGTCGGCGGAGGCGCGTCCCGAGCACCTGAGGCAGTTCGCGCTCATGGGCCGCATCTTCAGCCGCGACGTCCTCGGCATCGACGATCCGAGCGTCGGCCTCCTGTCCATCGGCGAGGAGGACGTGAAGGGCAGCGAGCTGGTGCTCAACGCCCACGCGCTGATGCGCAGCACGCCGGGCTTCCACGGCAACGTGGAGGGGCGCGACATCCCGGCGGCCGTCGTCGACGTCATCGTGACCGACGGCTTCACCGGCAACGTCGTGTTGAAGACGATGGAGGGCGTGGCGTCGTTCCTCCTGGGCGAGGTGCGCGACGCGGTGCGGTCCACGTTCCTCGGGCGCGTGGGCGGGGTGCTCGTGCGCCCGCCCCTGCGGAGGATGCGCGACCGCATCGATCCCGAGGAGTACGGCGGTGCCGTCCTGCTGGGCGTGCGGGGCCTGGCCGTCATCGGCCACGGCAACGCGACGGGGCGCGGCGTGGCCCAGGCCGTGAGGGTCGCGGCGCGCGGCGCGCGCAACCGCCTGGCCGAGCATTTCGGCGAGGCCCTCGCCCAGGAGGGCGCCGAAAGGTCGCCCGCCACGTAGGATGCCCGGCGTCGCCGGTGTCCCGGCGGTTCGTCCGAGACCGTGTGTAGTTTGCCCTGCCAGAGCCGACTGCGGCCACTGGCGCGGAGACAGAGGGGGGAGTGTTGGACCGAGACAAGGCTGTGGAAGAGGTCCGCGCCATCCTGGTGGAGCAGCTCGGGGTCGATCCGGCGGAGGTCACCGTCGAGTCGTCCTTCCAGGAGGACCTCAACGCTGATTCGCTGGACCTGGTCGAGCTCATCATGGAGATGGAGGACCGGTTCAAGATCAAGATCCCGGACGAGGAGGCCGAGAAGATCGCGACGGTCGGCCAGGCGGTCGACTACGTGATGGCCAACATCGGCTGAGCGTCGTCGCCGGCGGTGAGGCCGGGCTGTCCCGGCTCGTCCGGGCGCTCGAGCCGCGCCGGCGCCGTCAGGTCTTCACGCACAGCTCGTGGGCCCCTCGGCGGGATGCCTCCTACGAGCGCCTCGAGTTCCTCGGTGACAGCGCACTCGACGTGATCGTGAGCGAGGAGCTCATGCGCCGGCACCCCTCGGTCGACGAGGGCGACCTGTCGTGGATGCGGCAGGCCGTCGTCGCGCGCGGCGCCTGCGCCGCCGCGGCCGACGCCGCTGGCCTCCCCGACGCCCTCGTGGCGGCGGCCCCCGGGCCGCGCCGCGAGGCCGCGCGGGAGCTCGCCGACCAGCCGGCCGTGCGGGCCCAGCTCGCCGAGGCCGTCATCGGGGCCTCGTGGCTCGACCTCGGCGTCGAGGAGACCCGTGCGGCGGTGCTGGAGGCGTTCGCGCCCCCGCTCGAGGCCGCCGCCCCCGGCGCGCGGGACCCGAAGACGACCCTGCAGGAGCGGGCCGCCCGCACCGGGCTGGCCGTCGCCTACGAGCTGCTGTCCGCGGACGGCCCGCCCCAGCGGCGCGTGTTCACGAGCCGGGTGCTCATCGGGGGCGCGCCGGCGGGCGAGGGCACCGGGACCACCAAGCAGGGGTCCGAGCAGGAGGCCGCCGCGGCCGCGCTCGCCACCCACCCCTGGGACGCCGCCTGATGCTCACGCGCCTCCAGCTCAAGGGCTTCAAGTCGTTCGCCGAGGCGACCACCCTCGACCTCGGGCCGGGCGTCAACGTCATCGTGGGCCCCAACGGCTCCGGCAAGAGCAACCTGGCCGAGGCCGTCGTGTGGGCCCTCGGCGAGCAGCGCGCCGGGCGCCTGCGCGCGGGCGGCATGGCCGACGTCCTCTACTCGGGCGGCGACCGGCGGCCCGCCGCGCAGTACGCCGAGGTCTCGCTCGTCCTGGAGGGCGGCGGCGACGCCGGCCCCGCGGAGGTGGCCGCCGCGCGGCGCCTCACCCGCGCCGGGGACGCCCACTACCGCCTCAACTCCGCCGGCTGCCGCCTGCTCGACGTGCAGGAGGCGCTGGCGGCCCGCGGGGTCGGGCCGGACGCCCTCGCGGTCATCCGCCAGGGGCAGGTCGAGGCCCTCTGCACGAGCACCCCGGTCGAGCGCCGGGCGATGGTCGACGCCGCCGCGGGCGTCGCGGTCGCCAAGCGCCGCCGCCGGCGGGCCGAGCAGAAGCTCAACCGGGTCGCCGAGAAGCTGGAGCGGGCGCGCGACCTGGCCGGCGAGGTGCGTTCCCGCGCCCGCGCCCTGGACCGCCAGGCCCGCGCCGCCGAGCGCGCCGAGGCCCTGGAGGCCGAGATCGGCGCCGCCCGCCGCGCCGTGAATGCCGCGCGGGCCCGCGCCGCGGCCGCCGCGCACGCCGAGGCGCAGGCCGAGGCCGAGCGCCTCCGCGCGATCGCCGCCGGCGACGCCGAGGCCCGCGACGCCGCCCGGCTGGCGCGCTCCGAGGCCGCGCGCCGCCGGTCCGAGGCCGCGGCCGCCGCGTCGGCCGCCCAGGAGCTGGCCGCCGCCGTCCGAACCGCCGCCGAGCGCACCGCCGGCCGGGCCGAGCTCGCCTCCGAGCGCGTGGCCGCCGCCGTCCGGGCCTGGGACGAGGGGGAGCGCCGCCGCGCGGCCGCCGCCGAGCGGCTCGGATCGCTGGAGGAGGAGGCCGCCGCCGCCGACGGCGCGGTGGGCGCGGCGACCGCCGCCGCCGACCAGGCCGACGCCGCCGCGACGGGCGCCGAGGAGGCCGACGCCGCCGCCCGCGCGGCGCACCGGGCCGCCGAGTCCGTCGCCGCCGACGCCGCCGGGGCCCTGCTGGGCGCCGACCGCGAGCGGGCCGACGCCGCCCGCCGCGCCGGCGCCGCCGAGGAGGCGCTCGCCGCGGCCGTGGCCCGCCGGGACGCCCTGGCGGCCGACGGGGTGGACGCGGAGGCCGTCGTGCGCGCCGAGCGCCGCGAGGAGGTCGCCGCGGGCCGCGCCGGGCGCTGGGCCGGGCGCCTGCGGGACGCCGAGCGCGCGGACGCCGACGCCGCCGCGGCCCGCGAGGTCGCGGACGCCCGCCTGCGCGAGGCCCGCACCGCCGCCCGCGCCCTGGCGCCCGCCGCCGGGGAGTCCGGCACCGCCGCCGCCCTCGGCGACGGCCTCGAGGTCGAGCCCGGTGCCGAGCACGCGGTCGCGGCCGCCCTGGGCGCGCTGGCCGAGGCCGTCCCGGTCGGCTCGGTGGCGGACGCGCGCGCGGCCCTGGAGGACGGAGCCACGATGGCGCTCGTCCCCGCCCCGCCCGCCGGCGACGCCGCGCAGGGGCCGCCGGGGGCGCGCCGCGTGCGCGACCTGGTGCAGCGCTGCTCCGACGCCGCGCGCCCGCACCTCGACCGCCTGCTGGCGGACGCCTGGCTCGTGGACGACCTCGACGCGGTCCCGCCGGGCACCCCCGGCGTCGCCGTGACCCGCGACGGCGTGGCCCTCCGCGCCCGCGACGGCGTCGTCTTCCGCGCGGCCGGCTCGTGGGCCCGCCGCGCCCTCCACGCCCGGGCCGAGGAGGCCGAGGCGGCCGCGGCCGAGGTCGCCGCCGGCGCCGCGACCGCGGCCGGTGCCGCGTCGTCCGCCCTGGCGTCCGTCACCCGCCGCCGCCGGGCCGCCGACCGGTCCGCCGCGCGGGCCTCGGAGGCCGTCGCGGCGCTGCGCGCCAAGGCCGGTGGCCGGGCGGCGCGGGCCGCCGAGGCCGTGGCCGAGGTCGAGCGGGTGGAGGCCGAGGTGGCGGCCGCCCGGGCCGCCGCGCAGGCCGCCGGGCCGCGCGCCGAGGAGCTCCGCCAGGCCGCCGCGCAGGCGACGGCCCGCGCCGGGGAGCTGCGCCGGGAGGCCGAGGCGGCCACGACGGTGCTGAGGACGGCCGCGTCGGCCGCCGCCGACGCCCGCGCCGACCTGGCCGCCGCCCGCGCCCAGGCCGGCGAGCTCGCGGCGCGGCTCGCCACGACCCGTGCCCTGGCCGAGGAGGCCGGCACCGTCGTGGACACCGCACCCGCGCAGGCCGCGGCGCGCGCGCTGTCCGAGGCCGCCGCCGCCCTCGGCCCCGCCGCCGAGCGGGCCGGGGGCCTCTGGTCCGAGGCCGCCGCCGCCGTGCGCGAGCAGGACGCCGCCGTGGCCGCGGCCGACCGGGCCGTGGAGGCCGCCGAGGCCGCCGCCGGCGCGTCGGACGCCGCCGCCCACGCCGCCGAGGTCGCCGCCGCCGTCGCGGCGGAGCGCGCCGCCGAGGCCGGGCCGCCGCCCGCCGAGGGCGACGACGACCCGGGCGACCCGGCCGCCGCCGCCGAGGCCCTGGAGACCCTGGAGCGCCGCCGGGAGCAGCTCGGCGCCGTCAACCCGCTGGCCGCCGCCGAGCGCGAGGAGCTGAGCGAGCGCGAGGGCGAGATGGCCGCCCAGATCGACGATCTGGAGCGGACCGGCGAGTCCCTGCGCGCCCACCTCGGCGAGCTGGACGCCGCCGTGGCCGAGGGCTTCGAGTCGCTGTTCGGGTCGTTCCGCGACCGCTTCGCCGAGGTCTGCGGCCTGCTCTTCCCGGGCGGCGAGGGCCGCCTGCGCGCCGTGGAGGGGGACGAGGGCGAGCAGGGCATCGAGGTCGAGGTCATCCCGGCCGGCAAGCGCCCGCGCTCCCTGGCGCTGATGTCCGGCGGCGAGCGGTCCCTGGTCGCCCTGGCCTTCTGCCTCGCGCTGGCGATGGCGCGTCCGGCGCCCTTCTACCTGCTCGACGAGGTCGAGGCCGCGCTCGACGACGTCAACCTGCGCCGCTTCCTCGGCGTCGTGCGCACGCTGGCCGACCGCACCCAGTTCGTGCTCATCACCCACCAGCAGCCCACCGTCGAGATCGCCGACACCATCTTCGGCGTGACGATGGGCGCCGAGGGCGTCTCCCAGATCGTCGCCCGCCGCCTCAAGCGCGACGTGGAGGGCCCCGCGCGGCCCTACGTGCGCCGCGCCCTGCACGCCATCCCGGGCGGCGCGGCCGGGTGAGCGCCGAGGGGGGGAGCACGGCCGACCGCGAGGCGTGGGCGGAGCTGTTCGGGCTGGCCCCGCCGCCGGCGGAGGAGGAGCCGCGGCGCCGCGGGCTGATGGCCCGCCTGCGGGAGAACCTGACCAAGCCGCGGCAGACGATCTCGCCGCAGCTCGCCGGGATCTACCAGGGGAAGCTGGTGACGGCGGAGACCTGGGACGAGCTCGAGGAGGCGCTCATCGGCGCCGACTGCGGCATGGACGCGACCCTCGACCTGGTCGAGGAGCTCCGCGAGGAGGCCGGCCAGGGCCGCATCACGAGCGGCGCGGACGTCGCGGGGGCGCTCTGGAAGGCGATGGCCGCCCGCATGGCCCCGGAGCCGCCGCGCATCGCCCTCGACGGCGAGCCGACCGTGATCCTCGTCGTCGGCGTCAACGGCAGCGGCAAGACCACCACCGTGGGCAAGCTGGCCTACCGCCTGAGCGAGCTGGGCAAGACCGTCGTCATCGGCGCTGCGGACACCTTCCGCGCCGCGGCCATCGACCAGCTCGCGGTGTGGGCCGACCGCTCCGGCGCGCAGCTCGTGCGCCAGGGGCAGGGCGCCGACCCGGGCGCCGTCGCGTTCGACACCGTCGCCGCCGCGACGGCCCGCGGCGCCGACATCGCCCTCATCGACACCGCCGGCCGCCTCCAGACCCAGCACAACCTGATGGAGGAGCTGCGCAAGGTGGCGGCCGTCGTGGGGAAGGCGATGCCGGGCGCCCCGCACGAGGTGCTCCTGGTCCTCGACTCCACCACGGGCCAGAACGGCCTCAGCCAGGCGCGCCTGTTCGACGAGGCCGCCGACCTGACCGGCGTGGTGCTGACGAAGGTGGACGGCACCGCCCGCGGCGGCATCGCCCTCGCCATCCGCCGGGAGCTGGACATCCCTGTGAAGCTGGTCGGCGTGGGGGAGAAGCTGGAGGACCTCCAGCCCTTCGACGCCCAGGCCTACGCCCGCGCCGTCTTCGGGGGCGACGAGGCCTGACGGGGGCGCCGGGGGCCCCGCCCCCGCCGCGCGCGGCCCACAGGGCCGGGGCCCTGGGCTAAAGTGGTCGGCTGCCGATGTTCGACGCTCTCACCGACAAGCTGCAGGGGATCTTCTCCGGCCTCAAGGGCCGGGGGAAGCTGACCGAGTCCGACATCGACCAGGCGATGCGGGCGATCCGCCTCTCCCTGCTCGAGGCCGACGTCTCGCTGCCCGTGGTGAAGCAGCTCACGACGGCGATCGCCACGCGCGCCAAGGGCGCCGAGGTGATGGACTCCCTCACGCCCGACCAGCAGGTCGTGAAGATCGTCTCCGACGAGCTCACGGCGCTGATGGGCGAGGCCAACGTCGCCCTGCCGCTGGCGTCCAAGCCGCCGACCATCGTGCTGATGGCCGGCCTGCAGGGTTCCGGCAAGACGACCTGCTCGGCGAAGCTGGCGCGCTACTTCCACCAGCAGGGGCGCGCCCCGCTCCTCGTGGCCTGCGACGTCCACCGCCCGGCGGCCGCCGAGCAGCTCGCCGTGCTCGGCGACCAGATCGGCGTCCCGGTCCACCGCGAGGAGGGCTCGAAGGACGCCGTCCAGATCGCGCGCAACGGCATCGAGGAGGCCCGCCGCACCGGCCGTGACCTCGTGATCGTGGACACCGCCGGCCGCCTCACCATCGACGCCGAGATGATGGGCGAGCTCGTCCGCATCAAGCAGGCGGTGCAGCCCACCAGCGTCGTGCTCGTCGTGGACGCCATGACCGGCCAGACGGCAGTCGACGTGGCCAAGGCGTTCGCCGAGGCCGTGGACTTCGACGGGGTCGCCCTCACCAAGCTCGACGGCGACGCCCGCGGTGGCGCCGCCCTGTCGGTCCGGGCCGTGAGCGGCAAGCCGATCCTCTTCATCGGCACCGGCGAGAAGATCGACGCCCTCGAGCCGTTCCACCCCGACCGGATGGCCTCGCGCATCCTCGGGATGGGCGACGTCATGAGCCTCATCGAGAAGGCCCAGGCGACGGTCGACGTCGACGACGCGAAGAAGCTCGAGCAGAAGATCCGCGGCGGGGGCCTCACCCTCGAGGACTTCCTCGACCAGATGCAGCAGGTCCGCAAGATGGGCCCGATGTCGCAGGTGCTCGGGATGATCCCGGGCTTCCGCAACGCGGCGAAGGCCAAGGACCTGCAGGTCGACGACGCCCAGCTGGACCGGGTGGAGGCGATCGTGCGCAGCATGACCGTGCACGAGCGGCGCCACCCCGAGATCATCAACGGCAGCCGCCGCCGGCGCATCGCGGCCGGCAGCGGCACCAGCGTGCAGGAGGTCAACCAGCTCCTGTCACAGTTCAAGCAGATGCGGAAGCTGATGAAGCAGATGGGCCGAGGTGGCCTGCCTGCGCTCCTCGGCGGCCGGTAACCAGGAAGACAGGAGCACCGTGGTCAAGATCCGCCTCGCCCGTGTGGGCGGCAAGAAGAACGCCATCTACCGGGTGGTGGTGGCCGACTCGCGCTCGCCGCGCGACGGCCGCAACATCGAGACGATCGGCCGGTACAACCCGCAGACCGACCCGTCCATCGTGGAGATCGACGTCGAGCGCGCCGACAAGTGGATCTCCGAGGGCGCGCAGCCGACCTCGGCCGTGCGCAAGCTCATCAAGATCGCCCGGGCCCAGGCGGCCTGATCGTGTCCGATGACGCGCCGCTCGCGGCCATGATCGCCACCCTCGCCAGGGGGCTGGTGGACAACCCGGACCAGGTCGAGGTGACCGAGGGCACCGGCGGCCGCGACGGCCGGGTCATCTCCCTCGCCGTGGCCGACGAGGACCTGGGCCAGGTCATCGGCCGCGGTGGGCGCGTCGCCCGCGCCCTGCGCACCATCCTGCGGGCGGCGGCGACGGCGCGCGGCGAGCGGGTCTCGCTCGAGATCCTCGACTGAGCCCTGACGAGGCGGACGGCGCGATGCGCCCGGCCACCGTCGTCATCGGCACGCTCGGCAGGCCCCACGGTGTGCGCGGGGCCCTGCACGCCCGTCCCTCGGGACCGACGCTCGCGACCCTCGCCCCCGGTGAGGCCGTCGAGGCACGCCCCCGCGAGGGGGCGCCGCGCACCCTCGTCCTGGCGGGGCGCAGCGGCATGGACCGGGCGCCGATCCTGGAGTTCGAGGGCGTCGGGTCCCGGGAGGACGCCTCCGCCCTGACCGGGGCGGTCATCGCCGTCGACGCGGCGCGCGTCCCGGAGACGGACGACCCCGACACCTTCTACGTCCACGAGCTGGTGGGCTGCGAGGTGCTGCTCGGCACCCGGCCGCTCGGGACCGTGCGGGAGGTGTTCTCCGGCCCGGCGAACGACGCCCTGGAGGTCGACGCCGAGGGCGGGCCCGTGCTCGTGCCCTTCCACGCCGACGCCGTCGTCGAGCTGGACGTGCCGGGCCGGCGGATCGTGCTGCGCGAGGACCTGTTCGGGGCGGACGGCCCGTGAGGATCGACGTCTTCACGCTGTTCCCGGAGTGGTTCGACTGGATGCGCCGGCCGCGCCACCTCGCCAACGCGTCCCTCACGGCCGGGCTCGAGGTGCGCTGCTTCAACCCGCGCGACACCACCCCGCTCTCGCACGGCCAGGTGGACGACGCCCCCTACGGCGGCGGCCCGGGGATGGTCCTGCGCGTCGACGTGGTCGCCGCCGCCCTCTCGGCGGTCTACGGCGGGCCGGCGGAGCAGGTGCGCGACGCCCGCCGGGTGGTCGTGCTCACCCCGCGCGGGCGGCCCTTCAGCGACGCGGTCGCCGAGGAGCTGGCGGCCGAGCCCGAGGTCGCCCTGCTCTGCGGCCGCTACGAGGGCTTCGACGAGCGCGTCCACACCGTGCTCGCCAACGACGAGCTGTGCCTCGGCCCCTTCGTGCTCGCGGGTGGCGAGGTGGCGGCGATGGCGGTGATCGACGCCGTCGCCCGCAAGCTGGAGGGCGCCCTCGGCAACAGCGCGAGCCTCCACGCCGAGTCGTTCTCGGCCGGCCTGGGGGGCGGGGTGGAACACCCGCACTACACGCGGCCGGCCTCGTTCCTGGGCCACGAGGTGCCCCCGGTGCTGCTCTCCGGCGACCACGGGGCGGTCGACCGCTGGCGCGCCGAGCGCGTGCTGCCGCCCCGCACGGCCTGATTCCTGTCCGGGGGGCGGCCCCCTTGCTATGCTCCCCGTCGTTTTGCCGGGCGCCGGCCCGGGTGAGTCGAGCGAGGAGCACGGGGACATGAGCGTCATCGAGAGCCTGGAGCGCGAGCAGCTGCGCGACGACGTCCCGGTGTTCAAGGCCGGCGACACCGTGAAGGTCCACTTCCGGGTCATCGAGGGCACCCGCCAGCGCGTGCAGGTGTTCGAGGGCACGGTCATCAAGCGCCAGGGCTCGACGAACCGCGAGACGTTCACCGTCCGCAAGCAGAGCTTCGGCGTCGGCGTGGAGCGCACGTTCCCGGTCCACTCGCCGAAGATCGAGCGCATCGAGCGCACGATGGAGGGCGACGTCAACCGCGCCAAGCTCTACTACCTGCGCGGCAAGGTCGGCAAGAAGGCCCGCATCCGGGAGAAGCAGCGCTCCTAGGTACCTAGGTCCCGCGGATGGCGCCCCGGCGCCGCCCCGGAGCGCACCGCCCGTCGGCGCGCCTGTTCGCGCACGACCGGGCCCTCGGCGTCCCCCGCGTGGCCGGCGTGGACGAGGCCGGCCGTGGCTGCCTGGCCGGGCCGCTCGTCGTCGCGGCCGTCTGCCTGGACCTCTCGCGGCTGACGCCCGCCGGGCGCCGCGCGCTCGGCGACCTCGACGACTCCAAGCGCCTGAGCCACGACGTGCGCGAGCGCGTCGCCGCCGCCGTGATGCGGCACGCCGAGCAGGTGGTGGTCGCCGTGGCCTCGCCGGCGACGATCGACCGCGACGGGCTGCACTTCACCAACCTGCGGCTCATGCGCGAGACGCTCGCCCGCCTGGCCCCGTGCCCGGGCGTGTACCTGGTCGACGGCTTCCGCCTGGGGCCCGCCGCCGTCGAGCACCGCGCCGTCGTGGGCGGCGACCGGCGCAGCGCGAGCATCGCCGCGGCATCGGTCATCGCGAAGACCACCCGCGACCGCCTGATGGCCGGCCCGGTGGCCGCCGCCTACCCCGGGTTCGGCTTCGACGAGCACGTCGGCTACGCCACGCCCGAGCACCACGAGGTCATCCGCACGTCGGGCCTGTCCCCGATGCACCGCCGCTCGTTCAACTCGGTGGCCTATCCCGAGGGCGCCTACGTCATGCCGGACCGGCTCCGCCGGGCAGGTGCCGCACCCGCGTCCGCAGGCGCCCCAGCCGCACCGTGAGGAGGTCGAGGCGCACCGTCGTCCCGGGGGGCGGCGGGCGCGCCGCGAGGTAGGCCGCCGCCGCCCGCGCCATCCGGCGCCGCTGCGCGGCCGCGTGGGGCTCGGCGAGGGCCCGCGGGTCGGCGCGGGCCTTCACCTCGCACAGCGCCAGCACCCCCGCCCGGCCCGCGACGAGGTCGATCTCGCCGCCGGCGCCCCGCCAGCGGCGGGCGAGGATCGTCCAGCCGCGCCGGCGCAGGTGACGCTCGGCCGCCCGCTCGCCCCGCCGCCCGCTCCCGCCGTGGTCGCCGCCCATCCGGGGCAGCGTGCCGCGCCCGGCCGCGCGCGGGGCGCGCGGGGTGCGCCGCCGGCGTCACGGGGCCGTGACGGCCCCCGTCAGCTCCAGCGGAAGCCCGTCGGCGCGGCGGCCACGGGAAGCGGCGTGCCCGGGAGGCCGTCCGGCGGCTGCGGGTTGTTGTAGCCCCCGGGCGCGATGTCGTTGGGCGCGTCCGGGTGGAACAGCGACGCGAGGTACTGCACCTGGCCGCGCCCCGGCCCGAGCTCGGTCTGGCCGCCCGAGTACGCGCTGATGCCCTCCGCCTCCAGGTGGTCGTAGGCCGCGAACAGGCGCGAGAGGGGCCCGAACCGCGAGGGCTTCATGTTCACGGTGCGGGGCGGCCAGGGCAGGGCGAGGATGTCGTCGACCGAGTGCAGCGGGGCGTCCCATGTGACGCGGTCCTCGTGGCCCTCCAGGGTGGCGCGCAGCTCGGGCGTGAGCCGCGGGTCCTCGATCTGCGCGGCCGGGAAGGCCGCGAGGATGCGGGTGTAGGTGGCCGGGTCGTCCGGCACGCCGAAGGGCACGTTCTCGTACTGGCCCTTCATGTCGAGCGTGTCGACCACGCCGAGGTCCGCGAGCACGGCGACGAGGGCCTCGTCCCACTCGTTGGTGGGGTCGAGCTTGAACCGCAGCGACGGCTCGCGGTCGAGCCAGCCGCGGATGGGGTCGGCCGACGGGGCCGTGCCGGGCGGCCAGTCGAGGCGGGTCGAGACGACGAAGGTGACGGGGGAGGGCTCGCGGCCGAGCGCCTCGTGGAGGGTGGTGCCGGCCTGCTGCAGCGCGAGGTCGAGGGCCGCGCTCTCGTAGGCCCAGCGCCGGTAGTCGCCGGACATCGGGTAGATGGCCGGGCCGCCGTGGAACAGGTCGAGCGTGTCCAGGTGCCGCGAGAACGAGTCGATCGTCCACTGCCCGGCGAGGGGCAGCACCGGCCCCGCGGCGAGCTGGGTCTCGTGCTCGGCGGGGTCGTAACAGACGTCCTCGCCCACGCCCTCCAGGCCGCCGCCGCGGAGGGTGATGACCGTCGTGAGGCGGCGGAAGTCCTCGGCCAGGTCGAGCGCGAGGACGTCGAGGCCGTAGTCCTCGACGTGCAGCGGGAGGTCCCGGATCTGGTCGTACGTGCTCACGTGGGGCTCCTCGTCGGCGGCCGGAGCCCCATCGTGTCAGCCGTCAGGGGCCCGGCGCCCGCTCCGCGGCGTCCGGCACGCGGCCGGTGACGGTGCCGAGCCAGTCGCTGAAGCGGCTCTGGCCGGCGCGCTTGAGCCACCCCTCCATGGCGTCCGGGTCGCCGGCGGCGTCCCCGCGGCGCACCACCAGGGCGGGCTTGGTGAGGCCCGCCAGCAGGCCGCCGCGTCGCGACCCGACCCCGGCCCGCTCGGCGGCCCAGTCGTCCCCGACCCCCACCACCAGCACGCCGGCGGCGCCCATCAGCTCGGCGATGGTGCCGCGCGCGTCGGCGCCCGCCACGATCACCTGGGCGCCGTCCACGCCGCTCGCGCGCACCTTCTCGGCCTCGGCCTCGTCGCGGGCGATCAGCACGAGCGGCACGCCGCTCGCCCCGGCGAGCTTGTCGCCGAGCTGGGCGGCGGTCACCTCGTGGCGGCCGCCGCCCACCGGCACGAGCACCGACGCGCCGCGCTCGAAGACGAGCCCGGTGCCCATGCGGTCCACGAGCACCGCGACGTCGGCGGGGGAGCGCTCCAGCAGCGTGGCGACGTCCCCGCCGAGGACGTTGCCGGGCAGGAGCGTGCGGTGCCAGCCGGCGAGCACGAGGTCGGCGCCCTCGCGCTCGGCGATCCCGCAGAGGGCGAGGCCGGGGTCCGGCTCGGTGCCCACGATCGTCGAGACCCGCAGGCCCAGCGCGCGCAGGTCCGCGGCGAGGCCCTCGGCGCGCTCGGTCGCGGCGGCCTCCTGCTCGGCCGTCGTGATCGCGGTGGTGCGGCGCGACAGGCGGTCGGGGATCGGCATGACGCGCCCGAGGACGACCTCGGCGTTCGTCGGCTCCGCGAGCCGGCCGGCGAGGGCGACCAGCGACGGGTCGCCCGGCGAGCCGTCCAGCGCGACCAGGATCCGCCGCGGCCCGGACCCGGGGACGACGCCGGACTGGCTCGGGCGGAAGACCGGGCGCGGGCGGCCCCGCACGAGGTCCACGAGCGGCGCGGTCATGAACGTGGTCACCAGGGCGACGATGACGAGGATCGCGAAGAGCGAGTCGGGGACCACCCCGAGCGCCTGCCCGACGCTCAGGATCACCAGCTCGGTGAGGCCGCGGGTGTTCATCAGGACGCCGATCAGGGATGCCTCGCGCCCCGGCACGCCGCCGATGCGCCCGCCCACGTAGCCGCCGACCACCTTGCCGGCGATGGCCGCGGCGAGGATCACCAGCCCGATCATGGCGACCGTCGCGCTGTCGATCGCCGCGAGCTCGGTCTGGAGGCCGGTGATGGCGAAGAACACCGGGAGGAAGAGCAGGACCGTGAAGTCCTCGATCTTGAGCGTGACCTCGTCGACCAGCAGGGAGTCGCGCGGCACGATGGCGCCGAAGGCGAACGCCCCGAAGATGGCGTGGATGCCGATCTCCTCGGTGGCGTACGCGCTCAGGAGCACGCCCACCAGCAGCAGGGTGAGCACCGGCGCGCCGAGCCCGGAATGGCCGCGCGCGCGGGTGACGATCCACGCCAGCGCGGGCCGCACGATCCCGATCATCACGCCGGCGAAGAGGAGGGTCAGGCCGAGCGTGATCAGGAGGTCGACCGGCCCGCCGGCGCGGACGATCGCCACGACCACCGCCAGGATCAGCCAGGCGAGCACGTCCTGGATCGCCGCGCAGGCGAGGCTGATCGCGCCCACGGGGTCCTTCGCGAGCCCCTTCTCCTGGAGGATCCGCGCCAGCACCGGGAAGGCCGTGATGGCGAGGGCGGTGCCGACGAACAGGACGAACCCGGCCCGGTCGATGTCCGGGGCCAGCGTGTCGTGCACGGCCAGCGCCACGACGACGCCCAGCACGAACGGCAGCACCAGCGACAGCCCTGCTACGGCCCCCACGGTGCGCCCGCTGCCGCGCACGTGGGCCGGATCGAGCTCGAGGCCCACCAGGAACATGAAGAAGATCAGCCCGAGCTGGGCGATCGTGTTGAGCGAGGGGATGATCTCCTCGGGGAAGAGCCATTCCTGAGCGTCGGGGGCGATCGCCCCGAGCACGGAGGGCCCCAGGGCGATTCCGGCGACGATCTCGCCCATCACCGGCGGCTGGCCCACGCGCGCCATCAGGAGGCCGGCCAGGCGTGCCGCGACCACCACCACGGCGACCGCGATCAGGACCTCGGCGAACACTTCTTCCTCCTGCCCCCGTGGGGCGCACGCCTGGTGACGGACGGCACCCTATCCGCGCCCGGAACCCGATGGCACTGGCCGTTCGGACGGACGGGAGGGGGGAACGGACTCTGCCCCCGTCCCCTACGATCACGGCGGGGACCGGCCTGTTACCGCCGTGGAGGAGGAGCCCGCGTGAGCCTGTGGCCGGGATACCGGCTCGGCCGCTACAGGGTCGAGTCGGAGATCGCGCAGGGAGGCCAGGCGACGGTCTACCGGGCCCTCGACGAGGAGTCGGGCGACGCCGTCGCGCTCAAGGTCATCCAGGGGGACCTGAGCGGTGACGAGACGCTCCGCGCCCGCCTGCAGCAGGAGGCCGAGGCGGTGCGCGCCCTGGACCACCCCGGCATCGTCGCGGTGCGCGAGGCGGGCGACATCGACGGGAACGTCTTCATCGCCATGACCCTCGTGGACGGGCCGAGCCTGCAGGAGGAGATCCGCGCCGGCGGGGGCATCGACCCCCTCCGCGCCGTCGCCCTGCTGCGGCAGCTCGCCGAGGCGCTCGACCACGCCCATGCGAACGGGATGGTCCACCGGGACGTCAAGCCGGCCAACGTGCTCGTCGGGCCCGGCGACCGGGCCTACCTCACCGACTTCGGCCTCGCCAAGGTCGCGAAGTCCGCCCGGCTGACGCGCACCGGCATGTGGGTCGGGACGATCGAGTACATCGCCCCGGAGCAGCTCATGGCCCGCGAGGTGGGCCCGCCGGCGGACGTCTACGGCCTGTCGGCCCTGGCCTACGAGGCCCTCGCCGGCCGGCCCCCCTTCGTGCGCCAGAACCCCGCCGACCTCATCCAGGCCCACCTCTCCGAGGTCCCGCGGGCCCCGTCCTCCCTGCGCCCCTCGCTCGCCTTCGTGGACGGGGTCCTCGCCCGCGGCCTCGCGAAGGCCCCGGAGGAGCGCTACCCCACGGCGGGGGCGATGGTCCGCGCCCTCGGGGAGTCCCTCGGGGCTTAGCCCGTGACCGGGTAGCCGCGCTCGCGCATCGCCGCGAGCGCGGCGTCGAGCCGCTGCTCGCCGGCGCGCACGGCATCGGCAGCCGCGGCGAAGCCCGCGTCGTCCGCGGTGCGGGCGGCCGCCGCCATCCGGCCGTAGGCCGCGGCCTGGGCGCGGAGCGCCGCCCGCACGGGGTCGACCAGCCCGGCGGCCTCCGGTCCTCCGTCCGACGACGACGGGAGCGCGCCCGCCGACGTCCTCGCCGCCGCCGCGAGATCGCTCGCGGCGGCGGCCTGGCCGGCCGGGATGTCGGCGCCGGCGAGCCGGGTGCGCAGGCGCTGCCGGACCGTCCCGAAGGCCGCGAGGGGCTCGGCGACGGCGGCGGACAGGTCGGCGTCCGGGCCGAGGGGGATCGCGCGGGCTGACCCGGCCAGACGGAGTGATGCCGCGGAGTCGGCGCACGCCTCCAGGGCCGCCCCGCCGCCGACGCAGGCGACCGTCTCCACGCCCGCGGTCGTCGGTACCACGTAGAGGGTCACGGGCGCGGCCATCCCCTCGACGACCAGGCCATCGTGGCGATACGCCTGCGCGGCGCCGAGCACGACCCGGTCGGCGGAGGCCGGAGGCTCCGCGAGTCGCTCGAGGAACGCCTCCGGCAGCAGCGTCGGGCCCTCGGCGCCCGAGAGCCCCGCCACGAGGCGGTCCGGTGTCTCGCCGCCATCCGCGGGGCGCGCGGTCGTGGCATCGTCGAGGGACAGGCCGGGGAGTGAGCCGCCGGCGCGGGAGCTCCATCCGGCGGGTACCTCGATCGAACCGACCCCCGCGCGGATGCGCTCCGGGTCCGGGGCGGTCGCCGGCGCGCCCTCGCCGCCTGACGACCCGAGCAGGGTGCCCGCCACGATGCCCACCACCGCGAGGCCGGCGGCGACGGCGATCGCGGCACGGGCGGAGCGGCGGCCGGCCGACGGGGGACGGCCGAGTGGCTCCGTGCGGGCAGGTCGCGTCGGGCCGTGGGCCGTCCGGGCCGTGGAGACGGGCGCCGGGTCCGTTGCCACAGGGGGAGCCGGCGTGGTGCTCGGCGGCGGCGTGGGGGCCACGACCGTCGGGGGCAGGGCAGGCGGCAGGAGGGGCGTCGGGGGCGGGTGGATCTCGGTCGGCGGGAGCGGCGTCGCGACCGGTGCCGGCAGGGGGGTCACCGACGGCGCGCCGAGGGTCTCGCGCAGGGCGGCGGCCATCTCCACGGCGTTTCCCCAGCGATCCTGCGGATGGCGCGCCATCGCCCGCATGATCACGGCCGCCGCGTCCGGGGGCAGGCCCGGGTCCACCTCGCGTGGGTCGGGGACCGGACGGGTCACGTTCAGGAGCGCCACGCTCGCCCCCGGCTCATCGGGCACGAAGGGCATGCGCCCCGTGCAGGCGCGGAAGAGGACAGTCCCGACGGCGTAGATGTCGGTCCGCGGAGAGGTCGCCTCCCCGAGCGCCTGCTCCGGGGCCCAGTAGCCCGGCGTGCCGATCGCCATCCCGCCTCGGGTCACCTGGCTCGCTCCCGCGAGGCGCGCGATGCCGAAGTCCGCGACCCGCACGACGCCCGTGGGCTCGATCAGGATGTTGCTCGGCTTGATGTCGCGGTGGATGACGTCCTGCGCGTGCGCAGCCGCGAGGGCGCCGCAGATCTGGCCGGCGATGTCGGCGCAGCGCGCCCAGGGTAGGGCGCGCCCCCCGGCCAGGTCCTGCTCGAGGGAGGCCCCCGGCACGAACTCGAGGACGAGGTAGAGGCTGCCGTCGCTTAGCCGGAGCATGTCGTAGAGGGCGATGATCCCCGGGTGGCGCACCCGCGCCAGCGTGCGGGCCTCCCTGCGGAAGCGCTGGACGAGGTCGTCCTCGTTCGCGAGGTGGGACAGCAGCGACTTGATCGCGACGTCGCGTTCGAGCTCCCGGTCGAAGGCGCGGTACACCTCGCCCATGCCGCCCACGCCGAGCCGCTCCTGCAGCTCGTACCGGTCGACCAGGACCGTGCCGACGCTCAGCATCAGTTCGGGATGATCGTCTGGTCGCCGCCCCCGCCCCCGCCCCCGCCACCGCCGCCACCCGGTGACGGCGTGGGCGAGGGCTCGGGCGACGAACCGGGGTCGTCGGCGGGCGCAGCCGGCTCCGGGGCCGGGGGCTCCCGCAGGGCGGGGAGCGCGGCCGCGCCGCCCGGCGGCGTGATGGACGGCCCCGGGTCCGGAGCCGGGATCGTCTCGGGCGCGTCGAGGGCGACCGCAGGGGTGGCGGACCCTCCGTCGCCGGACGTGGCGGAGGCGAGGGCGTACGCTCCGCCGAAGGCCACCGCTCCGCAGACTGCGGCGACCGCGATCGCCCGCCCGCTCAGGACGGCCGGCATTGCACCGCCCGGCCGCCCTTCACGCTGCAGCGCAGCTTGCGGGCGTTGGAGCTCACGATGATCTTGGTGGCGCTCGGCGTCAGCCCCGGCCCGGACACCCTGACGACGATCTCCGCGCCTTGGCGGAACAGGAACTGGTGCCCGCGGCCGTCCGTGAAGAGTGGCAGGAGGGGCGCGGTGACGAGCCGACCGGCGCGCACGCGGGGCCGCACGGTGACGGGTGCGCCCCTCGAGGCCGACGCGACGCCGCGGAAGGCGCCCGGCCCGCCGCGGATCGCCCGCACGGGGACGGCGGCCCGTCCGAGCCCGAGCGTGGCGGCCAACGTGCAGCCCCGGGTGCAGCGCACCTCCATGCGGGCCGCTCTCAGGGCCGCCGCGGCCGGGACCATCAGACGGGTGCGCGGGTCGACCACCCGCACGGTGGCCGCCAGCGATCGCAGGTAGAGGCGCGAGTCCGGCATGAGGCCCAGAGGCGCGCTCAGGTCGACGAGGATCTGGGGGTAGGGGTGCGTCGTGAGCGCCAGGGTCTGCCCGGCCGCCCGCCCCGCCGGGGTCTCCACGACGACGCGGTAGTGGTAGGTCGTCTCCCCCGCGAGGCCGCGGAGCGTCGCCTGCACGGTCAGTCGGTCGCCGGTGACCGCGCGCGCGGGGGTCCGCCGGGTGAGTGCACCCGCGCGCGTCCCCCACTCGACCCATGCCGTGCCGGCCTGCCCGCGGGTCGACACCTCGCCCTCCACGCGCGCCGAGACCGGACCGAGGACCGTCGCCGAGCCGGTCTGGGCCCCCGGGGCGGGGATGACCGTCGTGGCGGCCTGCTCGGGCCCGTAGGTCGTGCCGGCGGCGTTGGTCGCGACGACGCGGTACCGGTATGCCGTGCCCGGGGCGAGCCCCGTGACGGTCGAGGCGACGGCGACCCCGCCCGTGCCGGATCCGGCATCGCCCGCGGCCGTCTGTGATCCCAGGGCGGACGTCGCGCCATAGTCGAAGCGGAAGGTGGTGGGCAGTCCCCGCGGGTCCACAACCGCGGCGAACGTGAGCGACGTCTCCCCGGCGGTGGCGGCGCCCGCGGCGGGTGCGACCGCCGGAGGCACGGGAGTCGGCGGGACGGCGAGGCGCGGGAGCACGCCCGCGTCGGGGACCCGGTCGCCGTCAGCGCCGCGCGACGAGGCGGCGACGATGCCCACAGAGCCACCCCGTGGGGCCCCTACGTCCGCTCGTGGCAGGCGCACCGCGACGGCCCCGAGCACGGGCCCGGTCTTCTCCGAGATGGTGACCTCGGCCGGCGCCAGGGCGCGCACGACGGTCCAGGACGCGCCGGTGCGCTGCAGCAGGTCCAGGGACGGGGCGGCACCGGTGTCGCCGGTCAGCCGGACCGCGCGCTCGGCGCCCCCCGTCGAGGAGTCCCCGGTCGCGGCGTCCCCGTCGACGTCCAGATACCAGGTGACCACATCGCCGTCGCCGAACCGCGCGCCGTCCAGATCCGGGTGGTCGAGCGCCGAGACGATCAGCAACCCGTCGTCGGCGGCTGTCCCGGGGTCGGCCTCGATGTGCGTGAGCCCGACCGAGGCGAAGTCGACGGCCGCGCCGCCGTCCCCGAGGTCGTCGTTGTACTCGGGGGTCGCGACGTCGGCGACCGCGGGCACGGCGAGGGCGCCGAGCAGCAGGGCGGCGAGGGCCGTCGCGACGCGCATCGTGGGGCGTGACCGGCGGATCGACGGGAGGTTCGGCGCCACGGAGACCTTTCGGCGGACGGGACGGGCGCGGTGGAGCATCCGCCAGAACCGCGAATTCCGTCAACTCGACGGAAGGACGGGCCGACGCCCCGGCGCGCCGTCCTAGCGGCGGGCGCGCGGGACCGTGAAGGCCCGCCTCAGGACCGCCCGTCGGGTGGGCCCGGCGACGGTGATCCGCACCCTGTGGCGCCCCGCGGCGAGGCGGCCGAGCACGATTCGGCGGCTGCCCACCGCGAGCGTCCGCCGGGCGGGCGCCTTGACGGTCACCCACCGCGCGCGCCGCGTCCCGGCCTTCGGCCGGTGGCGCTGCACGAGCACCCGCACGGTGGCCCGCTCGCGCAGCGTGACCACGACGCGCCAGACCCTCCCGGCGCGCCGGACCCTGGCGACGGGGGCGCCGGCCCTCACCACCGCCGCGGGGGGCGCGACGGCCGCCGGGACGACCGGGGGAGGGGGCTGCCGCGAGGCGACGTCGCCGCTGATCGTGACGCCGTCGACCGCGAAGACCACCAGGCGGTGGTGGAGCGGCTGGCCGGCGGGCAGGCGGGTGACGTCCTCGGCCACGGGCCGGGCGGCGCCGGGGGCGAGCGGCCGGGTGGGGGTCTGCTGCCCGTAGGCGGGCGTCGTGCCGTACTCGAAGTGGTAGGCGAGGCGCGCGCTCGAGGCCGGGACGGTGCCGTGGAGGCGGGAGGCGGTGGGGCCGAGGTCCGTGGCGGCGCCTGTCCAGCCGCCGGGGCCGGGGACCGGGGGCGGGATGGACGCGAGCGCGTTGGGGGCGTCCAGGCGGCCCCCGGTCGCCACCCGGCCCGACAGGCTCGGCAGCGGCACGACGCCCGCCAGCAGCGCCTGCCGGATGTGGCGCACCGACGCGTCGGGCCGGACCGCCAGGATGAGGGCGGCGACGCCGGACACGTGGGGGGCGGAGAAGGAGGTGCCGCTCGCGAGGCCCGCCGTCGTGGCCCCGGCGGGCGGCGGCTGCAGGATCCCCGTCCCCGGGGCGGCCAGGTCGACGCTCACGCGGCCGTAGCTCGAGAAGTCGCCGGCGAACGTGTCGCGGGCGGTCGTCGCGGCCACGCAGACGACGTTCTCGAAGGGCAGGGCGCAGGGATACAGCGGCTTGGCGTCGTTGTCGGACGCGTAGTTGCCGGCCGCCGCGACGACCAGCGACTGCGGCACGCCCGCGATCGCCTCGCGCAGGACGATGTCGTTCGTGGGCCCGCCGAAGCTCGCGTTGATGACCCGCGCCCCGAGGGAGCCGGCGTAGGTGATCCCGGCGGCGAGGTCTGCGGTGGACCCGCTCCCGGACGCGTCCAGCCCGCGCACGGGGACGATGCGGGAGGTCCACGAGACGCCCGCCAGGCCGGTGCCGTCGTTCCCGCGCGCCCCCGCCACCGCCGCGACGGTCGAGCCGTGACGGCTGCTCCCCTCGTCCGCCGGGTTGTTGTCCCCGTTCGTGAAGTCCCAGCCGCGCCAGTCGTCGACGAACCCGTTGCCGTCGTCGTCGATGCCGTTCGCCTCCCGGCCGTCGCCCGCCTCGCCGGGGTTGACGACCCCGACGTTCGGGGCGAGGTCCGGGAGGGTGGCGTCCACGCCGCTGTCGACCACGGCGATCCGCACCCGGTCGCTGCCGGTCGTCGAGTCCCAGGCGAGCGCCGCGCGGATGTCCGCCCCCGCCGCGCCGCCGGACTGCCCGGTGTTCGCCAGCGCCCACTGACGGCCGAAGAGGGGGTCGTTCGGCACGGCCTGGGCCCGCAGCAGCCGGTCGGGCTCGGCCCAGCGCACGGCCGGGTCGGCGCGCAGGCGCGCGAGCGCCTGGCCGTCGGACTGGGGGCCGAGCACCCGGGCCACGCGGGCCCCGCGGGCCGTGACCTGCCGGCCCAGGCGGACCCCGGCGCGCCGCTCGACGGCGGCGCGGACGGCGGGGCCGGCGTCGTCGGCCAGCCCCACGACGACCGTGCCGGGGACGGGGTCGCCGGCCGCGGGGGCGCCCACCGCCGGCGTCGCGCAGGCGGCGGCGAGGACGAGGGCCGCGGCCAGGGCGCGCGGTGCGAGGGGTCGCGTCACGAGGGATGGAGGACGGGGGCGACCGTCCGGGGCCGCAGGCTAATCCCTCTGGGCGCCATGGCGTAACCCGTCAGGCGGCCAGTCCGGCGGCGGCGAGGCCCTCGCCCATCATGCGGCGGGCGCGGTGCAGGCGGACGCGGGCGGCGCCGGGCGCGATGCCCATGGCGTCGGCGACCTCGGACGGGCGCTGGCCGGCCAGCTCGCGGAGGGCCGCCTCGCGGTACGGCCCGGGCAGCGCGTCCACGACGGCGCGGACGACGCGGCGCTGCTCGCTCCGCTCGGCCTGGGCGCCGGGGTCGGCGGACGGGTCGGGGCGCTCCGGCACCCCCTCGACGGGCACGGCGCCGCGGACGCGGCGGCGGAGCATCCGCAGGGCCTCGTTGCGCGTCACGGCGATGAGCCAGGCGCCGGGCTCATCGCAGGTGCCGATGCGGGCGGCGGCGCGGATCCAGGCCTCCTGCACGGCGTCCTCGGCCTCATGGGCATCGCGCAGAACACGCATGGCGGCGCGGCGCATCCGTGAGCCGTGGCGGGCGTGGAGCTCGGCGAAGGCGGCGCCGTCGCCGCGGGCGGCGCGGGCGGCGAGCAGGCGGTCGCGGACGGCGAGATCGGCGGTGGGGGCGAGGGTGGCGGGCATGACGTCCTCCTGTCGGGTCGTGGTCGACCGTCAAGGACGCCGGGGCGGGCGCGGGTCATCCCGCGGGGCGAGGGAATAGAACGGCGCCGCCCGTCGTCGCGCCCCCCGTCCGGATGCGGTGGAGGGACCCCCGTAACGGCCGCCCCGAACCGCGCATCTGGTCAGTTGTCACCCTGTCCGGGCGGCCCTAGTCTCCGCCGGACGCCCCATCGGACCCGGGAGTACGCGTGGCGGAGGATCGCACCATCGTCGGCTCGGCAGCGCCGCCCGTCACGGGCGACGGGGACCTGACCGACGAGCTCATCTCGACCAGCGAGTGGACCGACGGCATCGTGTCGCGTGCCGGCATCCCCATCGTCGACGTGCCCTTCGTCACGGTGGGCGGCGGCTTCGGCTCGTTCGCCATGGTCGACTACCTGCGGGTGGCAGGCGTGCCGACGAGCCGCATCAAGGTGCTCGGCGACAGCCCCGACCCGTGGACGACCTACGAGTACCTGACCAACAACTCGCAGATCCCGCGCCAGGAGCGGCTGCGCTCCGACTCGGGCTCGGTGCTCGACAACGTCTGGGGCTTCCCCAGCTACGCCGTCCGCGAGGCCTGGGCGGACCGCAGCCTCAAGCAGCTCTGGCACGTCATGGCAGAGCCCTACCTCGGCCAGGACTACTACACGCCGAAGGCCGGCCAGGTGTTCGAGTCGGTCAAGCGCGAGACCGCGCGCATCGGCTGGGACGAGATGATCGACGTCGGCGTCGTCCGCATGGTGCGCAAGCGCCGCGACGGCGGCTACTTCGCCCTCCACACGCCGGCCGACGGGCCGAAGCGCGTCGCCTACCGGTGCAACTTCCTGCACCTGGCGGTCGGCTATCCGGGCGTGAAGTTCCTCGACGACCTGCAGGCCTACCGTGACGGGTACCAGGACTTCCAGCGCGTCGTGAACGCCTACGAGCCGCACGCGCACGTCTACGAGGAGTGCAAGCGGCGCCAGTGCACCGTGCTGGTGCGCGGCTCGGGCATCGTCTCCTCGCGCGTGCTGCAGCGGATCATCGACGACCGCGACAAGCACGGCGCCCAGACGCGGATCGTCCACCTCTTCCGGAACTACGTCTCCGGGCCGCAGGGCGACTCGATCTTCTTCCGCCGTCCCGGCGCCAACGGCTTCGCCTACCAGGGCTTCAACTTCGCGAAGTCCGCCTGGGGCGGGCAGTACCGCCTGAAGATGGAGCGGATGGAGGGCGAGACCCGCAAGAACTTCCTCGAGGCGATGGGCGGCACCAACACCGCCCCCCGCCGGTCCTGGAAGGAGCAGATCCGCCGCGGGATGCGCGACGGGTTCTACTTCCAGGAGATCGGCGAGGTGGAGACCGTCGCGCCGTCCGCGGACGGCCGCGCCGTGGTCACCACCATCCGCAATAAGGCGGGCGACCGTCGCGAGATCGACGCCCAGTTCATCGTGGACGCCACCGGCCTCGAGGGGAACATCGAGGACCACCGGCTCCTCAACGACCTGCTGATGCACAGCGGGGCGCAGCGCAACCCGAAGGGGCGCCTGGACATCGAGCCGTCGTTCGAGGTGCGCAACCTGCGCAGCCGCGGCGGGCGCATGTACGCGTCGGGCTCCGCGACCCTCGGCGGCTACTACGCCGGCGTGGACTCGTTCCTCGGGCTCCAGTACGCGGCCCTGCGCATCGCGGACGACCTGGCCGATGCGGGCTTCCACCCGAAGCTGGGGCCCGGCCGCTCCATCTCCCAGTGGTTCAAGTGGATGAGGAACACGCGCATATGACACCGACCCTGTCCGGGCGCATCCAGTCGCGCATCGTCTACCTGGCGCTCCTCGGCGTGCCGTGGGCCTTCATCATCGGCCCGGTGCTGCCGGGCCGCGACGGCGCCCCCCTCGGCGACGTCTACAAGGCCCTGCTGACCTCGCTGCTCCTCACGGGTGTCGTCGGCATCGTGTGGGAGCTGATCTACCACGGCCTCCAGCAGTTCCGGTGGGAGAAGGACTGGCCCACCCTGTTCGGCCTCGTCCAGGGGATCCCCGAGGGCGTCGTCGTCTACTTCCTGCTGCAGGCCGGCATCCCGTGGGACGTGGGCGACGTGCCCGTGGAGATGTTCATCACGTACTTCGCGACGACCTGGATCTTCGTCTGGCTCGTCACCAACGGTCCCGCCCGGGTGCCCTTCCGGCACTGGCGCTACAACGGCGGGAAGTTCCTGTGAGCGTCGCGGCACCGCCGCAGCAGGGGGGTGGGATGGACGGCATCGCCGACTACCGGTTCGTCGACCAGCTCGGCACGGGCGGCGCGGGGGTCACCTACCTCGCGGCCCGCCCGGAGCGCCTGCCGGTCGCGGCCGACCACGTGGCGGTCAAGGTGCTCTCGCGCCGGGCCACCCACGAGGAGTTCCACCGCATCGCCGACGAGCTCCGACTCGTCGCGTCGATCGGCTCCCCGTACCTCGCCGAGGTGTACGACGTCGGCCTGGCCGACGGGCGCGTGTACGTGGCGATGGCCCACCACCCCGACGGCTCCCTGGGCCGCCCCGCGACGCCGATGGCGGACGGGCGCCCGTCCCAGGTGGTCGCGGACGCGGCCCGCGGCGCGCACGCGCTGCACGAGGCCGGCGTGGTGCACCGGGCGATCACGCCCACCGCGATCCTGCTCTCCGGCGGCCGCGGGCGCCTCGCCGACATCGGCCTCGCGCACCTGCAGGCGCCGGGGATGTCCTCGACCGGCGTCTCCGGCCTGGCGGCGCTGGAGTACGTGGACCCCGCCCTCCTGCGCGGCGGCCCGGCCTCCCGCCAGACCGACATCTGGTCGCTCGGCATCGTCCTCCACCGCGCCGTCGCGGGGGAGGGGGTCTACGGCCCGCTGGCGTCCACCGACACCGTCAGCGCGCTCCGGGAGTTCCTGGGCGCCCGGCCCGCGCCCAGCGCCGCGCTCGACCCGGCGTACCGGGCCGTCGTGGAGCGCTGCCTCGCGGACGACCCGGCGGCCCGGTACGCCACCGCGGCCGAGGTGGCCGACGCGATCGAGGGGATCGGGCGATGAGCATGATCGACATGCGGCTCGCGGTCGCGCCGGGCGCCGGCGTGGTGCAGCGGGCCGGGTCCACCGTCGTCGTGGTCCTGGGCGACCCGGCCTCGGACGGCGCCGCCACCCTCCTGGAGATCTCGCGCGGCGCCCACGGCGCCGATCTCGTGCGGGCCGTGGCGCAGGCCGCCCTCGGCCCGGACTCCGCCTCGCTGCCGCCGTTCGCGGTCCTGAGCGAGGGGGCCTCCGGCCTCATGGTCCTGATGCGCGGCGACATCGCCGTCGAGGCGACCACCGCCGGGCACACCGAGACGATGGACGGCCGCGCGGCCGTCACCTGGATCGAGCGCGTCCTGCCGGAGCCGGTCGAGCGCGTCGCCGTCGGGCCGCCCGGCGGCGTCCCCGCAGCCGACCCGTGGTCCGACCTCCGCGCCGGCGTGGTGCTCGGCGGCGGGGCGGTGCTCGAGCCGATGGGCGCGGCCACCCAGACGACGCCCGCCGTGGAGGAGCCGGCCCCCGCGCCGGCGCCCCAGCCCGCCCCGGTCGCGGCGCCCGCGCCGCCCCCGCCCCCGCCCCCGGCCCCGCCGCCCCCGCCCGCGCCGGCGCCTCCGCCGCCCCCGGCGGCCGCGCCCGCTCCGCCCCCGCCTCCTCCGCCGCCCCCGGCAGCGCCGCCCGCGCCCGCGCCGATCGGCGCCGCGCCGACGCCGCCCGCGGGGTCGCCGGTCCCGGCCGACATCGACGCGCCCCCGCCGCCGCCGGCCCACGCGCCGGCCGGTGGCTTCGAGGCCGTCATGCTCATCGGTGACAGCCCGCCGCCGCCCCCGCCGCCCCGCCCGCCGCTGTCGATGGCGACGGTCGGCGAGGAGGCGATCCCGGACGACGGCATGCCGCCCGCGATCGTCCCCGGCGTCCGCTGCTCGCGCGACCACCACAACAACCCGGCGGCGCTCTACTGCTCCAGCTGCGGCATCAAGATGGGCGTGCACCGCACGCTCGTGGTGGTCAACGGCCCCCGCCCGCCGCTCGGCATCCTCGTCCTCGACGACGGCTCCACCATCCCGGTGCAGCACGACCTGGTGATCGGGCGCGACCCGTCGGTCGACGACCTCGTCTCCTCACGGAAGGCCCTGCCGATCCGGATCGAGGACGACACCAGCTCGGTCTCCCGCGCCCACCTGCACGTGGCGCTGGACGGCTGGGAGGTGCTCATCTCCGACCGCGGGTCGTCCAACGGCACGGCTGTGCGGACCGCCGACTCCCAGCCCTGGCGGCAGCTGAGCCCGTCCGAGCGGGTCCAGGTCTCCACCGGCACCCAGATCAAGCTCGGTGAGCGCCTGCTCGTCTTCGACCAGCACCACGTGCTCTAGCGGCAACGTCCTCACGACCGGCACATAGGCTCGTCGTCGCGGAGGGCCGCTCGCGCGGCGCCGAGCTGGTGCTGGGCGCCGAGCCGGCCACGGTCGGCCGGGGGCTCGGCAACGACCTGGTCGTGGACGACGAGCGGGTGTCGCGGCGCCACATCCAGGTGCGCGCGCAGGGCGGCGGCGTGATGGTGGAGGACCTCGGGTCGCGCAACGGCACCCGGGTGGGCGGGGTGCGCCTCGTCGGCGCCCGGGTGGTGCCGGCGGGGGAGCGGATAACGATCGGCCGCACGACCCTCCTGGTGGGGCCGGCGGCCGTCGTGGTGGCGCCGCCCCGCGCCGTCCCGGCCCCGTGCCGCCGCGCCCGCGCGCTCATGGAGCGCGACCTGGACGATGAGCTCGAGGTGGAGGCCCAGGCCTTCCTGCACGGCCACCTCGCGGGGTGCCCGGAGTGCGGGCGGCGTCACGACCTGGCGGTGACCTGGCGGGGCAAGCTGGACGAGGCGCTCATCGAGCCGCCCCCCGCCGGCCTGGCCGAGCGCGTGGAGCGCGCCCTGCGGGACGCGCCGGGCCCCTGAACGGGGCCGACGACCGCCGGCGCCGCGCCTTCGAGCGGGCGCTGCTGCCGGAGCTCCCGTCCGTGTACGCGTCGGCCCGGCGGCTCACTCCGTCCGCCGCCGACGCGGAGGACATGGTGCAGGACACCATGCTGCGGGCCTTCCGCGCCTACGACCCGGACCGCCCGCCGGCGCATCCGCGAGGGTGGCTCCAGGCCATCCTGATGAACCTCGCCCGCGACCGGGCGCGCGCCGACGCGCGCACGCCGGCCCCGCTCTCGATCGACGAGGAGGGCGCGGGCCTCTACGAGCGGCTGGAGGCCGGGGTGGACACCGGCCCGCTCAGCGACCCGGCGCGGCTCGTGCGCCGCTGGGACGACCGGGACCTCATCCGGACGTGCCTCGCCGAGCTGCCCGACTGGGCGCGGCAGGTGCTCGTCCTGAGCCACGTCGCCGGTCTGAAGTACCGGGAGATCGCCGAGTCCACGGGCGTCCCGGTGGGCACCGTCATGAGCCGCCTCAGCCGGGCGCGCCGGGCGCTGGAGAACCGGGTCGCCGACCACATGCGGCTGCCGGCGGTCGAGGAGGCCCGCCTCGCGCCGGCCGCCGCCGCCCCCGCGGAGGACGTGGCCTCCCTCAAGGGCGCCTGGGGCGGCGCGCCCCGCGCCGTCGACGCGCTGGCGGCGAACCCGGCCCTGCTCGCGTCCGCCGACGCCGCCACGCGGGCGATGACCTCCGACGGCGCCCTCGCCGCCGACGTCAAGCGGCGCATCCTGGAGGCGCTCGACGAGGGCGCCCCGGCGGGCGACCCGGCGCTGGCGGGGCTCATCGACCTGGCGGTCACGGCCGCGCGGATGCCCACCGAGGTGACGCGCGCCCACTACGAGCGGGTCTACGCCGACGGGTGGACGGAGGCCCAGGTCGTGGAGGCGCTGCACGTCGCCACCTGGGCGTCCTACCTCACGTCGATGAACCTGGCCCTGGGCGGGGGCTCGCCGCCGGGTAGCTGATGATCTCCGTGGCGAGCGACCCCGGACCCTGGAGGTAGATCGAGCGGGTCCGGTCGCGGTGGGTGGCGATCTCGGCCCCGTTCTCGCGGGCGAGGCGCTCCAGCTCCTCCTCGTCCACCCGGTAGGCGAGGTGCGGCGGGTGCTGGTCGGCCAGGACGAAGGCCAGCTTGGCGCCGCCGCTCTCGACCAGCGCCCAGGTGGGGTCCTGGTGCAGCACGACGCTGCCCGGCACGGTGCGCAGCTGCCAGTCGACGGCCTCGGCGATGTCCGGGACCTGCTGGGCGACGTGGTCGAACTGCACGGTGCTCCTCCGGTCGGTGTCCGCACCGACAGGGTAGGCCATCGTCAGCCGCGGGCGGGATGCACCCAGAGCGCGCGGACCACGCCGTTCCCCGTCTCGGCCCGCAGGCGCGTCACGGGGGCCCGGCGGCCGGCCTCGCGGCCCGACACCAGGATCCACATCCGCCCGGCCCTGCGGGCGCGCGGGTAGAGCGCGCGCAGCTCGGCGACCGAGTCGCCGGGGGAGAGGCCCTTGGGGGTGTGCCAGGCCGGGCCGGCGAGGCGCGCCCAGCGCAGGCGGGCGGTGCCGGTCTCGCAGGGGTCCTGGCCGCCGGCGATCTGGGCGGCGGCGCCGAGGCCGTCCCACCGGAGCAGGCAGACCGCGCCGCCGCGACGGCTGGAGGTGGGCGCGCCGAGCACCGCGACCCCGTCCGCCACCGCGCCGCGCCGGGCCTTCCAGCCCGCCAGGCGCACGGAGCCGTCACGGCTCGCGAGCACGGTCAGGTCCGGGGCGCCCCCGGCCGGCGCCGACGCCGGGACCGGGATGCCGTGGTAGGTCAGCATGGCGTGCCAGATGCGAAGGACCTTGGACGCGTAGTCCGGGCCGGTGGCCCAGTTGCCGTTGCCCATCTGCTCCCAGAGGGCGGCCTTGCCGTACGGGCGCACCATCGTGAAGCGGATGTCCGCGAGGGGCCGCGCGAGCAGGGCCGGGTCCGCGTGGGCGGCCGCGTAGGCGTAGAGGTGCTGGATCTGGGCCCGCACCGAGAGCTGGGCGCTCGGGAATGCGAGCCCCCGGGCACACGAGTCGCACGCGCCGAGGCCGGAGAAGTTCAGGTCGGACGGCTTCACGATGCCGCCGAAGCGCAGGTAGCCGGTCTCCAGCATCGTCTGGGCGAAGGCGATGTCGCCGCGGACGCCCTGGGCCTGCCCCTCGTCGATGAAGTACGCCGCGAGGTCGGCGATGGGCGTGGGGCTCTTCGACGTCACCCCCGACGCGACGTACCAGGCGGTGAGCTGGTCTGCCGTGAGCAGGGACGCGCCGAGCACCGGCGTGCCCTGGGCGGGCGGGGACTGGGCGCCGGCCCAGGACGGGACGACGAGGCCGGCGGCGAGCGCGAGGACGGCGAGGAGGCGCATGGGCAGGGGGATTCGCGGCATCCGGGGTGTCTACCTGCCCGCGGGCGCCGCGTCGAGCGGGCCCGGTCGCGCGACGCTCAGGCGGACTCGTGCCGGAGGAACTGGTGGACGAACGCGATCGCCATGCTGCCCTCGCCGACGGCGGCCGCGACGCGCTTCACCGGCCCGTAGCGCACGTCGCCGCAGGCGAAGACCCCGGGCACGCTCGTCTCCAGCAGGTACGGGTCGCGCCCGTGCTCGCCGCGCAGGTGGGGCGGTATGTCCGGCCCCGTGAGGATGTAGCCGCGCTCGTCCGTGGCGATCTCCGGCGGCAGCCACTCGGTCTCGGCGGTCGCGCCGATGAAGACGAAGAGCGCGCCGGCGGCCAGGTCCCGCGTCTCGCCGCCCGGGCCCCGGACGGTGACGCCATCCAGGGACTCCTCGCCGTGCACCGCGGCGACCTCCGTGCCCACGAGCACCTCGATCGCCTCGTCGTCGCCGATCTGGTCGACGAGGTACTGCGACATGCTCCGCCCGAGGTCGTCCCCGCGGCACAGGATCGTGACGCTCCGGGCGTGGCGCGCGAAGAAGAGGGCGGCCTGCCCGGCCGAGTTCCCGGCGCCGACGATCTGGACGTCGAGGCCGTGGACGCTCGACGCCTCGCTCCGGGCGGCGCCGTAGGAGATGCCCTTGCCGACGAGGCGCTCGAAGCCGTCGATCGCGAGGTGCCGCCAGGTGACGCCGCTCGCGAGGATGACCGTGCGGGCGCGGAGCACGTCCCCCTCGTCGAGGTGCACCCGCCGGGCGGCGACGTCGATGCGCGTCACCTGGCGCGTCACGAGGATCTCCGCGCCGAGGCGCCGGGCCTGCTGCAGCGCGCGGCTCGAGAGCTCGTCGCCCGAGACCCCGGAGGGGAAGCCGAGGTAGTTCTCGATGCGCGACGAGGTGCCGGCCTGCCCGCCGGGGGCCTCCCTCTCGATCGCGATGGTGCGCAGGCCCTCCGACGCCCCGTACACGGCGGCGGCCAGCCCGGCGGGGCCGGCGCCGATGATGACGGTGTCGTACTCGGCGAGGGCGGGCTCGGTGGTGAGGCCGAGCAGCTCCGCGACGCGGCCCATGCGCGGGCGGACGACGGTCTTGCCGCCCACCACCCGGATCGCCGGGCGGTCCTCGGGGCCGGGGAGCGGGCCGCCCCAGAGCTCCTCGGCCTCCGGCGCGTCCGGGGTGATCCACCGGAAGCCCACCTGGTTGCGGTCCAGGAACCGCCGGAGCTGCGCGCAGGCGGGGTCCCAGCGGTCGCCGGCCACCAGCGCCCGGGGCGGCGGCTGCTCGGCGGTGATGCCCTGGAGGCCGCCGATGCGCGAGCGGGCGATCTCCCCGAGCCGCTGGGCCACCTCGGGCGCGCGGGCGGCGACCGAGTGGTAGTCGGCGGCCGAGAGGCGCATGAGGCGCGCCGGCTCGGACGCGCGGAAGGAGAACGGGAAGGTCGTGCCGAGGGCGATCGGCACCTCGCCGATCAGGTCGCCCGCGGCGCGTCCGCCGACCACCTTCTCCACGCCCTCCGACGTCGTGACCGTGTCGAGGTGGCCGGTGATGACGGCGTAGAGCGCCCGCTCGTCGCCGGCGTTGATCGCGAACGCGCCCGCCGGGACGCGGATGTCCGCGGCCAGGCTCGCGACCCGGCCGAGCTCGGTCGCGGGAAGCCCCTCGAACAGCCCGATCGCGCCGATCTCCTCCGCGGTCAGCATCCGGGGGAGACTACCCCCCGGGGCGAGCCGTGACGTCCGCCGGCACGGGGCGGTGACGCATCCGGCACGCATGGGTGCGGAGCCGTGCGCGGGACCGCTGCCAGGGTCCCCGTCGTGGTCGCCCGCCTCGTCAGCCCCGCCGTCCTCGGCCTCGAGACCTCCACCGTCCTGGTGGAGGTGGACCTCCGCCAGGGGCTCCCCGCCTTCGCCGTCGTCGGGCTCGCCGATGTCGCGGTGCAGGAGGCGCGCGAGCGGGTGCGCTCGGGCATCGCCAACCAGGCGTTCACCGTGCCGCCCCGGCGCATCGTCGCGAACCTGGCGCCCGCCGACCTCCGCAAGGCCGGACCCCAGTACGACCTGCCGCTCGCGCTCGCGGTCCTGGCGGCGTCCGGCCAGCTCGCGCCGGCGGCCCTGGAGGGCACGGGCGCGGTGGGGGAGCTCGCCCTCGACGGGGCCCTGCGGCCCGTGCCCGGGGTGCTTGCGATGGCCGAGCACGCGGCCCGGGCCCGGTGGCGGCGGCTCGTGGTCCCGGCGGCCAACGCGCCCGAGGCCGGCCTGGTGCGCGGTGCCGAGGTGATCGGCGCCCCCTCGCTCCGCGCGGCGGTCGACCTGCTGGAGGGCCGCGCCGAGCCGGAGGCGCCGCGCCTCGACGCGGAGGCCCTGCTCGCCGGCGCCGGCGCGGTGGCCGGTCCCGACATGGCCGAGGTGCGCGGCCAGGGCGCGGCCCGCCGGGCGCTGGAGGTGGCCGCGGCGGGCGGGCACTCGCTGCTGATGATCGGCCCGCCCGGCGCGGGGAAGACGATGCTCGCCCGCCGCATGCCGGGCATCCTCCCGCCGCTGCTCGTGGACGAGGCGATCGCCGTCACGCGCATCCACTCGGTCGCGGGCCTGCTCGACCCGGGGTGCCCGCTGGTGGTGCGCCGCCCGTTCCGGGCCCCGCACCACACCGTCTCGGCCGCGGGGCTGGTGGGCGGCGGGCGCGTGCCGCGGCCGGGCGAGGTGAGCCTGGCCCATCACGGCGTGCTCTTCCTCGACGAGGTCTGCGCCTTCGCGCCGTCCGCCCTCGACGCCCTGCGCCAGCCGCTGGAGGAGGGACGCATCGACGTCACCCGTTCGATGGCCACCGCGCGCTTCCCGGCGCGGCCGCTGCTCGTCTGCGCGGGCAACCCCTGCCCGTGCGGGTTCGACGGCGACCCGGTGCGGCGCTGCGTGTGCCCGCCGGGGCGCGCCGAGGCCTACCGGGCGCGCCTCTCCGGCCCGGTGGCCGACCGCATCGACCTCCACGTCGACGTCCCCCGCCTCGACCGCGAGGACCTCGTGGCGGTGGCCGGGGCGGGCGAGGCGAGCGCCGCCGTGCGCGCTCGGGTCGCCGCCGCCCGGGAGCGCGCCCGCACCCGGGGCCAGGCGCGGCCCAACGCCGAGCTGGGGCCCGCCGAGGTGCGCGCCGCCGCCCGGCCCGACCGCCCGGCGCGGGCGCTGCTCGGCCGCGCCGTGGACCGGCTCGGGCTGTCCGCCCGCGGCCACGACCGCGTGCTGCGGGTCGCCCGCTCGGTGGCCGACCTGGCGGGGGCCGAGGCCGTCGGGGCGGACCACGTCGCCGAGGCGCTGGGCTACCGCGGCGCCGGCGCCCGGGACGAGGCCGCGTGAGCGCGCCGCCGGACTGGCCCCTCGGCCTCGCGCGCCTCGCCGCGGCGCTCGGCCGCGATCTGCAGCGCCCCGCGCGGCGCGCGGGCGGGCCGCTCGCCCTGTGGTCGGCGCGCGGGGCGGCCTTCGCACGGGCCCTCGGGCTGGGGGGCCCGGAGCTGACGGCGGCCCGGCGGGAGCGCCGCGGCATCGACCCCGCCGCCGACCGCCGCGCCCTCGCCGCCGCCGGCATCCACCACGCCGGGATGGGGGAGGACGCGTACCCGGCAGCGCTCTACGACCTGCACGACCCGCCGTTCGGGCTCTTCGTCCGCGCGGCCGACCCGTCGGGGGTGCTGGCCCGGCTGGTGGAGGGCCCGGCCGTCGCCGTCGTGGGCAGCCGGCGCGCCACCGCGGCGGGGCTCGCGTTCGCGCGGGAGCTGGGCGCGGGGCTCGCCGCCCGCGGCGCGGTGGTCGTGAGCGGCCTCGCCCACGGCATCGACGCCGCCGCCCACGAGGGCGCACTGCGGGTGGGAGGCGTCACGGTCGCCGTGCTGGGCTGCGGGGTGGACGTGCCCTACCCGCGGCGCAACCGCGCCCTCGCGGAGCGGGTCGTCACCGAGGGCGCGCTCGTCTCCGAGTACTGGCCGGGCACCCCGCCCGCGCCGTGGCGCTTCCCCGCCCGCAACCGCATCGTCGCCGGGCTGGCCGGGGCCGTTGCCGTGGTGGAGGCCGGCCGGCGCTCCGGGGCGCTCATCACGGCCGACTTCGCCCTGGAGCTGGGGCGGCCGGTGCTCGCCGTGCCGGGCTGGCCGGGGACCGCGGCGGCGGAGGGTGGCAACGGGCTGCTGCGGGCCGGGGCCGCCCTGCTGGAGTCGGCCGATGACGTGGTGGCCGAGATGCCGCACCCCGGCTGGGCCGCGGATGCGCCGGGCGCGGCGGCCATGGTGCCGGGCGGTCTGGCGGGCCGGGTGCACGCGCTCCTGGCCCACGAGCCGGCCGTGGCCGACGCGCTGGCCGCCGCCCTCGGCGAGGACCCCGCCGCCGTCGCCCGCGCGCTGGCCCTTCTGGAGGTGGAGGGGCTCGTGGTGCGGGGCGAGGGGCAGCGGTGGTGGGCCGCGCCCCTCGCCGCGGGGGGCCGTGGGTGATGCCGCGGTCAGCCCACCCGGACGAACGGCGGCAGCTCGTAGCCGCCGTCGAAGACGGAGGCGTCCGGCTCGTACATGCGCAGGACCGGGCGGAAGGCGCCGGCGGGGGAGGGGAGCCAGTTCGCCCGGGCGACGGGGTCCCCGGGCTCGTCGTGCTGGACCGTGATCGTCAGGGAGCCGTCGTCCGCGGCCACCAGGCCGGGGGTGCGGTCCCCCACCGAGTAGCGGCCGATGGGGTTCGCGACCAGGAAGAAGTCCTCCGCGTCGTACATCGTCACCGACCAGAACGCGCCGACCGGCGGGGTGCTCGCGAACCGGAGCTGGTAGCGGCGCGCGCCGTCCAGGCGCTCGCCGTCGCCGTCCAGCCACGCGATGGCGTAGGCCGCCTCGTACCCGTGGTTGCCCCAGAGGCCGGCGAGCGCGGCGACGGCCCGCTCCACCAGCCGGGCCGGGCCGTCGGCGAGCTTCCAGGCCGGGTCGTCGAGCGCCCCGACCTCGAAGAAGTCGAGGTTGTAGTCGAACGCGTGGTAGGTGAGCGTCCACCCGTTCTGCACCGGGCTCGGCCCGTGCTGGGCCGTCGTCCTCAGGAGCTCGCGGCCCGCGGCGATCCCGTCGCGCAGGGCGTCCGCGAGGGCGGGGTCGGGGTCGACGTACGGCGACTCGGCGGCGAGCAGGCCGATCTGCTCGAAGGACTCCAGGAGGGCCCCCTCCCGGGGTGCCGGCGGGAAGGCCTGCATCCAGACCCGCATCTTCTCGAAGGGGGCGAGGTCGTCCGGCACCGCGGCGTCGGGTGCGGGGATGCCGAGCCCGGGGGACGTCTGCGTCAGGCGCAGGCCGGCCTGCAGGGCCCGCACCGCGGGGAGGTCGTCCTCGCCGTCGGCGGCGAAGCGGCCCACGATGACGGCCACGGCCGAGGGCAGTCGGATCACCCGCGCGTCATCGGGCGGCGTCCCGTCCCAGCCCGGCGGGACGAGCAGGAAGGAGCCGGCGCCGGTGCCCGTCCCGCGGTGGCCGACGTAGGCGAAGTTGTTCGTCCAGGCGTCGACGAACTGCAGGACGTAGTAGCGGCCGTCCGTGTCGGGCACGTCCAGGCGCACCGGCCCGCCGGAGACGTCCAGGCCCGCCATCGAGTAGATCGTGTCGTTGTTGATGGTGACGAAGGTGTCGTCGGGACCGGCGAGCCGCGGGGTGTGGCCGAAGGAGTTCAGGTCGGCGCGCGGCGTGCTGCCGATCCCCTCGGTGGCGAGCCGCTGGATCTGCTCGATGTTGAAGACGAGTGGGAAGCCGTAGACGAACGCGTCGCGGGCGACGTCCGCCAGCCGGTCGCCGGTGCCGTGGGTCATGTGGGGAGCTCCTCGCAGGGATCCGGAGCGTGAGCGTAGTCGCCCGCGGGGCGGCCGTTCTCACCCCATCAGGCCGAACAGGGTGGCGGCGTCCCAGTAGACGCGCTCCTCCGCCAGCAGCCCGTCGCGCAGGTGGTAGACGCTGATGCCGGGCAGGGAGATGTCGCGGCCGGTGGCGGCGAGGCCCGGGATGTCGCCGGTGTGCGTCCCGGAGAAGGTCCACTCCAGGATCGCGGTGTCGCCGTTGTCCATGCGGGCGCGCACGTCGAGGGCGCAGTCCGGGACCGCGGTGCAGTAGGCGGTCACCTGGCCGGCGATCGCGTCGCGGCCCTCCAGCCGGGCGCCGGGGCGGGCGAACTCGATGCGCATCCCGTCCGGCGCGAAGGCGCTCGCCACCAGCGCGCCGTCGCGGTCGTTCCACCCCTGCACGAGCGTGTCCACGGACATGGTCGGCTCCTCACGTCGCGGCGCGCGGCGGGTGCCGCGGCTCCGGCGCGACGATCCGCCCCCGTCCGGGGGGTGACAAGCATCCCGCGCGGCCGTGCCGCGATGCGGGACGGCCCCCGGCTCAGCGGGTGGTGGCCCTCCGGCGGGTGCCCCCGCTCGGGCTGTCGGCGGCGTCGTAGGCCGCGAGCACGCCCTCGGCCAGCTCGGCGACCGTGCGGCGCAGGGCGACCGGCTCGAACAGCACGGCCTCGCCCTGGTACTTGAGGAGCTCCTTCACCAGCCACTCCTCGCTGGCGTAGGGGATCTCCACCAGCACCGAGCCGTCGCCGAAGCGCTCCCGGGAGCGGTGCTTCTCCAGCATCCAGCGGGCGAGCGACGGAGCGCACCACACGGAGGCGCTCTGGGCCACCGTCTCGCCCGGCTGCGGGTGCGCGCCCCAGGGCATGTACGGCCCGGTGGCGGTGATCTCCGGCCGGCGGGGGAAGCGCTCCTCCAGCACGGACGCGCTGCGCAGGCGGTCGAGGCGGAACGTGCGCCGGTCCTCCGCGCGACGGCACCAGGCGACGACGTACCAGGCGTCCTGGGCGTTCACGAGCAGGTGGGGCTCGATGACGCGCGTCGTGATGGCACCGCGGGACTCGGTCCAGTACTCGATCTCCAGCAGCCGGTCCTCGCGGATCGCCTGCGAGACGGCGGTCGCGAGGCCGGTGTCCTGCACCTGCGCCCGGCCGAGCTCCACGGTGGGCAGGGCGTCGCCGCCGATCGCGGCCTCCACCTTCGCCCGCACGGACGAGAGGTGGCTGCCGGCCTCGGTCGGCAGGCGGTCGCCGATGAAGTCGAGCGTCCACAGCAGCGCCTTCGCCTCCAGCGGGGACAGGCGCGCCGGCCGCGCGAAGCGGTCGCCGTAGGTCTCCTTCTGTACGACGACGGTGTCGCCGTCGAGCTGGGCGAACAGCGCGTAGCAGCCGCCGCCGAAGTTGATGAGGTTGAGGAGGCCGATGTCGTCCTCGAGCACCCGGCGGTCCAGGTTGAGCGAGGCCCGCAGCTCGGCGACGGGGATGTGCGCCTCCGCCGACTCGCCGCAGGCGGCGAGCAGCCGGGTCATGAGGGCGAGCAGCCGCGCGAAACGCTCCGCGGGCACCACGCGCTCGGCCTGGGCCCCGGCGGCGGCCGGCGCGAAGGGCACGGGATCGGGCTCGGGGGGCGGGGGCGTGGAGGCGGGGACGGCGGACGCCGGCGCGGCGCCGGGCGTGGGCCGCGGCCCGTCGGCCTCGTGGCGGTCGCGCACCAGCTCCAGGGCCTCGACGACGGCGGAGCGCAGCTCCGGCGGCTCCACCACGCGGGCCTCGGCGCCGAGGCCGAGGATCCACGACACGAGTTCGCGGCGGCTGCTGTACGGCGTCGTGTAGACGCCGGAGCCGTCGGCCCCGATCGCCGTGGAGCCGTAGGCGCCGAACATGCCGTCCACCCACCAGGCGATCGTCGGCGTGAGCGCGATCGTGGCCGTCTGCTCGGCGTCGCCGAGCTGCCAGGGGGCCCGGTCGCGGTACCGCGACAGGTCGAAGTCCTGCGGCGCCTTGAAGTCGTGCTCGGCGCGCGTCTTGAACGTGATGCGCCCCTCGATGCGCGACAGCCGGAACATGCGGGTGGCGTCGCGCTCGTGCGCGTGGCCGATCATGTACCAGTTGCCCGCCGAGTAGAGCAGCGAGTACGGGTCGACCTCGCGCTCGCTGACCTCGTCGCGGCCGATCGAGTAGTAGGTGAAGCGGATCGTCTTGCGCCGGCTGATCGCCGACTCGATCTTGGAGAGGTGGCTCGCCACCTCGGGGGAGTAGTCGCCCCCGAGCAGGTTGACCGACACCGACCGGGCGGCGTGGTCGTCGAGCGGGCTGGGCCGGCCGAGCGTGAGGTGCTGCAGCGCCAGGCGCAGCGGCTCGGCGTAGGCGAACTGGCCCTCCAGGAGGTACAGGCACGTCTGGAGCGCGGAGAGCTCGGCCTCGTCGAAGTCGAGCTCCGGGAGGTAGTAGTTCTCGGGCGGCAGCGCGTAGAGGTCGCCCTGGAAGGGGTCGTCGCCCGGACGCTCCACCGCGAGGCGCAGCCCCATGGCCTCGATCTCGGCGCGGTCGGCGTAGAACCGGCGCAGGAAGGCCTGCTCGGTCATGCCGCCGTAGCCCTCCACGGCCTCGTGGATCTCGTCGGCCGTGACCGGTCGCTGCTGCGACATGAGGAAGGCCACCAGGGAGAGCTGGCGGACCAGCTTGTCGTCGTCTCTCATCGCCATCGAAGCGTGCGTCCAACCCGTCGTTCGTGGCGCCAGATGATAACCCAGGCCACCCCGCGGGGCCGTCCCGCCGGGGGCGCGGAAGATCGCTCGGAGCGGGAAGGTCGCGGGGACCTCACGGCCGGCGGGAGGCCGCCGCGGCGGCCGCGGCGCGGGCCGTCATGAGGTCGCGGTGGGCGGCGCCGGCGAGGCGCAGCTCCAGGGGCACGAGCACTACCACCGGCAGCAGCGCCCACGCCATCGGGGGCGCGAGGACGGCGGCCGTGCCGAGCCCGCCCGCCATCCCCAGGAGGATCACGGCCAGCTCGTTGCGCGTGACCGACGCGGGGTCGTCCGGGTCGGCCGACAGGTGGGGGACGAGGGCGGCTGCCGAGGCCGCGGCGGCCACGGCGAACGCCGGGTCGACGAGGGCCGTCGCCAGCCCGGCACCGGCCAGGGCGATCAGCGCCCAGGCGACCGCATAGCGCCGCCCGGACGGCCCCAGGTGGACGATCGTGGTCGTCTTGGGGGGCACCGCGCGGCTGTCCGGGGCGCGGTCGAGGTAGTGGTGCATCATCAGCATCGCGACGCAGGAGGCGGCGTAGGCGAGCCCGGCCAGCGCGACGCCGCCGCTGAGCGTGCCGCGCTGGAGCAGGTAGGCGCCGGTCGTGCACCCCCAGACGCAGGCGAACGCGATCGCCTCGCCGCCGAAGGGGTGGTACGCGGCCCGCACGGGCGGCAGCGTGTAGAGCACCGCGCCGGCGAGGCCGCCGGCGCCGTAGAGCAGCAGCACCCAGCCCCACCGGGCCGCGGCGGCCACCCCGAGCGCGGCCGCGGCCGCGCCGGCCGCGACGGCCACGACCGCCAGGGCGCGCGGGCCGAGCAGGCCGGAGGCGATCACCTTCGATCCGCCGCTGATGACCCGCGGCGCGGGGTCGCGGTCCGTGCCGGAGCGCCAGTCGGCGATCTCGTTGACGGCGTGCGCGACGAGGCCCTGCAGCAGCACGCCGATCGTCACGGCCACGAGGTAGCCGGGCACCGACACCCCGCCGCCGTCGGCCCAGGCGAGCGCCGTCCCCAGCGTGATGGCCGTGAACGACCACTGCAGGACCGGGATGACCCGGACCTCCAGCCACAGGCCCAGCAGCGCCCTCCGCATGCCGCCCATGGCGCATCGTACCCACGCCGCGGCCGCTGGTACCCTCCCGCCATGCCGGTCTTCCAGCACGTCCACCCGGTGCCCGACGAGGACGAGCTCGCGCAGCTCGTCGGCGCGGCCACCCCGCACTTCGCCTTCCAGATCCGGTCGCGCGTGCAGCAGTACGCCGACGCGCTGCCGCCGGACCACCCCCGCCAGGCCGAGCTGGAGCGCCACCTGGCGCGGCTCGACCGCCTCGGTCACGAGGGCGAGGAGGGCGGCGTCACCGACCCGGACTTGCCCCTTCGCTTCCCCCCTCTGGAGCCGCAGGGCTGAGGGCGCAGCGCGCCACCCGGCTCAGGATCCGCAGGATCCGGGCGGTGGCGCCCCAGACGTCCTCCCCGGCGAGCGGGTAGCGCAGCTCGAGCGGCGCGGGATCCGGCGGCAGGGCGGCGTCGGCGGCGAGCAGGTCGGCCACGGGGACGTGGAGGATCCGCGCCACCTCGCGGTCGCTCGGCACGGCCGCCATCGGCGCCGCCAGCACGGCGACGAACGGCCGGATGATGAAGTTGGACGCCATCGTGTGGACGTCGTCCAGCTCGCCGATCACGCGGAGCGCCGCGCGGGGGATGCCGACCTCCTCCTCGGTCTCGCGCAGGGCGGCGTCGCGCGGCGACGGGTCGTCCGCCTCGATGACGCCCCCCGGCAGCGAGATCTGCCCGGGGTGGGACGGCAGGTCGTCGGCGCGCTTGGTCAGCAGCAGGTGCGGCGCGCCGTCCTGCTCGTAGAGGACGGCGAGCACGGCGGCGCGGCGGCCCGGCCCGGGCTCGGCGCGGGGCGTGCGCCGGGCGAGCGCGCGCTCCAGGGCGTCGGCGAGGCCGGCGAGGCCCGGCAGGGCGAGCGGGGGCGGGGGCGGGGGAGGGCATGCGGCGGCCGCGGGCATCGGCCGAGTGTACGCGTGCGGCCCGGCGCTCCCCCCGCCCGGTCTGCAACCCTTCCGCCGTGACCGGCGCGCCCCCCGACGACCTCCTCGCCGCCCTCGTGGGCGACCTGGGGCGCGCCCGCGCGGCCGCCGGGGACCTCGCGGGCCGCGAGCCGCTCGGCGTGCGCGCGGTGGAGACCGCCCCCGGCCGCCGGGGGTACGTGGCCGCCTTCGACGGCCCGGCCTTCCTCTGCCTGTCCGGGGACCTCGGCGCCGAGCGGGACGGGGCGCGGGCACGCGAGGCCGCCCAGGCGAGCCTGCTGTGGGAGCACGTCGAGGGCCTCGTGGACCCGGACGCGCTGCGCGAGCTGGCCGCCGCCGCCGGGCGAGTGCTGGCCCTGGGGCGGGACCCCGAGGGGGTGCTGGCTCCGGTGGGGGCCGTGGCCGCGCGGGCCCTCGACCTCGTGGCCTGGCGGGAGGAGCCGATGCGGGCGCTCGCCTCGATGCCGGACCTCGACCGGGGGGTCGCCCTCCAGGAGCGCCTGGTGGGCGCGTACGCGCGGTTCGTGCGCCTCTCCGAGCCGCTCGTGGCCGTGCAGGACACCCTCGACGCCGACCTCCTCCAGGCCCTCGGGGACCTGGAGCGGGCCGCCGGGCGGGCCGGGGCGGGACGCCGCCTGGCCGACGACCTCGCCGCCGCGCTCCCGGACTGCCGGGAGGGCGCCGACGAGATGGCCGCCGCCCACCTCACGCGGCTGACCGTGCCGCCTGCGCCGTGAGCCTCCACGGCACCGAGATCGCGTTCCGGCTCGGGCCCGGGACCCTGGAGGAGGCGCGGGCGATCGCCGCGCGCCTGGCCGCGGCGGCGGGCGGCGCCCGCCGGCACGTGCTGTTCGCCGCCCCCGAGCGCGGCGAGTACGGCTGCCTGGCCGAGTGGGACGACCCCGCCGACGCCGCGGCGTACGCCGGCCGGGCGGAGGTGCGGGAGGTGCTCGCCGAGCTGACCGCGCGCCTCGGCAAGGAGCCCGGCGTGCGCCTCTACGCCATGGAGGAGCAGGACCCCGGGGCCCCCTAGGGCCGCGTCTATACTCGCCCCCGTGGAGCCGCGCACCCTGGTGGTGATGGAGGGGGACCAGACCGGCCAGGAGCTGCTGGAGGAGGCGCTCCGCGTGCTGGACCCCGAGGTGACCGGGCTGCCCCTCTCCTTCGAGCGCTACGACCTGTCGCTCGAGAACCGGCGCGCCACCCGCAACGCCGTGGTGTTCGAGGCGGCCGAGGCGACCCTGCGCCACGGCTTCGGGCTGAAGGCCGCGACGATCACGCCCGAGGGCGCCGGCGACGTCGGCAGCCCCAACGCGCTGCTGCGCGAGGCGATCGGCGGCAAGGTCATCATCCGGACCGGCCGCCGGCTCTCCGGCGTCCGCCCGCTGGGCGGCATCCACGCGCCGATCTCGGTGGTGCGGATGGCGGTCGACGACGCCTACAACGCCCGCGAGTACCGGGAGGGGGAGGGCGACGACGAGCTCGCCTGGCGCGTCGAGCGCATCTCCCGGCGCACCTGCCGCGCGGTCGCCGAGTTCGCCTTCCAGCAGGCCCGGCGGATGCACGCGACGGTCTTCGGCGGGCCCAAGTGGACCGTGTCGCCGGTGTACGAGGGCATGCTCAAGGAGGAGCTCGACGCCGCCGCGGAGCGCCACCCGGACGTCCGTTACAAGCCGATCCTCATCGACGCGCTCTACGCGGCCCTCGTGAGCCACTCCGGCGACGCGCTCGTGGTCCCCGCCCTCAACCGGGACGGCGACTGCCTGTCGGACATGATCCTGCAGCTCTTCGGCTCCATCGCGGGCGCCGAGTCGCAGCTCCTGGCGTTCGACGAGTCCTTCGCCGCCAGCGCCGTCATGGCCGAGGCGCCCCACGGGACGGCCCCGACCCTCCAGGGCAAGAACGTCGCCAACCCGCTCGCCATGATCCTCGCGGGCGCCTCGGTGATCCCGTACATGGGCGACGGTCAGGCGCCGGTCGTCTCCCGGGCGATCTACGAGGGCGCGCTCGAGGCGATCGCCGAGGGCATCCGCACCGCCGACCTCGGCGGGGGCGCCGCGATGGACGAGTTCACCGACGAGGTCATCAAGCGGGTCCGCACGAAGCTCGACGTATGGTCGGCGCTCGGCGAGAGCGCCCTCCGCTACTAGTCCGACCAGGGGTCCTCGCCACGGGCGCGGGCCTCGTCCGCGCGGCGCCGGTTGGCGCGGTTCTTCAGCACGATCAGGACGACGATCAGCACGACGATCGCGGCCACCATGACGAGCGGGACGATGTCCCGCGGGTGGCTCACCCCTCGTCCTCGGTGGTGGGGCCCTCGGCGAGGAACTCGAGGAGGTCCTCGACGGTGAAGCGGCCGCTCTGCATCGACGCCACCAGGCCGTACACGGTGGCGGTGTGCGGGCGGTCCATGACGTAGGCGCGCATCGCCTCGTTGGCGTCGCGCTCGATCGTCGCCGCCTTCCCGAGGCCGTTCTCGGTGATCTCGATCCCCGAGCCCGTCACGGCGGCCATGCGCAGGTCGATGAGGCGCGAGCAGAGGGGCGCGACCTCGTCCGGCGTCGCGTTCAGGCGCTCGGCGAGGGCGGTGACGGCGTTCGGCCCGGGGGTGGCCACCAGCTCGCGCAGCACCAGGTAGGAGCCCGCCGACAGGCCCGCGGCGGTCACGGTCTGGTCCAGCACCCCCGCGAGCTCGGCCAGGAGCTGGAGGTCCTCCTCGTCGCGCAGCATCCGGGGCCCCTACGGGCCGTAGCGGTGCGGCGGCGCGGGGCGCAGCGTCGAGCGCGTGACGCCCGCCCAGGTGCGCCCCGTGATCGCGAGGCCGTCGAGCGTGCGCAGGGCCGACCGGACCACGCCGGCGCGGGCGCCGTGGCCGTGGGTGTTCGCCACCGTGATCTCGAAGTCGTGCTCGCCGGGGCCCTTCTGGGGGCGAGCGTTGGCGCGTGCCAGGGCCACCCGCGCCTCGGCGAGCCGCTTGGCGTCGTCGAGGGTCACGTAGACGTCGAAGAACGCCCAGTCCGCCGGCTGCTCGGCGAGCAGGCCGTCGAAGGCCTCGGCGTGGCTCATGCGGCTCCCTCCACCCGGCGCGCCTCCAGGCGCTCGACGACCCGGCCGCCGGCGATGTCGTGTTGGACGATCTCGGGCACGTCGTCCGGCGTCACGCCGGTGTACCAGGCGCCCGTCGGGTAGCAGCAGACGACCGGCCCCGCCCCGCAGACCGGGCCGACGCAGCCGCACACGCTCTGGACGACCTCCTCGTCGGACAGGCCCAGCCGGTGCGTCTCGGCCGCCAGCGCGGTGTAGACGTCCTGCGCGCCGCGCGAGAGGCAGTCCGGGCCCCGGCAGACCAGGACGTGCACCAGGCTCACCCGGTCACCCCGGCCGCGGCGAGGGCGGCCTCCACCTCGGCCGACGCGCGGGCGAACGCCTCGTCGTCCAGCGCGGGCCGCATCGCGCCCGGCGCGCCGATCGACTCCGGCAGGTCCACCCAGCTCACGCAGCCGCCGTGCTCCAAGGCGTCGAGCACCGGCGGGTCCTCCACGATCCAGACCCGCAGCACGGCCGCCCAGAGCGGGTGCTTGCGCCGCCAGCGCAGGCGCTCCTCGGCGTAGTCCGCGGTGAGGACGTGCAGGTGGTCCATGGCCGCGAGCGCGTCCGGATCGGCGATCGGGTGCGCCCCGACCAGCTCGGCGTAGACCGCGAGCGGCAGCTTCTCCGGGTCCTCGCGCTGCGCCAGCGGGTCGGCGAACCGCTCGCGGGCGGCCGGCTTCACGAGCTCGGGCCGCTGGTGCGCGTAGGTGGGGAAGAGGTAGAAGGCCGGGTGCGGGAGCTCGAAGCGCTTCTCCCCGATGCCGCCCTTGCGGACGATCAGCACCTGGTCGCCCGCGGCGAGGGCCGCGACCGCCACGGCCCACTCCTTCAGCGCGTGCTCTGCCACCCCGCCAGACTAGTGCATCGTCCCGGAAGTGCCGTATGGGTTGTCGCGAGCGATGCAGCCGCGAAACACCGCGGGACTTCCGGGACGGTGCACAAGCGCGGGACGGCTGTCCGATCACCGTGTCGGAGGCCCCTGGTAATCTGGCCGGGATGATCGACGCCATCCTCTCGCGCGCGGCCGACGGCGAGCGCATCACGCCGGACGAGGCCGTCACCCTCTACCACGAGGCGCCGCTGGAGGATCTCGGCGCCGCCGCGGACGCCGTGGTCCGTCGCCGGTACGGCGACGAGATCACCTACAACGTCAACGCGCACCTCAACCCGACCAACATCTGCGTCGTCGGGTGCGGGTTCTGCGCGTTCGCCGTGTGGACCGAGAAGGACGAGCGCGCCTACGCCTACAGCGTCGACCAGCTCGTCGACCGGGCCGCGCAGCTCTCCGAGCTCGGCATCACGGAGCTGCACATCGTGGGCGGCATGACCAAGGAGTACGACCTCCCGTACTACGAGGAGCTCTTCTCCGAGCTGAAGGCGAGCCTGCCGCACGTCTCGCTCACGGCCCTCACCGCCGTCGAGGTGGACTTCATCGCCCGGGTGTCCAAGGTCTCGCACGCCGAGGCGCTCCAGCGCCTGCGCGCCGCCGGCCACGACACCATGCCGGGCGGCGGGGCCGAGGTGTTCTCCAAGCGCGTGCGGAAGATCATCGCCGACCGCAAGGTCCCGTCGGAGGTCTGGCTCGCCGTCCACCGCGAGGCGCACGGCCAGGGCCTGCGGACCAACGCGACGCTGCTGTTCGGGCACTTCGAGACGCCCGAGGAGCAGGTGGACCACATGCGCGAGCTGCGCGAGCTGCAGGACGACACGAACGGCTTCCAGGCGTTCATCCCGCTCCCCTTCCTGCCGGGGAACACGGACTTCGCGTACCTGCCGGGCCCGTCGCGCGAGGAGAAGCTGCGCACGATCGCCACGGCGCGCCTCTTCCTCGACAACTTCCCGCACATCAAGGGCCACTGGGTCATGCTGGGCGAGGAGGTCACCTCCGAGGCCCTGACCTTCGGCCTGGACGACCTCTCGGGCACGCTCACCGAGGAGCGCATCGCCCACGCCACCACGGTCCAGACGCCCCTCGGCCTGTCCGAGGAGCGGATGCGCAACCTCATCACCGCCGGCGGCAAGCGCCCGGCCGAGCGGGGGACGCTGTACGACCGCGTCCACCGCGACGGGGTGGCCGCCTAGCCCGACCGATGCGGAGTCCCCGCGACCGGCGCCTCGCGCGCCTGCGGGAGCGGGGCCGTCCGGCGCGCGCGGAGGTGCTCGCCGCCGTGCG